>JAFIEP010000084.1 GCA_020832495.1 Acidimicrobiia bacterium | reverse complement strand
TGGATCCAGCTCACCCACTGGTCACCTCGGCTGATGCGGCCGCCGAGTCCGAGCTTTGTGAGCTTCGTCAATCGCACGAACGCAGGCGCCCCTCTGTCCAACACGATGCCGGTACGCAGGATCACCTGCCGATCGGCGCGTGCGCCCGTCGCCGCCTCCTCCCACGGTCGAGCAACACCGGCCATCTGCGGTGGTCCGTCAGCGACGGGGTGTCCTTCCTCGACGATGGCCTGGCCGGCGTCGCCGTAGATCGCGAGCGTGCTCATCTGCACCCACATAGCCACCGGCGTCTCGAGCTCCTCGGCCGCCCGCACGAGAGCCATCGTGGGCTCGACTCGGGACTGTCGGAGCAAGTCGATGTTCCTCCTCGTGGGTCGGCGGTCGACCAGCTCGCCGGCGAGGTTGATCAGCACGGCACCTTCGAGCTCCGACGCCCAGGCACCATCGGTGCGGCCATCCCACTCGACCTGGCGGTGACCGATGTCAGGCCTGGTGGACCGCGTGAGGATCACGACCTCGTAGTCGCGCTGAGCGAAGTCGTCGGCGACGCGCCGCCCCAATGATCCCGCTCCGCCCGCGATCACGACCTTCATGCCGGAACCCACTCGCTCACGATCGCCGGTGCATCTGCCCGCGTCCACGTGACCTCGGTGTCGCACATCAGGTACGAGGATGACAGCCGGGCGGTCCTGAAGCCGTCGAGGAATCTTGACTCAAGGCTCTCGATGGTCACCGCCCGAGCGTCACGGTGCGCAGGCTCCATGCGTGCCGCCTCGAGACGACCCCGCCGGTCGGGCGACACACCGACAGACGCACCGAGGCAGGTCGCCCCCACCTGATCGCACATCGCGCCGGCCACAGCCTCAGCGCTGACTGACGCGGCGATTCGAATGCCGAGGCCGACGGCCTCGAGCGGATCAACCCGCCACCGAAGGTCGAAGTCCCCGGCCGCGACCTCGATGAGAGCGCGCTCGTGGACGCCCGGAAACCAGCGACCGCCGAGAGCCACCGCGAGTCGAGAGTCGGTGTGCCGGACAGGCACGTACACGCCCGTCACGGTTGCGCCGGCTCCGTCGCCCCACTCAACCGAGATGCGATGCGCGGCCGCTCGCAGCCGCTGGCCCACGACTGCTGGGAGGCCCGCCGGACGGATGGCCTCGATCTCCAGCAGGCAGCATCCGACGACCGTGCCGTCCGCGATGACGTGCGGTCGCACCCCTGGGGGCAGCCGCCGAGCGGCTTCGTGGGGATCGACCACCGCGTTGACCAGCAACCGACGGAGGATGGTCCCGCGAACTGCTCGGTCGGCACTCGGGGTTTGTCTGCTCATGATTGATACACTATCATTTAGTAACGTATTAAACGCAAGCAGATTCTGGAGGGTCCCAGATGGGAACCGAGTACCGGCTCGATGAGCTCGCACGACAAGCAGACGTGGCATCGACCACGGTGCGGCTGTACCAGACCAAGGGGCTGCTCGCCCCGCCCCGACTCGAGGGCCGCACAGGCTGGTACGACGACAGCCACCTCAGCCGACTCCGCCTCATCGCCCGACTGCAGCACGAAGGGCACTCGCTCGCGGGCATCGCCGATCTGCTCGAGCAGTGGGAAAACGGACGGAGCCTCGACGCCGTCATCGGCATCGAGGCCGAACTCGACTCCCTCCTGGGCGAGGTCCACGCCATCGTCCTCGACCCCGCCGACCTACTCGCCCGATTCCCCGAAGGATCGATGACCCCCGAGCTGATGCAGCGCGCCGCAGCACTCGGACTCGTCCAACCGACCGAGGACGGCAAAGTCCGGGTGGCAGACCGTCGGTTCCTCGACAGCGGCTCCGCACTGGCCGAACTCGGCATCCCCGCAGACGTGATCCTCGACGAGTGGGACGCGCTCGTCGCCCACACCGACGACATCGCCCAGCGCTTCATCACCATCTTCGAGACGCACCTCGCGCCCGAGGACTGGCAGGACGGACTCGACACCGACAGAGCACGCGAGCTGGCGACCACGCTCGCTCAGCTGCAGGCCACCGCTCGCCAGGTCCTCCTCGCTTCGCTCGATGCCAGCGTCGCCCGTCTCGGACGCGAACGCCTCGGGGAGCTGATCGACCGATGAGGAACTCCCGCACCACCAGGCGCCGGCGACCGATCTACGTCGAGTCCCGCATGCGGGTCCCGATGGAGCAGCTGTGGGATGCAACGCAGGACCCGGACGAGCACCAGCGATGGGACGTCCGGTTCGGCTCGATCACCTACCTGCCAAAGATGGAGGGTGAACCCCAGCGCTTCACCTACGCGACGACGGTCGCGCCCGGTGTCACCGTGGGTGGCACCGGCGAGTCGCTCGGCGACCGAGACCGCCCCGACGGCACCCGGTGGTCGGGGCTCAGGTTCTGGGCGAAGGACCGCCGCTCGATCATCGATGCAGGTGCCGGCTACTGGCGCTATGTCCCCACCGACGACGGCATACGCTTCCTGACCCGATACGACTACCGACCGCGCTGGGGTCGGCTCGGCGAGCTCGTCGACCGCGTGGTCTTTCGACCCGCGTTCGGCTGGGCCACCGCGTGGAGCTTCGACCGGCTGCGCCTCTGGCTCGAGGAGGGCATCCCACCCGAACGGTCCCGCGACCAGGCCATCGCCCACGCCACGGCCGTCGGCGGGCTCGTCGGCGTGTTCGCGTACCAGGGCCTCGTGCCCAAGGTGTGGAAGGTCGACCAGGACGAGGTGGCGATCTGGCAGGGCCTCGGCTTGTCCGGGTCCCGCGCCCGGAAGCTGGTCCGCACCGTCGGTGCGGTCGAAGCCGGCTTCGCCGTCGCCACCGCGGCACGTTCCGGGAAGCGCTGGCCGTTCGTCATCGCCATGGCTGCCATGCCGACGCTCGCTATCGGCGCCGCCACGTCAGACCGGTCGATCCTCACCAAGGCGTTCAACCCCGGATCGCTCGGCATCGCCGTGGCCGCTCTCGCCGGCGTCGCGCTAGCGACGCGGGACGGCCGGCCCAGCGGGCGGCGACCGCTGCGCACCGCTCCCGACCGTCAACCCGACGTGGAGGAACTGCCATGACCTCGATCTATCAACGCGTGCTCGGCGACGACTTCGACCGGCTCCATCCCAAGATGCAGTGGCGCTTCGGGTTCTCCTCGCTCGACGAGACCTGCCAGATCGGCACAGGCACCATGGAGGAGGTGTGGCACGGCCCATGGTGGACCCTGCCCTTCCTTCTCCTCGGGTCGACCCGCCGGGTGCTGTTTCCCAGCCGAGGCCGCGACGTCCCGTTCACGGTCTCGAACTACGCCTACGTCGACGAGCTCGGGCGAGAGACCGTCACCTGGTCACGAACCTTCAAGTTCCCGCGTCGGCTCAGGACCTTCGACGCCACCATGATCCACAGCAAGCAGCGCGACACGATCGTCGACTACCTCGGCACCCACCAGCACCTCGCCGTCGACATCGACTGCTCCGTCGACGACGAGGGCGCCATGTGCATCCGCAGCGGCGAGCAGCGCTTCTACGAAGGACGATTCGCCTTCGGGTTTCCGCTCATGTTCTCCGGCGTCGCCGACGTCCGGGAGTGGTGGGACGAGAAGAACCAACGGTTCCGCATCGAGGTCCACGTCGCCAACAAGCTGCTCGGTCCCCTCTTCGGCTACCGAGGGTCCTTCACCGTCGCCGAGTACCCATGCACCGCCGAGCAGATCCCGATCGACGTCCGGCCGATTCGCGAGGAGCCCCGGGAGTAGCTGCAAGCCCTCGTCCCGGGAGCGTCCCGGTTCACCCTGCGCAACCGGGACACCACATCCCGCGTCCTCACCCCGCTACCTGGACTGTCCCGTAAGCGGTCGTCCATTTCCAGAATCGTCCCGGTGGAGTTCCCGATCGGGTTCCCGATCGGGTTCCCGGTCCAGTCCCGGTTCGTGGGCCGAGTTCCCGTTCCGATGCCCAGGTTCCCGGTTCAGTTCCCGATTGGGTTCCCGTTCGAGCGGATGGGCTGTGCTGGCCGTGCCTTGGGCCGCTCGGCGTCGGTGCTGCGACGCTCCGGGTTGAGCGCCGCATCCGGTGTGCCGCGGTGGTTGGCGCTCACTGCCCGCGGGTGTCGCCTGCACACACGGCTCTCCACCCCCGACAGCAGCGTGCATCCGTCGAGGCGCACCGTCATCTGGCGTATCGCCATTCGCATGGCACCGTGCCGCCCCAGATCGGCGTCTTCGCGGCCGCGTGCTTGAGCGGCTCGCCACGCACCGTCACCGAGTCCGAACAAGATCCGGCGCGCACACCTTTGCAGGTTTCCCTCTGGGAACCCTGCCGGGAGCCGTCCTGGTTCACGTTGCGTGGCGACGTCGACGACTTCGCGATCACCCTGAGAGACCCGGCGCTCCCCGCGGCGTAGTCGGTGACAGCAGAAGATCGAGGAGTCCCCATGAACCTCACCGACGACATCGGATCAAGACGGCCGTTGATGGACCTTCCCACCGTCGCCGAGCAGCTCGGCGTCAACGAGCGACACATCCGCCGCCTTGTCCATGAGCGCCGCATCCCGTTCGTGAAGTGGGGCCACCTGCTCCGCTTCGATCCCGACGAGATCGACGAGTGGCTCGACGCGGCCCGTGTACCCGCCGAGCCTTGAATGACTACAGCGGGCTGATCACGACCGCGGGGTGGCCCGCGGCGAGAGGCTTGAGGTCCTCGGGATCGCCAGTGAGCACGACGCCTCCGCCGAGCTCGATCGCCGACGCGACCACCAAGGCGTCGATCGTGGAGGTGGACCGTGCCGCCCCGAGGAGCGCTCCAGCCACACGGCCAGTGTCCTCGTCGGGGGCGGTCACCTCGCCGACGGACTTGATCACCCGGTTGACCTTGGCGTCCTTTGCCGATCCGCGCACGGTCTCGGCGATCACCACCGAGGGGATGGATACCTCGACGCCGGCCTCTCGCGCCGCGGCCAGCGTGGCCCGGGCCCGCAGGTCGTTCCGGGACAGGGCGATGACGGCGCCGCTGTCGAGGATCAGGCGCTGCGGCGGCGGGGTCTGGGTGCGGCGGCGGGTCCTCGCCATAGCTGTCGGGCCTCCTCCATCAGATCGTCCGGGATCGGGCCGGACTCGGCTTCCATCTGGGCCAGCAGCTCACCGATGCGGTCGTGCTGCAGCTGGCGGCGTAGCGCGTCGGTCACGTACGACGACAGCTCACGGCGACCAGCGCGCTCACGGGCCTCGGCCAGCACGTCTTCCTCGATGCTGAGGGACACCTTCGACACAGCCATGCAAAATATCCTACCCTGAGTAGGAATCCCTGGCGAGAGCCGATCGCTTCTCCTGGCCCGCCAGCTGAGCAAGTCCGGGGAGGCCTCTCGATTCCAGCGCCGCGCGCTCACGCGCCGGTGCTGCGCAACGAAGGGGCTGGTCCCCATGGCGCACATCCAGGACCGGTGGGAACGAACTGTCGACGGCGAGCGGGTCCGCACCACCCGCTACGGCAAGGGCAAGCGGTGGCAGGCCCGCTACCGCGACCCCGACGGCCACGAACGGACCAAGGACTTCGCCCGGAAGGCCGACGCCGAGCGGTTCCTCGCCACCATCACCGCCGACGTGCTGCGCGGCGCGTTCGTCGACCCGAACGCCGGCAAGGTCACCTTTGCCGACTTCGCCGAGCGATGGCTTGAGGCGCAGACGTTCACGGAATCGACCCGCGAAGCGACCGAACTGCGGCTGCGCCTGCACGCCATCGGGCACTTCGGCCAGCGGGAGCTCCGCTCGATCAAGCCGTCGGTGATCCAGGCGTGGATCCGTGGCCTGCAACAGAAGCTGGCGCCCACCTACGTGCGGACGATCTTCACCAACGTCTCGACGGTGTTCAACGCCGCGGTCGACGACGGGCTCATCGCCACCAACCCGTGCAAGGCCCGGTCCGTCAAGCT
>JAFIEP010000067.1 GCA_020832495.1 Acidimicrobiia bacterium | reverse complement strand
GGCGTGGATCCGTGGCCTGCAACAGAAGCTGGCGCCCACCTACGTGCGGACGATCTTCACCAACGTCTCGACGGTGTTCAACGCCGCGGTCGACGACGGGCTCATCGCCACCAACCCGTGCAAGGCCCGGTCCGTCAAGCTTCCCCAGCGCGAGCAGCGCAAGATCCAACCGTGGCCGACGGAGCGGGTCGAAGCCGTCATCGACGCCCTCCCGGACCGGTACCGAGCCACCGCGGTCGTGGCCGCAGGGTGTGGCTTGCGCCAAGGCGAGGTGTTCGGTCTGCGCGTGTGCGACATCGACTTCCTCCGCCAGCAGGTCCACGTCGAGCAACAGGTGAAGCTCGTGCGTTCCCGACTCGTCATCGACAGACCGAAGCGGAGCAAGACGAGAGTGGTACCGCTGCCGGACTCCGTCGCCTTCGAGCTGGCCGAGCACCTGCGCAGGCAGCCGGCGACTGGCGAGGATCTCGTGTTCACCAGCCGGGAGAACAAGCCGCTGAATCGCAACTACTTCAACCATGGCGTCTGGCACCGCGCCCTCCTCGATGCCGGTGTCGAGCCCGGCCGAGACAACGGCATGCACGCCCTTCGACACTTCTACGCCTCCGTGCTCATTGATGCCGGCGAGTCCGTCAAGGCCGTCGCCGAGTACCTCGGACACGCCGACCCCGGCTTCACGCTCAGGGTGTACCCTCACCTCTTCCCGAGCAGCGACCAACGAGCGCGTTTGGCGGTGGACGCTGCGCTCGGCACTCGGCGGGGCATCCCAACCGTCGGTGCCTCTCCGCGCGTCGTTCCCACCCGTTGAGCTCCGGAAGTCGGGGACACACCGTTGATGTCGCAGGGTTGCAATACGTTGGTGCCGGTGGAACTCCTGTTCTCGAAGGGCGAACTCGATCAAGCCCTGAGATCGACCATTGAGAAGCTGATCGAGGAGGTCGCCAAGTGGGATCCCGATCAGCTCCTGGCGCAGTCCGAGCAGGAGATCGCTGCCTACCTCGCGGAGAAGCACGCCGCGCACTGCCCTCAGCTCCTGCGAACCGAGATGTACGCCAACGAGCCGCGCGACGGGAAGCAGGCCCTCCGAGATGACTTCTACAGGCGCGTAGAGATCGACGTATCACGCCTGACCGTCCACGTCCCGTACGAAGGCGAGCGGGTGATCTTCTCGCTCCGACCGAACTCCTTCACCTACAACCCTCCTCGTGCCGATGTCACCGACTCTGAGGTCATCTTCACCTTCGAGGATCGGCAGCTCGACGGTGAGAAGGTCCGAGGACAACTCGATCACGAGTTGGCGGAGATCGATCGCTGGCTGGCCTGGTGCCGCGAGATGACGACGCGGCACAACGACTCCCTCATGGACACGGCGCTCTCAGCTGTGCGGCAACGACGGGAACGACTCCTCGCGGACCGGAACACGGTCGCTGGTCTCGGTATCCCAGTCCGTCGCCGTGCCAACGCGCCGAGCATCGCCGTGCCGGTGCAGCGCAGGCGACCCGAGATCACGCGGCCGAAGCTGGCCAGTGCGCCGTACGAGCCCGAGCCGGCACTCAGCGAGACCGACTACGACGAAGCCATCCGGATCATCGTCAACTCAGGCCGACAGTTGGAGCGGAGCCCCACCACGACGTTGCGACTCCACGAGGAGGAGCGTCGAGACCTCATGCTCGTGGGACTGAACTCCCAGTTCGAAGGCCAAGCCGGAGGCGAGGTCTTCAACGGCGCAGGAAAGACCGACATCCTGCTCCGCGTAGACAATCGCAACGTCTTCATCGCCGAGTGCAAGATCTGGCGTGGACCAAAGTCGTTCGCGGACGCGATTGATCAGCTTCTGGG
Source organism: Acidimicrobiia bacterium (assembly GCA_020832495.1). GTDB lineage: Bacteria > Actinomycetota > Acidimicrobiia > Acidimicrobiales > Acidimicrobilacustridaceae > JAFIEP01. The sequence continues at coordinate 4,920 of JAFIEP010000067.1, read as the reverse complement.
CTACCTCGTGTGGAGGGACACGAAGGCAGCGCTGATCCTCTTCATCGAGACCAAGGACGCGACGCAGACGATCCAGAAGGCACAGGACGTCCTCGAAGCCCACTCTCAGTGCATCCGGACGCTCTCCAGCGGGGAGCCGACGGACCGCAAGGACTTCGTCCTGTTGTCGCCCAGCGACGACGCTCGCGAGATCAAGCTCGCCTTCCTGCCGTTCGTGATCACTACTCCCGCGACGGTCGACGGTGGCTGAGTCCGCCAAACGGGTTGCGTCAGAGGAGTACGCCTGGCTGGCCTCAAGCCTCGAAACCGTCCCTGGAGACCGCCACTACGTCTCGGAGCTCTTGCCACCTGGGTACGCGCACTACGTACGAGTCCTTGATCCGTGGACTCCCGCCCAGAGCACAGCTCCTCGCCGCACCTGGCGAGACCTGGCCGCTGAATGCGGCGTGGCCTTCTATCCAGAGATCAGTTGGCACGAACTAGAGCCGGCCGCTCGGCCCAAGGGAGCGGCTCCGGCAAGCATCCTGTACTCGGGCTCGGATCCCCTGACGCGAGGAAGGGTGATTGAGCACCTTCGCGCTGCCGCTCCCGGGCCCTACTCGTTCGCCTATGTCCTCGGGGCGTCGGTTGGCTTGGACCTCACGCCGCCGCTGGTGATCACTTGCGACTCCCTCGACCTTGCCACCGTTCGCGGTGAGGCCGAACGGGCCGCCGGCCGACCACATCCCGTCGTAGACGATCCAGAGCACTGGTGGCCGTCCAACAGAGAATGGGTCGTGAACCGCGACTACGACCTCGACGAGCTCTACATCGCCGGCAACGACTCTCTCGTCGCTCAGCTCCTCGAAGACCCCGCGCTCGAGACCGTCGAGGTACAGCTCGGCTCGCGCGTTGACTGGACGGTAAACGCAGATCGCCGGGCAACGAGGCCTCGATGACCCTGGCGGCCCGTTCCGCGTCTCCTGGTCTGACGGACCACAGACGGACCAGGCCGGCCGCTGACCCACGTTTCCGCAGGTCAGCGGCCTACCGACTCAGATGTCGTAGTAGAGGTGGAACTCCCACGGGTGCGGGCGGAGGCGGAGGGCATCCACCTCGTGCTCGCGCTTGTAGGTGATCCACGCCTCGAGGAGGTCGTCGGTGAACACCTCGCCCACCTTCAAGAAGTCGTTGTCGGCTTCGAGGGCGTTGAGTGCCTCGTCGAGCGAGCCCGGCACCTGCGGGACCTTGGCCAGGTCCTCGGGGGCGAGGTCGTAGAGGTCCTTGTCGACGGGATCGGGTGGCTCGATGCGGTTCTGGATGCCGTCGAGGCCGGCCATCAGCATGGCGGGGAAGGCCAGGTAGGGGTTGCACGACGGGTCGGGGCAGCGGAACTCGAGGCGCTTGGCCTTCGGGCTGCCCGAGTGCAGCGGGATCCGCACCGATGCCGAGCGGTTGCGCTGGCTGTAGACCAGGTTCACGGGCGCCTCGTAGCCGGGCACCAGTCGCTTGTAGGAGTTGGTCGTGGGGTTGGTGAAGGCCAGCACGCTGCGGGCGTGGGCGATGAGCCCACCGATGTACCACCGGGCCAGGTCCGACAGGCCTGCATAGCCGGCTTCGTCGTAGAACAGCGGCTCGCCGCCCTTCCACAGCGACATGTGGGTGTGCATGCCCGACCCGTTGTCACCGAACACCGGCTTGGGCATGAACGTGGCCGTGCGGCCCGCCTGCCAGGCCACGTTCTTGATGGCGTACTTGAACAGCATGAGCTGGTCGGCCTGGCGGAGCAGCGAGTCGAAGCGGATGCCGATCTCGGACTGGCCGGCCGTGCCCACCTCGTGGTGGTGCAGTTCCACGGGGATGCCCATCTCGCCGAGCGTCATGGTCATCTCGGTGCGCAGGTCCTGGTAGTGGTCCATGGGGGGCACGGGGAAGTAGCCCTGCTTGGTGCGCGGCTTGTAGCCCTGGTTGGGCTGCTCGTCGCGGGCGGTGTTCCACGCCGCCTCCACCGAGTCGACCTGGTAGAAGGCACGGTTCGAGGTCTGCTCGAAGCGGACGTCGTCGAAGATGAAGAACTCGGCTTCGGGGCCGAAGTAGGCGGTGTCGGCCACGCCGGTGCTGCGCAGGTGCTCCTCGGCCTTGCGAGCCACGTAGCGAGGGTCGCGCGAGTAGTTCTCGTGGGTGAGCGGGTCGTGCACGAAACAGTTGAGGTTCAGCGTGCGCCGGGTGCGGAACGGGTCGAGCACCGCCGTGTCGGGGTCGGGCTTGAGGAGCATGTCCGATTCCTGGATTTCCTGGAAGCCACGGATCGATGACCCGTCGAAGCCGAAGCCGTCCTCGAAGGCGTCTTCCTCGAAGGCCGTTGCCGGGATCGACACGTGTTGCATCAGCCCGGGCAGGTCGCAGAAGCGGAGATCCACCATCTCCACGCCTTCCTCACGGATGAGGTCGATCACCTCGGACGGGGTGCGTTCTTCCACGGCTCCTCCTCGACTCTGCCCGACGGCACGGCGTCCGGCGGGCGGCTGCGGACCAGCCGACCCTAGCGGAGTGTCACCGGCGGACTCTCGCCCGTGACCGGTGCGAGCCGGCCGCGATCTCGTTGGGTCTCGACCAGTGGCGCGCCGTGCCGTACGCTCCCCGAACACGCAGGCGGCTATGGAGCCCCTCGCCAGGTCATCAGGAGCTGCCGTGCGACGTCACGTCACCACCTTTGCCGTCGCCGCACTCATGGCCCTGCTGGCCATGTCGTGCGGATCCAGCGGTCCTTCGTTCGACGAGTGGGCGGATCTGGCCGCTGACCTCTGTCTCGAACAGGAGGATCTCGTCGACGACCTGGGTGAGCCGCAGGACCCCGAGGAAGCCATCGATTTCCTCATCGATCTCCTCGACTTGGCCGAGGTGCATCTCGAGGAGCTGCAGGACTTCGGCCTTCCGTCCGAGAACCGAGCGGATGCCGAGCGGATGCTCGAGCTGTGGGCTGAGCAGATCGACCTCGGGGACCGCCTCATTGCGGCGTTCGACGACGGGAACGACCAGCGGGTCGAACGCACGTGGGCGCAGATCGAGGATCTGGCTGACCAGTTCGAGGAGCTGGCGGTCGATCTCGGCATCCCCGAATGCGTCACCAGCGACCGTGACGACGAACCCTCCACGACCACGACTCCACAGGCCGCAGGTCCGTTCACCTTCGGCGACGACCCCGAGCTGGATGCCCTGTGGGAGGGATGCGACCTCGGGGACATGGCCGACTGCGACGAGCTGTGGCGCGTCACCCCGGTGGACAGCGAGTACGAGGCGTTCGGCGCCACCTGCGGTGGTCGACTCGACGTCGCACAGCCCGGTGGGTGCACCGAACAGTTCGCCGACCTTCCGTTCGACGAGGCAATGACGTTCGGGGACAACATCTACCTCGACCTGCTGTGGGCAGCCTGCGAGGTCGGTGACGTGCAGGGCTGCAACGCGCTGTACGTCGTGAGCGCTCTCGGGAGCGACTACGAGACCTTCGGATTCACCTGTGGCGAACGGGTCGACGAGGGCGACATGGAGGGATGCCTCGAGCTCCTGGGTCCGAGCAACATCGTGGCGGCACAGACCTTCGGCGACGACGAGTTCCTCGACGCGTTGTGGCTCGACTGCGATGCGGGTGACGGGGTCGCTTGTGAGTTGATGTACCGCATCAGCGGTGAAGGGTCGGACTACGAGTCGCTCGGGGCTACCTGCGGGAACCGTGTGCCGGACACTCGACCGGCCGACTGCTCGTCCATCTGACCCGGCGCGCGCCGGCCACCATCGATTGCGAGACCGCCCGGACATCCCGGCGGTTCTGTGTGCGGTGGGGTACCGCACTGGTACCTGGGTGCACTCAGAGGTGGTGGTGAGTCGGTCGGTCCGGACCCGGGCCACCGACAGGCCCGGGGCATCCGGACTCCACCGGCGATAGCGTCGACCCATGGCTGCCGAGGACACCGACGCCCACCAGCATCACGCCGCCGAAGGCGGTAGCGACACCGACGCCCTGTGGGCGCCGCCCACCTACGCCCAGGTTCGAGGCGGACTGCAGGCGTCGCTCGAGGACATGATGATGACCCAGCGCGCCGTCCGCCGCCTTCGACCCGACCCGGTCGACGACGAGATCGTGCTCCGCTGCATCGAACTGGCCCTCAAGGCACCTACCGGCTCGAACGGCCAGAACTGGGAGTTCGTCGTCGTCAAGGACCGGGCCACCAAGGCCAAGCTGGCCGAGCGCTACCGGCAGGCCTGGAAGATCTACGGCGGCATCGGACACAAGGTGGCCGAAGGGGGCAGCGACGCCGGTGGGCTCGCCGGCATGGTGGCGAAGGCGACCGGGTCGTCCAGTCCGGGTGGCAACGAGTCGATGCGGAAGATCCTGGCTGCGGTGCAGTGGCAGGTCGACAACTTCGAGGACCTGCCGGTGCTGGTCGTCCCCTGCCTGCGTGGCTCGCGGGCACCGTTCGTGCCCATGCCGGCCATCGCTGCGACCTCCTACTACGGCTCCATCTACCCGAGTGTCCAGAACCTGTTGCTCGCCGCTCGCTCGATGGGGTTGGGCGCGTCGCTCATCACCCTGCCGCTGTGGTCCGCCACCTCGGTGCGCAAGGCCCTCGGGCTGCCGCTGTCGGTGCAACCGGCGTGTGTGGTGCCGCTCGGCTGGCCCAAGGGTCGCTACGGTCCGACCACCCGCCGGCCGGTGGGCGACGTCGTACACGTCGACCGGTTCGGCCACCGACCGTGGGAGGGCCAGCACCTCGAGGCGGGCTCGACCGACGAGTGAGATGACACCGCCGATCGGCCGGCTGGCGCCCGCACTCGGGCCCACCACCCGCACTCGGGCCCACCACCCGCACTCGGGCCCACCACCCGCACTCGGGCCCGCCACCCGCTCGCCGGGCGCGCCACCGCCCCCGCCGGCGAAGCCTG
>JAFIEP010000012.1 GCA_020832495.1 Acidimicrobiia bacterium | reverse complement strand
ACCCACTACCGCGCCATCGCCATGCACGCCGCCGAAGACGCCTGCGCCAAGCATGCCGACATGGGCTTCGCCGATGGCTGGGGCGCCGCCCTCGACCAACTCGTCGCCCTGATGTCCTGAACCACAGCGGAAGCGCTCTTGACCGCTGGGCGCCCCGGGTCACGCCGTCAACGGACGCGCCCCCACCCTGCGTCGAGCGGTATCGAGCCTCCGACCCCTCGCTGGGACCGGACGACCTCGAGCTCCTCGACGAGGCCGTCGTCGACGGAGGCAGGACCAGTGTTCGAGGTATCCCGCCGAGGTCAGATCGGCCCCGCGGAGGTTCCCGCGCGACCGATCCACCGCTCCGTGCGTGTGTCTGGCGGAGGATGGTGCAGCGGTGAACACCACGACGGAGTTCGAGGAGTTGGTCGAGACCGAGAGCCGAGGTCTCATCGCGGCCGTCTCCACCATCGTCGGGGACCAGCACCGGGCAGAGGAGATCGTCCAGGAGGCATTCGAACGCGGCTACCGCCGCTGGCGGCGGGTGTCGCGTCTCGACCGACCCGGTGCATGGGTCCGCCGGGTCGCCATCAACGAGGCGATCTCGGTGACCCGTCGGCGAACCAGCGAGCAGCGAGCGCTCGCCCGCGTCGAGGGCCTCGCCGACCGCGCCGCTGCACCCGACCCGCTCGCCACCCTCGACGACGAGAGCGTGTGGGCCGAGGTCCGGCGACTCCCGAAGGACCAGGCCGCCGTCATCGCCTTGCGCTACGGAGCCGATCTGGGCATCGACGACATCGCCGACACCATGCACGTCACCCCTGCGGCGGTGAAGTCCCTCCTCCACCGGGCCCGCGCCGCGCTGCGGGCATCGTCCGAGCTGCAGTCCTACACCGAGTGAAGGCAGGCCCGACATGAACGATCCCCAGACCCCCGACATGCCCGACGACGCCCACGATCCCGACGACCCCGTCCTCGCTGCGGCGGGCACCCGGCTCCGCCAGCGCACCAGTTCGCTGTCCGCATCGGCCATCGAGGCGTCGGTGCTGCGCCGCCGCAGTCGGCGCCTGACGGTCGTGGCCGGCTCAGCCCTCGTCGTGGTTGCCGTCCTGGCCGGCGTCCTCGTCGCCGAGCGGTCCGACGATGCGGGCCGCATGGCCATGCCGCAAGACACCGACACCACCCCCGAGGAGCGCAGCGAGGCCGAACGCCTACTGGCCGGGCTCGACGACCAGCCCGTCGATCCGACCCAGGTCCAGCTCGTCAGCAGTGTCACCACCTTCGCCGACTGCGATGCCCTCATCGGTGAGCTGCGCCTCGTCGGAGCCGAGCACGTCGGCAGCCGTGGCTTCGGCGCATCGCACATCGGACCAATGCCCGGGATCCCCTACACGACGGGGGCCGTCGGCGAAGGCGCCATGGCACCCCTGCCCATGACAGGCGGGGCCATCGACGGCGCGGACGGGGGAACCACGCTGGGCACCAACGTCCAGGTCACCGGCGTCGACGAACTCGACCACGTCAAGGCCGTCGGCACCCGCATCTACGACCTCGACGGCGACGGCAACCTGCGCATCACCGACGCCAACAGCCTCGACGTCCTGGCCAGCGTCGACGTGACCCCCTCGCCCCTGGGCGGCAACGACGACGACCGACACAGGACGGCGGCGCACCAGCTCCTCGTCGACGGCGAGCGGGTTGCGGTGTTCGGCACCGAGACGGAGGTGTCCGAGCCCATCGAGGGCGACCCGTCGGCCACCCAGGCCGCCACCACGTACCTCACGGTCACCTTCGTCGATACCGCCGACGCCACCGAGCCCGTCGTCACCGACCGGGTGCGCGTGGAGGGCCGACTCGTCTCCGCCCGCCTGGTGGACGGCGAGATCCGCCTGGTCACCACCTCCGACATGGCGGACCTCGGCTTCGTGCTCCCCACCACCCCGACGTCGATCCCAAAGGCACTGGAGCAGAACCGCCGTTCCGTGGCGCTGTCGCAGGCTGCCGACTGGATCCCCGACTGGCAGCGGGCGGGCGCCGACCCGACGCCGCTGGTGCCGTGTGAACGAGTGCACGTGCCCGAAACGTTCGCCGGCGTCGCCATGACCTCGATGGTGACGTTCCCCATCGGCACCGGGACCTTCGAGCCGGCCGCCACCTCGATCCTCGCCCCGGGCGACACGCTCTACGCCGGGCTCGACACGGTGGCCATCAGTTCCGGCGTCTGGGTGAATCCGATCGACCGCGACCGGCTCCGCTTCGACGACTGGGAGACCGCCGTCCACGAATTCTCCTTCGCCGAGGGCGAGGCTCCCGGCTACGAGGGCTCGGGCATCGTCGACGGGTCGACCGTTGGTCAGTTCGCCTTCGGCGAGATCGGCGACTCGCTTGGCGTGGTCACCACCACTGGCACGCCGTGGGCCCAGGACACCTCCGAGAACGCCGTCGACCTGGTGCTCCTCACCCCCGACGGGGACGGCGGGCTCGACCGCACCGCCGAGGTCACCGACCTCGCCGACGGCGCCGGCGACGTCAGTGCCGTGCGTTTCGTCGACGGCCGGGTACTGGTCTCGACGGGACTGTTCGGGCGTCAGGTGCGAGTGGTCGACGTGACCGATCCGACTGCGCCCCGCAAGGCCGGCCAGGTCGCCGTTCCCGGCGGGATCGGCTACTTCCATCCCTTGCCCGAGGACCGGGCGCTGCTCGTCGGGTCGCGCTCCGATCAGGTCGGCTCCGGCAACGACCGCCGCACCCGTTCGTGGGTCCAGGCCCACTTGCTCGACGTCGCCAACCCCGACGCACCCCAGATCGTCAGTAGCTGGGAGCGACCGTGGTCGTCCGACAACGTGGGCGGCGACCACCACGCCTTCACCTTCTGGCCCGAGCGGGACCTGGCCATGTGGGGCATCCGCGACACCCAGGGAGCGTTCAGCGCGTCCGGACCCCCCAACGTGGCTGCGGTGCTCCGCGTCGACGGCGAGGTGGCCGAAGTGGCCGTGCCGACGGCGAACAAGCCCGACGAGACGCCCCCGCCCTGTCCCGAGGTGGCCCTCACCGAACCAGAGATCCGCGACATGATCGGACCCAACGGACGGGTGTTGCGGTGCGACGACAGCATCGGTGACACCGACCGGATCGAGTGGCCACGCCATCAGTGCTACCCCGTCGACCCGGGGACCGTCGCCCGCTTCGTGCCCGACGCGCCGGCCGGCACCTACGTCACCTGCAGCCCGGCACCGCAACCGACCGTGTCGCGGGTCCTGGTGGTCGACGGCCGGCCGATCCTGCTCACCGACCAAACGCTCGAAGCGCTCGACCCTGAGACGTTCACCTCCACGGCCATCGCTTACCACCCCAGCAGGGCGGGATTCTTCATCGGATGAGCCGGTCGTGGAACGCAACGCCGACGGTCAGGCCACCGAGTCCACCGGTCGCACGTTGATGTGGCTGGGCAGCGAGTCGTAGAGATCGGCCACCAGGTCGTCGCGCAGCGACCGATAGTCGGGGTCGTCCCAACGGTTCACGAACTGGTGGGGATCGGCCTCGACGTCGTAGAGCTCGCCCTCGGTGCCGTCGTACTGGATGGCGATCGGCTCGAGTAGATGGTCACCGAACATGCGCTTGGCGAACCAGTCGTTCTCGAGCCCGTTCGGCTGACCACCGGTGCTGGGCTCGTAGGCCGTGCACAGCCATCCGTCGCGGTAAATGGACCGCAGGTGCATCCCGTAGGCCGGGAACTGGCTGTCCCACTCACACAGCACCCGTTCGTGGACACCCTGGCCGTCGGCGGTGGCCAACGGGGCACCCTCGATCCAGTCGGGGATCGGGACCCCGGCGATCTGGCAGAAGGTCGGGGCGAAGTCGAGCTGGCCGACGGGGTCGGTGATCACGGCGGGGTCGATGCCGGCGGAGGCCGCCGGACGCCAGACCAGGGGGAGCCGCATCAGCGAATCGGTGTGGAACGGCCCCTTGTAGAGGAACCCGTAGTCGCCTTGCATCTCGCCGTGGTCGGTGGTGAAGAACACGTCGGTGTCGTCCAACCAGCCCTTTGCGCGCAGGTGGTCGAGCACTCGGCCGCAGGCCTCGTCCACCAGTTCGTTCATCACGTGGACCTTGGCGTTGACCTCGCGGATGTTGTCGTGGGTGAGGCTCTGGGGTCGGTAGACGAACGGTCCACCTTCTTGGTTGACGAACGTGCCCTCCCAGCAGCCCAGCCAGTGGGCCGGCTTCTGGGCCAGTACCTCGGCGATACGCTCGTCGCTGCCGGGGTGACCGGGTGGGAGGTCGAGATCCTGCCAGCGCACCCGGCCCAGTTCGCTGGCCGGTGGGTCCCATGGATGGTGCGGGTCGGGGAAGCTCAGCCACACGAACCAGTCGTCGCCGTCGCTGAACGTGTCGAAGTGGCTGATGGCCAGATCGGCCAGCCAGTCGGTGTGGTAGATCTCGCGCGGGATCGGGTTGTTCATCGTCTCGGGTGCGCCCGTGTCCCCGCCGGGGACGGCCCCGAGCAGCGGGGCGAAGCTCTCGAGCCACTCGGGATGGTTGGCTTCGAGCCACCGCCCGTAGTGCTGCACGGCCACACCGTTGAACGACCCGACGTGCGCCGCCTGGATGGAGGTGTCGAACCCTCGCCAGTCGCCGGTGTCGCCCCGCTTCCAGCGACGGTTCTCCTCGAACTTGTCGTCGAGGTCGAACGCCGGCTCGAAGTGTGCCTTGCCCAAGAGCGCCGTACGGTAGCCGGCGACCTCTCGCAGGTAGCCGGCAATGGACGGCGCATCCTCGGGAAGTGCCATTCCGTTGGCCCGCGCACCGTGGGTGCGCGTGTACTGCCCGGTGAGCATGGTGGAGCGGGCCGGGGTGCACACGGTGTTCTGGTTGTAGGCGCGGCGGTAGTTGATGCCCTCGGCGGCGAGAGCATCGACCACCGGCGTGCGAGCGACCTGGCCGCCGTTGCAACCCAGCGAGTCGTAGCGCTGCTGGTCGGTGGTGATGAACAAGATGTTGCGGCCCATCTCAGCCGTCCTCGGCCAAGGTGTTCTGCCCCGGGGTCATGGCGATCAGCGCCATGCGCTCGAGCCCACCCTCGCGGTCGCCGTGACCCTTCTGGTACTCGGGATCACTCACCATGTCGAGGAAGGCCTTGCGGTTCGGGTAGGCCACGAGGGCGACCGCGTCCCAGTCCCCCTCCACGTCGCTGCCGATGAGGATCGAGTCGGGCCGTCCCATGAACACGACCCGCCCACCTCGCTCGGCCACCTTGCGCACGGCCATCTCGCCGTAACGGCGGTAGGACTCCTCGCCGGTGCCGCCACCATCGCTCTCGGCGCGGGCCTTGAACTTCAGGAGGTTCAGCATGACCACCTCGCCGGTGAGCCGTTCGCTGTCGGCGATCAGTTGCTCGAGTTGCTCGTGGGTGGGATTGGTGGCCATGGCTCGCTCCTCGGTCGGCGCCGATTTCGAGAGTATCACTCCCAATAGTGCTTGTCACGGGCTGTCCCGTTACCGTCATGCCGTGGCCACCGACGGCGAGATCCCCGACGGACGGAATCGGCGAGCGGCGCGCAGTCGGCGGGCGGCGGCCGAAGCACTGCTCGACCTGGTGGTCGAGGGCCAGACCCGACCGACCGCGCAGATGGTGGCCGAGCGGTCCGGCCTCTCGCTCAGCACGATCTTCCGTCTCTACGAGGATCTCGACGCCCTCAACGCCGCCGCCATCGCCACCCAGGCCGACCGCATCGCCCCGCTGCTCGACCGTCTCGACCCCGCCGCCCCCTTGGCGGAGCGCATCGAGAAGTTCGTGGCCAGTCGGGTCCGCCTCTACGAGACCATCGGCCCGGTGCGCCGCTTCGCCAAGGCACTGGCGCCGTCATCGGCGCTGATCGACACCCATCTCCGGAGCTTCGACAGCTACCTCCGCACCCAGACGCTCGACCTGTTCGCCGCCGAACTGGCCGATCACGGTGACCCTGACGTCGTCGGCGAACTTCTCGACGCCTGGACGAGTTGGGACACCTGGGAGCGCCTGCGGTCCGGCCAGTCGCTCTCCGTCGAGCGAAGCCGGGCGGCGCTGGCCGACGGTCTCGTGCGCCTCCTCGGCCGCTGAAGCCTGACGAGGCCGTCGTCACCAGCGCGCGCCCAAGCCACTTGGGCTGATGCGGTGTGCAGGCTCAGTCGTCCTGCTGATGCGCCTTCTGACGGCTCTCCTGCAGGTCGGCCTCGGCCCGTGCCTTCTCTGCCTTGGCTTCGCTCTCGGCCACGTCTCGCTCTGCCGCCGCCTTGTCCTGCTGGGAACGGCCTTCCTTGCGGAGGCCTTCCTTGCCGGTGATGGAACCGGCGACTTCCTTGGCCTTGCCCTTCACGTCTTCGACCACGCCACTCAGACCGGCTTCGGCGCCACCTTCGTGCTCACCCATGGGAATCCTCCTTCGATTGCCGCGACCACCGGGTGGACACGGGCCTCCCGGAGCGGGGGGCACACCTCCCCTACCCAAGGTGCACCGCCTCCAGACCAACACGGCTGCTCACGACATGCTCCGGACAGGTGGTCGCTCCTGTGCCGAACCCGGCACTCGACACGCCAGACTCAGCCAGCCGCGAGACTGCGGGCATGACGTCGATCCCGTGGTGGCAGCAGGCCGTGATCTACCAGGTGTACCCCCGGTCGTTCATGGACTCGGACGGCGACGGCATCGGTGACCTCCCCGGTGTCATCGAGCGCCTGCCCCACCTGGTCGACGTGGGGGTCGACGCCGTGTGGCTCTCGCCCTTCTTCGCCAGTCCGCAGCGTGACATCGGCTACGACGTGGCCGACTACCGGTCGGTGGCCCCCGAATACGGGACCGTCGACGACGCCCAGGCACTCATCGACCGCTGCCACGACCTCGGCCTGAAGGTGGTGTTCGACCTGGTGTTGAACCACACCTCCGACGAGCACCCGTGGTTCACCGAATCCCGGTCGTCGCGGGACAACCCCAAGGCCGACTGGTACGTGTGGGCCGACGGCGGCACCAACCGGCTCGGCAGACCAACGCCTCCCAACAACTGGCGTTCCGAGCTCGTGCTGCCGCGTGCGTGGCAGTGGGGGGAGGAACGCCAGCAGTGGTACCTGGCCACGTTCCTGCACTTCCAACCCGACCTCAACTGGCACAACCCCGAGGTCGAAGCCGAGATGACCGACATGATCCGCATGTGGCTGGAGCGGGGTGTCGACGGGTTCCGCCTCGACATCTTCCACACCATCATGCACGACGCCAACCTGCGCCCGAACCGCTTCCGACCCCGGTTCCGCTCTGGCCTGCCCCGCCTCGACGATCCCGTCCACACCCTGAACACCGACGAGAACTTCGCGCTCGGCCAGCGGCTGCGCGCCGTGTGCGACGAGTTCGACGGCGACCGGGCGCTCCTCGGCGAGGTGTTCGGCGCGCCAGAGGAGCTGCAGCGCTACGTGGAGGACGAGGGTCGGCCCGGGCTCAACCTGGTCTTCCTGTTCGACTTCCTCGTGGCGCCCTACGAGGCCGGCCGCCTGCGATCGTTGATCGCCCGCTTCGAGCGGGAGTATCCGGCGCCGCACGTGCCCACCTACGTCCTCGAGAACCACGACCGCGAGCGGTCCCTGACCCGACTCGGCGGCGACGAGCGCAAGGCCCGGGTCATGGCCGCGCTGCTGTGCACGTTGCGCGGCACCTCGGTGCTCTACCAGGGCCAGGAGATCGGCATGACCAACCACCCCATCCCCCTGCGTGAGGCCAACGATCCGATCCCTCACGTCGTCGCCAGGTGGATGCCCGAGTGGGTGCACGACTGCCTGCCCGAGCGGCTGAACCGCGACGAGGTCCGCGTGCCCATGCAGTGGTCGGGCGAGGCCGGTGCCGGGTTCACCGACCCCGGCGTGACGCCGTGGCTGCCCTTCCACGACGACCACGGCACGGTGAACGTCGAGGCACAGACGAGCGATGCCGACTCACTGCTGAACTGGTACCGCGAGCTCCTGGCGCTGCGCCACGCTTCGCCGGCGCTCCGGTACGGTGCACTGGAGCTTTTCGACACCGATCCCGACATCATCGCCTACGAACGCCGCCACGACGACGAGCGGTTCGTGGTGGTGGCCAACCTCGGTGAGCGCACGGTCCGCCACCCAGTCAACGACGCTCAGGCGGCGGCGCTGTCGGGCCCGCGCATCGAACTCCGATCCTCGTCGGTGTCGCTCCCGCCGCACAGCGCGACGGTGCTGCGGCTGGGCTGACCCGCCGGATGGTGGCTGGTCGCCTCAGCGTCGACGGTCGGCAGCAGGCCAGCGGGTCGCCAGCGCCTCTGGGGTCCAGTTGGGCCAGCGGGGAGTCCCGACGACGTCGCCGGCGACGAACGTCGCGATGGTGACAGGACCTGGCCCGGCGTTGTCGAACACTTCACAGCTGTCGGCCAACTCGATCATCGCCACGACGTTGTCCCACAGCCGGTGCCAGCGTGACCGGACCTTCCCTTCGGGAACGTCGTGACCTCCGGCGGCAACGCGTGCGTTGACGCGGGCCACGGAGTACTCCTCGGGCACAGCAACGACCACGAGGTGCACGTGGTAGCCGGCAGCGCGCGCTCGGCGGACCAGGTCGATCTTCGACTCGTGCGATGCCACCGTCTCGGCGATGAACGGCTCACCGCTGGCGAGCAGCGTGTCACGTGCGCGCTCAGCGGCGCGCGCTGCCTCGTAGGCGTGTGACAGCGGATCGTCCGGCCAGCGTTCGGCGGCGATCACATCTGCGTTGACGAACGGGACCCCGGGTCGGGCGCCGGCGAGCACGAATTCGACGAGCGTCGACTTGCCTGCCCCGTTGGGACCTACGACGAGGTCCAGACGACTCACAGGACGGCGGTTGACCCGTCCGGGTGTCGGCGCACCATTCGTCCCTCGTCGTCCATGACCACGGTGGTGACGCCACGGGCGGCGAGGCGGTCGGCGAACGAGATCTCGTTCGCCGCGGTGGAGATCGCTGCGTTGACAGCGGCGTTGGCCACCAGCTGTTCGTCCTCGTCGAGGTCGGCCAGCGACGCTTCACCAGCAACCGCTCGCTGGATCCGACGGTGGGACTCGCTGGTCTGTCGGTCGAAGAACATGCCGAACCGAGCCCAGTGCTCGAGTTGCTTCGCCGCTGAGCGGTGCTCTGCGCGGCCTTCTGTCTCAGCTGTCTCGATCAGGTCGACCGGAAGTCGGGTCGTCTTGGTGCCCATCACACACCTCCGTGTGTGTCATTCTGCCACAGCCCGAGTCGTTCTGCTACAGACCTGCTTCCTCGGCCGTTCCCGCCCGGGCCAGCAAGGCATCGATGTCGCGGCGCTTGGGCACGCCGACGACCCGGCCCACCTCGTTGCCCACCGGGTCGAACAGCACCACGGTGGGGATGGTCTGCACCCCGAGAGCAGCGGCGGACTGGGGGCTCTCGTCGACGTTGCACCGGGCGAAGCTCACGCCCGATATCTCGGCCGCGATCTCCTCGAACACCGGGGCGAAGGCCCGGCACGGCCCGCACCACGGAGCCCACAGGTCGACCATGGTCCAGCGGCCCTCGGTGCCGGCCTCGAACGTGGTGTCGTCGAGGTCCTCGACCGGCTCGGCGTGCTCGTCGTTCTCGGGAGGCGACTCGACAACCTGCACGCCGCGCCAGAAGGCGATGCGGTCCGCCAGATGGGCTGCGGCGTCGCTCGGCTCGGGGTAGTGCCAGGCGGCGTCGCGGTTCTCGTCCCCGTCGACGACCACCGTGTAGTAGCTGGCCCGGCCCTTCCACGGACACACCGTGGTGTGGCTGCTCTCCACCAGCACGTCGAACTCGACGGCGTGGCGGGGGAAGTAGGTGGCACCGTCGACGACCACCACGTCGTCGCTCTCGGCCAGCACGGTGTCGTTCCAGATCGCTCGAGGCACAAAGGTTCCTTCCGGGGGTCGGGCTCTGTGGGGAACCCCCGAGCCGACGGGGACATTCCCCGGCGGCTGTCGCCTCGCCGCCACTCAGCGGGCGCCGCGCAGCAGCAGGCCCGGACGGACGCCGGTGTCGGCGCCGTGGTCCATGAGCAGCTGTCCCGCCTTCACCGTGGCGACCCAGCCGTCGGCGCGCTGCACGAAGCGCCGTGCGTCGCCCGGCAGGTCGTGCACCATCTCGGGTCGTCCGATACCGAGGTGGTCGAGGTCGACGATGTTCACGTCACCCAGCATCCCCGGCGCGAGCCGACCGCGGTCGCCCAGCCCGATGATCTCCGCGGTGGCCGACGTCATCATCCGCACCACCTCGGCGAGGGGGATCCCCTCGGCTCGGTCACGGCCCCAGTGCATGAGCATCGTGGTGGGCACCGATGCATCACAGGTGGTGCCGCAGTGCGCCCCGCCGTCACCCAGACCCCACACGGTGGTGGGGTGGGTGAGCATGGCCCGCACCGGCTCGAGGGTGCGGTCGGCAAAGTTGAGGAGCGGCCGCATGAGCAGCGCCTCGCCGCCGTCGACGAGGAGCTGGTCGTAGAACTCCTCCATCGGGGAGCGACCGGCCCGGGCGGCCAGCGCAGCAATGGACTGGTCGGGCGACGGCTCGTAGTCGGGGGTGTCGCCCAGCGGGTAGACGCCGGCGGGGTCGAGGAACTGGGCGAACACCGGGTCGACCTCCTCCACCTCGGCCAGCAGCGTGGCCCGCAGCGCGGGGTCGGCCAGCCGCGCCGCCTTCTCGGCCACCGAGGCGAACCCGAGCGCGCCCCAGCTGGGGCAGTAGGCGAAGGGATGGAAGGTGGCCAGGCCCAACAGCAGGTTGATGGGACGGCCCGCCACCTGGGGATGCACCCCCACGCCGTCGAGGTGGGCCTGCTCGCACAGATCGAGCATCTCGCGCCAGGCATCGGGGGCGTGGTCGTTCTGCAGGAGGGCGAACAGCACCGGGCGGCCGGTCTCCGCCGCCAGCTCGCGCATCCAGGCCATCTCGGTGGCCGGGGCGGCCAGGTCCTCGCCCAGCACGCCGGCGGGTGCCAATTCGAACACCCCAGTTCCCAGGTCGCCCAGGACCCGGCCGATGCCGAACAGTTCGTCGCGGGCGGCGAACGTGCCGGGCACCGGCTCGCCGTCGATGGCCATGTGGGCAATGGTGCGGCTGGTGGAGAACCCGAGCGCCCCGGCCCGCAGCCCCTCGGCCACGATGGCCGCCATGGCCTCGATGTCGTCGGGGGTGGCCGCCTCGTTGTGCGCACCCCGCTCGCCCATCACGTAGCCGCGCACCGCCCCGTGGGGGATGAGCGATCCCACGTCGAACGCCTTGTCGGCGGCATCGACGGCGTCGAGGTACTCGGGGTAGGTCTCCCAGCTCCAGCGGATGCCGTCGCTGAGCGCGGCGCCGGGGATGTCCTCCACCCCCTCCATAAGCCCGATGAGCCAGTCCCGTCGGTCTGGCTCGACCGGGGCGAAACCCACGCCGCAGTTGCCCATGACCACGGTGGTCACCCCGTGCCAACAGCTGGGGGTGAGCAGCGGATCCCAGGTCACCTGGCCGTCGAAGTGGGTATGGATGTCGACGATGCCGGGCATGACCACGGCACCGTCGGCGTCGACCGTCCGGGTCGCCGGCCCGTCGACCTGGCCCACCTCGGTGATGATGCCGTCGGTGATGGCCACGTCCGCCGTGCGGGGTGGCGCGCCGGTGCCGTCGACCACCGTGCCGGCGCGGATCACCAGGTCATGCATCGG
>JAFIEP010000146.1 GCA_020832495.1 Acidimicrobiia bacterium | reverse complement strand
ATGGCCGGGTCCACGGTGCCCGAGCGGGTGGCCATCACCACACCCTCGAGCGGCGTGAAGCCCATGGTGGTGTCGACCGACCGACCGCCGCTCACTGCGCACAGCGAGGCCCCGGCGCCCAGGTGGGCCACCACGATGCGCAGGTCGTCGACCGGGCGTCCCACCAGGTCGGCCGCCCGCTGCGCGGCCCAGGCGTGGCTCAACCCGTGGAACCCGTAGCGGCGGATGCCGAGCTGACGCCACTCCGCAGGCAACGCGTAGGTGGACGCTGCCGCCGACAGGGTGGCGTGGAAGGACGTGTCGAAGCAGGCCACGTGCGCCACGTCGGCCAGCACCTCCCGGGCAGCGGCCACACCGGCCAGGCTGCGGGGTTGGTGGAGCGGCGCCAAGGCAGTGAGCTGGCGCAGCTCCACGAGTACGTCGTCGTCGATGAGGACGGGCTCGGTGAAGCGTTCGCCACCGTGCACCACCCGGTGCGCAACGGCCTCCGGTGGCGGCCCGGCGTCGCCGACGAAGGTGGCGATGGCGTCGGTGTCCTCGCCGTCCCATCCGTCGACGGTGTGGTGCGCCACCCGGTCGTGGTCGTCGAGCATCGACAGCTTCAGGCTCGACGATCCGGCGTTCACCACCAGGAGACGCACGAGATCAGGACTCGTCCCGCTCGCCGCCCTCGGACCCCGACCCGGGCCACCGCCAGTGGCGCACCTCGGGTTGGTCCTCGCCGTGCGCCCGGGTCCACGCCCGCGCCTCGGCACGGCGATCGCCCATGTGTTGGCGGACCAGCGCAGCCCGCGAACCGAGCGACGGCACCCGGTCGATGACGTCCATCACCAGGTGGAAGCGGTCGAGGTCGTTCATCATGACCATGTCGAACGGGGTGGTGGTGGTGCCCCGCTCCTTGTAGCCACGCACGTGGAGGTTGGCGTGGTTCGTGCGGCGGTAGGCCAGGCGATGGATGAGCCACGGGTAGCCATGGAAGGCGAACACGACGGGCTTGTCGCGGGTGAACACGGTGTCGAAGTCGCGGTCGCTGAGTCCGTTGGGATGCTCGGTGTCGGGCTGGAGGCGCATCAGGTCCACGACGTTCACCACCCGCACCCGCAGGTCGGGCAGGTGGGTGCGCAGCAGGTCGACCGCCGCCAGGGCCTCGAGGGTGGGCACGTCGCCGGCGCAGGCCAGCACCACGTCGGGGTCGCCGTCGTCGTTCGATGCCCAGTCCCAGATGCCGACACCTCGCTCGCAGTGGGCTTCGGCGTCGGACATGTCCAGCCACACCGGGTGCATCTGCTTCCCGGCCACCACGGCGTTGATCTTGTCGTAGCTGGTCAGGCAGTGGTCCATCACCGACAGCAGACAGTTGGCGTCGGGCGGCAGGTAGACCCGCACCACCGCGGCGGTCTTGTTGACCAGGTGATCCAGGAAGCCGGGGTCCTGGTGGCTGAACCCGTTGTGGTCCTGGCGCCAGACGTGGGAGGTGATCAGGTAGTTGAGCGACGGGACGCTGCGCCGCCAGTCGAGTTCGCTCGACACCTTCATCCACTTGGCGTGCTGGTTGACCATCGAGTCGACGAGGTGGATGAACGCCTCGTAGCAGGAGAACAACCCGTGGCGGCCGGTGAGCAGATAGCCCTCGAGCAGCCCCTGGCAGGTGTGCTCGGAAAGCATCTCGATGACCCGGCCCTGGGCAACGAGATGTTCGTCGTGCTCTTCCACCTCGGCCTGCCACTGCTTGCCGGTGACGTCGTACAGCGCGCCGAGGCGGTTGGACTCGGTCTCGTCGGGCCCGACCACCCGGAAGTTGCGGGCATCGGCGTTGCGCACCACGAGTTCACGTAGGTACTCACCGAGCACCCGGGTGGCCTCGGCGTCGACCGCTCCGGGGGCGTCGATCGCGATGGCGTGGTCGCTCACCGGCGGCCGATCCAGCTCGACGGTGAGGAGACCTCCGTTGGCGTAGGGGGTGGCGCCCATGCGCTTGGTGCCGGTCGGGGCCAGGGCCAGCGTCTCAGGGGTGGGTCGCCCGTCGTCGTCGAACAGATCGTCGGGGTCGTAGCTGCGCAGCCAGGTCTCGAGCTGGGCCAGGTGGTCGGGGTTGTCGCGGACACCGCTGAGCGGGACCTGGTGCGAGCGCCACGTGCCCTCCACCACGTGATCGTCGACGACAGAGGGCCCGGTCCAGCCCTTGGGGGTGCGCAGCACCAGCATGGGCCAGCGGGGTCGGGTGCGGATGGTGGCCGCGCCGTTGCGGGCGTCGTCCCAGATGGCAGCGATGCGGTCGAATGCAGCATCGAGTGCGGCGGCCAGCGGTTCGTGTACGGCCTCGGGGTCGGTCTCGGCCACGATGATCGGCTCGTAGCCATAGCCCTCCAGCAGGCTGCGCAGCTCGGACTCGGGGATGCGTGCCAACAACGTCGGGTTGGCGATCTTCCAGCCGTTGAGGTGGAGGATGGGGAGCACGGCGCCGTCGCCGACCGGATCGAGGAACTTGTTGGCGTGCCAGCTGGTGGCCAGCGGCCCGGTCTCGGCTTCACCGTCGCCGATGACGCAGGCCACCACCAGCTCGGGGTTGTCGAGTGCCGCGCCGTAGGCGTGGGACAGGGCGTAGCCCAGCTCGCCGCCTTCGTGGATCGACCCGGGCGTCTCGGGGGCGGCGTGGCTGGGGATGCCGCCAGGGAAGGAGAACTGGCGGAACAGCGCAGCCATGCCGGCGCCGTCGCGACCGATCGAGGGGTAGATGTCGGTGTAGGTGCCCTCCAACCACGTACAGGCCACCATGGCCGGGCCGCCGTGGCCGGGCCCGCAGATGAACAGCACGTCCTGGTCTCGCTCGCCGATGATGCGGTTGAGGTGGCCGTAGAGCAGGTTCAGCCCCGGCGTGGTGCCCCAGTGCCCGAGCAGTCGAGGCTTGATGTGCTCGACGGCGAGGGGCTCGCGGAGCAGCGGGTTGTCGAGCAGGTAGATCTGCCCGACCGAGAGGTAGTTCGCCGCCCGCCACCAGCGGTGCAGGGATGCACGCATCGCCGGGTCGAGCACCTCGCCGGTGGCGGGTTCGACGTGGCCGTCGCCGCTCTGGCTGGTGACTGCACCAGTGGGGATGGTGGCGATCGAGTCGGTCCCGCTCTGCATGGTGGACGCTCCTGAGATCGGTGTGGGCGCGCAGTGCTCCCCGCTCACGCTAGGGAACCGATGTGCGTACCACCAGGGCCTACCCCGAATTCACCTGGGTGATGCCCGCTCGTCCCTCAGCGTTCGCTGTCGCCCGTGGCCAGGCGGGCATCGAGCTCCGCCACCAGGTCGCCGGGGGCGACCAGTCGGTAGCTGGCTTCTATCAACTGTTCGAACTGGTCGTCGCCCAGTGCGTCGGCCCGAACGTTCGTCCAGCC
>JAFIEP010000145.1 GCA_020832495.1 Acidimicrobiia bacterium | reverse complement strand
CCCACCACCACGACCACCACTGAACCGCCACCCGAGACGACCACCACCACCGAGCCGCCTCCCGAACCCACCACCACGACGACCGAACCGCCACCGGCGACCACGGTCCCACCCTCGACGAGCACGACGTCCACTAGCCTGGTGACGACGACCACAATCGTCACCCGTCCGCCTCCACCTCGACCCTCGCCACCGCCGACCGTGCCCCCGACCACGAGCGCCACGCTCCCCCGCACGGGAGCGACCAGCTCGGGGCTCGCCCTGACCGGGCTGGGCCTGCTGCTCCTCGGCACTGCCGCAGTCACCGCCGGTCGGCCCGGGCGGGCTCGCTGACCCGCTCCCCACGGCGACCGGCGCGTACCCCGATCGTCGGCCGGCCGCGTGCCGCAACCACACCCCCACTCGTACACTTGCTCCGGTGCCATCGAAGGACCACAAGCCTGACCAGGGCTCGATCTCACGGCGTCGACTGCTCGTCGGCGGCACGTTCGCCGCCACCACCGCCGCGTTGACCGCCACCCTCGGCCAGCCCATGGTCAACGACCTCCGCCCCACCATCGGGAACCTCGTCAACCGGGGACCGAGGAACGCCACCGACAGCACCCGCTCACGTCCCACCGAGCCCGCGGCAATCGACGACGCCGTCGCACCGGGTCCCGACCACGTGCATGACCTCGTCCTCGTCGGCGGCCGCGTGCTCGATCCCGACTCGGGTTTCGACCGCACGGCCGATGTCGGCATCGACGGCGACCGGATCGTGTCGATCGGGGCCGACCTGCGGGGGGAACGGACGGTCGACGTGGCCGGACTGGTGGTGGCGCCTGGCTTCATCGACATCCTGTCGTACCAACCCAACCCGACCGGCATCTGGGTCAAGGTGGCCGACGGTGTGACCACCAACCTCGGCATGCACGGCATGCACATCGACGCCGAGACCTTCTTCTCCACCTACGGCAGCGAGCACCACCGCCCGCCCTGCCACTACGGCGGCGCCTTCGACTCTGCCTTCGCCCGCAACCAACTGGGCATCGGCACCGAGCCGGCCACGGCCGCGCAGCGCCGCCAACTCCAAGAGGTGCTGGCCAGCGAGCTCGAGGCCGGGTGGATCGGCGTGGACGTCCAACCCGAGTACACCCCGTGGGTGACCACCGACGAGTACATCGCCCTGGCCGAGGTGGCTGCGGACTACGGCGTCCCCATGTTCTTCCATGCGCGGTATTCATCACCCAACGACCCCGGCCAGGACAACGCCGCCGCCATCGCCGAGGTCCTCGAGGTGGCCCGGGCGTCGGGTGCCGCCGTCCACGTCGATCACATCACCTCCACGGGCGGCACCCACACCATGGACACCTCCCTGGCCACCCTCGAGGAAGCCCGCTCGGAGGGCATCGACGTCACCGCCTGCCTCTACCCCTACGACTTCTGGGCCACGTTCTTGGGTTCGGCTCGCTTTGCCCCGGGCTGGCAGGAGCGCTTCGAGATCACCTACGAGGACCTCGTCGTGCCCGGCACCGGCGAACGACTCACCGAGGCCAGCTTCGCCCGACACCAGGCCGACAACACGCTGGTGGCCGCCATGGGCGCCATCCCTGAACACGACGTGCAGGTCGGGCTGCGCACACCGTGGCTCATGGTGGGCTCGGACGCCATCCTCGAGCCGGGCGGCAACAACCATCCGCGCTGTGCCGGCACGTTCAGCCGAACGCTGGGGCGCTACGCCCGCGACGAGGGGGTCATCGACCTCGAGAACGCCGTCGCCAAGATGACGATCCTCCCCGCCCGCCGCCTGGAGCAGGGATGTCCCGCACTGCGTCGCAAGGGCCGGCTGCAACTGGGAGCCGACGCCGACATCACCGTGTTCGACCCCGACCACGTCAGCGACCGCTCTACGGTGGACGACCCTGGCAAAGAAGCCACCGGGATCGAATGGGTGGTGATCGGCGGCGAGGTGGTCGCCACCCCCGACGGCACCGACGAGACACACCGTCCCGGGCAGCCGTTGCGCTACGGCGTGGAGGCCTGACCCGACGCCGGGAATCCCGGCGCGGGGCGGCGGGTTCCCCCTGCATGCGTCGAGCTGTCACCGCCACCGCCCTCACCTCTGCTCTCCTGCTCGCAGCTTGCGGCAACGCGGACAACGCCGACAACGGACCGGCCGCTGGCGTCGCCACGCCGGTGACGATCGAACAGGTCCCCGCCACAGCCGTCGAGGACGTGCCCTCGGCGCTCGTCGACATGACCGCCCCCGAGCTACCAACTCCGCTCGTCGACCCCGCCGACATCCGAGCCGGTGGTCCTCCCCCCGACGGCATCCCCCCGATCGACGAGCCGGTGTTCATCCCCGCCGATTCGGTCGACTTCCTCGAGGACAACGAGCCCGTGCTGGCCATCGAGATCAACGGCGATGCCCGCGCCTATCCCGTGCAGATACTCATCTGGCACGAGATCGTGAACGACACCATCGGCGGTGAGCCGGTCGCCGTCACCTACTGCCCGCTGTGCAACAGCGCGGTGGCGGTCGATCGCCGTATCGACGACCGGGTGGTGACCTTCGGTACCTCGGGCAGCCTCTACCAATCTGCGCTGGTCATGTACGACCGCCAGACCGAATCGCTGTGGAGCCACTTCACGGGCCAGGCCATCGCCGGCGTGCTCACCGGCAACGAACTCGACACCCTTCCGTTGGCCACCGTTGGCTGGGCGGAGTGGCGCGACGCCCACCCCGGCGGACTGGTGCTGTCCCGCGACACCGGTCACGACCGCGACTACGGCCGCAACCCCTACCCCGGCTACGACGACGTCGACAACCCTCCGTTCCTCTTCGACGGCGAGGTCGACGGTCGCCTCGTGGCCAAGGAGCGAGTGGTGGGGGTCGGCATCGGTGACCAGCCGATCGCCATCCGTCACGACACGCTGCTCGAGGAAGGCGTCATCGACTTCGAACTCGGCGGTCGACCCCACGTGGCGTGGGTCCTACCCGGGACGGCCTCCGCACTCGAGGCCACCTCGGTGAGTGGCGGCCGGGACGTCGGGGCCACCGGGGTGTTCGACGCGACCGTCGAGGGACAGACCCTCACCTTCCGCTCGGTCGACGGCGGTTTCGAGGACGCGCAGACCGGGAGCCGGTGGGACGTGCTCGGCCACGCCCGCAGTGGTCCGCTCGAAGGCGTCCGGCTGCGAGCCGTGGAGCACCTCGACACCTTCTGGTTCGCCTGGGCAGCGTTCTCACCCGACACCGAGCTGGTGTCGTGAGTCGTGTCGGTCATCGGCACTCCAGCCGGCCGATGGCCTCCACGCCGCACACGAGCCCGCTCGGGGTGGCCAGAAAAAGTGTGATGCCCCGGATGGTGATCCGGGGCATCACGGGTGTGCACTGATGGATAGAGACATTCATTACATCGACGGACGTCCCGCCGCACTTGAGCGAAAAGTCCGGGAGCGACCACCACGTCCGCTCGGATCGTCGGACCGGGCCGTCGGTGTACGATCGGCCGGCGATGCCAGTTGACCCAACCACTCGTCGCAACTGGCCGTGGCTGGCGGCGGAGCAACCCGAACGGATCCGCCGCCAGACCGATCCAGCGTTCGATGCGGTCCTCGATGATCCCGACCATGGATTGCGGCCCATCGTGCGACATGGCGCGGCACGGCTGGCATGGCCACCGGACGACGCCACTGAAGCGGACTGGCACTCGCTCCTGGCCTCCTACGACGACTTGGTGAACCCCTTCGCCTCGGTCAATCGCGCCTTTGCCCGCACCACCAACAGGTGGGGCGTCCAGAACACCACCGACGGGGCAGAGGTGGCTGCCCACATCCGCCACTGCCTCGACAACGGTCAGCCGGCCTCCTTCCTCCGTGTCGGCGACGGCGAGGGGGACGTGCTCGCACTCGGACTCGGGCGCTTTGCTCACCTCACCAGGTTCTGTGCCTACGCCCGTTCGCTCAAGCACCTCGGCGAGGGAGAACTACTGCTCGAACACCGCAGGACACTCCTCGAGCGTGTCCATGAGGCACTGGCCAACGCCGAGGGCATCGGCATCCCTGAACGCCTGTCGCTCATGGCGTCGTTCACCTGGGCCGGCGTGGCAGCCAGCCGACGTCCGCTCCGTGTCCGCTTCACACCCACCACCGACGCCGTGTCCGCCGCCCACGGCATCGCCGCGGTGTTCGAGTACTTCGGACGGCACCCTCAGAGCCTCCGCCTCGCCGACACCGCGGCGTACTCCGCCCGGTTCCACGAGAACCTCCTCGGCCACTACGAGGGACTCGTGCGAGGTCGCCACGTCGTCGTGGTCGCCAACCAGCCGGCGTTGGAGCACGCACTCGTCGAGCATCTGGGCGCAACCGGGGTCACCTACCACCATGTGCCCAAGCAAGCGTTCACCTCGAAGAGCGCGGGCAGCACCGGCCACTTCCCCGACCGCTATGGCGAACTCCTCGACACACTGGCGAGCACGCGTCCCGGCGCGCTCCACCTCGTCGGAGCCGGTTTGCTCGGCAAGATCTACTGCGACGCCATTCGGGAGGCCGGCGGCATCGCCGTCGACATCGGCAGCGCGGTCGACGTGTGGATGGGTCGGGCTACACGCCCGCATCATCCCCAACTCATCCGACGCTACCGACTGCGCTGACGAGCACTCCGGCGCCACTGCACGATCACGGTCGTACCCCCGGGCGGACGTTCCCGCCACACCGCCTCGCCCGGGGGCCACCATTGCTGTGGGCCCCCGCTGTGACATCGCCGCCACACGACCCGCCGTCGACGTTCCGCGCACCGAGCCGACGACCGTTCGACGCCGCGCCGCAAAGGTGTGGCCCGTCCTGCCGGGGCGGGAATCCGGCAGGACGGTGCCACATGATCACTCTACGGCGCCGCGCCGCACACTGTCTGCCACGAACCTTGATGTCCGAGTCGGAAATCGGCGTGCACGGCGGGTCGAGCCGCCACGGACCGGACGAGCGTGCACGGCGCGGTCAGACCTGGGTGACCGACCAGGTGGACGCATCGACGAGCCGCTCCATGTCGATGCGCAGCCTGAGGGTCTCGCCCCGGGCGACGTCCCGGTCGAGCCGGTACATGCGGTTCCCCCAACTGGTGTTGGGCATCAGGGGCGACGTGGACAGCACCGTTTCGTCGTCGAAGGTGGCGTCGAACCACACGCACACCCCGTCGACGATGGCATCGTCGGTGGCGACACGCTCGATCGTGTGATGGCGGGGCACCGACGCTGACGAGTCGAGCACGGTCAGGTCGAACTCGATGACGGGTTCGGGTTCGCCCACCACGGCGGCGACGGAGCCGGGTCGGGCCCAGAACTGCTCGAACCGCTCGACGTCGAAGTTGTCCATGACTGACGAGGCGGCCAGACCGCTCAGGTCGATGCCGTCGGGCAGTGCGATGTTGGTGAATCGCCGTACCCGCATCTCGGGGCGGAACGTGACCGGTTCCATGAACAGCCGGAACCGGGCTGGCAGGATCCGCCCGCCGCGCACCAACACCCGATCGCGGAGGTCGATCACGTTGTCGAGCATGTTCTCGTTGAACAGCTCGTCGCCCATCTGCTCGTGCAGCACCACGTCGACCGGCTCGGGCGGGGTGAACTCCCGACTGTTGGCCTGCACGAACTCGACGTTGGTGATGCCGTTGCGGCGGCCGATCTCGCGGGCCACCTCGATGACGTCGGAGTGCTCCACCGCGTACACCTTCGCCGCGCCGGCCAGCGACGCCATGAACGCCAACAGCCCGGTGCCCGAGCCCAGGTCGACCACGACGTCGCCCAGCCCGACGCAGCGGTGGATGGCCTGGTGGTACGCCCCGACCCGTTCGGTGTCGCTCAACATCTCCTCGTGATGGG
The DNA here is from genome assembly GCA_020832495.1 of Acidimicrobiia bacterium. Lineage (GTDB taxonomy): Bacteria > Actinomycetota > Acidimicrobiia > Acidimicrobiales > Acidimicrobilacustridaceae > JAFIEP01. Next base: position 4,570 of record JAFIEP010000145.1, on the reverse strand, counting down.
AGAGCTCACCGAAACTGGTCTCGTTCATGCCGTCGTAGACGAGGCTCATCAAACGCTCGCTCGACGCAATGCGGTTCGCCCCGTAGGCAACGGCGCGACGCAGGACACGATCGGCGGTCTGTCGTACCCGCTGGGTGATCATCGGGCCAGTCTGGTCGACGCGCTACCCACCGGGAGAGCGCCGTCGACCCCCTCGGGGGTCGCCGGCGACCGCCACGCGTCGCCCGACCACCATCAGCGGCGCCACGACGGCGAAGCTGAGACCGGCATAGGCGAGCAGGGTGAACAGTGCGAGGTCGGCGACCGAATCACCACCGGTGGCAGCAGTCCCGAACACCGACGTCCGCACGAGCAGACCCAAGTTGGTGTTGCGCACCGTCGTCTCGATGGTGATGGCCGTCACGTCCGGCCAGGATCGACGGGTGGCAAGCGTCGTCGCGATGGCGATCCCGGCAAGGAGGAGCGCGAAGCCGCCCACCACGGCGAGGTTGGCAAAGCCCATCGCTTCGACGTCGAGCCGTCCCGCCGTGGCCGACCCCACCACGATGACAGCGATGAGGATCGCGGTGACGACCAGGGCCAACCGCGACAGTCCCTCGGCTCGCTCGGGCCACCGGCGGAGCACCCCCATACCGATGGCCAGGGGCACGAGGAGCGTGACGACGATCTCGAGAGCGATGCGGCCGCGAGGGAGGCTGAAGGTGGGAGGGACGTACGAGCCGACGAGCCACTCCAGCACGAACGGGACCGTGACGACACACACCAGGGAGGTGACCGCGGTGATGGCAATCGAGAGCGCAACGTTGCCCTTGCCGGCGTAGGTGAAGACATTCGACACGGTGCCGCCGGGCACCGCGGCCAGGATGGCCAGGCCGATCGCCACTCCTGGGTCGAGGTCGAACGCTCGCAGCAAGCCGTACGAGAGGAGCGGGACCAGCACCATCTGCGCACCGAGTCCGGTCAGGAACGAACGGGGCAGGAGCACCACGGCCCGAAAGTCCCTGACCGCCAGGGTGGCACCCATGGCGAACATCGCCATCGCCAGTTGGGCGAAGGTGATCGAGTACTCATACTCGAGGTAGAGGTCGCCCATGGGCGACAAACGTACGGCCTGGATCCGCCGCTGCTGACACGACCACTGTTCTCGTCCGCTCTGCGGTGATCGAGGGACCATCGACGGACGTGAAACCGAAGAATCCCCTGCCGGAGCAGGGGATTCCTTGGAGCACCCCCAACGGGATTCGAACCCGTGCCGCCGCCTTGAGAGGGAGGGGCAGATCAGGCCCTCTGGGTCGTCGTTGCCAGCACCTACGAGCTCGGTAAAGGCGCGTTCTCCCTGGTCAGAGGCCCAAAGCTCCGTCGGCGCCCAGCAGTCGCCGTTGACCACTGGTCCCCCAGCTGGCACCATTTTGGCACATTCCTGCTCGAGGCTCGCAGGGTGCTCTGCCGGAGCACAACCGAGCTTCCTCTGTTCCGAACTGGACCCAGCGGTCCGACGGAGGAAGTCTCGATGCCCCGCCGCCGATACAGCAAGCCCCTCGCCTCGTTCGAGTACGGGACCCGTCTCTACGCCCCGACCGAAAGCGAATCCCGCTACCGGGTGATCACCCGAGATGCTGCCGGCAGGTGCTCGGGGATCTCGAGCTGCGATCCTGGACACTCTCGGACTCCGAGCAGGTCCTCCATCGCGCTCGGGCGAAGCTCTCGCCCTCCACGGTGCAGAACGTCGGCTCGGCCATGCGTGCGTTGGTGACCTTCGCCATGAAGAACCGCTGGCTCACCCGTGAAGCCGATCCGATGTGGCTCGTCAGCTACAGCGCCAAGGTGGAAGACCAGGGCCAGATCCTCGGGTTCATCCCCCGCTCGGTGCTGCCAACCGACGAGGACTGCGCCCGCCTGTTCAAGGCATTGGTCGAGCATGGCCATCCGGGGTGGGCCCTCGCCATGCGCCTCAAGCACCGGTGCGGGGCCAGGTGGGGCGAGCTCATCGCACTGCGTCCTATCGACATCTCCTTCGAGCCACAGCGAGTCGTCCGCATCCACCGCTCCATCGAGCAGTCCCAGAGCGGCATGGCCGTCAAGCCGACGAAGAACCACCAGCAGCGCGTCTCGGTGTTCCCCGCCAGCCTCGCGCCAGACCTGCGAGCGTGGTGTGAACAGGTCGAATCGAACGACGGACCCGAGGCCCTGCTGTTCCCCGGAAACGACGGCGGCTTCGCGAACCGCCGAACGTTCCAACGACACTGGGCTCGCGCTGCTCGCTCCGCCGGATGGCCGATGAAGTCCATGACCTCAGCTATGTGGCACCCCCACGACCTCCGTCACGTCGCTGTGTGCTGGCTTCTCCTTGACGTCGGTCTCGACCCGGCAGCCGTGAGCACGCTGCTCGGCCACGCCAACGCCGCATTCACCCTGAGCCGCTACGTCGGTGTTCGAGGCGACCTTGCATCGGTGGCAACCTCGGCCACGGGAGACTGGCAGGAACGTCTGCTTGGCGAGGCAGCCAGCGACTTTCGGATTGTGGGGCTTTTGGGGCCCTTCCGGCTCGTGTCGCCTCATACCGGAAAGTGCCACTGACCTGCGTTTTCGAGTGCCAGCCCGTCCCTGCCGATCCCCGTCAGAACCGGCTCGTGACGGCCCGTCAGTCGGAAGATCGGTTCGAAGAATTGGCCTCGACTCACAGTCGTCTGGCGGGTACGACTACTCGGAACCTCGTTCGATGAGTGCACGGTCGAACGCATCGAGGGTGCCGACGGCGTGCCGACGAAAGCCTCCGTCACCGGGTGATTCCAGGAACGTCGCGTACTGTGTCGGACCGACGGACCGTTCGTTGCGAAACTGGTCCGTGACCAGTCGGCGCATCTGCCGCTTCACCTCGTCAGCAAGCGGTCCGGTGGAAAGCGGGCTGTCGACAACGTACGCGCTCGCGGCGTCAGGCCCGCGCGCGTCGAGCGTCCAAACGATGTCGTAGGCATCCTTTGGCTTGTTCCGCCGCATCAGCGCGTCGGACTTGAGGCACAGCCAGGATGCGAGACCCGCTACCGGAAACTCGAAAGTCAGCTCACCCTCAGCCGACTCGACCCGTCGGTCGATCGAGATCGTGTCATGCGGAACCAGATGACCGAAGCCGACCGCCAGCGCAGTGATCTCACCGTTCGGCCCGATGTTCGCCTCCGCTGGCGTGTCCTCCGTTGGGTCCTCGGGTCGACCACCCCGCGTGCGCACGGGGCACAGCAGCTCAACTTGCACCCGCGTACCCCGGTGCCAGCCCACCCACCGCCACTTGATCTCCCTGCCACCCTCACGATCAGCTTCGAGGCCGAGTGACCGCAGCCCGTCGATGATCGAGTCGTAGTACTCGGCCGTTTCGCCGTCGAGGAGATGCAGCGACAGGTGCAGATCGAGGTCGGCGGTGCCGACGTGAGGTTCGATGCCGGCCGGCGGCGAAGCGATGAGAACGCTCGGCACCGCGCCGCCCACGATCGCAAGGTGCTGACCTCCGAATGCGCTACCGAACGAGCGAAGCACGTCGGCGGCAATGCCGAGTTGCCGCTCACTCATGGGGTCGCCGTAGGCCGACGCCGTCGCGTCATCAACTGCCATCGGTCACCACGCTCCACATCTGGGCCGCGTAGTCGGACCCTCGTTGTTCATCGGGTAGATCACACCAGACCCGCAGCGGGTGCGCGACCCATGCCTGCAGATCATCGAATGGCGCATCGAGCCGCCCGTTGACGCCCACACCCCATCTGTCGTTCGAGAGCACCACGTTGGCGGCGTCGTCGGTGGCTGGTTCGAGCCCGAGCATCTCCGCGACGTTCTCGAGACTTCGGTCCCCGACGCCGACCCAGGCGCGCACATCCTTCGGTGAGGTGGTACCGAACACGCCCAGGTAGGCGGCACCCACGCGTCCCGTCACCGCTATCTCGACGTCGACGCGACTCGCAACCGCGGAGAGCCGGGATGCCACGTCGAACACCGTGCGTCCCCACAGGTAGCCGAACACCGTCTCCTCGCCCGGCCACCCGGTGCGATCGGCAAGCCGTTGGGCGAGACCCACCGGGTCCACGACCTCGACCGAGACGCGATGCGCGTCGCGGTGCTTGACCACAAGCCCGTGGGCTTCGAGCTGTGACACTGCCTTCGACGCCGTCGGAACGCTGACGCCAGCACTCGCCGCAAGCTCCCCGATCCAGGGTTTCGACCCTTCGAGCGCCTGCACGAGCAACTCTTGGGTGACGGCGGCGTGACCCTTTTGCAGCGGCAGTGAAGCGCGCTGACGCTGGACCGATCGACCGAAGCGGCGCGAACTGACTCGGATGCGAGGCCAGTCGATCTCGGCGACACCCGACACGTCGACGAAGCTCACGCCAGCCTCTCGCAGAGCCGCACGCCATGACAGAGGGACCGCGCCAGCGACAAGAACCACCCGCCCCGGACCAGCTGCCCTTCGTGCCTCGCCGCCGCGCTCGTCGGCGCGTCCGACGGAGCCGGGCTCCACCACGCGGCCCGCCCGGGCGCTTCCGTCTTCGTACTCGCCCCGGGGTAGGCGCCCTCGCTGAACGGCCAG
>JAFIEP010000132.1 GCA_020832495.1 Acidimicrobiia bacterium | reverse complement strand
CCGGCCCCCGACACACCGGAGGCGGCGTCGACCACCAGTCCCCCGGTGGCCACCAGTCCGTCGGCCACCAGTGGGGCCAGTGCCAGGGAAGCCGCCGTGGGATAGCACCCTGCCGCCGCCACCAGGTCGGCCTCGGCCAGGTCGGCACCGAAGAGCTCGGGCAGCCCGTACACCGCAGTGTCCAACAGGTCGGGCGCCGCGTGGGCCTCGCCGTACCACGTGGGGTACAGATCGGCCTCGGCCAAGCGGAAGTCGGCAGCGAGGTCCACCACCCGCGCCCCGCCAGCGAGCAATTCGGGCACAATCGCTTGGCTGGCACCATGCGGCAGGCAGCAGAACACCACCTCACAGCCGGCGGCCGCTCCCGGTTCGTAGCGGGTCAGCGGCATGGCGCCGTAGCTGGCCACAAGGTGCGGATACAGCTCCCCGATCGTGTTGCCCGCCTGCGTCTCGGCGGTCACCAGGGTCACCTCGAAGGTCGGGTGGCCAGCGAGAAGCCGCAGGAGCTCGGCACCGGTGAACCCGGAGGCGCCCACCACGCCCACCGTGATGGCACTGGGCGAATCATCGTGTTCGTCGGGTGGCACCAGCTTCTCCTGTCGTCCTTCGCACGAGCCTGGCCGGGTGGCGTCGCCCGCCACCTAGAGGATGCACTCGAGAGCACAGTCCAGGGCACGCGACGGCGGAACGCATGAATATACGCTTCTACCGATCTTCATGCAAGGCGTTTCCGCGCTCGACGTCCGCCACCGGGGACGACCCAGCGTCCGCAACCGCCTCGAGAACCTCGGCCAACTGCTCGATCTGGGCGTCGTCCATGACATCGAACAGGTAGTGTCGAACGCTCTCGACGTGCCGCGGTGCCATGCGCTCGAGGTGCTCGAGGCCCAAGGGGGTGAGCACTGCCCACGTGCCGCGTCGGTCTTCCGGGCAGGGTTGGCGCTCGACGAGGCCGACGCGTTCCAACCGATCAACGGTGTGGGTGAGACGGCTGCGACTGACCAGCGAACGGTCCGCCAGATCGGCCATCCGACGTCGATGCCCGTCGGCCTCGGACAGGTGCACCAACACCTCGTACTCCGCCAGGGAGCGCCCGAACTGCTGCTGCAGGTCTCGCTCGAGCGCCTCGTGGACCCGGACCGTGCTCCGTAGCCACGCATGCCACACCCGCTGTTCGGTGTCGTTCAACCATCGTGGCCCAGTCACCGGTCGCCGTCCTTCTCCGAGCGCTGACCGGCACTGCCGCCTCCCGCGGTGACGCACCTGAGAAGCGTCTCGTCGACCACCTCGACGAGGCTGGATACCACCACGTGTGCGTCCCCGAGATCCTGATGGCCGGGATGGCCGCGTGGAGGATTGGCGGCCGAGGTGGCGAGCACCCCGGCACCAGCGGCCAACCCCGAACGGACGCCCGCCGCGCTGTCCTCGACCACCAGCCACCGCTGGGGTGGGCGACCTTCGTCCGCGAGCTGGCGGATCGCGGTGAGGTAGGGCTCCGGGGAGGGTTTCCCCACCCGGTAGTCCTCCGCTGCCACCCTGACCCGCAGGTGCCGCTCAACCCCCAACTCCCCCACCGCGTGGGCGAGTTCGCCGTGCGTCGAGCCGGTGACGATCCCCACCGCCACACCCTGGGACACGAGGCGTTCGATCAGCTCGGGACCTCCGTCGAGGAGCCGCGTGGGGAAGCCCTCGTCCACCAACCGGTCGGCTGTCGACCGGATGACGCCGTGCCAGCGCTCGAAGGTGAGCCCGTGCCGGGCGGTGACGTCGAGATCCAGATGCACGTCGGGCCACCCGCGCCCGATCCAGCTCGCCGCCCGACCGGGGGCCAGCGGGTCACCGAGCGCCACCATCACCTCCTCGAGCGCGGCGGTGGCCAGGGGCTCCCGGTCGACGAGGGTGCCGTCGAGGTCGAACAGCACCGTGTCGGGCAACCCCCGCGCGGTCGGTCCCGAGGTCACGACGGTCGAGCGCTCCGAGCGCCACGAGCCCCGCCGGCCGAGTCCGCGGCCGGACTCAGCAGTGAGCCGTCATCGGTGGGCATCAGTTCGGTGCGCGCCACGTCTCGCCCCCGCGGGCTGACCGCCACTACCTCGGTGGACCCCACGCCGAGGTCCGCCGGATGCCAAGCCACCAGCGAGGCGCCACGGTCCGGCCGCCACTCCACGGCGGTGACGAGGTCACTCCCGATCCCGCAGCCGCTGTTGAGGTAGCCAGCCCATTGCAGCCCGTCGGGGCCGTCGGGACCGTCACGAACGATGTGGGTGTGGCCCAGCACGACGAGCGGACCGTCCTCCGCCGCCCGCCCGGCCTGGGCCATTGCTCGAGCGAGACGGACCTCGTCGACCGTCTCGAGTGAACCGTTCGCTCCGACGACCGGGTCGATGGTCGACAACACGTTGGGTTGGCGACCGCCGAGGAGCGCCATGGTGCTCTCCACCGTCGGCAGACCCAGGAATCCCCACGGCACCGGGGCGTCGTCCAACCCACAGCTCAGCCAGGTCATGAACCGGCCGAGCCAGGCCATCCCCGGACCGTTCCAACTGTCGGTCTGATGGCCATGAGCCACCAGTACGGGCCGGGAACTCTGCGGGGCCAGCACCACCGCATCCACCACCTCCAGCCCCGGGTGCACGGACTGCAACTCGGCCACCGCGTCAGGGTGGCGGTAGACGTCGTCGTGGTTCCCCACCACCCGGTGGTAGCGGCCGGCAGCGTGGAACCGGTCCTCGATGCGGTGGTAGATGCCCTCGTTGGCCGCCACGATGCGCCGGAGGTGCTCGCCGTAGACCACGGCGCGACTCTGGGCCCCCACCTTGCCCGGCCACATCGCCGTACCCATGCGCGCCGCGTCGTAGAGCGTGCCCCACGTGGATCCGCCAACCATCCAGTAGTCCTCGACGTCACCGTTCTCGACGAGCCGCCACTGCTCGTCGGCGTAGTGGTCCAGCATCGTCTCGTAGAGGTCACGGGTGTGTTGTCGCTCGATCCAATCGAGACCACCAGCAACACAGCGGTGCAGGTCCGACGTGATGACGGTCGGACCCGGGTCGGCGACCATCGAGACCCGCTCCAGCACCGGCTCGCTCGCACCGGACACCGCAGCATCCACCATTGCGGGGTAGCGCGCACAGCGCCGCTCCGCCTCGCGCGTGGTGATGGTGGCCAGCGTCGCCATGCCGAGACCCACCACTGGGGCCGCTGCGCCCACTGCAGTGACCTTGGCCAACCCCCATGCAGTCGCCACCGGCCCAGGCGCCGGAAGCTGCCGGTCCGCACGGTCGGCAACCGCGCCGGCGATGCGCAGGACGTCACGGATCGCTCCGGCCGGGCTCGGGATGACCGCCATGGCGTCACGGTACTCGCGGATCGACGGGTCACGGCGAGCCACGGCGACGGATGATCACCCCCGCCGCCCGACGCAATGGAGGTCGCATGGCCAGAGGCGTTGCCGTGGCGTGGGCTGAAGGCCCGTCAGGTCACTGACGAATGAGCGAGATCAGGCGAAGCATCTCGATGTAGAGCCACACGATCGTGACGGTGATCCCGAAGGCCCCGACCCAGTTCATGTAGGCAGGCATCCCTCGCTGGGTGGCCTCCTCGATGAAGGCGAAGTCGAGTGCCAGGTTCAGGGCAGCGACCACGGCGATGAACACCGAGATCCCGATGCCGAGCAGGCTCGGTTCCCGCCAGAAGAGCAGGTCGGCGCCGAGGAGGCTGGCCACGAAGCTCAGCAGGTACATCACGAAGATGCCCAGCGTGGCGCCGACGACCACCATGGCGAACCGGCGGGTGACCTTGATGATGCGGCTGGCATACAGGAAGAGCATCACCCCGAACACGCCCAGCGTGGCCAGGATGGCCTGCGCCACGATGCCGCTCCAGGCGAGCTCGTAGATCGCCGAGATTGCGCCGAGCGCGGCGCCGAAGCACACCGCGTACACCGGTGCGAGGAAGCGGGCCAGCTTCGGCCGGAAGGCGATGGCGAAGGCGATACCGAGACCGACGAGCATCGGGATGAAGATCCACGTCGGCCACTGCACGGGTTGCACCATTTGGCCCGTGGCGGGGTCGAACACCGGGTCGGGCTGCACTACTTGGCTCCACCCGAAGCTCCCCGAGGCCAAGATGAGGACCCACAGCAGCAGGGTGGCGCGGATGGTGCCACCCACGGTCATCACTGCGCCGCCCAGACCACCAGCGGTCGGCGGCATGCCGGTTACCGCAGGGCGGGTTGCTGCGGCGGCAGGCGCCGCCCAGCCGGCCTGCGTGTCGTCCGACTCGGGACGGAATCGGTTCTCGTTGAGCACGGGGTTGCTCATACCGATAGCCATGTGGACTCCTTGCTCCGTGTGCGTTGGTTACGTGTGCGCGTCTGTTGGTCATGTGGGTCAGTGCTCGACGCAGCGTGAGCTGGCGGGTGACCCGACGACCCGGTGCGGACATTGTACCGCTCCCCCCTGACGACTCGGTGGCACGGCTGGAGCAACGCGACTGTCGGCGGCGTTGGTGACCGGGGCGGGCTGGCAGGAAGTCGATGGTGTGTCGGGGGCGCTGCCGGGTGCGCTCTCGGGTCGGTCACTCGCTGTGGTGGTGGGACTGCGGTGGGTGAAGCAGGTTGTGGAGCTGATCGAACGTGTGTACCCTTTCGGTGTGGCTTCGTTCGCTGACTCCGACAGCTTCCACAGCGCCGGCACCGACGGCGCTGCGGGCGCTGGCGATGCTGGTGCTGCTGGTGCTGGCGTTGGTTCGGGTGGGTTGGCGGGTGTGGTGTCGGGGCTGGTCGGGTCGGTCGATGCGCTGGTGGGTGCGTGTGACACCACCGAGTTGGCCGCCACGCCCGACTCGGTGGTGGGCGACGCCGCAGTGGCGGTGGGTTCTGAACTGTCACGGCTG
>JAFIEP010000131.1 GCA_020832495.1 Acidimicrobiia bacterium | reverse complement strand
CCCCCCCCCCCCACCCAACACCCCCCCCGGGGGGGCCCGCCCCCAACCCCCCCCCGGGCCCGTCGCAGTTCGGCGGCTTCGTGACGCGTCGGCTCAGCCGGCGCTCTCCTCGCCGGGTTCCTCGGGCGCGATGTACAGCGGCGTGACCTCGGCGTAGCCCTCCGCCGGCGGAGCGGGTGTGGCCTCGGCCAGCCGGGCGGCGCCCATCTCGTCGGCACGCTTGCGCAACTGCTCGGACAGGTCGACCTCGCCCTCGCCCTCGCCCTCCTCGTCGTCGCTCGAGTAGTAGGCGAGCGGCTCGTAGTGCGGGGCGTCGGGGGCGATGTCCCGGTAGGTCCCCATCCCGGTGCCTGCCGGGATGAGCTTGCCGATGATGATGTTCTCCTTGAGGCCGATGAGCGAGTCGCTGCGGGACTCGATGGCCGCTTCGGTGAGCACCCGGGTGGTCTCCTGGAACGAGGCGGCCGACAGCCACGATTCGGTGGCCAGCGACGCCTTGGTGATGCCCATGATCTCGGGACGACCCTCGGCGGGGGTGCGGCCTTCCTTCACCAGTTCACGGTTGGTGTCGATGTAGGCCCGCTGGTCGACCCGCTCCCCTGGGAGGAAGTCGGAGTCGCCCGGCTCGCTCACCAGGATGCGGCGGGTCATCTGGCGCACGATGAGCTCCACGTGCTTGTCGTGGATGGGCACGCCCTGGTCCTGGTAGACCTTCTGGACCTCGCCCACGAGGTACTGCTGGGTCTCGCGGACGCCCTTGATCTCGAGGAGCTCCTTGGGATCGCGGGGTCCGTCGATGATCGGTTCGCCGGCCCGGATCTCCTGGCCGTCGGTGACCTCGAGACGAGCCAGGTTCGGGATCGGGTAGAGGTGCTCGGTACCCTCGTCGTCCACGATGACCACCACGCGGCCCTTGCCCTCGTCGTCGACGATGCGGACCACGCCGGACTCGCTGGCCAGCGTGGCCTTACCCTTCGGGCTGCGGGCCTCGAAGAGCTCGACCACACGGGGGAGACCACCGGCGATGTCGGAGCCGGCGATGCCGCCGGTGTGGAAGGTCCGCATGGTGAGCTGGGTGCCCGGCTCCCCGATGGACTGGGCGGCGATCACGCCGACCGCCTCGCCGATCTCGATGAGCTTGCCGGTGGCCAGCGAGAGGCCGTAGGCCGCCACCGAGATACCGGTGTGGCTGTCGTCGGTCAACGGCGACAGCACCCGCACCCGCGAGACGGTGGTGTCGTCGCGGAGGATCTCCATCTCCTTGGTGCGCACTGCCGTGCCCTGGGGCAGGGTGACGGTCGACCGACCGTCACCGGTGCTGGAAGCACCCAGCCACGTCTCGGGCCAGGCCTGCTGCTCTGCGTTCCACACCAGCGAGGAGATGCCGGTCGTACCGTCGGTGGGATGGACCTCGAGGTCCTCGTCGGCCACCGACACCGTGACCTCATCGGCCAGTACCCGGCTGAGGAGGCGGGTCTCCAACCACGAACGGCGGCCGGGCTGGTCGGGGAGCACGTTGTCGATCCAGATGCCGCGGACCGCACCAGCGGAGAACGGATCCTCGTCGTTGATGATCAGTTCCTGGCTGACGTCGACCAGGCGACGGGTGAGATAGCCGGAGTCAGCGGTACGCAGGGCGGTGTCCACCAGGCCCTTGCGGGCGCCGGGGGTGGCGATGAAGTACTCGAGCATGGCGAGGCCTTCACGGAAGTTCGACTTGATCGGTCGGGGGATCATGTCACCGCGAGGGTTGGCCACCAGACCGCGCATACCGGCGATCTGACGGACCTGCATCATGTTGCCGCGAGCACCCGAGCCCACCATCATGCGGATCGGGTTGAAGGGTTCGGCGTTGAGGCCGGCCTCCATGGCGTCCTTCACCTCGTTGGTGGCCTCGGTCCAGATCTCCACTTCCTTCTGGCGACGCTCACCGTCGGTGATGATGCCTCGGCGGAACTGCTTCTCCACCTTGTCGGCCTCACCCTCGTGGCGGTCCAGGATGGCCTGCTTCGACGGTGGGGTCTGCACGTCGTCGATGGAGATGGTGAGCCCGGACCGGGCGGCGAAGTCGAAGCACAGGTCCTTCAGTGCATCGAGTGACCCCGCCGCCACGGCCTTGTCGTAGTCGCGGGCCAACCGCTCCACGATGCGACCCATCACCTTCTTGTCGACGGTCTCGTTGATGTAGCCGAAGTCCGAGGGCAGCGTGCGATTGAAGAACACTCGGCCCGGAGTGGTGGCGTGGTAGGTGGCGGCGTCGCCGTTGGCCGGGGTGGCCACCAGCTCGTCGCTGCGGAACTCGATGGAGGCGTGGAGGTCGATGTCACCGGACTCGTAGGCCCGCTCGAGCTCGTGCAACTGACGGAAGATGCGACCCTCGCCGGCCATGCCCTCCACGTGCGTGGTGAGGTAATAGGCGCCGATGACCATGTCCTGGGTCGGGGTGACCAGGGCGCGCCCGTCGGCGGGCGACAGCATGTTGTGGGCCGAGAGCATGAGCACGCGACTCTCGGCTTGGGCCTCGGCCGACAGCGGGAGGTGGACAGCCATCTGGTCGCCGTCGAAGTCGGCGTTGAAGGCGTGGCACACCAGCGGGTGGATCTGGATGGCCTTGCCTTCGACCAGCACCGGCTCGAAGGCCTGGATACCCAGGCGGTGGAGCGTGGGTGCACGGTTCAGCAGCACCGGGTGCTCCTTGATGACCTCTTCGAGGACATCCCACACCTGGGGCCGACGCCGCTCGACCATGCGCTTGGCCGACTTGATGTTCTGGGCCAGCTCGGCGTCCACCAGCTTCTTCATGACGAAGGGCTTGAAGAGCTCGAGCGCCATGAGCTTGGGCAGACCGCACTGGTGCAGCTTGAGGGTCGGGCCGACCACGATGACCGAGCGGCCCGAGTAGTCGACGCGCTTGCCCAGCAGGTTCTGACGGAAGCGGCCCTGCTTGCCCTTCAACATGTCCGACAGCGACTTGAGGGGCCGGTTGCCCGGGCCGGTCACGGGGCGACCGCGACGGCCGTTGTCGAACAACGCGTCGACCGCCTCCTGCAGCATCCGCTTCTCGTTGTTCACGATGATCTCGGGGGCACCGAGATCCAGCAGGCGCTTCAGGCGGTTGTTGCGGTTGATGACCCGGCGGTACAGGTCGTTGAGGTCGGAGGTGGCGAACCGGCCGCCGTCGAGCTGCACCATGGGGCGCAGCTCGGGCGGGATCACCGGCACCACGTCGAGGATCATGGCCCGGGGGTCGTTGACCCGCCGACCGTTGTCGTCGCGACGGTTGAAGGCGGTGACGATCTTGAGCCGCTTGATGGCCTTCTGCTTGCGCTGCGCCGAGAGTGGACGCTGACCGGCGGGCGGGTCGATCAGGCCGCGGAGCTTGATCTCCTCGTCGTCGAAGTCGATGCGGTCGATGAGCTGCGCGATGGCATCGGCACCCATGCCGCCCTCGAAGTAGTCGCCGAAGCGGTCGACCAGCTCGCGCCAGAGCATCTCGTCTTCGATGATCTTACGGGAGAACAGATCCTTGAACTCGTCGAAGGAGCGCTTGACCAGGTCTTCTTCCTGCTCGTAGCGCTCGCGGGCCTCGACGATGCGCTTCTCACCGGCGCGCTGGCGTGCCCGGATGTCGGAGTCCTTGGCGCCTTCGCCCTCGAGCGAGGCCAGCTCGGCTTCGAGCTCCTCGTTGATCTGGTTGAGCTCGAGGTCCCGGGCGCGAGCGATCTCGTCGATCTCGGCCAGGATGTCCTTCTCGATGTCGGGCAGATCCTCGTGGCGGCGGTCGACGTCCACATGAGTGACCAGGTTGGCGGCGAAGTAGATGACCTTCTCGAGCTGCTTGGCCTTCAGCTCCTCACGGGCCTCGGTGCCCATGAGCAGGTAGGCCAGCCACGAACGGGTGCCGCGCAGGTACCAGATGTGCACGACGGGCGCGGCCAACTCGATGTGGCCCATGCGTTCGCGGCGCACCTTGGAGCGGGTGACCTCCACGCCACAGCGTTCACAGATGATGCCCTTGAAGCGCACCCGCTTGTACTTGCCGCAGTAGCACTCCCAGTCCTTGGTGGGACCGAAGATCTTCTCGCAGAAGAGCCCTTCCTTCTCGGGCTTGAGGGTGCGGTAGTTGATGGTCTCGGGCTTCTTGACCTCACCGTTGGACCAGGTGCGGATGGAGTCGGCGGTGGCCAACCCGATCCGCAGCTGGTCGAAGGTGTTGACGTCGAGAGCGGTCATCTGTGCCTCAGCTCCTCTCCGCCTGGCGGCGGGCGTCTTCTTCGTCGGTGCCGCGCTCAGGTCGCGACAGGTCGATCCCCAGCTCCTCCGCCGTGCGGAAGATGTCCTCGTCGAGTTCACGCATCTCGATCTCCTCACCGGTGGAGGAGATGACCTCCACGTTGAGACAGAGCGCCTGCATCTCCTTGATGAGCACCTTGAAGCTCTCGGGAATGCCGGGTTCGGGAATGTTCTCGCCCTTGACGATGGCCTCGTAGACCTTCACCCGGCCCAACACGTCGTCGGACTTGATGGTGAGCAGTTCCTGGAGGCAGTAGGCGGAGCCGTAGGCCTCGAGCGCCCACACCTCCATCTCGCCGAAGCGCTGGCCACCGAACTGGGCCTTCCCGCCCAGTGGCTGCTGGGTGATCATCGAGTACGGGCCCGTCGAGCGGGCGTGGATCTTGTCGTCGACCAGGTGGGCCAGCTTCAAGATGTAGACGACGCCCACCATGATGGGGTTGTCGTAGGGCTCACCGGTGCGACCGTTGTAGAGCACCATCTTGCCGTCGGACTGGATGAGGCGACCGTCGCCGGCGGGGCCGTAGGCCACGCGCACGGGGTTCCCGTCGCCGTCGGTTCCCTCCCAGCTCAGGTGGCCTGCCTCGGGGTTGAGGTTCTCGAGGATGCGCTGGATGGTCGGGTGGCGACCGGCGTCCTCGGTCTCGTCCCAGTGGGCCCCGTCGAACACGGGGGTTGCCACCAGCTGCGCCGCCGGCGTGGTGGGCCGGGTGGCGGTCTCGGTGCCGCGGATGGGGTCGTTGCCCTGCTGGACACCGTCGATCGACCAGCCCCAGCGGGCGGCGTAGCCCAAGTGGGCCTCGAGCACCTGGCCCACGTTCATGCGGGACGGCACGCCGAGGGGGTTGAGGATGATGTCGACGGGCGTGCCGTCGGCCATGAAGGGCATGTCCTCCACCGGCAGGATCCGGCTGATGACGCCCTTGTTGCCGTGTCGACCGGCCAGCTTGTCACCGACGGAGATCTTGCGCTTCTGGGCCACGTAGACCCGCACCAGCTGGTTGACGCCGGGGGGCAACTCGTGGCTGTCGTCGCGGCTGAAGACCTTGACGTCGATGACCTTGCCCGACTCGCCGTGGGGCACCTTGAGCGACGTGTCGCGCACCTCGCGGGCCTTCTCACCGAAGATGGCGCGCAGCAGGCGCTCCTCGGGGGTGAGTTCGGTCTCGCCCTTGGGGGTGACCTTGCCCACCAGCACGTCGCCAGGACTGACCTCGGCGCCGATGCGGATGATGCCGCGCTCGTCGAGGTCGGCCAGGATGTCGTCGGAGAGGTTGGGGATGTCCCGGGTGATCTCCTCGGGCCCCAGCTTGGTGTCGCGGGCGTCGATCTCGTGCTCGTGGATGTGGATCGAGGTGAGCACGTCGTCGCGCACCAGGCGCTCCGACAGGATGATGGCGTCCTCGAAGTTGTAGCCCTCCCAGGGCATGAAGGCCACGACCAGGTTCTTGCCCAGGGCCAGCTCACCATGCTCGGTAGAGGGACCGTCGGCCAGGATCTGCCCGGCGGTGATGCGATCACCGGGGCGGATGTTGACCGGCTTCTGGTTGATGCAGGTGTCCTGGTTGGACCGCTCGAACTTGTGGAGGTGGTGGGTCTTCGAACCCGCCGTGGTGTAGTCGACAGTGATGGAGCGACCGTCGACGGCGGACACCGTGCCCGCCTCGGGGGCGATGATCATGTCGGCGGCGTCGCGTGCCGCACGAGCCTCGATACCGGTGCCGATGTACGGCGCCTCGGCGCGGACCAGCGGCACGGCCTGGCGCTGCATGTTGGCGCCCATGAGCGCCCGGTTGGCGTCGTCGTGCTCGAGGAAGGGGATGAGTGCGGTGGCCACCGAGACGATCTGCTTCGGCGAGATGTCCATGAGCTGGACCTCCGACGGCGGCACGTAGGAGATCTCGGTGGTGGCGGCGAAGTAGACGTCGCGCTCCAACATGAGCTTGAGGTCACCCAGCGTGGCTGCCTGCGGCGACCGGCGCACGAGCACCCGGCCGTCACGGAAGGTGCCGTCGTCGTTGAGCGGCGCGTTGGCCTGGGCAACGACGTACTCCTCTTCCTCGTCTGCGGTGAGGAAGCGGATCTCGTCGGTGACGCGGCCGTCGACCACCACCCGGTAGGGGCACTCGATGAATCCGAACTCGTTCACCCGGGCGAAGGTGCTGAGCGCACCGATGAGACCGATGTTCGGACCCTCGGGCGTCTCGATGGGGCACATGCGGCCGTAGTGACTGAAGTGCACGTCGCGCACCTCGAAGCCGGCCCGCTCACGGTACCGGCCACCCGGGCCGCGCGCCGACTGGCGCCGCCGGTGGGTGAGACCCGACAGCGGGTTCACCTGGTCCATGAACTGGCTGAGCTGGCTGGTGCCGAAGAACTCCTTGATGGCGGCCACCACCGGGCGGATGTTGATGAGCGTCTGGGGCGTGATGGCCTCGACGTCCTGGGTGGTCATGCGCTCGCGTACGACCCGCTCCATGCGGGACAGGCCGATGCGGACCTGGTTCTGGATGAGTTCGCCCACCGAGCGGATGCGGCGGTTGGCGAAGTGGTCCTGGTCATCGAGGCGGTAGCCCGGGTCACGCTTGACCAGGTGGAGCATGTAGGTCGTGGCGGCGAGCACCTCGGAGGGGCACAGCACGGACTGGCCGGGCTCGGGGCGCTCCACCTCGATGCCGAACACCTCTTCGATGCGGTCCAGCTCGGGACCGAGCTTGCGGTCCAGCTTGTAGCGACCGACCCGCGAGAGGTCGTAGCGACGGGGCTCGAAGAAGGCGTTGCGGAAGTAGTTGCGGGCCGACTCGACGGTCGGCGGCTCGCCCGGACGGGCTCGCTTGTAGATCTCGACGAGTGCCTCGTCCTGGGTGACGGCCACGTCGCAGTCCTTCTCCCACTGCCCTTCGAGGAAGTCGAAGTGGGAGACGAAGCGCTGGAGGAACCCGGGGTGGTTCTCCTCGTCGTAGCCGAGGGCACGCAGCAACACGAAGATGCTCAGGCGACGCTTGCGGGCAACACGGGCACCGGCGGTGACGTCCTTGCCGGGCTTCTGCTCGACGTCGATCTCCATCCACTCGCCGCGATAGGGGTGGATGGTGCCGGTCACCTCCTGGTGCTTGGCCAGGTTGCGCAGGCGATAGCGCTCGCCCGGCTGGAAGATGACACCCGGGGACCGCACCAGCTGGGAGACGACCACTCGCTCGGTGCCGTTCACGATGAACGTGCCCTTGTCGGTCATCATGGGGAAGTCACCCATGAAGACGGTCTGCTCCTTGATCTCGCCGGTGGCGGAGTTCATGAAGCGGGCGCGCACGAAGATGGGCGCCGCGTAGGTCATGTCCTTCTCGCGGCACTCCTCCACGCTGAACTTGGGGTACGGCCGGAGGTCTTCGTCCTCGGGGTCGTACTCCAACTCGAGCTGCAGCGTCTCGGTGAAGTCCTTGATCGGGCTGATGTCACGGAACGTCTCGCTCAGACCTCGCTCCAGGAACCAGTCGAACGAGGCCCTCTGAATGGCGATGAGGTCCGGGAGTTCGAGCACCTCCTCCAGGTTTGCGAACGAGTAGCGGTCCTGGACGTTCGAGCGTGCAGGCAAGGATCACTCCCCAGATGGATGGCGGTGTGTGGAGCCGCACAGCGCCGCGCGTCGTCGCTGGTCCTTGCGGAGCGAGAGCGCGGGGCCACGGCAACTGACCAGCTTAGATGGGCGCCCACCCCCGGAGCAACCCGAAGAGGCCAACCGGCGTCGTTGGACGGGCCAGCAGGCGGCTGGAGAGGTTGTGTGGTGCTCGACGGCGACAGCCGTACCGAGTCGTTCGGGACACGGTACGGCTGTCGTCAGGTGAAATCAAGGACTTCCGGGGCGTTCCCGCCGAACGAGGACCCGCTCCCCGCTGCTCAGTGACGAGTGGGTGCCGATCGTCGGGAGGTGGCCACCGCTGCCGCTCCGATGACGAGCAACAGCAACGCCAGCACGGTCAACCCGCCGTTGCCGAAGCCCGTGGCGGGGAGCGGTCCCGTGGCCGAGGTGGTGGTGGTCTGCACCGCGGGCGTCGCCCCACCGGCGGCCGCCCCCGCAGCGGTGGTACCGACCACCGCACCCACGGCCTGGGTGGTGGGGGTGGTCCCGGGGCTCGTGGTCGTGGTCGTCGGTGGCGCAGCCGCTGCGCCGACGTTCACCCCGGCGGTGAGGAACAGGGGTCGACCCGTGGCGCTCTGGCCGGCGATGACCACGGTGTGCGCTCCGAGGGTGGTGCCGGTGGGCATGGCACCCTCCCAGGTCAGGGCACCGACGGCGGTGGCGGCGGCCGCTCCGAGCAGGATCGGGTCGGAGTAGAGCCACACCTCGGCTGCGCTGTCACCAGCGAAGCCTTCGCCGCGCACAGTGAACTCCTCGCCGATACGGATCTCACCATCGGGCACCTCAGCGGTCCCGCTGGAGGGGGGCAGGCGGTTCTCGTCGCCGACGACCAGCCAACCAGTGGCCCCGATCACCGGTTCGACGGGCTGGATCTCGAGCACCTCGCGGGGGCTTCCCTCGTCACCGTCGCTGTCGGTGGCCGGGGCGTCGCTGTCGGCGACGATGGGGATGTCGTCAGGGGCGTCCTCGTCGGGCACATCCCCGTCATCCGGTCCGTCGTCGTCGGCCGGCGAGACCCCGTCACCCGGCCCGTTGTCGTCCGGCCCGTCATCATCGCCTGGCGAGACCCCGTCGCCCGGCCCGTCATCGCCACCCGGCGAGACGTCGGATTCCGGTGAGTAGGCGTCCTCGCAGACCGCCACGAGTTCGTAGGTGCCCTGCAGGGCCGCTCCCGAGAGCGTGATCGACATCTCGAAGTCGAAGGGCACGCCAGCGGGCACGTCGCCGGGGAACTCGGCGTCCACGAAGCCGTTGGGTACGCCGTCGTCACCCAGCGAGACGATCCGGAGCGTGGGCTCCACGAAGGAGGTGGGGCAGTTCACAGCGGTGCCGTCCACCTGGAAGGCCTCTCCGGCCTTCACGATCACGAACGGCGGGAAGGGCGACGACACGGCCAGGCTGCCCGGCTCCTCCACTGTGGGGAGTTGGGCGCTGGCCGGGGCCACTGCCAGCAGCACCGCTGCCATGGCGATGGCCACCAGGCCGGCGGCGCCGCGTCGCGGTCGTGGCCTCCTGGCGCGTCGACTGTCGAATACTCCGCCGTGTGGCTGCATGGTGCCATCTCCTGATGTCGAATGCGCCGGCCAGGTTAGGGGACCACTCCCCCACTGTCGACGACCCCACCGACGCGGCCCGGTCGTCACTGCTGTTCGGAGCCGACCGCCCGCCGGATGACACCTCCCGAGATTTGTGCCTGGTTCCTCGGTCGTGAGGGCCAGCCCAGCGGGCCGGTCGCCGCCCGGGACCACATGTCAGCGGTGGGCATGTCAGCGGTGGGACACCTCGTCGATCGGTCGGAGAACGATGCGGTGGCCGTCGCCGGGCGGGGGGTCGTAGCTGACCAGGAGGTGATCGCCGAACGCCTCCACCGCCACCAACGACGAGGCGGTCTGCACGCGCAGGTCGAGGCCCGGCAACCGCCAGCGGGCGGGTTCGAAGGCAGCCGAGGCGATGTCGGCGTGCTCGACCAGCAGCACGAGCGTCGGCACGGCGGCGGTGTGTTCACCATCGCCTGCCCCTCGACCCGCCCCGTCGGCGGGCGCGACCACCATGGTGAGCGATCCGTCGGCCGCTCGGGCCGACAGCGGGGCGTCGCAGTAGGCCCGCACCGAACCGATCCCACCCGTGGGCAGGCGCCAGTGCACGGTGGCCGGGGCGTACTGGCCCGCGGCGAGCCATGCGGCATCGTGTTCCTCCGCGCCGAAGGCCCAGTCGAGATCCAGCCATGCCGTGGCCACTCGGTGCGGTTCCTCGCTGATGACCCGTTCCACCTGACGGGGACCGCTGAGCGGCTCCGTGAGCAGTTCCCGTGCCATGGGCGGCACCCGACCGACCAGTTGGTCGACCACCGGTCCGAGCAGGAAGTCGTGCCCGTGATCCACTCCGTCGGCGTCGGGGTCCGGCAGCGGCGCCGCCTCCCGCCCGAGCGCACCCCACAGCCACAGCGACAGGGCAGCCACGTAGCGGGCCATGTCCATCCCGTAGGTCCGACTGTAGGGACCGACCAGGTTGCGCAGGCCCGAGTGGAAGAACAGCGCCAGGTCCTCCCACAAGGCCCGCTCCAGGCGGGTCCCCCACGAACGCAGGGAGTCCGACACCGTGCAGGTCCGCCACATGGCCAACCCGAGTAGGTCGATGCCGTAGTAGGTGGGTGAGTTGTACTCGTCGAAGGCGCCGTGGCGATCGAAACGGGCCACCACGGCAGCCGCCAGGCTGGTCCCCCGGTCCACGAGGGCCTCGTCCTCGAAGCGGGCACCGGCCTCCACCTCGAGCACCGCCTTCATGAGGGCAATGTTCGAGTACACGGCGTCCACCCGGGTAGGGGGCTCACCGTCGATGGCCAACCGCAGCGCACGGTCGATGCGGGCCACCAGCACCGGGTCGAGGGCCTGCTCGGCGGTGCGCAGGATCAGCAGCAGCGTCGTCCCCACGAACTGTCGCCAGTTCGGGTCGTAGTCGATCCACTCGACGGCGTCACCCGAGGGCTCGGGCGCTTCGGCCACCCGGGCGAATGTGCCGTGCCACACGGTGCCCGGCCGGTCGTACTGCACGGCCAGCAGCGCCTCGATCACGGCCTCGGCCCGCTCCAGGTCACCGGGGCCGTCCCGACGCAGCAGGCCCAGTGCATACCAGGCGGACTGCGGGACCAGGTGCATGCTGCGGTCGGGGACCAGGGGAGCGAAACTGCCCGGCGGATTCCACAACAGGTGACGGTCGGGGTCGTAGGCGTCATCGCCATAGGCCATGGTGACCTCGAGCAGATCAGATGGTGCGGTCACGACGTCGCTCCCTCGTCGGCCTGTTCGTCGCCGGCTGTCCAGACCGCCCATGCCTGGTCGCACCGGTCACGGTCCCAGATCTCGTCGTGGACCACCACCCGGAGCCGCAGGTCCAAGGTGTCGCCCGCGGCACACGGCAACGGGTCGTGCCACAAGAAGGCGGCGTTCACGAAGTTGGACCAGCCGTCGTCCCCGTAGGTGGCCGCACGACAACTGGCGTACCACGGCACCGGGTGCCGGGGGTTGTCCGGATGGTCGCAGAACAGCACCCCGGCCTCGGCGCCGGTGTCGGCCACCGGGCCGGACAGGTCGCACCAACGCCCCGACACGCCGAGGAGACGATCGTGGCAGGTACCGTCGTCAGCCAACAGCCGGGTGTCGTGCCAGTCCGGCCGACCGCGCAACGTCAACCCGCCGTAGCCACCCCACCCCTCGAAGGGGGTCCGGTCGAACACCACGTCGACCGCCGGGCGCAGCGAGACCTCCCAGTCGATGGCGTAGGCGTCGGACGCCAGGGGCACGTGCCGCAGGGTCCGCTGCTCCTCGATGACCGGGTCGCCCCCGTCGGGCCCCACCCAGTCCACCATGCCGCTGAGCTCGGCGGCACCGTCCGCCTGTTCCACGAGCGACGGGCGACCTCGCTGATGGAGCAGGCCGAACCGGTCGTACTCCTCCCAGAAGTTGTCGCCGTTGACGAACTTGATGGTGAACCACAGGGCGTGGTGCCACGGGTGGTCCGCCGGTGCGTCGACGGTGAGGGTGTGCCCGGCCGGCGACCGCAGCGGGTGCACGAAGGGACGGGGTCGCCCGTCGTAGTCGTAGGCCCAGCGGTCGGCCACCCACACGGGCGCTTGCAGGTCGGTCACGGGCGAACTCCTCGGTAGGCGGGATCATCGGGCTCGAGCGGCAACAGCACCAGACGTTGCGCTGCGGCCGAGGCGTAGCAGGCGGTGACCACTTCGATGGCCCGGCGGGCGTCGTCGAGGTCGACCGGCAACGGCGCTCCGTCCACCAAGGCTGCATGCAGCCCCTCGAACTGTCCGGCGAAGCCGTCACGCACCGACGGCGCCTCGACGGCGGCGAACCGCTCGCTCGTCTCGGCGGTGGGACAGAAGTGCCAGGGTTCGGTGGCGTGGTCGTAGGGCCCGGTGTGGCTCTCGGCCGACAGGTGCTCGAAACAGAACCGGTTGCGGCTGATCTCCTCCACCGACCCCAAGGTTGCGACCAACGAGACCAGGGCGCCGTCGGCCGTGGTCAACACAGCGGCGGCACAGTCCTCGTCCTCGACGTCGTTCACCCGGGTGGCCACCTGGGCGCTGACCGACGCCATCGGCCCCAGTACCTCCATGACCATGTCCAGGTGGTGCACGGCGTGGGTGGTGAGCACCCCACCGAACTCGCCGTCCCACGTCCCCCGCCACGGTGCGGCGTAGTACTCCGGCCCGCGACGCCACCCCACCTCGACCGATGCGGTGTAGGCCCGACCGGTGACACCTGCTGCCACGGCGGCCTTCAACCGCTGCAGACCGGCGCCGTAGCGGTACTGGAACACCGGCATGACCCGCCGGCCGGTGGCCTCGCTCAGCGCAGCCACCCGGTCCAGGTCGGCCAACGAAGCAACGAGCGGCTTCTCGCACACCACGTGCTTCCCGGACCGCAACGCCTGCTCGATCTGCGCGAGATGAAGATACGGCGGGGTGCACAGGTCGACCACGTCGATGTCGTCGGCGGCACACACCTCGTCGAACGAGAGCACGGTGAGGTCGCGCAGCCACCCGGTGACGGCCGCCACCCGAGCGTCATCGGGGTCGCTGACCGCCCGCACGACGAAGCGGTCGCGCAGGGCCACGTAGGCCGCGGCGTGGGCCATCCCGATGCCGAGACCCACGATGGCCACCCGGAGCCGGTCGCCGGTGCTCACCGCCGTCGGGTCACGGGAGCGCTGGTCACGGGGTCGGCACCGCCCCGAGGTCGCCCAAGCGGACGAGGAGACCCTCGAGCACCTCGAGATCGTGCGCCGGGCGAGCGGGAGCCTCGGGATGGGGACAGGCGTGCTCGATCCATCCGCGCAGCGCCAGGAACATGGCCACGTCGTGCTTGTAGGCCGGCACCGGCGCCCGGAAGGCAAACGCTCCCAGGGCGGCGAGTACGTCGTTGAGTTCGAAGAACGCCGGGTCCCCCGCTGCCCAGGCGGCGTCCCGGGCAGCGAACACGTCGGGGGCCATGGCCGACAGACCGAGCAGGTAGTCGGAGCCGAACATGACCATGTCGATGGCCAGGTCGTTGCCGGTGAAGACCCGGAACTCAGGACGGACGGCATCGCGCAGCCGCAGACGGTCCCACTCGAGCTGGCGTCGCAACGACGAGTGCTTGGCCCCCAGGCAGGCCTCGATCTCGAGCAGACCCCGGTAGGTGTCGAGGTCGTAGATCGCCCCGAACGGGGCGAACATGGTGCCCAGCTCGAAGGCCACGAACTGCTCGCAGTGCTCGCCGATGCTCCGGTAGGCGGCCAGCAGGCCATCGGGATCCAGCCCCACCAGGCCGTGGCTCTGGAACACGATGGGGCATCCCCCGTGGGCCACGATCGGAGCCAGGGCCTCGACGTACCGAGCGAGATCGAAGCGGTCGCCGGGGTCGTCGGCCACGAACGCCCCCGCTGCCCACCGCCGGCCGTCGGCCACCGCCGCCACCCGGTGGAGCACTCCGGCGCGCGTGGGCTCGTCGATCAGATTGGCGTACCCGGTGTCCATGTTCACCGCCGGTACCAGCCCGGCGTCGAAGGTTCGGCGCAGCAACTGCTCGAACCCGGCCCAATCCACCTCGCCGTCGGGTCGGTACGGCAGGAGCACGGCCGACCATCCGTCGATGGCGCGTCCGGGTCGCAGCAGGTCGAACGGCGGCGTCGGCTCGACACCGGAGGTGGCCACAGCCATGCCCGGACCGTATCCCACCGAGCGTGTCACACGGGACGGACCGCTCCCGTCCCGCCGCCTCGGCCGTCGGGCAGTGCCCGGACGCGATCGTGGGCCGCCGCAGCGGCCCACGATCGCCGGCGCGAGTGCGCTCGGGTCAGATCACTTCAACTCGTCACTTCAGCTCGACGCTGCCTCCGGCGCCTTCGATGGCCTCCTTGGCCTTCTCGGCGTCTTCCTTGGAGACCTTCTCGAGCACGGGCTTGGGGGCGTTGTCCACCAGGTCCTTGGCCTCCTTGAGACCGAGGCTGGTGAGGGCACGCACCTCCTTGATGACCTGGATCTTCTTCTCGCCGGCGGAGGTGAGGACGACGTCGAACTCGTCCTGCTCCTCGGCAGCAGCAGCGTCGCCGCCGCCACCGCCACCAGCGGCGGCCACCGCCACGGGAGCGGCCGCGGTCACGCCGAAGCGCTCCTCGAACTCCTTCAGCAGTTCGCTCAGCTCCAGCACGGTCATGTTCGAGATGGCGTCGAGGATCTCGTCCTTGGTTGCCATGGTTCAGCTCTCCTCTGTCGGCTGATCACCGGCATCAGCCGGGTCATCGGTGGTGTCCGCCGTGTCGGCGGGGGTGGGGGTGTCCTCGGACGGGGTGTCCTCGGACGGGGACGTGTCGGGTTCATCACTGATGGGCTCGGCCGCGGCCGGTGCCGCGGGGGCGCCGGGGGCGCCGCCCTGTTCGATCAGTGCCGCCAACCCGTAGGCGAAGTTGCGGGGCAGGGCTTGGAGGAGCCCGGCGAACTGCTGCATCGGTGCGGCCAGGCCGCCGGCCAGGCGGGCCAGCAACTCTTCTCGCGGGGCGATGTCGGCCAGTGCCGACATCTCGGCCGGACCGAGGAGCTCGGTCCCCAACAGGCCACCCTTGATGACCAGGTTGGGATTCTCCTTGGCAAAGGTCTTGAGCACCTTGGCCACGGCCACGGGATCACCGTCGCCGTCGGAGGGCACGAACGCGATCGCCGTCGGACCGACCAGGAGCTCGTCGAGCTCCATGCCGACCGACGCTGCCGCCAAGCGGACCAGCGTGTTCTTGTAGATCTTGTAGTCACCACCGGCGTCGCGCAGCGCCCGTCGCAGGGCAGCCATGCCGGTCACGTCGATGCCGCGGTACTCGGTGAGTAGCACGGCGTCGGCATTGCGGAGGCGCTCGCGCACCTCGTCGACCACGGCGACCTTCTCGGATCGGGGGTTGTCCATTCCCACCTCCTCTCGTTGCTCGGGCACCGCAACGCGGTGCGTGGATGATGTCCACCCCCGCACCGGAACGACACAGGGGCGCTCGCTCGCGCGAACACCCCTGGGAAAGCTCTCGGAGGAGTTCGCCTCGTCAGGCGGGCCAGTGGCCCTTTCGACCCGTACGGGTACCGGAAGTCTTCGGCGAGCTGAGATTCAGTTGTACCGGGTGACCCGGCGTCGACACGCTAGTGCGCCAGGGCGCAGCAATGGCAATCGATGCCGGTAGGTGGCGTCGTCGTCAGGCCGCCTCGTCGTCGAACTCGAGCGCCCGAGCCGGGTCGATGCGGACACCGGGGCCCATGGTGGACGACACCGTCACCTTGCGCATGTAGCGACCCTTGGCCGACGCCGGCCGAGCCCGCTCCAGCTCTTCCACCAGGGCCCGGTAGTTGGCCACCAGGTCGGCAGCGGTGAAGCTGGCCTTGCCGACGGGGACGTGCACGTTGCCGTACCGGTCGGTGCGGTACTCGACCTTGCCGCCCTTGAAGTCGGCCACTGCCTTGGCGATGTCGTTGGTCACGGTGCCCGTCTTGGGGTTGGGCATGAGGCCGCGTGGGCCGAGCACTCGGCCGAGCCGACCCACCTGGGGCATCTGGTCGGGCGTGGCGATGGCCACGTCGAAGTCGAGCATGCCGCCCTCGACCTCGGCCGCCAGATCCTCGGCACCGACGTGGTCGGCACCGGCCTCGCGGGCCTCGGTTGCCTTCTCACCAGCGGCGAAGACCGCCACCCTGACGTCCTTGCCCGTACCGGCGGGCAGCGCCACCGTGCTACGCACGACCTGGTCGGCCTTGCGCGGGTCGACGCCGAGGCGGATCACCACCTCGATCGTCTCGTCGAAGCTGGCCGGCGCCAGGCGCTTCACCAACTCGAGCGCCTCGGCAGGGGTGTGCAGGGCGTCGTGGTCGTACCGCTTCGATGCATCGCTGTACTTCTTGCCATGTTTCGCCATGTCGGCTCCCTCGGTCGGGCGCCACCGTGGAGGTGGTCGCGTGGAACCTGCTGGGCGAGGTCGTCCCGGGGCAGGTGCAGCCTCCGGCTGCTGGTCGGTGATCGGTCGGCGGTCGTCGGCGAACGGTCCGTCGGGTGCGGCCGGGTGGGGTCAGACCACGCCGATGCCCATCGAGCGGGCCGTGCCCGCCACCTGGGCCTTGGCCGCCTCGAGGTCGTTGGCATTGAGGTCGGGCATCTTGATCTCGGCGATCTCGGCCACCTGGGCCTCGGTGACGGTGCCCACCTCTTGGGTGCCCGGCTCCTTCGCGCCCTTGTCGAGCCCCACGGCATCACGCAGGAGCGCGGAGGTCGGTGGGGTCTTGAGCTTGAAGGTGAACGAACGGTCCTCGAAGATCGAGATCTCCACCGGCACGATCGAGCCCTTCTGGGCCTCGGTGGCGGCGTTGTACTCCTTGCAGAAGTCCATGATGGCGACGCCGTGGGGACCGAGCGCGGTGCCCACGGGCGGCGCCGGCGTGGCACCACCGGCGGGGATCTGGATCTTCACGACGGCCGTGAGCTTCTTCTTGGCCATGACGGTGCAGCCTCTGGGATCGATGTCGCCGGACAGGACACCCGGCGGCGGGTTCAGACATGGACGGTGCCGCGCCGGGACGCAGCAGACAGGACATTCTTCCAGTGAGCGGTGGCCCCACGCCAGTCGGTGTGGACCACCGGTGGTGTTCGGCCGCTCGTCGGCGCCCGTGGGAGCAGTGGGCGCTCGCGACTAGAGCTTGGCCACCTGGCTGAACTCGAGCTCCACGGGGGTCTCACGACCGAGCAGGTTGATCAGCACCTTCAACTTGAGCTGGTCCTCGTTGATCTCGATGATCTCGCCGGAGAACTCGTTGAACGGGCCTTCCTTCACACGGACCGTCTCGCCCATCTCGTACTCGAGGCGGGGCTTGCCCCGCTTGGGTGCGGCCTCGGCGCCGTCGTCGTGGCTGGCGAGGAACATCTCGACGTCGCGTCGCGGCAGCGGCGAGGGCTTGGTCCCCTGCCCCACGAAACCGGTGACACCGGGCGTGTTGCGCACCACGTGCCAGGCGTCGTCGTCGAGCTGGCATCGCACCAGGAGGTAGCCGGGGAACATCTTCTTCTGCACGACGACCTTCTTGCCGCCGCGGACGTCGACCACGTCCTCCATGGGGATGACCACCTCGTAGACGTGGTCCTCCATGTGCATCGACGAGATGCGCGCCTCGAGGTTCTGCTTGACCTTCTTCTCGTAGCCCGACTGCGTGTGCACGACGAACCAACGACCGGGACGGGTCCACGGGTTGTCGACCGGCGCCGACTCGGCGAGGAGGTCGTCCTCGGCCAGCACGTCCTCGGCAGGCGCGGCCTCAGCAGCGGCTGGCGTGTCGCCCGCGGAGTGCTCGGCCTCGTCGGCCGCCGCCTCGGCGTCGGTCTCGACCTCGGCGGTCGGAGCAGTGGCGTCGGCGTCGGGAGTGACGTCGGAATCGGCGGCAGGCTGCGCCGGATCGGTGAGTCCGGTCGGCGCGCTGTCAGCGGTGGAGTTCATGGATCCTCAGGGCCTCGAAGGGCGGGTCAGACGTCGAACAGGCGCAGCACGGACGTGCTGAACACCCAGTCGATGGCGAAGATGAAGGCAGTGACGACGATGAGAGCGACGAAGACGATGATCGAGTAGTTGATCGTCTCGGACCGAGTGGGCCACGCCACCTTGCGGAGTTCGGCGCGTACTTCGCGGAGGAACTGCCGGGCGCCCACACGCTCCGACTTGGGCGGCGGCGCCTTCTGGCCGCGACGACGTGTGGCGACCGGATCGCCCTCTTCGTTGATCTCGCCTTGGCGACGGAGTTGTCGCTTCTGTTCACGGTTCAGCGCCACGCGCACACCTTCATCGATTCAGCCGCAGTCACGGCACACGGAGCAGGGCAGGAGGGACTCGAACCCCCAGCCGTCGGTTTTGGAGACCGATGCTCTACCAGTTGAGCTACTGCCCTCAGCAGCCCTCTCGGGGCGTTCGTCACCATAGCAAACGACGACCGATCTCCCATAGGCGGATCCCCCAGCGTCCCGAGTCGACCCGGTGACGACCCGGCCACTCGGCAGGCGTCAGCCGGCCAGCTTGACCCGACGACGGGCGTGGTTGGCCAGCACGATCGCGCCCCCCGCAGCAGCGGTGGCGGCGGCCAGGCCACCCAGGTAGGCGACACGTCGACCTCGGAGCAGCCCGGCGATGGCGTGCCGTTCCGCTTCCTCCTCGATCCCTGCCAGCACGTCGGCCAACAGGCCCGGTGACGGCTCCAACACCTCGGTGCGCAGCGTCCGCAACGCCCGCAGCAGCTTCCTGTACTGCACCATCTCGGCTTGGCACCGGAGGCAGTGCTCGACGTGCGCCACATGGTCCGGAGCCACGACCTCGGTGTGACCCGCAGCGAGGTCGGCGAGGTCGTCGACCACCTGTTCACACCGCACGGGCACTCTCCTCGGACGGCAAGGGGTAGAGATCTTCCCGCAACCGACGCCGAGCCCGGTGGAGGCGGACCTTGGCGGCCGACTCGGAGATCCCCAGTTCGGCGGCGATGGCCTCGTGCGGCAGGTCGTAGACGTCGCGCAGCACCACGACCGATCGGAGCTTCGGTGGCAACTGCTCGACGGCCTCCACCAAGCGCGCCCGCAGGTCGGTGACCTCCATCCGCAGCTCGGGACTCGAGGCGGGGTGCTCGTCGGCCAGCGGGACGGACTCGTCGAGTTCCTCGTGGCGGTGCTTGCGGCGCTTGCCCATGTGGGTGGCCGCGCAGTTGGCGGTGATGCGGTACATCCACGTGGTGAAGCGGGCATCGCCCCGGAAGCGCTTCAGGCCGCGGAAGGCGCGAAGATAAGCCTCTTGGGTGACGTCGCGGGCGTCGTCGTCGTTGCCGGTCATGCGGTAGGCCAGGGTGTAGGTCTCTGCGTAGGTGCGTCGTACCAGCTCGTCGAACGCGGACCGGTCACCGTCCTTGGCGGCGGCGACCAGATCGCTCACGTCCTCGGGCATCGCTCCTCTGACCTCCCCGGTACCGAGCGCGTTACGCGACGCTCTGGTGACGAATCGGTGTCATCTCGGCGTTGGGGGTCAGCCGCGTCGCTGACCACGTCACCACTGACGATGTCCATCTCGCTGTCGACCCCGATGCGACGGAAGCCGTCGGTCGAGCCAAACTCATGGTACCGCCAGCCGGCTCGCCCTGCGATGAGGGCGCCCTGCCATGCGATCGGTGCCTCGGCGACCGCCGCACCGCCTGGCTCAGCGGGTTTCCTTGTGCAGGGTGTGCCGGCGCTCGAAGCGGCAGTACTTCTTCAGCTCGATCCGCTCGCGATCGTTCACCTTGTTCTTCTTGGTGATGTAGTTGCGGCGCTTGCACTCGGTGCACTCGAGAGTGACCTGCACGCGCTTGTCGCCTGACCTGGCCATGATGGCCTCCTTCTCTTCTCCGGCAGTGCCGGCTCACTCGCCGACTGGGGCCAGCGCTCCGAACGACTCGATGCGCTCGACGCGTGGTCGTGATGTGGTCGTGGTGTGGTTACTTGAGGATCTTGGTGACCCGGCCCGCACCCACCGTGCGGCCACCCTCACGGATCGCGAACCGCAACCCCTCATCCATGGCAATCGGCGCGATCAACGTCACCGTCATCGCCGTGTTGTCACCCGGCAT
>JAFIEP010000122.1 GCA_020832495.1 Acidimicrobiia bacterium | reverse complement strand
GTGGGCGGCCCCACCCACGGCGGCCCGGGGGGGGCGCCCCCCGGGGGTGCCCCCGGGGGCGCCCACCACCAGTGCACCGTCCACCGAGTTCACCAACCGATTCCGCTCGCGTGCGGTGAGGTGAGGGTTGACCCCCGCGGTGGCCGCCCCGAGCTTGGCGGCGGCGGCGTAGCACACGACGTAGTCGAGGGCGGAGGGCAGGACCAGCACGACCAGGTCGTCCGCACGCACCCCCCACTGTCGGAGCGTGTCGGCGGCTATGTCCGACGCTCGGTCGAGTTCGGCGTAGGTCAGGATCGTGCCCGCTTCGGTGCGGAACGCCACGCGATCGCCGAAGCGTCGGGCCGCCTCACGGACCGTGGCCTCCAGGGTCATGGCACACCTCCGTCGCCATCGGAGCCGAGGTGGCGCGGCGATGTCGGTGCAGACCGTGTCGTCGACGGAAGTGACGGCATGGACCTGACGATATGTCAGAATCGAGCATCGTCGTCACCGAGCACCGGGAGCAGCCATGGCGGTCACCACCTTCGCCGATCTCGACGAGTTGCGCGCCGCAGCCGGACGTCACCTGGGTCACAGCGACTGGGTGTTGGTCGACCAGGCGCGCATCGACCAGTTCGCCGAGGCGACCGGGGACCACCAGTGGATCCACGTGGACCCCGCGCGTGCTGCCGAGGGACCCTACGGCTGCACCATTGCCCACGGCTACCTGACGTTGTCGCTCACCAACCTGTTCCTCCCCCAGGTGGTCGAGGTCCGAGGGATCTCTGCTGGGGTGAACTACGGCGTCGATCGGGTGCGGTTCCCGGCACCTGTCCCCGTCGGTTCCGAACTGCGAGGTGGGGTCGAGTTGGGTTCGGTCGAGGAGGTACGTGGCGGTGTGCAAACGACCATGGTGGTGACCGTCGAGCGGCGCGGTGCCGAGCGACCGGTGTGCGTGGCCGAGGCCATCAGCCGTTACCTCCGCTGACCGCTGGCTGGCCGGGTGCTCGACGTCGGGCCATCGCCTCAGCGTGGGGGAGGGGGTGGCCACTGCGCCGGCGGGGCCGGTGGCGCGGGTGGGGCTGACGGGTTGCTCGTCGGCGGATTCGTCGGCTCGCTCGTCGGCTGGGGTGGCTCGGAGGTGGGTTCGGCTGGTGTCGGCGGGGGTTGTGGGGCCGGTTCGCTTGGTGCCGGTGGTGGTGCCGGTGGTGGTGCCGGCGGTGGTTGGCTGCTCGTCGCAGCAGTGGCGTCCCCTTCGAGTTGGCGGCGTGCGGCCGCCATGCGCTGGCGCGGGGTGACACCGTCTCGGTCTGCGATGTCGAGCAGTCGCCGCCCCCGCTCGTCGGTGACGCCGTCGGCCATCCGCGTGGCCGCTGCGAGCTGTGTGGACAGCACGTCCGCCCATGCCGGCGCGGTGTCGGCGATGCGGTCGGCCACCTCCTCCACCAACCCGTGGGTGGTGGCTGCTGCGTCAGCGGGCGGAGGTGACACCTGCTCCGCCTTGGCCACGTACCCGATCAGCGGACTGACCCGCAGCCGCACCCGCCCGCCCTGGCGCAACGTGCGGTAGACCCCGGGACGGACCCGATAGGCGGTGACCGTGTTCTCGGACCCGTCGTCGACCGCCACGTAGTACCGGCGGCGCCGGGTGTCACCCCGGTTGCCGTACTGGTTGCCGTAGCGAGTGCCGTGGCGGTTGCGGGTGGTGGTGGGGAGGCGTCCCGAACGAGCCATGCGCAGCTGGTACTGCAGGTTCTTGCGCTCCCATATGACCCATTGCAACCACCGGGGCAGTCGGTGACCCCGTCGCAGTTCTCGTCGACGGATGAGGTCGCCTTCGACGGTGCGCCGAGGGAACAGGTCGGCGATGCCCAACACCACCTTGGCCGCCGCCGCGAGCGCGCCGACCGCGGCCAACGATGCAACGGCCAGGCCGAGGAGGCCGAGGAGGCGGGTCTGGTCACCGGTGAGCTGATCGACCTCGAGACCTTCGTTGGCCAGCCGCCAGCCTCCCCAGGCCAGCAGCCCGGCGAACGCGCCTTGGATCAGGCCCACCACGATGAGCTTGAACGGGTGTTCCCCCCAGCCGGGTCGCGATGCCCAGTACCGGACCTTCACCCGTCGCCACCCGCCAGTAGCCCGACTCCATGCCTGCCGATCGTCCTCGGTCTCGAACGGGAGCTGCCGCTGGACGACGGGCGCCAACCCCATGGCGGTGGCGTAGGCCAGCGTGCGGTCCCAGATCACCACCGACGCAGCGGGTGCCTCGCCGAAGCTCTCCTGGGAGCCGAAGTAGTCCTCGATGCCCGCCCAGGCGGAGGCGGCGACCAACCCTTCGGGGGTGTCGCGGTGCGCGTCGCTGCGGGTGAGTCGCCCAGCCACCCACGTCAGCCCGAGGAGCGTCACGAAGCACATTCCAACCACCAGGTTGGCCACGCTCGGTGGACCGACCACCACGTCGCCACCGGTGGTGAACGACGACGCCGCCAGCGTCGCCGCCCAGCCAGCGCCGACCAGTCCCCACGCGGCAACGATGTGCACCAGGTCCCATCGCCGTCGACACAATCCGAGGTCGCGGCCGTGCCGGTAGACGTCGTGGGCGAAGCGGCGGAACCAGCGGGTGGCCGCCGCTTCCTCGCCGGTGGTCAGGGCGGCGGCGGGCGCCACGCCGTCGACGGCGCGAGTGGTCACGTGGTCGAGCACCCGGCGTTCGTAGGTCGTCAGGTCCTCGGGGGCGCGCTCCGTGCGGAGTCGCACGATGACGTTGCCGCCCGCCACCTCCTCGATCGAGAGGTGACGGCGGGCGGCCAGGTCGACCAGAGTGGCCACCGCGGCGTCGTTCGAGAGCTCGAAGCCACCCACCAGGAGGTTGACCAGCGCAGGCGGCTCGTCGGGGAGGTCCATGCTGGCCGACCCGGGCTCGGGTCGGTTCGGTCGTGTGCTCACGTGCAGCCAGGCGAGTCCGACGGCGGCCAGGATCGTGGCCACGACGGCGATCGTCGCCAGCGCCGGGTGGACCTCGGCCACGTTGGCCTGGGCCACGACGTCGGTCGGTGAGTGGGTGATCTGGAGCGAGAGCACCGCGAAAAGCTCCATGTGCAACGACGGTAGCGCGCCGATCGGAGGGGTCGACCACTGGCCCCGCCACCGGACCAGCCGCCGGCCCCGCCACCGGACCGGAGACCAGATCTGACACTCCGTCAGTTCCGGGCGGTCCGAGGTGACGCGCCGGCAGTAGGCTCGTTGCTCGATGGACCTGCGCTTCAGCCCCGAAGAGGAGTCGTTCCGCCACGAGGCCCGCACCTACCTCGAGTCGCTGCTCGACGGACCCTTCGCCGAGGTGCGCGCACGGGGTGGGCCCGGCGACGAGGACGCCTGTGTCGACGAGCGGCGAGCGTTCGAGCAGCAGCTCGGACGCGACGGTTGGACCTGCCTGGGCTGGCCCGAGCGCGCCGGTGGGCGGGGACTGCCGCTGTCGTTGCAGGTGGTGTTCCACGAGGAGTACGCCCGGCTCGGGGGACCGGGCCGACTGGGTCACATCGGTGAAGGGCTCATCGGCCCCACGCTGGTGCACTACGGGACCGCCGAGCAGCAGCAGCGGTTCCTCGACCCCATCCGCCTCGGGACCGAGTTGTGGTGCCAGGGCTACAGCGAACCCGATGCCGGGTCGGACCTGGCGAACATTGCCACCAAGGCCCGGCTCGAGGGGGACGACTGGGTGATCGACGGTCAGAAGGTGTGGACATCGGGCGCGCACCTGTCCGACTGGTGCTTCGTGCTCGCCCGCACCGACCCTGCCGCGCCGCGCCATGCGGGTATCTCGTTTCTGTTGGTGCCCATGGACCAACGGGGGGTCACCATCCGCCCCATCCATCAGATCACCGGAGGCGGAGAGTTCAACGAGGTGTTCTTCGACGGCGCCCGCACCCGCGCCGACCTGGTCGTCGGCGACGTCGACGACGGATGGCGCGTGGCCATGGGGCTGTTGGCCTTCGAGCGGGGGGCGTCCACGCTGGCGCAGCAGTTCGGGTTCACCCACGAGTTCGACCAGGTGCTCGCCGCCGCTCGTCAACGGGGACTCACCACGGATCCGGTCTGGCGCCAGCGCTTGACCGCAATGTGGAGCCGACTCGAGATCATGCGCTGGAACAGCCTGCGTATGCTGACCGATGCCGACCGTCCGGAACTGGTCGGACCAGCGTTCATCCACAAGCTCTTCTGGGCCGGACTGCACCGAGATCTCGGCGAGGCCGCAGTGGACGTGTTCGGTGCCGATGCAGTGGCGATGTCCGCATCAGGGAGGAACGGCCAGGCGGCGACGGCCACCTCGTGTGCCGATGCACAACGACTCTTCCTGTTCACCCGGGCGGACACCATCTACGGCGGTTCGGACGAGATCCAACGGAACATCATCGGTGAGCGGGCATTGGGTCTGCCCCGTGAACCGCGTCCACCTGTCGGTTGAGGCGAAGCGTGTGAAGAGAATCGCGTGAGGAGAACCATGGCTGTTGCACCACCCCCCTATGTCGGGGGCCACGATCTGCTCGCCGGGAAGCGGGTGGTCATCACCGCCGCGGCCGGGACGGGTATCGGCTCGGCGGTGGCCCGCCGCTGCGTGGAGGAGGGTGCCGAGGTGCTCATCTCCGACGTGCACGAGCGCCGGCTGGGCGAAGCGGCCGAGGCGCTCGAAGCGCTCACCGGTGCGCGTCCGGCCACGGCTCGGTGCGACGTCCGCTCCGAGGACGACGTCCAGGCACTCTTCGCTGCCGCCGAAGCGGCGTTCGGTGACGTCGACGTGGTGCTCAACAATGCCGGGTTGGGTGGCACGGCCACCTTGGTCGAGATGAGCGACCAGCAGTGGCACGACGTGGTGGACGTGAGCCTGACCGGGACGTTCCGCATGGTCCGTGCCGCGCTGGCGCACATGCAACCACGCGGCGCTGGTGTCATCGTGAACAACGCCTCGGTGCTCGGGTGGCGGGCTCAGGCCGGCCAGGCGCACTACGCAGCAGCCAAGGCCGGGGTGATGGCGCTGACCCGTTGTGCGGCCATGGAGGCGGCATCCCACGGCGTCCGCATCAACGCCGTGGCCCCGAGCCTGGCCATGCACCCTTTCCTGGCCAAGGTCACCTCTGAGGACCTCCTCGAGGAGTTGACGGCGCGCGAGGCATTCGGCCGGGCCGCAGAGCCGTGGGAGGTGGCCAACGTGATGGTGTTCCTGGCCAGCGACTACTCGTCGTACCTGACCGGTGAGGTCGTGGCCGTCTCGAGCCAGCACCCCTGAAACCTGGCGCAGGGCGCGGTATCGTCCCGGTGCGGCACCTCGGCCGGGACGGCCGACGCCGCATCTGCCAGTTCGTCCGCCGTCTGGGGCCTGTCGCCCGTCAGTTCGGCTCGCCGGTCATCCGAGGACGGTATGGACCCATCCGAGCCCCAGCGGGGTGAAGAGTCGGCGTTCGATCGACTGGTGGCCGCCTGCCCGACGTTCCTGAGCCTCGATGATGTCGATCGCTACGTGGCCTTCCTCGAAGGCGATGACGCGCCTGACCGCTACGTGCGCACGACCGCCTTGGCCCACCATCTGGTGGACCTGCTCGCCGATGGTGTCACCGGGCCGGTCACCGAGGTGTTCGACGCCGTGGAGGTCGTGGTGTCCGAACGCGACGACGAGGGTGGCGCGCCAGGTCCGGGACAAGACGACGTTGTCGAACTGGTGCGGATGGGTCTGCTCGAACCACTGGGCAACATCTGCTCGCATCCCGACGTACCCGTCGAACCTGCCGTGGTCGAGTCGCTCCTCGGACCGAGGGGCCGAGAGCTGTGGCAGGAACTCGAGGTCCTGTGGGCCGACGCCGCCCGCCACGCCACCGACGGCCCGCGCGTGTCGGTCGAACAGTACGAAGGTGTTCGTCTCCCGGAGTTGCGTCGCTACTTCCAGGCCACCCGGCGCCGGATGCCCGACGGCACGTTGCTGGCCGCCACCGACATCGTCCGGCTCGGTCACAAACGACGGCGCGAACGGCTCGACGCGGCGCGGATGGCGCGACGGGTGCCGCTGTCGATCGTCCTGGCGCTCGTCGTGGCCGCCATGGTGGCCCTCGTGGTCCTGACCTGAAGCCAGCGAGCCAGGTCAGTGAGCACGGTCAGTGAGCACGGTCAGCGGCAGGTCGCCGGGCGGGTCAGCGAACGAGCACCACGGATGAGCCGTGGCCGAACAAGCCCTGGTTGGCCGTCACTCCCACACGGGCGCCCTCGACTTGCCGGCCGGTGGCGGTGCCACGCAGTTGCCAGGTGATCTCACACACCTGGGCCAACGCCTGGGCGGGGATGGCTTCTCCGAAGCTGGCCAGCCCACCGCTCGGGTTGACCGGCACCCGACCACCGAGTGAGGTGTCGCCGTTGCGGATGAGCGACTCGGCGTCGCCGGGGGCGCAGAGACCGATGTTTTCGTACCAGTCGAGTTCGAGCGCGGTGGAGAGGTCGTAGACCTCGGCCACGTCGACGTCCTCGGGTCCGATGCCGGCCTGGTCATAGGCGGCGTGCGCGATGGCGTCGCGGAACGGTCGCGGCGGCGCCGGTACGGCGACGGCTGAGTCGGTGGCGAAGTTCGGCATCTCGATCACCGTCTGTGGATAGGTGGGGGTCACCGTCGAGATGCCGGCGATGCGCACCATCGGTGGTGCTCCTGTGCTCTGGCCCACCTCGTCGCTGCGCCGCAGGACCACGGCGGCGGCACCATCGCTCGTGGCGCAGATGTCGAGCAGGTGGAGTGGATCGGCCACCACGGGCGAGGCCAACACCTCCTCGGTGGTGACGGCCTTGCGGTAGCGGGCGTTCGGGTTGGCAGCGCCGTGGCGGCTGTTCTTCGCCTTCACGGCAGCGAAGTCCTCGACGGTGGCACCACTGGTGGCCATGCGGCGCCGGGCGTAGAGCGCGAAGTAGGTGGGGTTGGTGGCCCCGAGCAGTCGGAATCGCAGCCAGTCAGGATCGTCGGTGCGGTCGCCCCCGACGGGCGCGAAGAACCCCTTCGGTGTGGTGTCGGCCCCGACCACCAGTGCGGTGTCACACAGTCCGGCGAGCAGGCGGGCCCGGGCGATGTCGAGGGCCTGGGCGCCCGAGGCGCACGCTGCATAGCAGGAAGCGACCTGGTTGCCCTGCCAGCCGAGCGCCTGGGAAAAGGTGGCGCCGGCGATGAACCCGGGGTAGCCGTTACGGATCGTGTCGGCTCCGGCCACGAAGTCGATGTCGCTCCACGAGAGCCCGGCGTCGTCGAGCGCCGCCCGGGCGGCGGTGATCCCGTACTCCACGAACGAGCGTCCCCACTTGCCCCACGGGTGCATGCCCACCCCGGCGACGGCCACCTCGGCGCCGCTCATCGTCGCCCCTCGCCGACCGCCTGGTCAGCGTCGACGTCGTCCGTCCCGGCACGGACATCTGTCCCAGCACGGGCATCTGTCCCGGCACCGGTGTCGGGATCGGGGCGCCACTTCCACACGGTGTGGGTGGTGCCCTCGTCGTTGGTGAACAACGGTTCGATCACCAACCGCATCGGGAGCCCGACCTCCAAGTCGGTGGTGGCCACGTCGTCGGGCACCTGGCCCAGCACCACCATGGCCTCTGCCTCGAGGTGCACGGCGGCGATGGCGAACGGTTGGTGCGGGTCGGCGGTGGGCACGTAGGGCGGGGGTGGCTGGTAGCGAGCGTCGGTGTAGGACCACAGCACACCGCGGTTCGACAGCCGGTGCTCGCTGAGCTGGTCGCTCCCGCAGTTCGGATTGGGGCACCGCTGCTGCTGTCCGGGGAAGCAGACGGTGCCACAGGCGCCACAGCGGGTGCCGAGCAACGTCGGTGCGGGGTCATCGGTGAACCAACCGGCGATCGCCGGCACGGTGTCGGCCATCCGGGGCACGCTAGCGCGCATCTGACGATGCGTCAGGTCTGGCGCGGTGCTGCTGGTCGGCGGCGGGTGGATTCCCTCCGCCTGGGGTGGTCAGCTGGCTCTCAGGTCGGCGAGGAGGCGGCCTGTTCGGTCGTGTTCCACGGGCAGGCCGAGGGCGGCGAACTCCCGACTGGCCAGCTCGAGCAGTGGACCGGCACTGGCCAGGCGACCGGCGTGCAGAGCGAGCACGCCGAGCTCGCGGGAGGCCATGGCGGCACCCGGACGTCCGCCGGTGTCGGTGAACGCCCGGCGGGCATCGGACGCCAGCTGCGCCGCCCGGTGGGTGTCTCCCTCGGCCCGGGCCAGGGCAGCGGCGCCCAGGTACACATGGGCCTGGGTGGCCATGGACACCCCGTGCGTCGGGCTGGGCGCCAGTTGGTTGCTGAGTTGTGCGGCGCGTGAAGCGGTGGCCAGGAGCTGTTGCGCATCGAAGAGGTCCCCGGTGTCGGCTGCGGCGCGTGCGACCGTCGCGCACGCCACCGCCGCCGTCGCCCGCGCCTGTGCAGCTGTCGGGCCACTGCGCATCGAGGTCAGATCGTCGGCCACCCCGAGGAGTACCTGCACGGCCTCGGTGGCGCGACCCCCACCGGCGAGGACCACGGCCCGATCGGCTTCGACGAGGCCCAGGCCGAACCTGCTCCGGCAACGCTCGGCCAGATGAGCGGCGGTGTTGAGCACGAAGCTGGCGCGCCCGGCGTCACCGGCCAGCAGGTGGAGATGAGCGCTGGCCCGGGTGGCCGCGAAGCGTGTCTCGATCGCCCGGTCGGCGACGGCGAGCGTCGCCACCCGCTGGGACGCCTCGGCGAAGACCCCCTGGTGCAGCAGGATCTCGACCAGCGTGAGTTCGTAGCGGTCGGTGGTCACCCTCGCCCCGTCAGCCGATCCCTCCGGGTCGATGGGGGCAGCGCACATGGTCAGTCCCTCGGTGAGCCATCGTCGCGCCGTCGAGAGGCTGTCGGACGAGGCCAACGCCGCCCCGGTGGCCAACACCACCGTGGGTACCCAGCGACGGGTGTCATCGGCGGATCCCAACGACGCCGCCACGTCGGGACCCTGGTGCACCAACAGGTCGGTGCGTCCGTTTCGCTCCCATTGGAGGACCTGGCGCACCGCTGGTGGGGGAGAGGTCACCTGACCGTTCTATCGCTTGGTCGCCCGGATCGCTCGTCGGCGACGGCTGGTGCGGGATCTGGTTCAGCGACCCGTCGAAGGCTGCGCAGCCGCCAGGAACGCAGGCCGCTCACCGCCGCCGTGCACCAAGAGCTCGGCGCCGGTGACGTGCGATGCCAAGGGGGAACACAGCAGGAGGCAGGCGTCAGCCACTTCTGCGGGCAAGGCCATGCGGCCCATCGGGACGGTGGCGTGCACGGCGGCCAACGTCGACTCGTCGCCGTAGTGGTGGCGTGCATCAGCGGTTTCGACGAGACCGGCGGTCACCTGGTTCACCCGTACGACCGGTGCCCACTCGACGGCGAGTGTGGCCGTCAAGTTGGCCAGACCTGCCTTGGCAGCACCGTAGGCGGCGGTGCCGGGGGACGGCCGTCTCCCGCTCACGCTCCCGATGTTGATGATGTGACCGCCCTCTGCCTGGATCATCATGGGGTGGTGGACGGCTTGGGCCAGGTAGAGGGGGCCCAACAGGTTGAGCTCCACGATGGCCCGGGCGAAGCGCGGGGAGGCGGTGGCCGTCTCTGCCGGAGGTGAGCCTCCCGCGTTGTTCACCGCCACGTCGATGCGGTCGGTTCGCTCGACGATGTCGGCCACCATGGTGGACACGGCGTCGGGATCGCGGACGTCGCAGGCAGCGAACGTCGCCGCTCGGGTGCCGTCCGACGCTTTCGGCAGCTCGTCGGGTTCGTTCCGCCCGCTGACCACGACCTCGGCACCGACGTCGAGGAACGCTGTGGCGATGGCTGCCCCGATGCCCCGGGTGCCGCCGGTGACGAGCACGACGCGTCCGGTGAGGTCGAGTGGGACGCTGCGAGGATGCATCGTGGTCTCCGGTGGGTCTGCGGGCGGCGGGTCTGGTGGCAACGGGCCTGATGTGGTGGCCCTGTTGGTTCGCAGGACCCGTTCGGATCACCTACGGTGCACCCTAACTGACGGACCGTCAGAAACGCGACGAGAGCCGGGGCCGGAGGGCATCGGAAGCGCGCGTCGCGTGGAGTCGGGAGGAGAGGCGAATGTCCATCGAGTTCGAGGTGCACGACGGTGTCGCCGAGGTCGTGATGAGTCACCCACCGGTGAACGCCCTTCCGGTCGCTGGATGGTTTCAGCTGGCCTCCGTGCTGCGGGAACTCGGCGTCGACCCGTCGGTGCGCGCCGTCGTGCTGCGGGCCGAGGGGCGAGGCTTCAACGCCGGGGTCGACATCAAGGAGATGCAGGCCACCGAAGGGTTCGAGGCGCTGCTCGGCGCCAACAGGGGCTGTGCCGAGGCGTTCGCGGCGGTCTACGACTGTGAGGTCCCGGTGGTGGCGGCCGTGCACGGACACTGCCTCGGTGGGGGCGTCGGGTTGGTGGGCAACGCTGACGTGATCGTGGCCTCCCGGGATGCCTTCTTCGGGTTGCCCGAGGTGGATCGCGGTGCCCTGGGTGCGGCAACGCATCTGGGCCGGCTGGTGCCCCAGCACCGCATGCGTGCTGCGGTGCTGTTGGCCGAGCACCTGCCGGCCGAAGAGCTCGCCGGGTACGGGGCGATTCACACCCTCACCGACGACGCGCACGGCGCGCACCAGGCCGCCCGGGAGGTGGCGGCCAAGATCGCCGAGAAGTCGCCAACGGTGATCAGGGCGGCCAAGCAGGCGCTGAACGGGATCGACCTGTGGGACGTGAAGCGCAGCTACCGCTACGAGCAGGGCTTCACCTTCGAGCTGAACCTGAGCGGCGTGGCCGACGAGCACCGGGACGCGTTCGTGGCCGAGAGCGGGGCGGGAGCGGCGTCGGCCGGTGGGCCGTCGTCCGGCACGGATGCGGCGACCGAGCGCGACGGCTGACGTTCGCACACCAGGGATCGAGGAGAACGATGGGATCGGTACCGGACAAGAGGATGAGCGCCGAGGACGTGGCGGCTCGCGTGCGCAGCGGCATGACCGTCGGTATCGGCGGGTGGGGCTCGCGTCGCAAGCCGATGACGCTGGTGCGCGAGCTGCTGCGCACCGATGTCGACGACCTCACCGTGGTGGCCTATGGCGGGCCCGATGTCGGCCTCCTGTGCGCTGCTGGCAAGGTGCGCAAGGTGGTGTCGGGTTTCGTGTCACTCGACTCGATCCCTCTCGAACCCCACTACCGGGCCGCGCGTCAGGGCGGCACGATCGAAGCGGCCGAGTGGGACGAAGGCATGTTGCTCCTCGGTTTGCAGGCGGCGGCCTGGCGAGTGCCGTTCCTGCCCACCCGAGCCGGGTTGGGCTCCGACGTGCTGGCGTTGCACCCCGATCTGCGGACCGTTCGGTCGCCCTATGTCGACGGCGACGGCGCAGGCGGGGACCAGCCCGAGGGCCAGCTCGGTGAGGAGCTCGTGGCGGTGCCGGCACTCGACTTGGACGTCGCGTTGCTCCACGTGCACCGGGCCGACCGTGCCGGCAACTCGGCCCTGCTTGGACCGGACCCCTACATGGACGACCTGTTCGCCGCAGCGGCCACCGAGACCTACGTCTCGTGTGAGCAGGTGGTGGCCACCGAGGAGCTGGCCCGCCTCGCGCCGCTGCCGGCACTGAGCCTGAGTCGCTTGCAGGTGACCGGCGTGGTGGAGGCACCTGGGGGCGCTGCCTTCACCGAGTGTCCACCCGACTATCCCCGCGACGAGGCGCTGCAACGTCGGTACGTGGAAGCAGCGTCCGAACCGGACGGTTGGCGAACGTTCCTCGACGAGTGGGCGGCGGGCACGAGTGGTGCCCCCGAGACAGGAGGCAACCATGGCTGAAGCGAGCAACCCCACTCGCGCCGAGATCTGCGTGGTCGCCGTTGCCGAGGTGTTCAGGGGGGACGGGGAGCGATTGTGCAATCCGATCGGCACGATCCCCATGATCGGTGGTCGCCTGGCTCGGGAGACGTTCGAGCCGGAACTCGTCATGACCGATGGGTTCGCCACGTTCACCTCGAGTCCGTTGCCTCCCGGCGTCGATCCCTACCGCAGCGAGGACGGCCGCATCGTCGTCGAGGCGGAGGTGGAGAGCTTCAACCCCTACCGCCAGATGTTCTCGGTCCTGTGGGGAGGCAAGCGGCACGTGATGATGGGTGCCACGCAGGTCGATCGGTTCGGGAACCAGAACATCGCCTGCATCGGGGACTGGCACCGACCGAAGGCCCAGCTGCTGGGGTTCCGCGGCGCGCCGGGGAACACCATCAACCACACCACGAGCTATTGGGTGCCCCGCCACGGGCCGAAGGTGTTCGTCGAGCGGGTCGATGTCGTCTGCGGGGTCGGCTACGACCGTGCGGCGCAGTTGGGCCCGACCGCGGCGCGCTTCCACGAGATCCGCCGAGTGGTCAGCGACCTGGGGGTGTTCGACTTCGCGGCACCCGACCATCGGATGCGGCTGCGATCGGTGCACCCCGGCGTCGAGGTGGCCGAGGTGCTGGAAGCGACGGGCTTCGACCTCGTGGTCGACGACGAACTCACCGAGACCAGGCTGCCGACGGCCCAGGAGCTCGAACTCATCCGCACGGTGCTCGACCCGGCGGGTCTGCGAGAGCAGGAGGTGCCCGACCGGTGAGCGCCGGAGGGGGAGATCCTGGCGGCTCGTCAACCCTGCACACGCGCTTCTGTGACCTCGTCGGCGTCGAGGTGCCGATCGTGCAGACCGGGATGGGCTGGGTCTCAGGGGTGAACCTCACGTCGGCCACGTCTGCAGCCGGGGCGCTCGGCATCCTGGCGGCGGCCACCATGTCGCTCCCTGAGCTCCGGCGGGCGATCAGCGGGGTGCGCGAGCGGACAGACCGGCCGTTCGGCGTGAACCTACGGGCGGATGCTCCCGACATCGACGAGCGGGTGCGACTGTTGATCGACGAAGAGGTCCGGGTGGCATCGTTCGCCCAGGCACCGAAGCCGGAGGTGGTGGAGCGACTGCGCACGGCAGGGGTGGTCTGCATGCCCACCGTCGGCGCGCCTCGGCATGCCGAGAAGGTGGCGGCGTGGGGCGTCGACGCGGTGATCGCTCAAGGGGCCGAGGGTGGCGGGCACACGGGCACCATCCCGACGAGCCTGTTGATCCCGCAGGTCGTTGACGCGGTGGATGTGCCGGTAGTGGCCGCTGGCGGCTTCCTCGACGGTCGGGGCCTGGTGGCGGCGCTGGCCTGGGGTGCCGCTGGGGTGGCCATGGGAACCCGCTTCCTGCTCTCGGCCGAGTCCCGCGTGCCGCAGGAGGTCAAGGAGCGCTACCTGGCAGCAAAGCTGGTCGACACCGTGGTGACCCGGGCGGTCGACGGCTACCCCCAGCGGGTGATCCGCACCGAGCAGATCGACCGCCTCGAGGACACGTCCCCGCCGGCTCGTCTGGTCGGGGCGGTACGCAACGCAGCGGCGTTTCGTCGGCTCAGCGGCACCACGTGGAGCGCCTTGGTGCGTGAAGGGTGGGCCATGCGGCGGCGGGGTGACCTGACGAACGCACAGGTGCTCATGGCGGCCAATGCCCCCATGATGATCAAGGCGGCGTTGGTCGACGGCAACGTCGACGCGGGGGTGTTGCCGACCGGCCAGGTGGTTGGCGCGATCGACAGCCTGCCGACGGTGGCCGAGATCGTGTCGGCCATTGCCGAGGAAGCAACGTCGACGCTCGATCGGCTTGCTGGGCGTGCGTCCTAGTCTGCAGGCGACTCGGAAGCACGCTCGGTAGCCAACTCGCTCCACCTTTCGGGGCGCGACGGTGTCCTCTGGGCGCGTTGCACCGCTGGGCGTGGCAGGTTCGTGAGTGAGGCGAGGGGTCGTCGGTGGTGGCCGTGGCGGCGGTCGACGAACGGGGCTCAGGGTGGGTCGGGTCCGGCTCGGGGGTCGCTGACGCTGTCGCCTTCACCATTAGTGGGGTTGCCCTCCCCGTCGGGTCCGGCTCGGGGGTTGGGGTTGGGGG
>JAFIEP010000113.1 GCA_020832495.1 Acidimicrobiia bacterium | reverse complement strand
CCGCGGGCCTGCGCCCCCACCGTGCCGGTCGGTGGGGGGCGGGCGGGTCCTGGGGCCACGCCCGGGCGGGCCTGCCCTCGACTGAGTCCCGCCCTCGACTGAGTCCCGCCCTCGACTGCGGCCGGCTCGGGCGACGTCGTGTCTGGTGCGACGAGTGCGTCCGGGCCCGCCCGTTGGTGGGTTTGTCGCCATTGCCCGCTAGCCTGCACCGCTCGTGCCCACCGACCCTCCAATGCTCCGCAACGTGGCCCTCGTGGCCCACGTCGACCACGGGAAGACCACCCTGGTCGACGCCCTGCTGCGCGCCACCGGCGTGTTCGCCGCCCACGAGCAGCTCACCGAGCGGGTCATGGACAACGTCGACCAA
This sequence comes from Acidimicrobiia bacterium, assembly GCA_020832495.1. Lineage (GTDB taxonomy): Bacteria > Actinomycetota > Acidimicrobiia > Acidimicrobiales > Acidimicrobilacustridaceae > JAFIEP01. The sequence continues at coordinate 49,901 of JAFIEP010000113.1, read as the reverse complement.
GAACGCGAGCGGGGCATCACCATTTTGGCCAAGGCGGCCTCGGTGCAGTGGGGCGACGTGCGCATCAACCTGGTCGACACCCCGGGCCACGCCGACTTCGGCGGCGAGGTGGAACGCTCCCTGGCCCTGGTGGACGGCGTCCTGTTGCTCGTCGACGCCGCCGAGGGCCCACTGCCGCAGACCCGCTACGTGCTCTCCAAGGCGCTCGAGGCCGAACTGCCGGTGGTGGTGGTGCTCAACAAGGTGGACCGCTCCGACGCCCGGCCCACCGAGGTGCTCGACGAGATCGAGCAGCTGTTCTTGGACCTCGAGGCACCACTCGACCTGTTGGACTTCCCGGTGCTCTCCGCCGTGGCCCGCGACGGCCTGGCGGTCGACGGGGTGGGCATGCCCGGCGACGAGGACGACCTCTCGCCGTTGCTCGACGCCATCGTGACCCATGTACCGGCACCCACCGGCGACGCCGAGGCGCCGCTGCAGGCCATGGTGACCAACCTCGATGCCAGCGACTACCTCGGTCGCCTGGCCGTCGGACGCGTGGTGCGCGGCACCCTGCGCCGGGGCACCACCGTTGCCCTGCTCGACGAGGAGACAGCCGAAGGACAGACGCCGCTCACCCGCAAGCTGACCACGCTCATGGGCTTCGAAGGTGTGCAGCGCGTCGACGTCGACCAGCGAGTGGCCGGCGACCTGTTCGTGTTGGCCGGGTTCCCCGAGGTGGAGATCGGCGACACGGTGGCCGATCCGGCGACTCCCGAGGCCTTGGTGCGCCTCAGCGTCGACGAGCCGGTGCTGCGCATGACCTTCGGGGTGAACACCTCCCCGTTGGCCGGCACCGAAGGCACCTACCTCACCTCCCGCCACCTGCGCGAGCGGCTCGAACGCGAGGTGCTCGGCAACGTGTCGATCCGCCTGGCCGAGACCGACTCCCCCGAGGTCATCGAGGTGGCCGGGCGCGGTGAGCTGCAGCTGGCCGTGCTCATCGAGGCCATGCGGCGAGAGGGCTACGAGCTGCAGGTGAGCCGTCCCGAGGTGGTGGTGCGCGAGATCGACGGACAACGCCACGAGCCGTTGGAACGTGGGGTCACCGACGTCCCCGACGAGCACGTGGGCACTGTCACGCAGGCCTTGGCCCCCCGCAAGGGCCGGGTCACCGACCTGCGCCCCGGCGACCCCGGTCGCACCGTCATCACCTGGGAAGCGCCGGCCCGAGGGCTCATCGGCTTCCGCAGCCTGCTGCTCACCGCCACGCGGGGCACGGCCCTGCTGCACACCCACCATGCCGGGTGGGTGCCGTGGGCGGGCGAGCTGCCCCATCGCCAAGGCGGTGCCATGATCGCCGACCGCTCCGGCGCCACCACCGCCTACGCCCTCGACAACCTCCAACAGCGCGGCGAGTTGTTCGTGAAGCCGGGCGAGACGGTCTACGAGGGCATGATCGTGGGCGAGAACGCCCGCGCCGACGACATGGTGGTCAACGCCGTGCGGGCCAAGGAAAAGACCAACATCCGCACCCACTCCCACGACGACGGCGTGAAGCTGGCGGCGCCGCGGGAGGTCACGCTCGAGAGCGCCATCGAGTTCCTGGCCGACGACGAACTGGTCGAGGTCACCCCGGCGTCGATCCGCATCCGAAAGCGGCTGTTGGCCGAGCCGGACCGGCGACGTCAACGCAAGCGCTGAACAGCAGCGGGCGGAGCGTCGCCCAGGTCTCGCGTGGTGCTCACACGAGACCGGTGGCACTTCCCGCCGATGCACCACCGGTCTCGCCTGGGCTCCTGTCTTGCACGTCCCAGGCAGCGCCCTGCACCACCGGACCGCGTCGGGCCACCACTGTGGCCCGACATACCGATACTGACGGACGTGCGTTAACCAGCCGTCAACTAGCTGCTAGATTCTCCGAACACCCCGATCGTCCCCGTTGGAGCGTCACGTCTCGCCTCGGGGCTGGGCCGGGGAGCCCGGCAACGGCGGCTCGGGGGAGGAACGCTGCACATGGTGGCACGATCGACGATGGGCGAGGGGTCCGGTGGGCCGGGCACACCTCGCTCGCCCGGTACCGCTGGTTCGCTGCGCAACACCCCGCCGGCCATCAGCACCAGGTGGATCGAGCGTCCCCAACTCCTGGCGCGACTCGATCGTCGGTTCGAGCTCGACGCCACCGTGCTGGTGGCGCCTGCGGGCTACGGCAAGACGACGCTGCTGGCCCAGGCGGTGGCGGCGGCCGCCGCCGACCCTGGTCGGCTCGACCTGTGGCTGCAGTGCAGTCCCGACGACCAGGACCCCGAGGTGCTCGCCGCCGGCCTGTTGGGCGCGGCGGGCCTGGCCCGTCCGGCCCTGGGTTGGCAGCCACAGGTCGAGGTGGTGGCCGACGCCTTGCTGCGCTTCGCCCCGCAGCCGGTGTGTCTGGTGATCGACGACCTGCACCTGGTGCCTCCGGGCTCGCCAGGGATGGCGCTGCTGGATCGTCTCGTGAGCCGGCTGCCCCACAACGTCCACCTCGTCCTCGCCGGTCGCACCCCGCCCCCGTTGCGCCTGGCTCGCCGTCAGGCGGGCGGTGCCGTCGAGCACCTCGTCGCCGCTGACCTGGCCTTCGACGAGGACGAGGCCCTCCGGGTGTTCGGCAGCCGGGCAGCCGACGGCCTCGCCCCCACCGACTGGCCGGTGCTGGCCAACCTCATGGGCGACACCAGTGGCGACGCGGCGGTCACCTACCTGCTCGAGGAGGTGGTGAGCACCCTCGACGGCACGTCGTTGGCGGCCATCGCTGCGCTCGTCGATCTCCGTCAGGTGACCGACGAGCTGGTGCACGCCGCCACCGGAGGGTGGACCAGTGCCGAGCAGTTCCTGGCCGGCCTCCCGCTGGTCCACCGCAGCCCCGATGGCACGTTCCAGCTCCACGACCTGTGGCGCGCTGCTCTGAAGCGCCTCCCCGATCCCGACCTCGACACGTCGGCGGCGGTGGAGCGGGTGGCCGAGGTGCTCGAGGAGCAGGAACGGTTCGTCGAAGCCGCGGAACTCTACGAGCGGGTCGAGGACCTCAGTGGCCTCGAGGCCGTGCTCGAGCGTTTCGCGGCGCGCCCGCTCACGTTCGCCGACCCGGTGCAGCTCCGTCGCCTGGCTGCGGTGGCGGGCGCCAACCTGCCCGAGAGCCCCGTCGGGGCCATTCTCGAGGCCACCCTGCATCACCTGCGCAACGAGTCCAGCACCACCGTCACGTTCGAGGACGCCGCTCGCCGCGCTCGCTCTGCCGCCCGACCATCGGTGGAAGCGCTGGCGTTGCGCAACGTGCTCAACATGCGCAACGCCCTGTTCGACGAGGAGCCGGCGTGGGCGGCGCAGCGCATCACCGACCTGGCCCACGCCGGCGATCCGGTGGGCCGGTCGTTGTACGCCGTCCTCTGTGCCAGTCGGGCCCGCCGCGCCGGTGAGCCGGAGCAGGCGGCTGCGCACCTGCGGCGTCTGTCTCCGCAGACGTCGGCCATGGAGGCGGTGCAGTTCGCCTTTGGCATGAGCGACCTCGGTCGGCCCGAGGAGGTGGCAGGACCCGACGGCGCACTCAGCGAGACCGATGTGCTCCGCCGCGCAGGTGGGCAGTACCTGGCGCAGGCCATCTGGCTGCGCGGTGACATCAGCCCCGAGTTGGCTCTGGCCACCGGCCGCCACATGAGCCAGGCCACCGAGGGTCGCCGCATCGCCCACCTGCAGGTGTCCACCAACTCGGTGCTCACCCTGGTGGCCCTGGCCGCCGGTGAGGTGACAACGGCGCGCTCCCATGCCACGGCGGCGCTCGGTTGGGCCGTGCAGACCCCGCCGGGACCCGTCCGATCGTTTGCCCGCATGGCCGACGCCCTGACGGTGGTGTGCGAACGGGGCGAAACCGACGGCGCCTTGGCCCTGGCGCACGTGGTGGACGAGTTGCCGATCGGCTGCTGGCCTCCGCGGCCGTACCTGTACGCATTGCCGACGCTCTACCTGTTGTGTCCCGCCCTGCGCCCGACGTTGGACGAGTGTCGGTTCGGGGCGGCCATCAGTGCCGCACGCGATGCGGGGGCCGCACTCGTGGCGCTGCGCGACCACGACGACGTCGAGCCGGCCGCCGCCCTGCCGTGGAACCGTCCGAATCTGCTGCGAGCGCACATCCTGCCCGTGCACCTGGTCGAGCTGGGCGCGGCGGTGGCGTCGGTGGGCCATCCCGATGTCGGTGAGGTGCTCGACTCCATCCCCGGCGTCCGCTGTCACCTGGTGTCGGTGAGCGAGGCCCGACACCAGGGTGCCAGCTGGGCGCGGGACCGCCTGGTGGTGCTGCCCCCACGGCCCGACTACGACCTCGAGGTGGGTGTTCTGGGGGCCACTACGTTGGCGCGCGGTGGGACGCCGGTCACCGATGCCGCCTGGGTCCGACGCGAACGGGTGCGCCAGCTCCTCGCCCTGGTGCTGTTGCACGATCGGATCAGTCGCACCGCCGTGGCCGCCATGTTGTGGCCCGATCACGACCCGGCCAAGGCCTTGGCCAACCTGCGGGTGAACCTGAGCCATCTGCACAAGGTCCTGCAACCCCAGCGCAGTCCCGACGCCGAGCCCTGGTTCGTGCGCAGCACCACCGATCTGTTGGAGGTGGCCTCTGACGGCATCGAACTCGACGCTGCCCGCTTCGAGCGGCTGTGCACCGAGGGACGCGAACTCGACCACAGCGGCCGAGGCTCGGAGGCGCTGACCGCCTACCGGGAGGCGGCGTCGCTCTACCGGGGCGACTACCTGGCCGAGTGGCCTGACCTCGAGTGGGCGTCGGTGGAGCGGGTGAGGCTGCGCTCGCTGGCAACGTCGGCGGCCAGCCGGCTCGGCGAACTCCTCATCGCCCGGGGCGAACCCGAGGAGGCGGCGTCGTGGGCGGCGGAGGCATTGCGTCAGGAACCGCTGCACGAGCGGGCCCACCGGGTGTTGGTGCGGGCGTTGCTCGGCCAGGACGATCGCGCCGGCGCCGTGCGCACCACCCGTGAACTGATCGAGATGTTGGCCGGGGAAGGGCTGCGGCCCGACGCAGAGACGGTGAAGCTAGCCTCGAGCATCGGCCTGGACGTCGGAGGTGTGCCGTGACCGCGAGCCGGGCCCGGTGATGGTCCGCCCGCTCAGGCCTCGGGGGTGATCTTGAGGGCCTCGTCGATGCGACGCTCGGCTTCCTCTTGGTCCACCGACCACGACACGGCCAGTTCCGAGGTGAGGATGTAGCGGGCGTTGGCGTACATCGACTTCTCGGCCGTGGACAGCGATGCGTCACGCTGGCGAAGAGCCAGGTTCCGCACCACCTCGGCACACTCGTAGACCTCGCCGGACTTCAGCTTCTCCTGGTGGTTCTTGAAGCGTCGGGACCAGTTGGACGGCACCCGCACGTTGGTCACAGCCAACACCTCGAGCACGTCCTGGGCCTCTTCGGCGGAAATGGCGCTGCGCACCCCCAGCTCCTCGGCGCGGTCCTCGGGGACCGACAGCCGCAGGTCGCCCATGGTGCCCCACCCCCGCTCGGGCGTCGAGAGCACCAGGTAGGTGACCTTCTCGCCGCCGACCTCACGCTCCTCGCGGCCGATGATCTCGGCCACGCCGTGCGCTGGGTAGACGACCTTGCTTCCGGTCTTGAAGACCACGGGGCTTCCTCCGGGGGACACGTGGGGGACCCTAGATTGTGCCTCATTTTCGCGCCGGTGCCACCTTCGCGCTGACGAGATGGTCACCGGTGGGTGCCTGGCGGCGACCGCGGTGGTCCCCCGGTCGGAGGTCGTGGCCGCCTATGGTCGCCGCGTGCCTCTCCTGCGGGTGGCGGTGGCGGCCACCCACACCGACGCGGTGGTGTCGCTGCTGCTCGACGAACCGACCTGTGTGGGTGTGGCCGTCGAGCGTGGCGCCGTGCTCCAACCGCCGGCCGACCTGGTGCTGGCCGAACTGGGTCGGGTGTCGGTCGACACCGTGGTCGAATCGGTGGCGGACATCCCCGGCATCCGGGTGTGGCTGCAGGACTCCGAACCGCTGGTCGTCCCCGGGTCGCAGCGGATCGACCGGGACGACGCCGTCATGTGGGCCCGGGTGGCCGACCTGCTGAGCCACTCGCTGCACATCTCGACGTTGTTCGTGTTGCTCATCATGCTGTCCGGCGGCATCGCCGCGGTGGGCATCCTCAGCAACCAGCTCCTGCTGATCGTCGGGGCGATGGCGTTGAGTCCCGACTACTTCCCGCTGATCGCCGGCTGTCTGGCGGTGGTGCGCCGTCGGTTCGGCGACGTGGTGCACTCGGTGGTCACGCTGGCGGTCGGCTTCGCCCTGGCCGCAGTTGCGGCCTGGGGGCTGGTCCTGGCACTCGACTGGGCCGGGGTGGTGCAGCTCGAACCGGCGAACGAACAGTCGGTGCTGCTGTTCATCTCCAGTCCCAGCTGGCTGTCGCTGGTCGTGGCGCTCATGGCGGGGGTGGCCGGTGCCCTGTCGGTGACGTTGTCGGACAACCGCGCGCTGGTGGGGGTGTTCGTGTCCATCACCACCATCCCCGCCGCGGCGGCCATCGGGGTGGGCGTGGCCGCTGGGACGTGGGACAGCGTGGTCGGTGCCGCCGGGCAGCTCGCGGTGAACGTGGTGGCGCTCTACGTGGCCGGCACGCTCACCCTGTGGGGCCAGCGCGCCTACTGGGCGCGGCGGGTGCCGAGCCACGTCCGTCACCTGCTCGGCGGCCGGGACGCACCATGACCGGCGCCGACGGGCGTTGCCCGGCGGTGCCACCCGAGGTGCTCGAGGGCGAACAGGTGACGCTGCGGGTGTGGGCGGTCGACGACAGCGAGGCGTTGGGCGACCTGGTGCTCGACAACCTCGACCGCCTCCGGCCGTGGATGCCCTGGGCGGCGGCCGAGCCCCTCACCGCCACCGAGCGCCTCGGTGTCGTCGAGTCCACGGTCGCCGACCGGGCCAGCGGGGTGGCCTCCACTTACGGCATCTGGTGGACGGGCCGGTTGGTGGGGTCGTGCGGCGCACACCGCCGCATCGGCCTCGGTGGGCTCGAGATCGGGTACTGGTTGGCGGCCGACGTCACCGGCCGGGGGCTGGCCACCGACGCCGTGGCCACCCTCACGACCGCCGCTCTGGCGCTCGACGACGTCGACCACGTCGAGGTCCACGTCGACCGGGCGAACGGTGCCAGTGCCGAGGTACCTCGCCGGCTGGGGTTCGAGCTGGTCTCCGCGTTGCCCCACGAGTTGACCGCACCCGGTGAGGTGGGCATCGAGTGCATCTGGCGTACCGATGCCGCTCGCTGGCGCCGTCGGTCGGCCATCGACGGTTGACCGGCGACGGTTGATCGGTCGGTGCCGGGTCTACCATCGGCGCACACAACGAACGGAGCACCAGTGACCACGTACGGACCCATGGAACTCGTCGTCGTCGGTTTCCCCGACGCCGACTTCCACGGAGGCATCGCCCCCGCCATCGGCCGAGCGATCGACCAAGGTTCGATCCGGGTGGCCGACCTCATCTTCATCGAGGTCGACGACAACGGCGACGCGCTCGGCCTCGAGCTCTCCGACCTGCCCGACCACGTGCGCGGTCCGTTCGCGGACCTGGCCCTCGACGGCACCACCCTGCTGTCCGAAGAGGACGTGGAGGACGTGGCGGCGATGCTGGAGCCGGGCAGCGCCGTGGCCGTCATGTTGTTCGAGCACGTCTGGGCGCGCGAACTGGTCGGGGCCCTCGCCGAGGCCAACGGTGAGGTCCTCTCCGTGCAGCGCATCCCCGCCGAAGCAGTGGAGCAGGTGCTGGCCGAGCGCGCCGGCTCCTGACGTCGGCGTCGATGCCACGCCGTGGGGCCGACGCAGCTGCGATGCCGCCACGTGCAACCATTCGTCCAGGACTTCAACATCAACCGCCATGTCGGCCCGAGCGGCCGGCACCCACGAGGAGCACCATGCCACTTCGACGAGCCATGCCCATGCGCCGAGGCGGTGGCCTCATCGGCACCGCCGCCCGCACGGCGGTGATCGCCGGCACCGCCTCCGCCGTCGGCGGTCGAGTGAGGAACCGCCAGTACACCAAGGCTGCCCAGGCCCAGGCCGATGCCGAGGCACAGGCTGCACCGCCTGTGGCGGCTGCACCGCCACCGCCACCGCCGGCTCCGGCGCCCGCCACCGGCGGCAGCGACGTGGTGGCCGAGCTGAAGCAGCTCGCCGAGCTCCACTCGGCCGGCGCCCTCACCGACGAGCAGTTCGAAGCGGCCAAGGCCAAGCTGTTGGCGTGACCGTCGGTGGTTCGGCCGGCGGGCTACGCCCGGTCGAGTCACGGACCCGCCGCGAACCGACGACCACCCGACCGCGGCCGGCCGGGTGACCGAGGAGGACCGATGTTTCGACGCAGTGTTGTGACCGCTGCCGCGGCCCTGCTGCTCGTGGGTGGGTTGGTGTCGTGTGCCGACGCCGGCGAGGATGTGGAGGAGGGCTCGACCACCACCGTGGAGGCTCCAGGCGACGACGTCAACGGCGACGACGGCGATGCCCCGAGTCCCGGCGAGGAGTGGGAGGTGACCCTCACGGTGGAGGAGGGTTGCTGGGAGATCTGGTACCGCCAGGGCGACGCCGAGTACCGCAGCCGCGAGTTCCCCTCGGACTGGACGCCCGGCTCCACCCACCAGGGCACCATGGTGGCCGAGAGCGAGACCGAACTGCGCTTCGAGACCGACGACGGCGAGGTGGCCGAGTTCCACGGCGGTGTCGGCGCCGGCTTCACCATGGACTGCCCGGTGTTCGACGGGGATCTCCCGCCCGAGGACGTGGCGCCGCTCCCCGACAACTGACGTCGCCCCAGCCGCACCGGGGTCGGTTCTGCGTGCAGTCAGGCACCGATCCGGTCCCCCAGCGCACACAGAGCGTGTTGCTGTCTCGTCCGACGGGCGGGCTGACCAGGGTCCGGCGGTCGCCTCCGGCGGACCCGGTGCAGGGGTCGGGGGTGGCCTCAGGGATGGTCGGGCAGGTCGTCGGGGGCTGTGCCCTCGTGCGACTCCCACCCGGTGGCCCAGGCGTCGGCTCCGGGTGGCGTGGTGAGCCCGAGCGCGGCGCGTCGAGCTACTGCCTCGCCCACCGCCTCCTTGCACCGTCGGGCGGCGTCGAGCACCGCCTGCCGCTCGGCGCCCTCGAGGCCGCCGTCCCATGCGGCCTGCTCGAGGTGCCAGGCGTGGTCGCGGGCGGTGATGGCGGTATCGGTGGCCGCCATGGCGGCGGCCCGGTCGCCGTCGTCGAGGTCGGCCATGGTCTCCTCGGCGCGCAGCCAGCCGTAGTCCATGTCGATGCGCAACAGCCCCGGGTTCACCTCGAACGCACCCACCACGTCGACGGTGGGCACCACCGCCCGTACCGCCACGCCATCAGCTCGCGGGGTGGCCAGCGAGGCGCGTTGTTGGGCCAGGAACATGATCATCGACGTGCGCAGGTTTACGGTGAGCAGCGACGACGTGACGAAATCGGTGGGGTCCTCGACGTGCAGTGGCATGGCCAACACGGCCACCACCTGGTCCACGCCGAGCGCGGCAGCGGCGTCGACCGGCACGTTCTGGGCGATGCCGCCGTCGTTGTAGGGCTCGTCGTCCCACTGTCGGGGTGGGAAGGCGATGGGCGCACTCGAGGAGGTGAGTACGGCCTCCACCAGGTCGACCGGCGCAGGGTGCGTGGTGCAGGGGGTGCGGGCGTCGGCTTCCACCACGGTGCCGGTCCCGGTGACGTAGCGGGTGACCCCGGAGCGCAGCGCGGTGACCGCCAGTCGTAGTTCCAGGCCCGGGCGGGCGACGAGCTGGGGGTCGATGGGGGCGATGCCGCTGTCGGTGCCACCCCGCAGCGCCTGGCCCAGCGGGTCGAGGGTGAGGATGGAGGTGGCGTGTCCGGGGAGGTCTCGGCTGGCGTGGTGCAAGGCTCCGGCGTGGGTCACCACAGCGCCGAGCGCGTGCAGCCCGCGGTGACGGTGATGGCTGCGGTCGGCGGTGGCCACGTCGAGCGCGGCGGCCACCGTGGGGTCGGCGCTGGCGGGCAGCGCTGGACGGCGAGCGATGAGGGCCTCGACCTGCGCGCCGAACGGGGTGTCGGCCAGGTCGGTCAGCCACGGCTGGCGACCGAACACCATGTCGACGTCGCTCATGGCCAGCAGGTCGGCCCGGAGTTGTTCCGCCAGGGCGGCGAACTCGTCGGGCGTGCGGCCCTGGGCCAGCACGGTGCCGATGATCGATCCGGCCGACGCCGCGGTGATCACCGACGGGGCGAGGCCCCGGTGGCGGACGAGATGGTCGATCGCCCCCACCTCGAAGGCGCCCTTGGTGCCGCCGCCGGCCAAGGTGAACGCAGTCGTGGTCACGGGCCGAGAGTGTAGGTCGTGGTCGATGCGGCGCTCGCTGGGGGTGCCCGGCGCCGGCCTCGTGCGGTCACCGGTTGGTTCGGTGTTGTCACCGGTCCCCGCGCCGGGCCAGCACTGCCGCCAACGCCTGGCGGCTGACCGCAGTGGTGGGGCGTGCCGTGCCGTCGGCGAAACCGCGGAGCAGATCCTCCTCGGCTGCCCAGGTGACGGCTGTGCGGAACGGCTCGACGGTGGGGGTGTCGGCGAAGTGCGGCGTCGACGACACCGACGGCGAGCCGGCCTGCCGCCACAACATCACGGCAACGGCCTGTCGACTCACCGGAGCGGTCGGCCGGAACGTACCGTCGGCGTAGCCCGTGACCACACCAGCCTGGGCGGCGGCACCGATCTCGGCGGCGAACGGGTGCATGCCGGGGACGTCGAGGAACCAGGTGGTCCCCGTCGGCGCCGGATCGATGCCGTCGAGGCGCGTCACGATGGCCGCCATGGCCTGGCGGCTCACCGGCTGGTCGGGCCGGAAGGTGAGGTCGTCGAAGCCGGTGACGGCGCCCGTGGCCACCAACGCCTCGATCTCGGTGAAGAACGGGTGCTGCGGCGGCACGTCGGTAAACGACGGCCCGAGACAACCCACGAGTGTTCGCGTGACCGTGGGGTTCACGATGTGGTCGGTCGGGTCGCCGACGGCGGCGTTGATCTCGTCGTGGGTGAGGGGCGCCACCAGCAGGGTGGCCGGCACGTCGGCCGCCACCAGGGCGGCGACGTAGGTGGCGTTCACCGTCCGGCGTGGTTCGCGGTCGCCGACCACCACCAGCGTTGGCGGCGCCGGGGCGGTGCCGACGTGGGTGAGCGGCGAGGCGTCCACCCACACCGCCGGATCGGTGCCGAAAGCGCTCTGGTAGGTGGCGGACAGCTGTGGGCGGTTCGGGTTGCCTGCAGCGGCGGCCACGTCGTAGGCCTCGGTGTCGAGCAGCACGGCGCAGGCGATGTCCGCCGCCGTGGTGGGCCACGGGGCCAGGTGTCGTGGGTCGGCCAGCACGCCGGCCAGGATGCCCGCGCCGGCGGAGTGGCCCATGACTGCCACTCGGTCGGGGTCGCCGCCCCAGGCGCCGATGTTGCTCCGCACCCAGTCGAGCGCGGCGGCCACGTCGTCGTTGTGGGTCGGCCAGGTGACGGCGGGGCTGAGCCGGTAGTTCACGCTCACCAGCACCCAGCCGTAGGTGGCGGCCAACGCCTGCTTGTTGCCGAGTTGGTTCCCCTTGTCGCCCACGTGCCAGGCGCCGCCGTGGACCCACACCAGCACCGGCGCCGCCGGGCAGGCCGGGTCCAGCGTCGGGTGGTGGATGTCGAGCGCCACCCGCTCGGCGGGTGTCCCGGGAGGGACGACGTCGCGGTAGACGACATCGACGGTGCTCTGGCGGGCGCGGTGGGCGCAGCCGACTGGCGTCTGGCGAGGCCGCTCGTGCCCGAGTGGGCCTGTCGGGGGCGTCGCAGCGGTGGTGTCGGGTGGGGGAGGCTCGCTGGTGTGGGCCGCGCCGGGGTCGCTCGAGCCGGCGCCGATGTCGGTGGCGCCGATGTCGGTGGCGCCGGTGCCAGCGGCGGCACCGAGCGCAGCCAGCGCCACGGCGACAACGACCACCAGGACTGCAGAGCGCTGCCGGATGGGGGACTCGGCCCTCATGATCGAACGGTAGCGTCGATCGGCGGGTGCTGCTCAGCGCGAGGTCTGTGGTCCATCGCCACGCATGGGTGACCTGCGAGCAGGCCCTCGATCGTCGTCACACGGGTGTGCGTGGGCGCACGTGGTCAATGGACCGGTGTGGTGTGTGTCGGCCGCAGCCGCACCTCGGCGCGACGACGTTCGAGCACGCGTTGCAGCGCAGCCGCCACCTCCGGCTCGGCGGCGAAGCGGTTGGTCCGTTCCTCGGGGTCGCCGTCGAGATCGTGCAGTTCCCACTGGTCGGCGACCTCGGTGCGCTCGGGGTCGAGGTGGGCGTGGTAGCGGTTCAGCTTCCACAGCCGCTCGGTGCCGCCCGCCTCGGGAACGGTGGCGATGACCGACTCGATCTTCGCCGGCTGGCCGACCGGCTCGAAGTCCTTGCCGGTGAAGCGGTTGGTGTGGCGCAGGCCGCGGCTCATCTCGTCGTCGGTCATGAAGTAGACGGGCGTCGGCGTGCTCGGGGCAACCCCACCCCGCAGTAGGCCGCTGCGATCCTCGCCCACGAGTGGGTGCACCTCGGTGTGGGTCTGCGCCAGCGTGGGGGCCAGTGCGTCGGGATCGGCTCCCACCAGGGAGAGCAGCGTGGGGAGGAGGTCGACGTGGCTGGTCGGCGTGGTGATGCCCGTCGGACCCACGGCGGTCGGGTCGATGCCGGGCCCTCGCATCACCAGTGGCACCCGGATGGCCTCGTCGTAGGCGGTGTGCCACTTCTGCTGCATGCCGCCGTGGGCGCCGAGCATGTCGCCGTGGTCGGAAGTGAACACCACGATGGTGTCGTCGGCCATGCCCGAACGCTCGAGTGCATCGAGCACCCGGCTGATGGCGGCGTCCACCAGCACGTGCAGCCAGTGGTAGAAGCGCCGGTAGGTCTCGTCGGCCGGTTGGCGGTACAGCATCTTCGGCCACACGTCGCGGAACTGGGCCTGGGCGGTGGGACGGTCGTCGAGGCTGTCGGACTGCGACGGCGCCTCGGGCACCGCGGGGATGTCGTCGGGCACCTCGGGGAAGCCGAGTGACTCCCACCCGAACCCGGAGAAGGCGATGTCGTGGGGGTTCACGAAACTGGCCACCGCCAGCCACGGCCCCTCGTGGCGGCTGGCCGACAGCTCGGCCATGAGCTCGCACACCTGGTCGGCGAACACACCGTCGCGCACGTAGCCGGTGTCGGCCGGATGGGCGCCGTGGGGCTCCCGACCGATCCACCCGGAGAAGCCGAACGGGTCGAGGCGATCGGCCCGTCGGTACAGCTCCACCACCTCGGGGACGACCGACCCGTCGGTGGTGTTGGCCATGAGCGCCTTGTGGGTGCCGGGCACCAGCAGGTCGGCGTGGGAGATGTGCCACTTGCCCCGGTAGTGGGTGCGGTAGCCGGCGGCCCGGAACCAGTCGCCCATGGTCGGGACCGACGACGGGTCCAGCCAGCGCATGGCCGGGTCGTAGGCGTCCTTGGTGAGCCCGTCGGTTGAACGCACGCCGTGCAACGACGGGTACTGGCCGCAGAACAACGACGTGCGGCTGGGGAGACAGGCCGTGGAGGCGACGATGTGGCGGTGCAGTTCGACGCCGGTGTCGCGCAGGTGCTGGCGCGCCGGCAGCTGGGTGCGGCGGAACTCGGCCAAGGCCTCGAGTTCGTAGGGGGGTGGGGTGCGTTCCTCGTCGGTCATGACGATGAGCACGTTGGGAGCGTCGGGCGCCACGATGCCTCCTGGTGGGGTCTGGCTCCACCGTAGGTGAGGGGTGCGACAGGGCGGTCGCGAGTCGGCGAGGTCGATCTGCCCGGCGATGGTGGTTTCCGGGGGAACTCCGACCAATGTTGAGAATCGCTCTCATTACTGGCTAGGGTGGCGCGCCCGGGTCCTCCCTACCCGGTTCACACAGGAGGTGTCATCATCCGACGATCAACCACAGCGCGCCTGGGTGTGTTGGCGGGCGCGGGAGCATTGCTGCTCTCGGCCACGCCGGCGCTCGCTCACGGCGACCACGACCACGACCACGGCGACCGAGTGGTGCTGTCACAGGGTCACGTCGACCTGTTCGACGTGCACTACCACGACGGCGCGCTCGAACTCGAGGTCCACGACGAGACGGTGCACCCCGCAGTGCACCGCGAACCCGACGAAGTGCTCGTCCACGTGAAGCCGGAGGCGGCCATGGCCGTTCCGGCGAACCCCTCGTACTCCTTCCTCGGGGAGGCCGGATCCACGGTGTGGGTGCTGCCCCAGCAGCAGGACCCCCATCTGCTGTGGCCCGGCTGGTCCACCGATGAACTCGACGCCGGTGTGTTCGAGGACGACCAGGTACACATCGACCTCCTCGAGGTGCACGGCGACAGCGACTTCTGGCTCTACACCGTCGACGGCTTCGGCGAACCGACGGTCTTGTTCGACAGCGGCGATCTCCCCGGCACGATCACCGTGCCGGTCGGCGTCCACGCGCACGGCAACTGGGCGTTCAACGCCGAAGGCGACGTCGACCTCGTCGTGGAGGCTCGCGCCACTCTGAGCGGCGGCGGCGAGATCAGCACCGGCCCGGTGGAGTACGAGTTCTTCGTCGGTCCGATGGAGCACGGCCCGGGCTTCCCCGACGTGCCCCCTGGTCATCCGTTCTACGACGAGATCGACTGGCTGGTCGATGCCGGGATCACCACTGGCTACGACGACGGCACGTTCCGCCCGACCTGGTCGGTGACCCGCCAAGCCATGGCGGCGTTCCTCTACCGTCTGCACGATCTCGACGATCATGGTCACGATCACGATCACAACGGGCATGGCCACGGGCATTCGGCTCGTCACGGGGATGATCCGCACTGTCACGGGGATCCGTTCCCGGACGTGCCGGAGTCCCATCCGTTCTGTGGGGAGATCGACTGGTTGGTCGATGCCGGCATCACCACCGGCTACAACGACGGGACCTTCCGTCCGACCGAGCCAGTGACCCGTCAGGCGATGGCGGCGTTCTTGTACCGGATGCACACGCTCGACGATCACGATCATGACCACAACGGGCACGACCACGACCACCATGGCCACGGGCATTCGGCTCGTCACGGGGATGATCCGCACTGTCACGGGGATCCGTTCCCGGACGTGCCGGAGTCGCATCCGTTCTGTGGGGAGATCGACTGGTTGGTCGATGCCGGCATCACCACCGGCTACAACGACGGGACCTTCCGTCCGACCGACCTGGTCAGCCGTCAGGCGATGGCGGCGTTCCTCTACCGCCTGCACCACCTGCACAGCGACGTGCAGATCACCATCGAAGGCATGGGGCACCACTACCACACCGATGACGTGGTCACCCTCACCGCCGTCATGAGTGACACCACTGGTGTGGATCACTACCACTGGTTCGTCTCGTGCCCGGTCCACGGCCATGACCACGACCACGACCAGAACGGCCACTCGGTCCGTCACGGCGGTCACGACCACGAATACGGCGACTTCGTCGTGATCCCCGGTGAGGGCGACGCGATCTACAGCTTCGTGGCCACGCCGGAGCTGGACGGGTGCCGCTACAAGGTGACCGCCTACGGCGGCGGGCATTCGGTCATCGCCACGTCGGACTACGTGACTCTCGACGTGGACGACCACGACGACCACGGCCACGACCACTGATGCAGTGATGAGGTGATCCCGCCGTCGGGATCACCCAGGCCCGACTGTTGTCACTCGGAAGGTGACGCCACCGCTCCCGGTCCGCAGGTTCGCCTGCCGGGCCGGGAGCGGTGCGCGTCTCACCCTCGTGGCGGACTGGGTGCCGCCGGCGGGTTGGTTGCGCGCCGTCGGCAGGGGCGGCGGTACGCGCCGGGGTCTGCGCGCAGTGGGCCACCGTTTCGGTGGTTGGTTGCGCGCAGTCGGGAGGGGCGGCGGCCGTGTCGGATGGCTGGCAGGCCCCCGACCCGACGTCAGCGCGATCGGTGGGACCGAGACCGCCGCACCAGCACGAGCCCGAGGCCGAGCAGCAACAGCCCGGCGACGCCGAGGCCGACTCGTCCGCCGCCGGCCTCGGGTAACGGATCGATGCCCGGCTCCCGTGCGCCAGCGGAACCCGATGTGCCCACCGCGCCGCCTCGAGCTCCGGCGCCGCTTCCGCCAGCGTCGTCGGAACTGCCGTTCCCGGCCGTCCCACCACCACCACCTCTGCCGCCGTCGGCCCCGTTGGCGGAACCGCCGGGTGTCGCATCGGATCCGCCGGGCGTACCCGGTCCGCCGGGTGCGGGCGTGCTTTCGCTTCCGGGAGGTGTGGGCAGGCGCTGTGATCCAACGGTGAAGGTCACCACGTCGCTGGCCCGCAGCACCCCGTCGGGTGTGGACACCTCCATCGACATGTGCAGGCGGTAGGTGCCTTCGGCAGCGAACGCCCAGGTGCCGTGGGCGTGGGTGCCACGCGGCACGGCGAGCGTTGCCGGGAGCGCCGCACTGTCGAAGATCATGCGGGGACTGCCGAACTGGTCGGTGGTGAACAACCACATGGCGCCTGGACCGTCGACCCGGTCGAGCGTCCACCGCATCGGCCCGTCGATCGACCCGGGTGCCAGTGCCTCGGTGTTCCACCCGGGCCACAGCAGCGCCGGGTCCTGCACCTGCGGCAGGATCCAGCGGGCCGTCCCGGGCGTCCCGAGGAACCCGAAGGCGGGGTTGGCCGGCACCTCGGTGCGCGATGCCGGCAGGGCGTGCAGCACCACGTCACCAGGGGAGCGCAGGACCGCCGGTCCGGCCACGGTGTCGTCCTTGATGCGAATCCGCAGCTGGCCGCCCTCGATCACCGCCCCGATGTCGACGTGGCCGCGGTCGATCACGGTCACGGCTCGTCCGGTCGCCTCGGCGGTCGGGGCCGGGTCGCCGGCGGGCACGCCAGTACCGGGGACCGCCTCTGGGTCGATCGGTGGTGACGTCACCTCGGGTCGGGCAGCGACGCCGTCGAGCGCGGCTGGTGGCCTGGTGGCCGGAGCGTCCGGGGCAGCGCCGACATCGGGGTCACCGGGGTCGCCAGGGTCAGCGGGAGCTGGCGACGTCAGTGTGCTGGTGGTCGGCGCAGCCGTGGTCGACGGCGATGTCGTGGTGGACGGCGCAACCGTGGTGGAGGGTGCGGGTGTCGCTCCGGCCAGAGGTGGTGCGGATGCCACCAGAGCTGCCGACGCCACCAGCGCCAGTACAGGTGTCCACCACCGTCCACGTGGGTGGACCCGTCGCCGGTGTGCCCGCCGAGACGAGCGTTCAGTCGGCGGCCGGGGCAGCGACAGGGGACGGTGCATGGTGCACTCCTCGCATGGGGCCATCGGTGGTCGCCGAGCGGTTCGTCGAGGCGCCCGATGGCGGGGGGTCGGACGGCGGAGGGTCCTGTGGCGGTGAGGTCGACCGACGGGAGCGGGCCAGGCCGACGAGCCCGTGGCGCGGCCCGAACACCCAACAGCACAGGAACACGGCGGTGAGGACCAACACGATGAGCCCGCCCGAGGCCAGGTCGTGGTGGAACGACAATGTCAACCCGACGATCGACCCGCCAGCGCCGATGGCGGCAGCCAGCACCATCATGGAACTGAGCCGGTCGGTGAGCATGCGGGCGCTGGCCGCCGGGGTGACGAGTAGGGCCAGCACCAAGATGTTGCCCACGGCCTGCAGGCTGATGACGATGGCCAGGGTGACGAGCAGGTAGAGCGCCAGGTCCAGCCGGAACGGCGACAGCCCGACCGCCCGTGCCGTCTCCCGGTCGAGGGCCACGGCCACCAGTTCCTTGCGGATGGCCAACAGGGCGACGACCACCAGGGTGCCGACCACCACGACGGTCCACACGTCGGCGTCGCTGATGCCCAGGATCTGCCCGAACAGGAACGATGCCAGGTCGCCCGTGTAGTTCGACTGCGTGGACACCAACACGATGCCCGCAGCGAAGGCCGCCGCGAAGCACACGCCGATGACCGTGTCCTCCTTCAGGCGGCGGTTCTGCGACATGACCGACACCGTCACCGCGGTGGCGATGCCGGCCACCGCCCCACCGAGGGCCAGGTTGGCCCCGAGCACGTAGGCGGCGGCCACACCGGGGAAGACCGAGTGGGCCACGGCGTCGCCGATAAAGGCCATGCCCCGCAGCACCACGAAGGTGCCGACCACGCCGCAGACCAGGCCGGCCACACCTCCGACGATGAACGCCCGTCGCATGAACAGCTCGCTCCACGGTTCGGTCCACCACTCGAGGAGAGCCAGCACCATCAGCGAGGTACCCCCATACCGAGGGTGGCCAGCAGCTGGTCCGACGACGGCACCCCGAAGGCCTCGAGCCAGATGGCCGGGTCGCGCAGTTCCGACGGCGGCGCGTCGGCCACCACCCGACGGTGCAGCAGCACCAGACGGTCGCAGGCACTCGCTGCGGCGGACAGGTCGTGGGTGGCCATGACGATGGCCCGCCCCTCGCTGCGCAGCTGCAACAGGAGGTCGGTGACCAGCTCGGCGGTGGGCACGTCGACCCCGGTGAGTGGTTCGTCGAGCAGCAGCACCTGCGGGTCGAGAGCCAGTGCTCGGGCCAGCAGTACTCGCTGGCGTTGCCCACCCGACAGCTCGCCGATGGGCCGGCGGGCGAGGTCGGCCATGCCCACCCGCTCGAGAGCGACATCGACGGCCGTGCGATCGGCAGCCTTCGCTCGTCGGAACCACCCGATGTGCTGCACCCTCCCGCTGAGGGCAGCGTCGGCCACCGAGATGGGGAAGTCCCAGGCGAACTCGTGCCGCTGGGGCACGTAGCCCACCCCGGCGCCGGGGTGGCGCCGGCTCGCACCGGCCACGGTGATCTGACCACGTTCGATCGGCAGGAGGCCGAGGACCGCTCGGAGCAGGGTGGTCTTCCCGGCGCCGTTGGGGCCCAGCAGGGCCACCATTGCGCCCCCCGCCACGTCGAGGTCGACGCCCTCGAGCACCAGGCGGTCGCCGAGGCGGACGTCGACACCGGTGACGGCGAGGCCGCTCATCGTTCGGTGCCGCCAGGGTCCGGTCCGGTCGCCGCCTCGACGTCGTCGGTGCCGCCCGGTCGCCGCCGGCGCACCACGGCCACGGCGACGAGGGCGGCGACGAGCACTCCGACGAGCGCCACGACGGCCATCACCGGGACGTCGCTCGACGAGCCGTCCGGTGTCGCCTCGGGTTCCACATCGGTCGCCGCCGCCGGGCCTTCGTCGAGCGGCTCGAAGCCCTCGGTCGGGTCGACATCGCCCACGGCCACCTGCAGCGTGGCGGTGTCGGTGTGGGTGACGCCGTCGGTGTCGGTGGCTTCCATGGTGGTGGTGATCCGGTAGACACCCGGGGCGGTGAACACCCACGAGCCGTGGGCATGGGTGTCGATGGGCACCTCGATCTCACGCTGATCGGCGGCCTGATCGGCGGCCTGATCGGCGGCCTGATCGGCGGCCAGGTCGGTACTGCTGGGCCCGCCGGCGAAGAGCACCTGGTGATCGCCCAGCCCGCTGGTCAGGTACAGCACGACGTTGCCCGGACCCTCGACGTTCTCCAGCCTCCAACGCACCGGCTCGGTGATCCGTTCGGCGACCTCGTCGTCCTGGGTACTCCAGCCCGGCCACACCACGCCCGGCTGCTGGTTCTGAGGCAGCACCCACACGTCGGTGCCGGGCTCGCCGAGGAAGGCGAGCGCCGGGTCGTCGGGGATCTCGACACGCACCCCGTCGTCGGCGGCCAACACGACGTCGGAAAGTCGGCGCCACACCATCGGCCGGACGGTGTCGTCGTGCAGTTGCAGACGCCACTCACCGTCCACGAACCGGGGACCGATGTCGACGTGACCGTCGTCGATGACGACCCGTTCCTCGGTGGCGGGCTCGCTGGCAGTGCCCTGTTCCATTGCCGTGGTGGCGGTGGCTGGCGGCGCGACGAGCGTGGCGCCGGCCAGAGCGACAGCGACGAGCGTCGACCCGACGAAGGAGGTCACCGCCACCACCCACCGGCTCCTCACGCCGTCGACCCCAGACAGCGCAGCAGCTCGTCGGCGTTGTGGCGCATCATCTCGACGTAGCTCTGGACGTCGGGGTCGAAGGCGTCGCCGTAGATGCGACACACCTCGATGTCGTGGTCCTCGGCCACCTGGCGCAACACGTTGGCCCGGGCCACCAGGTTCGGTTCGAGGAAGACCGCCGGCACCTCGAGGCGTCGCAGCGTGTCGGTGAGCCGGCTGATCTGCACGGCACTCGGTTCCTGTGCCGGGTTGGGCACCACGAAGCCGGCCACCTCGAGCCCGTAGGCGTCGGCCAGGTAGGAGAAGGCGTCGTGGGTGGTGATCAGGTGACGGCGATCGGCGGGAATGGCGGCCAACTGGTCGGTCACGTAGGCGTGCAGCTCGTCGAGCTCCTCGAGGTAGGCGTCGCGGTTGGCCTCGAACTCCGAGCGCCACTGCGGCGCCTGCTCGGCCAGCACGTCGGTCATGAGCTGCACGTAGGCGCTGGCGTTGCGCACGTCCTGCCACAGGTGAGGGTCGATGACGCCGTGGACGTGCTTGCCGAGCACCGCCTGCGGGAGTTGGTGCACGAGGGTGCCGGGCTCGCCCAGGAAGGCGAAGCGCTCGTCGTCGGGTACCTCCTCGAGCGCCTCGTCGGGCACGAGGATCACCACGTCGTCCGCCCGCAGGTCGTCGACCTCGTCCGCGCAGGACAGGCGGGCCACACAGGGGAAGAGCCCGCCCGTGTCGAGGCTGACGGCGATGTCGGCGTGGCCTTCGTCGAGCACCGTGGCTCCGGGAAGGTCGGCGTCATCGGCGGGCACGCCGACGGCAAAGGTGAAGGTGGCTTGGCCGAGTTCGACCGGTTCGGCGTCGGGCTCCTCGAGCGTGGCGCCCAGTCCTAGCTCGTAGACCCCGGGGGCGGTGAACGCCCAGTTCACGTGGGTGTGGGCTCCCGGAGGCAGGGTGGCCACGTCGTCGGCGTCGAGGCCATCGCGGGTGTCGATGAGGACATCGGGCTGACCGAAGGCATCGGTGAGGTACACGGCGATGTCGCCCGGACCCTCGGCGCTGACGCCGTGGAGATGGATCTGCGACGACCGGGGGACGTCGCCTCCGCGTACGGCGAGGCCCAGCCACAGCACGTCGAGTCCGAGGTCCTCCTCGAAGGGCAGCAGATTGGCGCCGTACTGCTCCGCCTGCTCGGCCAGGCTGACGTTGGGCGATTCGTCGGGAACGTTGGCGTCGAACAGGCGGATGAGGGCGTGGTCCTCGAGGAGGAGGTGGTTGGTGAAGGCCACATCGGCTCGGGCCACCGCTCGGGCGTCCGACGGCGTTGGCTCGTAGGAATGGGGGTCGCCGCCGGGGGGCACGACGGAGTGCACCGAGACCCGGTCGCCACCCACCTGCTGGACGAGGTCGGCGATGATCTCCGTGCTCACCACCACTTCGAGCACGTCACCGTCGAGCGCGGTGTTGCTGGCCGAGGAGGACCCACACGCGGCGGCGAGGAGCGCCACCGCCGCGACGAGCACGGCGGCGCGTCGCGACGAGCGACCTCTGGTCGGAGTGCGGTGAACGGAGGGCTCCACTGGCGTGAGGCTACCGGGAAATAAGAGTGATTCCCAATAGCGATGCGTGGCCGGATGGACGACGTTCCGGTCCCCGCCGAGCGTCCCACCGCCTACGCTCTCACCTGACACACCGTCAGGAGAAGGCATGCAGACGAAGCACCAGTTCTACATCGGCGGTGGCTGGGTCGATCCGGCCACCGATGCGGTCATCGAGGTGACCTCACCCACCACCGAGGAGGTGATCGGCCGGGTGCCCGCCGGGAGTCCGGCTGACATCGACCGGGCGGTGGCAGCGGCGCGCTCAGCGTTCGACGAGGGGCCGTGGCCACACATGAACCCCGTTGAGCGGGCCGAGGTCCTGGGACGGCTGTCGGCGGTGGTTGCCGCACGCTCCCAGGAGTTCGCCGATACCATCACTGCGCAGAACGGCTCGCCCAGCCAGTGGTCGATCATGGGACAGGTGCTGTCGTCCACCATGGTGCTCGACGCCTACGTCGGGTTCGCCGAGAGCTACCGCTGGGTGGACACCCGCGCCGGCATGCTGGGTAACACGGTGCGCGTCCACCGCCAGCCGGTCGGCGTGGTCGGGGCCATCATCCCGTGGAACGTGCCGCTGTTCATCTCCGCTCTGAAGCTCGGCCCGGCCATGGTGGCGGGCTGTCCGGTGGTGCTCAAGCCGGCACCGGAGACCCCGCTCGACGCCTACTTGTTGGCTGAGGCAGCCCAAGAGGCCGACGTGCCCGCCGGGGTGCTGAACATCGTGTGCGCCGACCGGGAGGCCAGCGAGCACCTGGTGCGCCATCCCGGGGTCGACAAGATCAGCTTCACCGGATCGACGGCTGCGGGACGGCGGATCGGCCAGCTGTGCGGCGAGCGCCTGGCCCGGTGCACGCTCGAGTTGGGTGGGAAGTCGGCGGCCATCGTCCTCGACGACGTGGTGCTCGACGAGGCACTGCTCGGCGAGCTGGTCATGTCGGGGCTGATGAACAACGGGCAGGCCTGCGGGGCGCAGACCCGCATCCTGGCGCCACGGGCTCGCTACGACGAGGTGGTCGACGCGCTGGGTTCGGCGGTGGGCGCGCTGGTCACCGGTGATCCCGCCGACCCGGCCACGCAGATCGGCCCGCTGGTGGCCGAACGCCAGCGGGACCGGGTAGAGGGCTTCTTCGCCTCGGCCCGCGACGAAGGCGCTCGGGCTGTCGTCGGCGGTGGCCGCCCGGCGCACCTCGAGCGTGGGTGGTTCGTGGAGCCGACGGTGTACGCCGATGTCGACAACTCGATGCGCATCGCCCGTGAGGAGATCTTCGGGCCGGTGCTGTCGGTGATCCCCTACGACGGCGACGATCAGGCCGTGGCCATCGCCAACGACTCCGACTACGGGCTGTGCGGGTCGGTGTGGACGGCGGATCCCAGCCGAGCGGAGCAGGTGGCCGCCCGGGTACGCACCGGCGTGGTGGCGGTCAACTCGCAGGTGATCCTCGACTTCAACAGCCCCTTCGGTGGGTTTAAGGCATCGGGCATCGGCCGAGAACTGGGGCCGGAGGGCATCGACCCCTATACGGAGCTGCAGTCGGTCATCCTGCCGGCCTGAGGTGAGGCTGCCCTGAGAGGGGCCGGCCTCACCGGTCGATGGGGTGTGCCGGCGCTGCGGCGCCGGCGCCCCGTCTCTCGGTGCGACTGCGCGCAGTGGGCCACCGTTTCGGGCCCGCCGGGCCCGTCGGGGTTCTGTGTGCGGTGGTGTACCGCATGGGTATCTGGTTGCGCGCAGACCCGGGTGGTGGGGCGCGGGTGGCCGGCGCCCGTCGAGGATGCGCTGCGGCCGCTACGTCATGTGCGTCCGTGGCTGTGGGCCACCTCGTGGAGAAGGTGTCGCACGCGCTGCGGCGCCCCCAGCTGTTCCCAGGTGAACCGCACGACGAGGAGACCGAAGCTGAGCGCTCCGTGGTCGCGGGCACGGTCACGTTCGAAGTCCTCCACCCGGGTGTGCCAGCGTCTCCCGTCGCCTTCGACCACTATGGACCACGTCGGGATGAACGCGTCGACGAGCTGGGGGTGTTCCTCCGTGCCCTCCCAGGGTGCCGGGACCTGCGGTGTCCACGGTGGCATGCCGGCGCCGTCCAGAGCGCGGGCGAGTCGTCGCTCGAGCTCGCTCTGTGGTGGGACCCAGGCGTCCGTGGCCCGGACCTCGAGCAGTGGTCCGAGTGCAGCGAGGGAGCCCCACTTGCGCGGCCGAGCCCATGCCAGCCGACCCACGACGTCATCGAACGACACTCGTCGGGACGCCAGAGCGTCGTCCAGCAAGCGTTCCAGGCGACGGAGCGCCACGAGCGGGGCGACGTCGACCAGCGTCTGGGCCAGCGTGGTACATGGGATCCCATCGACCCGCGTGGTGGCCGGCGCCGCCGATGTCCGGTGGATCCGCGCCAGGTCGGATCGCGAACTCCTTCCCGTGGGAACGGTCAGCTCGGGCCGTCCAGCGCTGAATCCGTCGAACTCATGGAGCACCGCAGCGCAGCGGTGCGACGCCACCGCCCCATCGATCGACAGCACAGCACTCATCACCCGCTGGTGCCATGTCGTCGGCGCTCCGTTCACTGCGTAGACACCGGACTGCACCCGACGCCATCGGTCGCTCTCGAGGCGTCGGTGGATCTGACGTCTGGTCATGCCGCCGGCCAACGCCTGGCTCCGTGTGATCACCCCGTGCTGGCGACTGGCGAGTCGGGTCACTGCCGCTTCTGCGCCTCGGGTGGACATGACAGCCTCTCGACAGATGGTCATCGGCCGGGTCGGCGAGCGCAGCGCAGTGCGAACCCGGGCAGCGTCGCACGCTCGGTCGCTGCGGGCAACGGCGACTGCCGACGGTGGTTGGTCGACCGCGTGGCGTTCGATGGCGCCGACGGCCCGCACCCCCGGGGTTCTGTGTGCGCTGGTGTACCGGTTTGGTACCTGGTTGCGCGCAGAGGGCGGTCGGCCACGCCGGCGGCCACCGACGTCGGCACGGACCGCCCTCAGCGGTGGTGGACCTGGCGTTCGAACTCGTGGGGGAAGCGCTCGAGCGCACTGGCCACCACGGTGGCCGCCGCATCCACCAGCCCGCAGTTGCCGCTCCCGGGCAGTAGGGCGGTGAGGCTGCGGAGCGTGTCCAGATCGGCGGGCGTGCCGTGCCCGGTGTCGATGCGGTGCAGGATCTGCGACAGCTGGTGGGTGCCGGTCCGACACGGTGGGCAGGGCCCACACGAGGCACCGGCGAAGAAATCGATGTACTCGGCCACCTTGCGGGTGATGCTCGTCCCTTCGCTGATGACGATCATGGCCCCGGTCCCCAGGCGCGACCCGGCGGCCACCACCGAATCGGGGTCGAGGGCCACGTCCAGCCCGTCGGTCGCCAGCAGCGTGTTCGACGGCCCGCCGGTGAACACCGCCTTGAAGCTCCGGTCGGCCAGCATCCCGCCGCCGTGGTCGAACACGAGCGAGCGCAGCGAGGTGCCCGATGGCAGCTCGTAGAGACCGGGGCGGATGACGTCGCCCGACAGCGAGTACAGCCGGGTGCCCGAGGCCTCGCCGACACCGAGATCTCGGTAGGCCGGCGCCCCGAGCCGCAGGAGCACCGCGGCCTGGGCCAGCGTCTCGACGTTGTTCACCACGGTGGGCATGCCCTCGACACCGTGGGTCGTCGGGTAGGGCGGCTTGCGGCGAGGGAAGGGGAACCCGCCCTCCACCGACGCAATGGCCGCCGTGTCCTCACCGCCGACGTAGAGGCCGGAGCTGGCGTGCACCCGCAGGCGTACCGGCTCGCCCAGCACTCGTTCGAGTTCATCGAGGAGGTGATGGTCCCGCCACTGCGCCACCGCTTCGGCGATCGCAGCCTCTACGCCAGCGTGGCGGGGGTTCACGTACAGCACCACGTTGGCGGCGCCGCAGCAGGCCGCCGCCGCCAGCGCCCCCTCGATGATGAGGTGTGGGGCGTGTTCGAGCAGCACCCGGTCCTTGAACGTCCCGGGCTCGTCCTCGTTGCCGTTGGCGATCACCCACCGTTCGCCGGCGGGCACCGTGGCCGCCGCCACTGCGTCCCACTTGCGGGCGGTGGGGAAGGCAGCGCCGCCCATTCCCCGCAGGTCGGCCAGGCGAACCGCTTCCCGCGCCGCCGCAGGATCGGCCACCGCGGCGGTGAGCGCGGCGCCGCCAGGGCCGGCCAGCCACGCGTCGAGGTCCACGCCGACCAGGGTGTCGAGCGCCGTCAACAGGCGCGGCGAGCCGCCGATGTGGGTCATCGGCGACCTCCGCCACGCGGACCGGCCGAGGACGATCGACCCAGCGCTTCTCGGCGGCAGCAGCTCATCGGCACCGTGCCATGACGTCGTCAGGGGTGACGTTGCTCTCGGGCGGGAACAGCAGCGGGGCCCGTCGGTCGAGAGGCAACCCGGCGTCCACCAACCCGCGCTGCCACTGCTGCAGATGATGGAGGCCCACCGGTCGACGGATCCGCTCCCCGGCAGCGTGGGCAGCAGCCCGCCCGGCCCGGCGGCCGAAGGCCAAGATGTCGAGCAGCGCGTTGCCCATCACCCGGTTCCGGCCGTGGATGCCCCCGGCCACCTCACCCGCACACCACAGCCCGGCCACGCCGGTGGCGCCGTGCTCGTCGATCACCACGCCGCCGTTCTGGTAGTGGAGCGTGGGCCGCACCATGAGCGGCTCGGCGGTGGGATCGACGCCCGCCCGAGCGGCCAGCTTGGCCAGGGTGACCAGCCGATCGGTGAGGATCTCGGGCTGGTCGGCCACCAGCGACGGGACGTCGAGCAGGAGACCCACCTGGCCGTCGCGCTCGACGGCACGACCGTCGGCCATCTCTCGCAGCATGGCGGCGGCCACCACGTCACGAGGGGCCACTTCGTCGACGAACCGCTCGCCGTGGCCGTTCACGAGCAGTGCCCCCGCACCGCGAGCCGCCTCGGTGATGAGCTGGCCCACCAGCGCCGACGGCCAGGCCAGCCCCGTCGGGTGGTACTGGAACGAGTCGACGTCGACCAGGCGCGCCCCGGCCCGGTAGGCGAGGACGAGCCCGTCGGCGGTGGCGCCGTAGTGGTTGGACGACGGGAACGAGCCGACGTACAGCCGGCCGGCGCCGCCGGTGGTGAGCAGCACGGCGTTGGCCCGCACCAGCTGGACCGCGTTGCTCACGAGGTCGACCACGACCGCCCCGGTGCAGCGGCCGTGGGTGTCGGTGAGCAACTCGACGACCGGCGCGTGGTCGCGCACGACGATGCCCGGGTGCAGCGCCACCGCCTCGCGCAGCGAGCGCATGATCTCGAGCCCGGTGTGATCCCGACACGACAGGATGCGGGGCACCGTGGTGCCGCCGGCGCGCCCCCGGGCCATCAGGACCTCGCCGGCGTCGCCGGCCACGGTGTCGAACGTGACCCCGAGCTGGATGAGCCAGCGGATTACGTCAGGTCCGTCGTGCACCATGGCGGCCACCAGGTCCCGCGATCCCGCCAGGTGGCCGGCGCGGACGGTGTCGGCGAAGTGGCGCTGCAGGCTGTCCTCAGGTGCGACAGCGGCTTGGATCCCGCCCTCGGCCATGACGGTGTTGGAGTCGCCCAGGCGAAGCTTGTTGAGCACGAGCACCCGCGCACCCTGGTCCGCAGCGGTGAGGGCGGCGGCGCAGCCGGCACCTCCACCGCCGACCACCACGACGTCGGTGTCGGCCACGGCGGTACCGGCGATGTCCACGTCATCCACCAGCGACGCCGACTCGAGCAGGTCGGCGAGCACGCTCGGACAGCGGTCGCCGGCGTTTGCGCCGACGCGGAGCGTTGTCGTGCCGTGTGCCTGGTGGTCCGGATGGTGGGCAGCCAGCACGTCGGCTGCGGGGACGTCGAGGGATCGTGGCGGAGCGGGCGCGGCGGCGCGCCAGGCCTCGACAGCGTGCTCGTAGGGGATCCCGGCCGACGTCACAGGGTCACCCGCGTTCCTCGACGGAGGCGTGCACGTCGATCGTCATGTGGCCGCGCTCGATCTCGTGCAGTCGACGGAGGAGGTCGTCGGGACGCAGCGACAGGCTGGTGGTCATGCGCCGCAGGAACAGCCCCAGGTGGTTGGGGGCGATGTGCTCGGGACAGGCGGTGGTGCACAGGTCGCACATGACGCAGTCCTCGAAACGGCCGGCGGCGGCCACCAGATCACCAGCGACGGCGGCAACCACACCCTCGTGGACCTCGAGGTCGACCGGGCAGGCGTTGTTGCACCCGTCGCAGTGGCGGCAGGACGGGGCCTCGGGGAACACCTCGGTCACCCGACCGTGGGCGTCCCACGAGTCGTGGGTCGGGTCGAGGTGGTAGGGGTGGGCCCGGTGCGGGGTGGTGTCGTCGAGGAAGGCGGCCTGCAGCCCGTCCTCGGCCCGGGTGACACAGGCCAGCTCGGTGGTCGCCTCGTCCTGTCCGGCACGACGGACAAGCACCCGGCAGGCGCCGCACACCCCTTGGCCCATACACCCGACGTGGTCGACGAGCGGATGACCGGCAGCGAGCCAGGCGCCGAGGAGCGTGGTGCCGTCGGCGGCGGTGATCTTCCTGCCGTCGATCTCGATCCTCACGTCGCCCTCCGGTCGGTGCGTGCAGCCCCACGGTACCCGCGGTTCTTTCGTCGCCGGTGAGCCGAGGTCGCCGAGCGAGTGTGGCAACTGCGCGCAGTGGGCCACCGGATCGGCGGGTGGTTGCGCGCAGTGCGGTCTTGGGGTGGTCCCGCGCCATGACTGCGCGCAGTGGGCCACCGGATCGGTGGGTGGTTGCGCGCAGTGCGGTGGGGCGAGCGGCGGCGGGAGCGGGGGCTGTGGGCCGACGGGCCCGAGGCGGGCGGTTGCGCACGGTCGGCTCGTCGGTCAGCATCGCACGGTGAACTGGGACGGCGACGAGTACCAGGCCCGCTTCGACGCACTGGCCCGAGCGGGCACCGACGTCCACGGCGAAGCCTCATTCGTGGAGGCGTTCGCGCCAACCGACGTGCTCGACGCCGGCTGTGGCACCGGCCGGGTGGGCATCGAGCTCGACCGGCGAGGCATCGAGGTCGTGGGGATCGACGCCGACGCCTCCATGCTGGCCACCGCCCGCCAGCGCGCACCGCAGGTGAGCTGGGTGCACGACGACCTCACCTGCGTCGACCTGCAGCGCCGCTTCGACGTGGTCGTCATGGCCGGCAACGTCCCGCTGTTCACCCCGCATGACACCGTCGGGCGGCTGGTGGCGGCCTGCGCTCGCCATGTGCGCGCCGGCGGTCGGCTGGTCGCCGGCTTCCAGACCGACCGACACGTGTCGCTCGACCGGTACGACACCGCGGCGACCGCCGCCGGGCTCGAGCTCGACGCCCGTTGGTCGACGTGGCAGGCGGCGCCCTTCGTCGCCGGCGGTGACTACGCCGTGACCGTGCACCGACGGCCCCCGGGCCATCCTCGTGCCGTGCTGCACCTCACCACTCGTGCCGCCTGGGACACCGCTCACAACCTCGGTCACCTCACCCCCGAGGGGTTCGCCGACGAAGGGTTCGTCCACTGCTCCGACCTGCATCAGCTCCCGAGGGTGGCGCGCCTGCGCTTCGCCGGGATGGAGAACCTCGTGGCCCTGGTGGTGTCGGTCGATGCCCTCGGTGAGGACGCGCCGCTGGTCGACGAGCCCGGCGACCCGGGACGAACCGAACGCTTCCCCCACGTGTACGCACCCCTGCCGGTCGACGCCGTGCTCGAGGCGCTCGATGTCCCACCACCTCCGCCGGCTGACACGAGCGACGTTGCTGCCGCCGTGCGGTGGGAGGTCGACCTGTTCGAGGCGATGGCGGACATGGTGGGCCGGACGACGGTCGACCTGACCGGCTCCGATCCCAGCGCCGGCTGAGGCCAGGCGCGGCGCGACGGTGACGCCAGGCCACGGCGCGTGCCGTACAGACTGGCCACTCGGTGCTCTCTGTCAGTAGGAGGCCCAGTGACAGCAGCCGACGACTTCGAGCAGTTCTTCGACGACGCCGAACCGCGGCTGCGTCGAGCACTCGTGGCTGCCTACGGACCCGAGCGAGGTCGTGAGGCCACCGCCGAGGCCCTGGCCTACGCCTGGCAGCACTGGGAGCAGGTGCAAGCGATGGACAACCCGGTGGGCTACCTCTACCGGGTGGGCCAGTCCCGCTCTCGCCAACGGCGCCAACCGTGGGTGACGCCACCGGACGATGCCACCAGTGGCGGCTGGCACGAACCGGAGCTGCCGGCGGCGCTCGCTGCGCTGAGCGAGCGGGAACGGCTGGCGGTGGTGCTCATCGAAGGGTTCGGCTGGACCTACCGCGAGGTGGCCGAGTTGGTCGAGGTGGCGCCGTCGTCGATCCAGTCCTACCGCCAACGCGGGCTCGACAAGCTCCGCGGTGCTCTGGGGGTGAGCGAAGATGCCTGACCTGCCCGACCGACTGCGCACCTTGGTGGACGGCGCCGCCGCGCCCGTGACGCTCGACGAGGTCCGCGCCTCGACCGAACAGCCGGTCGGGGAGGCAGTCACCGGGGAGACCGGCGCCAGCGAACCGGTGCCGCTCGACGAGATCCGCACGTCCTCGGCGGCCAGCGCCACGGGCAGCACGCGGCGTCAACGCCTCCCACGCGGCCGTTGGCTCATGGCCGCTGCCGTGGTTGCGGTGGTGGCCCTCGCCGGGGTGCTCTTCGTGACCCTGGCCGACGACAACACCCGGGTCGAGGTTGGTGACGCCCCCGAGGGCGCTGACCAGCCGTTGTTCGAGTTGCTCGAGCTGCGGCCGGCCACCGAACCGATGGGCACGTTACGGGCGGCCGTGACGGACGAGGAGCTGGCGGCCTTGTGGGACGACGTCGGCTTCGACAGTGCCGCACCGGAGGTCGACCTCGGCCGATGGGTGGTGGTGAGCATCACCATCCCTGATGACGCCTGCCCGCCGGTGCTGGCCGGCTTCACCCGGGACGGGGACGTGTGGACCCCGCAGTTCGAGGAGCTCGACGACACGTGCGCCGAGCCCCTCATCCCCAAGACTTACGTGGTGGCCATCGACCGCAGCGAGGTGGCGCCAGCGTTCACGCTGCGACTTCCGGCGGACGACACCTACGGGTTCGACGAGCAACGCCTCGAGGTGGAGGTGCCGCCGGGTCGCGCGACGGCGAACGGACGCGAGGCCGACACGCAGACCGGACCGGCGCCCGGCGCCACCCTCGCCGTGGTGCCGCTCCCGCCACGGGGTGAGGCGAGGTCACACCTGCTCGACGGCCGTCCCGTCTGGGTGGTGCACCACGACGACGGCTCGGCTACGGCGGTGCCGGCGGTACTCCCGCCTGACCCTGCGGCCGTGCCGACCGCGGAAGACCTCGACTCGATGTTCTGGTCGATCGTGCGCTGGTCCCCACAGGGCGCGTTCCGTGGACCCCACACCTGGGACGCCTGGGGGAGGGCGCTCACCGCCGGGCGCCACGCCGACCTGACCGACTACGTCGCTGAGGTGGACGGCGACCGGGTGGTGGTCCGCCAGTGGGACGGCGAGCGGGTGCCCGGCCAGCCGGTGCTTCCGTCGGTGCCGGTGGATGCGGGGCTCGCGCCCGACGTGGTGTCGTCGCCGGATGCGACTGGCGACCTTCCGGAGGAGGTCCGGGGGCTTCCCGCTGGCTGGCAGATGGTGGGCGTCGCCGCCGTCGGCGCCGAGGGCGTGTTGCGGCTCTGCGTGGTCACCGACGACAGCTTTCCGCCCAGCTCGTGCCCCGACGACGCTCCGGTGGTGGCCGGTGCCGAGGTTCCCGACGGCATCATGAGCTGGCACTTCGCCCCGCTCCTGGTGCGGATCGACGACGGCGGGCAGATCAGCGCCGTGGTGCCCTTGGGCGGGCACACAGTCTCCGTCACGCCCTGAGCGCCCTCGCGTTCGACGCCGATGACCTGCTGCGCCCGGCGTCGAGGTGATCGCGCCGGCCGCTGGCGCGCAGGGTTCGCCCGACCGCCGGTCGCTCAGGCGGCGTTGGTGCGGCGTCGCTTGCGGTGCCGCCCCTGGTTGGTGGCCACCACGGTCGGCTGGGGAGCGTCGAGATCGAACTCCCAGCCCTCCGGCGTGCGGCGCACCCGTCCGAGGGCCACGTCGGGCACGGCCCGGGCGGTGATGATGACCGGTTCGAGCCCGCGGTCGCGGGCGGTGGCCACCACCTCGGTGAGGAACCCCACCAGCCCGCCGTCGCACCCAGCGGGTGCGAACAGCAGGAACCGGTTGACGATGTCGTCCTCGACCAGTTCGCGTTCGGCGGCGTCGAGGTCCCACTTCAGCGCAGCGTCGGCGATGACCGCCACCGGCGTGGCGGGCTCCTGGCGGCGCAGGGCGGCCACGGCCTCGTGGAGCTGGGCCAGCGAAGGGCCGGGGCGACGCCATGAAGCCACCAGTTCGGCGTCGACGATCACGATGCGTTGCCCCACGTGCCGCACGCTACAGGGTGAGCGCGCCGACCGTCAGGCCCGTGGAGGCCGTCAGGTTGCCGCCGACCGTCAGCGTGGTGCAGGTGGTCAGCCCCCTGGGGGGTCGCCCCCAGCGGCGAGATCGGCTGCGGTGAACAGCGACCGCAGCTCGACGTCCATGTCGGCCAGCGCCTCTGCCCCGCCGACGCCGCGGTCGATGACGCACACGGCGGCGTCCACGATGGCCCCGGCGTCGCGTAGCTGCAGTGTGGAGGTGCTGACCTGGCCGCCCGAGGTGACCACGTCCTCCACCACCAGGGTGCGCTGGTCCTTCACCGTCCGCCCTTCGATGAGATGCGCCGTGCCGTAGGGCTTGGCTGCCTTGCGGACGAAGACCGCCGGTAGGCCGGTGCGGGCCGACAGCGCGGTGACGATGGCGATCCCGCCGAGCTCCAGGCCGGCGAGGAGATCGGTGTCCTCGGGGACCAACGCGGCGAGGCCGTCGGCCACCTCGGACAGCAGCGCCGGGTCGGAGGCGAATCGGTACTTGTCGAAATAGGTGTCGGCGACCTCGCCGCCACGGAGGACGAACGAGCCTCGCAGCAGTGCGACCGTGCGGAGGCGTTCGGCGAGGTCGGCGTCGCCGGAGGGTCGGGGTGCGGCAGGAGGCATTGCTCGGACCGTAGCAGGGCATGTCTGTCGTAGGGCTGGCCTACGGTGGGGCAGCGGTGCGTCAGGCGCACACCGACCGCACCACATGACTGCACCGCACGACCACACCGACCACGCTGCACGACGCACGACCACAGCAAGGACCCTCATGGACGAATCGGCCGAGACCATCGATGTGCTGGTGGAGATCCCCCGCGGCAGCCGCAACAAGTACGAGTGGGACGGTGACATCGGCCGCTTCCGCCTCGATCGCCGCCTGTTCTCGGCCACCACCTACCCCGCCGAGTACGGCTTCATCCCCGACACGCTCGGCGAGGACGGCGACGAGCTCGACGCCCTGGTGTTCCTCGACGAACCCACCTTCCCCGGCTGCGTGGTGCGGTGTCGCCCGGTCGGTGTGTTCCACATGGAGGACGAGAAGGGACCCGACGCCAAGGTGCTCTGCGTGCTCGCCGACGACCCCCGGTGGGACGCCATCACCGATCTGGGCCACCTCGGCGACTTCTTGTTGGCCGAGGTGGAGCACTTCTTCGAGATCTACAAGCAGCTCGAGCCGGGCAAGTCGTCATCGGTGCAAGGGTTCGGCGATCGGGCAGCCGCGGTGGAGGAGATCCGGGCCTCCCGACGACGTGCCGCGCAGGCATCATCGGCCGAGGGAGCCGGCTCGTGACCGCCACCGACGCCACCACGCTCGACGAGCTCGACGAGCTGCCGCCGTTCGAAGCGGTGAACCGCTACTTCGATCTGGCCGCCGATGCCATCGACCTCGACGAAGAGATGCGTGCCATCCTGACCACGTCGTACCGAGAGTTGAGCGTGCAGGTGCCGCTGCGGCGGGACGACGGCAGTCTCACGGTGGCCAAGGCCTACCGCATTCACCACAACGGGGCCCGAGGGCCCTACAAGGGCGGTATCCGCTACCACGAGCGAGCCAACCTCGACGAGGTTCGGGCGTTGGCCAGCCTCATGTCGTGGAAGACGGCGCTCATGGACCTGCCCTTCGGTGGCGCCAAGGGCGGCATCCAGATCGACCCGACCGGCTTGTCCGCCGGTGAACTCGAACGGCTCACCCGCCGGTTCACCTCCGCCATCCTGCACCTGATCGGGCCGTTCCGGGACATCCCGGCGCCGGACCTGAACACGAACGCCCAGGTGATGGCCTGGCTGATGGACGAGTACTCGGCCGGGCACGGCTACACACCGGCCATCGTCACGGGCAAGCCGTTGGCGCTCGGGGGTGCACCGGGGCGCGAACAGGCCACCGGTCGGGGCTGCGCCTATGTGATGCGGGCCTACGCCGAGGACAAGGGAATCGAGCTCGACGGGCTCCGGGTGTCGATCCAGGGGTTCGGCAACGTCGGCCGCTGGCTGGCCGACGAACTGGACCGGCTGGGAGCCAACGTGGTGGCCGTGTCCGACGTCGACGGTGGGCTCCACGATCCCGACGGCCTCTCGGTTCGACACCTGCACCAGGCGGTCGAGAACGGCGCCTCCATTCACGACAGCGGCCAAGGCACGTGGCTGCCCAACGACGAGTTGCTCACCCTCGAGTGCGACATGTTGGTGCCGGCGGCCATCGGCCACGTCATCCACGTGGGGAACGCTGCTGACATCGCGGCGGACACCATCATCGAGGCGGCCAATCATCCCGTGACACCTGGCGCCGACGCGATCCTGGCCGAGCGACAGGTCACGGTGGTGCCCGACATCTTGGCCAACGCCGGCGGTGTCACCGGGTCGTACTTCGAGTGGACCCAGAACATCCAGCAGTTCCAGTGGTCCGAGGAGAAGTTCTGTGACGAACTGCGTCGACGTATGGAGGAGGCCTACCAAGGTGTCCGGCGGCGGGCCACCGCCCTCGACGTGCCGTTGCGCAAGGCGGCCTACGCCATCGGCATCGAGCGCGTAGCCGAGGCCTCCCGGGTCCGGGGCTACATCTGACGCCGTCGGTCCGGCAGCGTCGTCAGCGGCCGACGGCGAGCGGGGCTAGAGGTAGCCCATCGGGTCGCGTGGCGTGCCATTCACCCTGGTCTCGAAGTGCAGGTGCGGTCCGGTGCTGTTGCCGGTGCTGCCGACGTAGCCGATGACTTGGCCCTGCGAGACCGACGCACCACCGCTGGTGGCATAGCGCGACAGGTGGGCGTAGGCGGTGACCATGCCGTTGCCGTGGTCGATGAGCACCAGGTTGCCGTAACCGCCCTGGTAGCTGGCGGTGATGACGGTGCCCGAGGCAGCGGCGATCACCGGTGTGCCGGTGGGTGCGCCGATGTCGATGCCGGCGTGCAGCCGGCCCCAACGCTGGCCGAAGCCTGACGTGAGCTGGCCGGCGGCGGGCCAGGCCAGTCCGCCGCCCGAGGGGGCGACCTGGGCCGGAGCGCTGAGCGTTTGCACACCACCGTCGGACGGGGTGCTCGATGACGAACTCGACGAACTCGAACTGGACGAACTCGAACTCGACGAGCTGGGACTCGACGAGGAGGCGGCTGCAGCGGCAGCGGCCGCTTGGCGCCGCTCCTGTTCGGCTTGGCGGGCGGCTGCCTGGCGGGCGGCCACCTCGGCCTCGTGTTGGGTGATGAGGGAGGTCAAGCGAGCTTCTTCGGCGCTGAGGGCGTCGACCTCTGCCCGGAACGACGTGATGCGGGCCTCGAGGTTGGCTTGCATCCGCTGCTGCTCGGCCCGAGCAGAGGCGAGTTCGGCCAAGCGCGACTCGGCTTCGGCCTGGTAGGCGTCGGCGTCGGCCATTGCTTCGGCCGCTTCCTCCTGCTGGCGGTCCAAGCGCGCCTGGGCAGCGCCGAGCTGCTCGATGGCGTCCCGGTCGGAGCCGTACACGGCGTTGAGGAGGGCGCGACGGCGATCCATGTCGGAGGGATCCGCAGCGCCGAGCAGTGCGTCGTCGGTCGATCCGCTGTTGCCCGACCCCACGTAGGCGTCGACGGCACGCGAGCGCACGGCTGACTCGAGCTGGGCGACCTCGGCCTCGGCTTCGGCGATCTGCGAGCGCAGGTGCTCGGCTCGTTGGCGGGCTTCGTCGCTGGCGCGGCGGGCA
Organism: Acidimicrobiia bacterium; assembly: GCA_020832495.1. Classification (GTDB taxonomy): domain Bacteria; phylum Actinomycetota; class Acidimicrobiia; order Acidimicrobiales; family Acidimicrobilacustridaceae; genus JAFIEP01. Next base: position 14,168 of record JAFIEP010000113.1, on the reverse strand, counting down.
TCGGCCACGCGCGCCTCTTGGGCCTGCACGTTGGCGGTCAGCTCGGCGACGGCCTGCTCCAGCTCGGCATCGGTGGCGCCGAGGGCGTTGAGCTCGGCGGCGGCGGCAGCTCGTTGTCGCCGGACTTCCTCGCGGCGGCTGCGCTCGTCGTCCTGGGCCACGGCGGCTTCGGCCAATTGCTCGCTGGCGGGCATCGAGCCGACGAGCAGCGAGAGACCCACGACCGCAGCGAGCAGACGGGACAGTGCGCGCCGCCGGGACGGCTGCGACGAATTCGAGGGGTGGTCGTAACTGGAATGCAACATAGGCAACGAGGGCGCAATATAGCGGGCTCGTTCGTCACGTGCAGCTTTTCGTCACCTACGCCGCCTCGACATACAGGCTGCTGCACCAGAGGTGCAGCTATCGGCAGGCTACCTCAGGCCGGCGACTGCACTTGGTTCGCAAGGTGGAACCGAGGCTCTGGTGCGGGGTCGAGATCGGGCCGTGGGTTGTGCAACCGTTGCTCGGCCTGGCGGCGGTCGTCGTCATCGAGTGGTCGGACGTCGGCGCACCATTCGACCAGGATCCCGTTGGGGTCGGTGGCGTAGATGCTCACGCAGAAGCCGTGGTCGATCTCGGCCACGTCGATGCCTGCGTCCTGCCAGCGGCGTCGGAGCCCCTCGAGGTCGGCCAGCTCAGCGCGGAACGCCAGGTGGTTCACCCACGCCGGCAGGCCGACACCAGTGGAGATGTCGGTCGGGAAGTCCGGTTGCTCGTCGTCGTGCAGTTCCCAGAAGGCCAGGTAGTCGCCACCGGTGTCGTAGAAGACGTGCTTGGCCCACCCGTCCACGTGCTCGGTGGGACCCGTGACCACCTTCACCAGCTCGAACCCCATGAGCTCCGTGTAGAAGCGGTGGGTGGCGGCCAAGTCCTTCGTGGCCAGTGCGACGTGGTGGAACGGCACGGTGCCCCCTCTCGAGGCGTCCGGCGACGCCGCGGCAGATGTACGCCGTTCATGCTACGACCTGCGGGTCCCGGGAGAGGAAGCATCGGTAGTGTGGCAGCACATGGCTCGCCTGGGATCACGAGGTCGGACCGGAGCGGCGGCGGTTGCCGGGTCGGTGGTAGGTGGCCTCGCGGTCTACGGGCTCTTTGCCCTCGGGGTGCTGCAGGTGGAGCGGGTGGTGCTCGACGGCCCCGACGCCGAGGAGGCCTTCATCGAGGCCTGGCAACGCCACCGCTCCGGCACGTTCGTGGTGGAGAGCGACTGGCGCCGCACGATCGTGGCCACCGGAGCCACGCTCGAGTCGGCCAGCAAGCTGGTGCAGGAGCCTCCCAACCGCATCGTCCGTCAGTTCGGAGCCGTGCGCGGTCGGCTCGACGGCCGTCCGGTGCGCTGCTCCACCGGACCCGGCGGCCGCTACGAGTGCTTCGACTCCACCCGCAGGGTCCCGCCCTACGCCGACGACGTGGCCGGGGAGATCGAGGAGCTGCAGACGATGTTCACCGCCGGAGCGCGCACCCACCGGGTCCACCAGCGCCACGACGGATGTTTTGTGCTGACCCACGTGGCCGGTCGGGCTGATCCACCGTACGGGCGCGAGGGCGTGCTCTGCTTCGACGACGAGACCGGCGCGCTGACGTCGGTGCGCCGCGACTACGGACGCATCGTGGAGGAGTCGCAGGCGCTCACCGTCCGTCCGTCGGTGACCCAGGCCGACTTCAGCCTCGAGGAGGACGCCACCTTCACGCTGGAGGGCGATGTCCCTGATCTGCTCGAGCAGTTGCTGCAGGAACGGGAAGCGCAGCGGGCCCGCTCGGCCGAGGAGGACTGACGCACCCCCGTCGGGACCGCCAAGGCCGTGCGGCGGTTCGGGGCGGGTGGAGGCCACCTACGCAGGTGCCGAACGGCACCAAGTGGCGATGCGTTGGAGGGAGTTGAACGGCGACCTCCACCCACTGAACCCCAGTGCCGGTGGGGGCGATACCACCGACATGAGGGTCATCGACCGATGGGCCGTCCGGCTTGAGTCGTTCAGCCCACTTCTTCGACGTTTTCGGCGACCTGGTTTTGCGCGACCTGCCTGCTCGGGCGATGCTCTTGTCAGACGATCCACCCGGGAGGCGACGTGGTTCTCGCACAAGAGACCGGCATCCTCGGTGACGATCTCCTGGCCTGGCTGACCTTGGCCCTCGGCGCTGCGCTGGCTGTCGGCACCGCCATCGCCCTCTTGCGGCCGCCGGTCGAGCGGGCCGACGGTGATCTCGCCCGACCCCCCGTCGGTCGCAGCGTGCTCATGATCGCGGTCGGCGCGATCGCTGCGGTGTGGGGGCTGGCCTCGTTGCTCGGTGGCTGACCTGGCGGAGTTCGTCGGTCGGGTCGCCTAGTCTGCTGACCGGCCGGGTGGCCCGGCCAGGGGGACCGCGCATGACCACCGCTTCACCACTCGCCGATCGACCGTCCTCGGGCGTCGATGGTCCCGTGCTGTCCGTGGAGGACCTGACCGTGGACTTCGGCGGTGTGCGCGCCGTCGACGGTGTCGGCTTCACGGTGGGCCCCGGGGAGTTGGTCGGCCTCATCGGCCCGAACGGCGCCGGCAAGACCACCACCATCGATGCGGTCAGTGGCTTCGTGCCCTGCCGGGGGCGGGTGGCCACACGGGGGATGTCGCTCGAGGGGGTGCCGCCGCACCGCCGCGTGGCTGCCGGTGTCACCCGGACGTGGCAGTCGCTCGAGTTGTTCGACGACCTCACGGTCCTCGAGAACTGTGTGGTGGGCGAACGACCCCAGGTGAACGAGGCGGTTGCCTCGGGTGACGACCCTGCGGTCCACCGGGTGTCGATGGCGGCGCTGGAGCGGTTCGACCTGGGCGGGTTGGCCCATCGCTACCCGCTGGAGTTGTCGCTGGGTCAGCGCAAGTTGGTGGCCGTGGCTCGGGCGCTGGCCGCCGAACCGGCGGTCGTGCTGCTCGACGAGCCGGCTGCGGGCCTCGACAGCACCGAGAGCCTGGCCCTCGGTGAGCAATTGCGCGCCGTGGTCGACGGGGGCACGGCCATGCTGTTGGTCGATCACGACATGGGTCTGGTGCTGGCCGTGTGCGACCGGTTGGTGGTGCTCGAGTTCGGCCGGGTGATCGCCGACGGCCCACCTGACGAGGTGCGTCGCGACCCCAAGGTGGTCGAGGCGTACCTCGGTGAACGGCATCGGACCCAGCCGGGCGACGGCGAGGACCCGTCGTGACCCGCCTCCTCGAGATCGACGACCTGTCGGCCGGCTACGGCGGAGTGCCGGTGGTGCGCCACCTCGACCTGCACGTGGACGCAGGTGAGGTCGTGGCGCTGCTCGGGCCGAACGGCGCCGGGAAGACCACCACGTTGCTCACCGTGTCCGGTCTGTTGCCGTCGTTGGCTGGCTCGGTGACGGTGCTCGGTGGGCCGCCCTCGACCCGGCGGCCCCAACTCGTGGCGCGGCGGGGCGTGGCCCACGTTCCCGAGGCCCGATCCCTGTTCACCCAGCTCACGGTGGCCGAGAACCTCCGGCTGGGGGTACGTCGAGGTGGGGACACCTCGGTGGCACTCGACTACTTCCCTGCGCTCGGCAAGCTCATGGATCGCCGGGCCGGGCTCCTGTCGGGAGGTGAGCAGCAGATGCTGGCCGTGGGGCGGGCGTTGGCCGCCCGGCCGCGACTGCTGATGGTGGACGAACTCAGCCTCGGCCTGGCCCCCGTCGTGGTCGAGCAGTTGCTGCCGGTGTTGCGCCAGGTGGCCGACGACACCGGTACCGGGGTCCTGGTGGTGGAACAGCACGTGCACCTGGCCCTCGAGATCGCCGATCGGGCGGCCATCCTGGCCCACGGCGAGTTGGTGGCTGCCGGGCCGGCCGACGAGTTGGCGGCCGAGGCGTCGGTGCTCGAACGCAGCTACCTCGGCGCAGCCACGATCGACTGACGACGGGCTAAGGTCGAAGGTCCGAAGCGTCGATAGGTTCTTGCTGGAGCGGGTTGCACGCCAGGCGGATGGTTGCCGGGCTAATTTTGGAGGAATCCGTGGGAGATGTGGGCTGGGTACACAAGCCGCAACAGGCGCGGAGCCAGGAGACGCTGGACCGGTTCCTCGATGCGGGGCTCGCACTCCTGGCCGAACGGCCCTTCGACGACGTCTCCGTGGCCGACATCACCGAGCGAGCCGGCCGCACCGTGGGCTCCTTCTACGCTCGCTTCGACGACAAGTACGCCTTGCTCTACCTGCTCGTGGCCCGCATGGACAGTCGGGTGCGCGACCTGGTCCACGCCTTCTGCGACCCGGCGCGTTGGGATGGTCAACCCGTCGGAGCCTTCGTCGGCGAGTCGGTACGACTCAACCTGCAGGCCTACCGCAGTTCGGCGGCGCTGTTCCGCGCCGCACTCTGTGCGGCGACCACCGACGAGCGGTTCGCCACGCAGCGAATGGACTTGCTGAGCTACTGCGCCACGCAGCACAAGACGTTCCTGCGCACCCGTGCCGACGAGTTGTCGGTGCCCGACGTGTCGAGGGCGGCCGACCGCTCGTTCGAGTTCATGACCTCCGCGCTCGACCACCACCTCCTGTTCGGTCGTTTCACCGAGACGTCGCCCGAGGGGGATCTCGACCTGGTCGCCGACATCGCAGAGCAGTGTGCTCGCATCCTCGGCATCGACGAGTCGACCGTCCACCACTCGAACGCTTGACCTGATGCCATTCGGTCCGGCCTGATCTGGTGTGATCCGACCGGGCCGGGACCTGCGATCGTGTCGGGGGGTCGGCCAGTCCCGCTACGCTCGGGCAGCCGTTCGACGACGGGAGAGGTGCCATGACCCCTGAAGAGGCAGCAAAAGAGGCCGCGCCGGCCGTTCGGGACGTGGCCAGCCACTTCATGTTGGATCCCGACACCTACCGGGTCGGAGGTGAACTCGGCTTCCCGGGGATGAGCTTTTACGTCGCCGGCCGGGGAGGATCGCTCGGCGACGTCGACGCGTCGGTGGTTGCTGCCGCCATGGTGTTCTTCTCGCCTGCCCTCGTGGCCGACGGCTGGGCGGCGAGCGAGCCGGTCATGGGGCGTCAGGACGCTGCTCGACGGTTCATGGGCTGCGGGTACGACTGGGCCCGAGGCCATGTCCCCACCGATGACGAGCTGGCGCTGGGCCGATTGACCGAACTGGCCGGCCGCCTCATCGAAGCGGCCAGCCCGGCGGGCGCACCGTTGTTCGCTGCCTTGCGGACGACCGAGGAGCCGGCCGACGCCCCGGCCTTGGCCCTGCACCGGATGAACGTCCTGCGGGAGTTGCGGGCTGCACTGCACGGCGGGGCCATCCTGGCGGCGGGGTTGTCACCCCGCGAAGCGGTGTGCCTCCGCAGTCCGGACATGGTCGGTCTCTTCGGGTGGGATCCCCCCGAGGAGGACCTGGCGCCGTTGCAGGCGTCCTGGGACGAGGCAGAGGCTGCGACGGACGTGGCCATGGGTCGGACGTTCGAGGTGCTCGACGCCGAGGAACGGGCTCAGTTCGTCGAGTTGGCCGAGCGGTTGCGCCGTGCCGTGACCCCGTGATCACCTGACGTGGTGGCTGCGTCACGGGATCTCCGGCCGGATCACCACCACCCGCATCCTCGACGTCTGCCGCCGGGCGCGCCCGACTACCACGTCATCTTGGACCTGCACCGCCGAGCCGTTGGGGACGGGCGGTCGACCTACCGCGACCCTCGCTCGGGCCTCGACGTCCTCACGGCGGCCAGCCTGGCCGACCGGGGGTGGTGCTGCGACTCGGGTTGTCGACACTGCCCCTTCGTGACCTGACCCCCGGGTTCCCGCCGCCGTCGGGTCGGCCCGTCACAGCTCCCCTCGGTCGAGGAGCTCGAGCACCTCTGCGGCTCGGGTGCGGACCTCGTCGAGATTGCCGAGCCGGTCAGCGGCTCGCACTTGTCGGACCGTGCGGTTGTTGGTGGCCAGGAGATCCCGGTGGTGATCGATGAACGCCCAGTAGAGGGTGGTGAAGGGGCAGGCGTCGTCGCCGGTGCGTGCCGTGCGGTCGAAGGCACAATCGCCGCAGAAGTCGCTCATGCGGTTGATGTAGTTCCCGCCGGCGGCATAGGGCTTGGTGGCCATCTGTCCGCCGTCGGCGTACAGGGCCATGCCGACCACGTTGGGAAGCATGACCCACTCGGCGCCGTCGACGAAGCTCGCCCACATCCACTCGGTCAGCTCGGCTGGCCGCACACCGGCAAGGAGCGCCAGGTTGCCGAGCACCATCAACCGGGCGATGTGGTGGGTCCAGGCGTGGTCGTGGACGTCCCCGAGCACGGACGCCACACACCGCATGGCGGTGGGTGCGCCGGTGTACAGCGGCGGCAGCGGTCGCTGCGCGTCGAGGTCGTTGCGATGGCGGTAGTCGGGCATCCACAGCCAGTAGAGGCCCCACACGTACTCCCGCCAGCCGATGATCTGGCGGATGAAGCCCTCGGCCGAGGCGATCGGCACCCGTCCGTCCCGATAGGCGGCCTCGGCTGCGTCCACCACCTCGGCCGGCTGCAGCATGCCGAGGTTCAGGTACGGGCTCAGCAGCGTGTGCGCCAGGTGCCAATTGGACGAGAGCATGGCGTCCTCGTGTGGCCCGAACACGGGGAGGACCTCGTCGACGACATGGCGGAGCCGGCGCAAGGCGTCGGTTCGTGTGGTGGCCCACACCCCGTCGGGCTCGGCTCCCCAGCTCTGGGCGGGGAGCTCGTCGAGGATCTGTCGGTCGACGTCGTCGAGTTCGCTTCGCAGCGGCGCGGGCCACTTCCGGCCGTCACCCGGTGGCGGTTGACGGTTCTCGTCGTCGTAGTTCCACCGGCCACCCGCTGGCTCGTCGCCATCCATGAGGATGCGCAGGCGGCGGCGTTGCCATCGGTAGAAGTCCTCCATTCGCAGCGTCCGGCGGTCGCCTGCCCAGTCGGCGAAATCGTCGGGGTGGCAGAGGAACTGGGTGGTCGGCTCGAGATGGACGTCGAGGCGGCGGAGCAGCTCGCGCCCGTCCCACGAGGCGGGCTCCATGGCCACCACCTCGTCGGGGTGGTGTTCGTGGCGGTGCTGCGCCAGGCCCGTGGTCAAGGTCGGGGCGTTCCGTTCGTCCACGGTGAAGCCCTCCGCCCGCAGTTCGTTTGCCAGGCGGGCCATGCCGGCGCGCACCAGGTGCAGCCGTTGGCGGTGCCAGCGCTTCGATGCCGCCTTGGCACCGCTGTGGACGAGGAGCACACGGGCATCGTCGGGAGTGGCGGCGCCGAGCGGGCCGAGCTGTCGGTTCAGTTGGTCGCCGAGGACCCAGACCGTGCGCACGCCACCACCCTACGGTCGCCTCCTCACGAGACCTCACGCTGCGACCGGTCGGCGCAGTACCGTGGTCCGATGGCCACAGACGACAAGCCCCATGTGTACGTGCCGCCCGGCGAGACGCCGCCTGCCGAGTTGCAGATCGAGGACCTCACGGTCGGCGAGGGCGACGAGGCGGTGGCCGGCACCACCGTGGAGGTGCACTACGTCGGCCATGGGTGGTCGACCCGCTCCCAGTTCGACGCCTCGTGGGACCGTGGTGAGACCTTCTCGTTCCGTCTCGGTGGCGGCCAGGTGATCAGCGGCTGGGACGAAGGCGTCGTCGGGATGCGCGTCGGCGGACGTCGACGACTGGTCATCCCTCCCTCCAAGGCATATGGACGCTCGGGTGCCGGCGGCGTCATCGGACCGAACGAGACGCTGGTGTTCGTCGTCGACCTCGTCGGCGTGAACTGAACCGACGGGGCCGGGATGGGTGCGTCTGCCGACCTCCCGGAGGCCACGCCCCCGGGAGCGTCCTGGCGTGCAGAGGATCACCGGTCGGTGGTACTCGACGGCGACCCACCAGCTGACGGGACGGACATCGGGTCGACCGCGTCGCTGTTCGCTGCGATGTGGGCCATCGCCCACATCCTCCACGTCTGGTACAAGGGGGGCGGCGAGCCCCAGGAGTCCTTCAGCGAGTTCTTGCTCGTCCCGGTCCTCGTTGCTGCGCTGGCCCTGCTGGCCCGGCCGAGCTCGTCGAACCGCCTGGTGCTCCTGGCGGTCGTGCAGCTGGTCACCTTCGGCCTGCAGGTTCCGTTCGTGGCCAACCACTGGCTCATCGCTGCGTTCGTCAACGCCGGGATCGTCGTCGCCTTCGGCGCTCGTATCGTGCGAGGGGTTCGAGGTTCCCACGGCACCGGGGCTCCGTTGCTGGTCGATTTCGCCGGCTATGGGCGAGTGGTGTTCCTCGTGTCCTACGCGGCGGCGGCGCTGGCCAAGCTGAACGAGTCGTTCTTCGACCCTGCTGTGAGCTGTGCGCGCACCACGCTCGAGCCGGTGGCGGAGGCGTTCGGGTTCGCGGTGCCGGACGCCGGGACGTCGGCGGCCACGGCACTCGTGTGGTCAGTGGCGGCGATCGAGCTGGTGATTCCGGTCCTGCTGCTGATCCCTGCCGCCAGACCGTGGGGCGTCGCCCTCGCCGTCGTCTTCCACACTGCGCTGGCGGCCACGCCGATCGTGCTGGTCATGGACTTCACCGCCTACCTGGCTGCGCTGCTCGTCCTCTTCCTGCCGGTCGGCACGGCCCGACGGCTCTCCGAACTCTCGGGTGGCGCAACGCGGCCGACGCGTTGGGACGGCGCGGTGGCGTGGTGCCGGTCGATGAGCCGTCGCCCGCCGATCCGGCTGGTCGCTCTGGCGGTACTGGCCGGGCTCGTCCTCGGGCGGGGCGCTGTGTTCGGAGGTGCCGCCTGGGTGGGTCTCACCTGGATGGCCATCCTCCTGTACGGGGCGGTGCTCGTCGCCGCCATGGTGGTCGTGCTCCGTCGACTCCCGCCGCGAGCCCAACGGGAGGGGTTGCCCGGCGCAGGGAGCCGGGTGTCGATCGGGCAGTGGCTCCTCGTCGGCCTGCTGGTGCTGAACGCTGCCTCGCCCTACATGGGCGGCAAGACGACGTCGTCGTTCACCATGTTCAGCAACCTGGTTACCCAGCAGGGTCAGGCCAATCACTTCTTCATCCCCCGGGTCGAGCTGTGGACCGGCCAGGACCAACTCCTCAAGGTCCTCGAGTCGTCCAACGAGGCGCTGCAGGAGGTCGCCGACGACGACCTGCTCATCACCCGCCACGAGCTGCGTCGCCAGCTCAGCGCCGATCCCACGGCCTCGGTGGTGTTCGTGGAGGACGGTGAGCGCGTCGAACTCGATGTGGCTGCCGAGCGCGTCGACCTCGTCACCATGTCGTGGGCTGCCAGGACGTTCGTCCACCATCGCTCGGTACCCGCTGACGGGGTGATCACCTGCACCTGGTGAGCGTCGGCTGGCCGGGACGCGGTCGGGACTCCGGCGGCGTCCCCGGCACACCGCCCGAGAGGTGAGAGGCTGGGGTGGTGAACCTGAGCGTGGCCGCCCTCGTCGACCGGGCACGAGCCAGCTTCTTCTTCCTGCCGGTCGGCTTCGTCGTCCTGGCGGCCCTGGCGGCAGAAGCCATGGTCGCACTCGACGGATGGCTCGGTGTCGACGCCACTCGCATCCCTGTCGTGGTCGATGCCACCGTCGACAGCGCCCGCGCCGTGCTCACCACCGTGGCCACCGCCACCATCGGCATCGCCGGTATCGCCTTCTCGGTCTCGCTCCTGCTGCTGCAGCTGGCGGCCAGTCAGTACTCGCCACGGGTGGTGCACGGACTCTTCCGAGACCCCTACGCCAAGGTGGTGATCGGACTGGTGCTCGGCACGTTCACCTACTGCCTGGTCGTGCTGCGGGCAGTGCGCGACGGCGGCAACGCCGTCGGTCCGGCCGAGGCGGTCGTGCCGAACCTGGCGGTCAGTCTGGCCATGGTGGCTGGGGTGGTGGCCATCCTGGCCACGGTGGCGTTCATCAACCACAGCGCACACTCGATGGACATCAGCGAACTGCTGCACGAGGTGACCTCCGAGACCTTGGCCAGCGCGGTGGCGGTCTGGCACGACGAGGCACCCGAGGAGGACCTCGACACCTCCGTCCCGTCCGGCGAGGGACATATCGTGCGTTTCCTGTCCAACGGCTGGGTGCAGCAGGTGGACAACGACGCCTTGCTGGACCTGGTGCCGCCCGGTGGCGTGGTGCGGTTGGAGACGGCTGTCGGCCGTTATGCCGCCGGCGGCGTACCGCTGTGCACGGTGTGGCCCGCGCCGAACGGCGACGCTGCCGATGCCGTCGACACCGCAGGGCGCGCCGCCGTGCGGATCGGCACGACGCGCACCATGTTCCAGGACGCCACCTATGGCGTGCGTCAACTCGTCGACGTGGCGTTACGGGCGTTGTCGGCCGGCATCAACGACCCCACCACCGCCCAGGACGCCATCTTCCACAACGTGGCGGTGCTGCGCGACCTGCTGTCGCGTCATGGCCCGGCCCCGGTGGTGAACGGTGTCGAGCAGCGACGCCTGTTGCGTCCCGAGGTGCCGACGCCCACCGAGGTGATCGGTCTGGCCTTCGACGAGCTGCGAGGGGTGGCCAGCGAGCAACCCACCGTGTGCATCTACCTGCTCGAGGCGCTCCACCTGTTGTGTACCTCGACGGACTTCCCGGCTGATTCGCACGCCGATGCAGCGCTGCGTTCGCAGGCCCGGCTGGTGGTCGAAGGCTGCGCGGCGTCGAAGCCGTTGGCCGAGGACCTGGCCCGGGTCGAACGCTGTTACCAGACGCGGTTCGGGGTGGCGACGTCGTGACGCCGCCACCCCGAACCGGTGTGGGTGGATCAGTTCTCGTCGACCTCGAGGTTGTCGATGTTGATGTCGACATCCGGTGACTCGATCTCGGGGACCTCGATCTCGGGTACGTCGACGATGGTGTCACCGTTCTCGTCGTCCGACCCGCCGAAGGCGAAGATGGCCACCAGGACCACCGCCAAGATGGCGACCACGGCCACGATGGCGACGCCGACGGCGCCCCCGCGTCGTTCCTCGGTGCTTCGTTCCTGTTGCTGGTTCTCAGCCATGTCGGTGCTCCAGTGTCGTGGCGGCGCGCCGCCGTGTGCGGTGTGCCCCTCGCTCTACCCCGCCCGCGCCGATGCATGCCCGCGTCGGTCCGGACGGCGGGGCGGTGGAATCGACGACCGAAGTCAGTACAGCTCGACGTCGTTCTCAGCAGCATCGACGTCGAGCAGCGGGCTGTGCGGTTCGACAGCGGTGACGGCGGCCGTGATGGAGGGGTGGACCCGACCTTCGAATGCTGCCCAGGTGTCGGCACGCTCGAGGGCGTCGCGCACCGGTCCTCGGACGGTGGCCAGGTGGAGTTCCACGCCACTGGTGGCCAGGTCCCGGTCGATGTCGGTGAGCAGGTGGACACCGCTGGCGTCGATGCCACCGATGCCCGACGCGTCGAGCACCAGATAGCGCAGACCTGGACGGTCGGCCAGCAAGCGGCGGATGCGGGCGTCGAACGCGCCGGCGTTGGCGAAGAACAGCGGTGCGTCCACTCGCAGGACCGCGACGTCTTCGGAGCACGCCGTCGGCCAGCGATCGACGTTGCGGTACTCGGTCGTGCCTGACACCCGTCCCAGCTCGGTGGTGTGGGGATTGGCGGAGCGGTGGACGAACAACAGCAGGCTGACCACCACACCGACGGCGAGTCCCGCCTCGATGCCGACGAGAAGGGTGGTCCCGAAGGTGACGGCCAACGCGGCGGCGTCTCGCCTGTCGACGCGGGTGATCTCGAGGGCGCCACGCACGTCGACCAGGCCGGCCACCGCCACCACCACGATGGCTGCCAACGCTGCGAGGGGGAGGTTGTGGAGCAACGGTGTCAGCCACAGGAGGGTCACCGCCAGCCCCACGGCGGTGACCATGCTGGCCAGGGGTGTGCGGGCGCCGGCCTGGTGATTGACGGCGGTGCGGGAGAAGCCGCCGGCCACCGGGAAGCCGCCGAACAGTCCGGCCGAGACGTTGGCCGCACCGGTGGCCACCAGTTCACGATCGGCGTCGATCCGGTCGCGGGTTCGGCGCGCCAGCGCCTTGGCGATACTGACGCCTTCGGCGTAGGCCACGACGGCGATGGTGAGCGCCACGGGGAGCAGGTCGCGGACGAGGCCCAGGTCGAGTTCGGGCATCACCGGCCCCGGAAGTCCGGCGGGGACGTCGCCCACGATCGCCACCCCGCGAGCCGGCAGGTCCGCCCACCACGACACGAGCGTGGTGACCACCACCGCCAGCAACGCGGCGGGCACCACCGGAGCGAACCGACGCAGTAGCACGAGCCCGACGACGGTCGAGGCCCCGAGGGCAGCCGTGGCGGTCTCGGTGGCACCCAGCTGGTCCCACAGGGCGGCAATGGTGGCCGGTACACCTTCGGGACGCCCGATCTGGACTCCCAGCAGGTCCTTGACCTGGGAGATGCCGATGGTGATGGCCGCCGCCGAGGTGAAGCCGCTGATGACCGGGTGGGACAGGTAGTCGACCAGGAATCCGAGCCGGAGCACGCCAGCGGCCAGCAGGATGCCGCCGACGGTCACGGCGAGGAGGGCAGCCACCACGGGGTAGGAGGGGTCGTCGGGCGACACGATCGTGCTGAGGCCCGACAAGGTGATGAGCGACGTGATGGCCACCGGACCGACGGCCAGCGATCCGCTGGTGCCCAGCAGTGCGTAGGCGACGATGGCGGCCAAGGCGGCGTAGAGCCCGGTGACCGGGGGCATCCCGGCCAGGTTGGCGTAGGCCATGGCCTGGGGGACCAACATCACCGCCACGGTGACACCAGCCACGACGTCGCCGCGGAGGAGGCGACGAGGGTACCCGCGGACCCAACGCGGTACGGGGAGGAACCGGGCCGCCCCGCCAGGCGGGGAGGGCGGGACGGCCCGGCGGTCGGAGGCGTCGGCGCGCATCGATGGGTCCTCTGCGGCCGACACCGAGATCAGCCTCGGTTGGTGGCGGTCAGCTGGTCGACCACCGCGCCCACGTCACAGCTGGCGCCGCGGTTGTAGGGGAGCTTGCCCAACAGCATGCCCATGGCGCAGGTGTTGGTGAGTGCGGCCACGGTGAGGCCCAGCCCGACGGCGCCGGCCACGAACCGTGCGCCCGGCCAGGCCAGGCTGGCCAAGATCGACACGAGCACGATGCTGCCGGCTACCAGTCGCACCTGGCGCTCGATGTCCCAACGAGGGCGACCCCGCTTGACCGAGCCACCGCCGCCTTCCCAGGCCTGCATGCCGCCGTCGAGGACGTGCACGTTCGACATGCCGGTGGCGGCCAGTCGCTGCTCGGCCTGCGAGGCGCGCATGCCCGACCGGCAGACCAGCACCACGGGGACCTCGACGTGCCGGCTGATGTCACTGGCGTGTTCACCGAGGGTGTCGAGGGGCACGTTGTAGGCGCCGGGGATGTGGACGTGCTCGAACTCCGCCGGGGAGCGGACATCGAGGAGGCGACACTCGGCGCCGTCGTCGAGCCAGGTGCGCAGGGTGGATGCGTCGATGCGGGTCATCTGGTTGGTCACGGTCGATCCTTCTCGTGGTGGATACCTCTGGGGGTATATATACCCGATGGGGTATCCGGATGCAACCCCATAGCGGCATCACCACAGGCCGTCCCGACCACTCGGCGGTATCGATCCGACCGAGGTCTGCGATCTATTCACGGTGCGCGTCTTCATCCTGGGAACCGGTCGCTGCGGCACGCTTTCGTTTGCTCGGGCATGCGCGCACCTGACCAGGTTCTCCGCTGGACACGAATCGCGTTCCAACAGGATTAATGAGGATCGACTTGCCTACTCCGACCGCCACATCGAAGCTGACCCTCGCTTGGCCTGGTTCCTCGGACCGCTGGGCCGGCGCTTCCCCGACGCCTTCTACGTGCACCTGCGGAGGGATCGCGAAGCCACCGCGGCAAGCTTCCTTCGCCGATGGCCTGCCGCGGGCTCGTCGATCCATCGTGGCGGGATCGTGGGGGCGTTCGCCCACGCCATCGTGATGCACGGGCCCTATCGGGAGGCCGATCGGCTCGATGCGTGTCGCTTCTATGTCGACACGGTGACCACGAACATCGAGGAGTTCTTGCGGGACCGGCCGCACATGACGATCGACATCGAGACGGCTGCCGAAGCGTTCCCCGAGTTCGCGTGGCGCATCGGGGCCGAGGGTGACCTCACCGAGGCGATCGCCGAGTTCGGCGTGCACCACAACTCC
>JAFIEP010000092.1 GCA_020832495.1 Acidimicrobiia bacterium | reverse complement strand
GGTGACCAGCCGACTCAGGTGACCAGCCGACTCAGGTGACCAGACCGGACGTCACCACCGGGGGTGCGGTGGCCTCGTCGCGTTGGGGTTCTCCTCGCACGAGCCGGACGGGGACCACCCCGGCCCAGTGGTCGAGCGCATAGTCCTCGGCATCGTCGATCGGGCCGCCGGTGCGCACCTTGGCCGACCCCTCCCGGATGGGGAACCGGACCACGAGTGTGGCTCGCAGCTCCTCGGGGGTGGGCGGTCGGCAGGCATCGCTGCGCCCCGGCGCCATGCGGTCCACGAGGCCCGCCAGCACGGTCCGCTGCTCGCCGGGATCGGTGACCCGCTCCCCTCGTCCGAACAACACCACCGACCGGTAGTTCATCGAGTGGTGGAACGCCGAGCGGGCCAGCACCAGCCCGTCGAGCAGCGTCACGGTGACACACCCGCCGCTGTCGGTGCACAACGCTCCGAGGGCGGCGTTGGCCACGGCCCCGTGCACGTACAGGTGGTCGTCGATGCGTACGAACGCCGTGGGCAGCACGACCGGCGCGCCATCGGCGACCACCCCCACATGGCACACCAGCGCCTCGTCGAGGATGGCGTCGATCACCCCACGATCGTGGGAGCCACGGGCAACGCGCCGCCGCAGTCGGGACCGAGGGGTGGGCGAGAGGGCCATGGCCAGATCCTGACAGCACGGCGCGACCTTCGCCCCTGAGTTTCGCGCCAGCACGGATCGGGATCCGGCGCTCGTGGACCCAGCCCGTCAGTTGACCTGGCGCTGTTGGCCCTCCCAGTAGGGGGCTCGCAGTTTGAACTTCTGGAGCTTGCCGGTGGCAGTTCGGCTGAGCTCGTCGCGGAACTCCACCGAGGTCGGACACTTGTAGCCAGCCAATCGCTCGCGACACCAGGCGATGAGTTCCGCCTCGGTGACCTCCGCTCCGGGGGTGAGCACCACCAGCGCCTTGGGGGTCTCGCCCCACTTCTCGTCGGGCACGCCGATGACGGCCACCTCGGCCACCGCCGGATGGGCGAACACTGCGTCCTCCACCTCGATCGAGGACACGTTCTCGCCGCCGCTGATGATCACGTCCTTGCGTCGATCGGTGATGGCCAGCGAACCGGTGTCGTCGAGTTCCCCGCCGTCGCCGGTGCGGAACCACCCGTCGACGATGGCCTCGTCGGTGGCCTCCGGCTGTTCCCAGTAGCCGGCCATCACGTGGTTGGAGCGGGCCAGCACCTCGCCGCTGTCGGCCACCCGCAGGCGCACGCCCAACGCCGGCACACCAGCCCGCCCCAGCAGCCGGGCCCGCTCGGCCGAGGACACGTCGTCCCACTCGGCTCGGGAGCGGCTCATGGTGAGCAGCGGTGAGGTCTCGGTCAGGCCGTAGATCTGGATGAACTCCCAGCCCAGCTCGTCGGCCACCCGCTCGATGGTGCGCGTCGGCGGCGGCGCCCCGGCCACCACCACCCGCACCGTGCCGGCACCGGGCACGGGTCCCGACCACTCCTTCGCTGCGTCGAGCACGGCGGCCACCACTGCGGGCGCGGCGCACAGCAGCGTCACCCCGTGCTCGTCGATGCGACGCAGGATCTCGCCGCCGTCGACCTTGCGCAGCACCACCTGGGGCACCCCCATGGACGTGACGGCGAAGGGCATGCCCCAGCCGTTGGCGTGGAACATGGGCAGCGTGTGCAGGTAGACGTCGCGATCGCTGACCCCCAGCTGCCAGCCGAAGGTGGCGGCGTTGAGCCACAGACTGCGGTGGGTGAGCTGCACTCCCTTCGGTCGGGCCGTGGTGCCGCTCGTGTAGTTGATGGTGGCGGTGGCCGCCTCGTCGGGCTCCCACGGCTCGGGCTCGATGCCCTCGGCGTAGAGGTCGGCGTCGTCGCGACCCAGGACGAATGTGTGCTCGCAGTCGATGTCGGCGAGGGACTCCTCGAGCTCGGGGTCGACTGCCAGCACGCGGGCGCCGCAGTGCTCGGCGATGTAGCGCACCTCCTCGACGTTGAGCCGGAAGTTGATCGGCACGTACACCCGACCCCAGCCGGCCACGCCGAAGAAGCCGGTCAACAGCCGCGCAGCGTTGTGGGACACGATGGCCACCCGGTCGCCGCGCTCGATGCCGAGCCGGTCCAGGCGGGCGGCCTGGGCAGCGGCCAACTCCGCCATCCGCCGGTAGGTGAGCGACCCGAGCGACGGCGCCGGCTGGTCGGGCTCGTCGATGACGCCGACCCGGTCGCCGTACACGCCTGCGGCCCGCTCGAGATGGTCACGGATGGTGAGGGGGACGTCCATCGGGCCATCGTGGCACTCCCGGCCGCCGCCCGCTGTCGAGCACCTCGACAGACGAAGGCCGGCCCGGCACGCGCCGCGCCCGAACCCGAGCTCGAACGCCCCTCAGTCCCTCCGCCGGTGCGCCACCACCGCACCAGCGACGCCACCGAAGACCAGGTGGTCGGCAACCTGCGGCGCAACCGGCAACGCAGCGATCTGGGGGTAGCGCCGCCGGGCCACCAGCCCCAGGTCGACCATCGCCACCCCTGCACCGATGGCCACGCCGAGGGCCACCGCTTCTGGGTGTGTGGGGGTCCGCCGGCCGCGGCCGACCGCGGCGGTGACCACCGACGCCCAACCGAGCGAGATGGCGCTGTGGGCGACCAGGCCGCGCAGTACACCCGGCCGACCCAGGAGCGTCCCCGCCGCACGGGTGGCTTCGAGGACGGGTCGACCGGTGGCCACGGCCCACAGCGTCGACGGTCCACCGCTCACCACGCCGGCCACCACCGCAGCCGTCACCACGTCGACGGCCATCGCCGTGGCACTCGGGCCCCGCTGAACGGCACGCAGGCCGGTGGCGCGGGCGAACTGCCGCACGCCCCGCTCCATCACCACTTCGTGACCGAGCCGCAACAGCGGCGCCGCCACTTGGGGGATCCGTCCCACCCCCGAACCGTCAGCGACGAGCGAGAAGTCGAGGGTCACCGTGGTCGTGCCGACGTCGGTGCCGGCGAGTTCCACCGACGCCGTGCCCGCCAGGTCCCCGCTGACGGCGGTGGCGACCCGACGAGGAGGGTCGATGTCGGTGACGGCGATGTGCACGTCCAACTCGTAGGGCAACGGTGGGGAGATGGTGACCGATGCCTCGGCGCCGATCGTCACCTCGGGCAGGTCCTCGCCCCGCAACCACGGCCACCACGTGGTGTACGACGCGGTGTCGACCAGCGTGGCCCACACCGCGTCGGGGGGAGCGTCGAGCACGAACGACCAGCGGCGGTCGACCTCCACACTCATGGTCGGCTCCGGTATCGACACCAGGTTCTCGATGCCGGGAGCGGTGACGTCATCCCCTCACTCCACCACAGCATCGGTCGGGACGCCGTGTCGGCGGCGGGCTGGGATGTCGTCCTCAGGTGGTGTGCGGCTCGAGGCCGAGGTCGAGCAGGTCGGAGGGCCGCCCCACGAGCAACGGGTCGAGCGGCCCGATGCGGTCCACGTCCTTGCCGGTGAACGGCATGGTGTGCAACACGAAGCGCATGGCGTTCAGGCGGGCACGCTTCTTGCAGTCCGACTTGATGAGCGTCCACGGTGCATCGTCGATGTCGGTGTGGGCGAACATGGTCTGCTTGGCGGCGGTGTACTCGTCCCACTTGTCGAGCGACGCCAGGTCGATCGGTGACAGCTTCCACTGCTTGAGCGGATGGCGCTCGCGCTCGTGGAACCGCCGACGCTGCTCCTCGCGGCTGACCGAGAACCAGAACTTGATGAGGTGGATGCCGCTGTGGGCCAAGTTGCGTTCGAACTGCGGCGCCTGGCGCAGGAACTCGGCGTGCTCGTCATCGCTGCAGAACCCCATCACCCGCTCGACGCCGGCCCGGTTGTACCAGGACCGGTCGAACAGCACGATCTCACCCCGGGTGGGCAGGTGCTGCACGTAGCGCTGGAAGTACCACTGGCCCTGCTCGGCCTCGCTCGGCTTGTCGAGCGCCACGACCCGGGCCCCACGTGGGTTGAGGTGTTCCATGAAGCGCTTGATGGTGCCGCCCTTTCCCGCGGCGTCGCGCCCCTCGAACACGATGACCACCCGCTGGCCGGTCTCTCTGACCCAGGCCTGCAGCTTCAGCAACTCCACCTGCAAGCGGTACTTCTGGGTCTCGTAGGTCTTGCGGCGCATGAGGTTGCGGTAGGGGTACACACTGGAACGCCAGTGCTCCACGAGTTCGTCGTCGGAGTTGAGCGGGATGTCGCCGTAGATGGGCTCGTCCTGCTGCAGCAGCACCCTGCGCACGGCGGGGAGATCATCAGGTGTGGTGCCGGCCAACACGTCGTCGAGCCACAGGGCCACCTCGGCCATCTCGTCGGGGTGTGCCGTGGCCAGGACGTCGCGGATGGCGTTGATGCGCGTGGCCCGGGCACCTTCGCCCGAGTCGGTGGTGACGTGGCGTTCGATGCCACCGGGGCTGAGGTCGGCGGCGATGTCGCCCTCCTCGGAGCGGCGCACGGCATCAACAGTGGGATTCGAATCGGCCATCGCCGGAACCTACCGGCTGGCGGGTGGTGACACCCGGGTCGTTGGTCACCATTTCTGGTGGCGTTGGCACCGATCAGCCGACTCCGACCGACTGCGAGCCCACTAGGCCACCGGATTGATCCAGGTGAGGTCGGTGAAGCGAGCGAAGTCGCTGTCGGCGCTGACGATGGCCACGCCGTGCTCGATGCACATGGCGGCCAATGCCGCGTCGGCGACGAGGCCGGAGCGCAGGTCGAGGCGCACGATCAGGTCCTCCAGGATGGCTCGGTGGCCTCGCCCGGGTTGGGGCACCCACGCGGCCGGGGCGTCGAGCCAGCCGTCGACGTGCTCCCAGGCCTCCGCCGGAGCGAGAGGATGGCGCGCCGTGCGCGGATTGGTGACGATGCGGAGGAAGGCGTGCAGTGAGGTCCACGGCAGACCGACCCGGCGTGTGCCGTTCAGCGCCTCGCTGAGCCAGGCATCAGCACGTTCGTGGAACGGGCTCGAGGTGTCGACGGAGTAGATGAGGATGTTGGCGTCGACGACTCTCGAGATGGTGGGCGAGATGACCGGAACGACTGCGGGCCTTCTCGATCGGCTGCGCGACCGGTTGCCGGTCAACGCGCCCCACGAAGGGATCGTGGCCGACGGCTACGACGCCTGGATCTCGGTGGACGACGTCGTCCCCTCCCCACGTCGTAGCGTCGTGGACATGGACGCGACCTTCGGCTTCTCCGCCGAGTTGTGGGAGTGGACCGGCAAGGCCGCCTGGTTCTTCGTGACCCTGCCCGTCGACGACGCCGAGGACATCCGTGAGATGGTGCCCGAGCGGCGGGGGTTCGGGTCGGTGCGCGTCGAGGTCGAGGTCGGCTCCAGTCGATGGAAGACCTCGATCTTCCCCGACTCCAGCACCGGTTCCTACGTGCTGCCGGTCAAGAAGCCGATCCGCGACGCCGAGCGGATCGACGAGGGGGACATCGTCAACGTCACCCTGCGCCTCCTCCTCGACTGATCCACCGATCGCTGAACCGCCGCAGGTAGCCGACGAAGGGCGCGATGACCGTCGACCGGTCGACAACCGGCACAATGGCCCCATGAACGACGCAGGCCGCACCATCGAAGTCTTCGCCGAGCTCGGCTGTCCCTTCACCCACCTGGGACTGCTGCGCTTCGTGGAGCGTCGCCAGACCGAAGGGCACTCCGGTGTGCACCTCCACGTGCGCGCCTGGCCACTCGAGGTGGTCAACGGCAGAGCACTCGACCCGGCCTTCATCGCCGAGGAGATCGCCGAGGTGTGCGAACAGATGGAGACCGACGCCTTCGACGGCTTCGACCCGGCACACTTCCCGGCGACGTCGCTCCCGGCCATGACGCTCGAGGCCCTGGCCTACGACGCGGGACCAGCGGTGGGAGAACAGGTGAGCCTCGAACTCCGTGACCTCGTGTTCCGTCGTAGCGGCGACGTCACCGACCCGGCAACGCTTGCTGCGGTGGCCGACCGGCACGGCATCGAGGTGACACCCGGCGCGCTCGACGACCACCGCCGGTTGCACGCAGACCATGCTGAGGGTGAACGACGGGGTGTCATCGGGTCGCCGCACTTCTTCACGCCCGCCGGCGGCTTCTTCTGCCCGTCGCTCGAGGTGGGACGAGACGACCAGGGCCACCTTCACGTCCACGCCGATCCCGAGGGCTTCGACCGCTTCGTCGACAGCTGCCTCACCTGAGGTCTCCGCATCCGAGTGGCAGCGACGGTCCACCGAGGAAGGCGCACCCCGCGTCAGGTCAGCTGCTCGATGGCGGCGAAGGTGTCGAAGTCCTCGACCGCGGTCACCAGGCGAGAGATGTTGGCCTCGGTGATCGGCTGGCCGTAGTTCTCCGGCGGGCAGATGAGCCACCCGATGACCAGGCCCCACAGGGCTGCGGCCCGGCAGCGGTCGAATGCATCGTCAGCGGCAGGGGCGTCACGCACACCGGCGGCGGCGAGACGATCGAGGTACTCCCCGAGCAGGTCGTGCTGTTGAGCACTGCGGACGTCGGGAGCGAGGGAGGTGACCAGGAGGTACACGACATCGTGCGCCCAGCTCCCTCGCATCATCAACTGCCAGTCGAGCAGGCCGCCGCCACCATCGGGCAGGAGGTAGGTGTTGCCCAGGTGCGGGTCGCCGTGCAACAACGTGGTGGGCGCCTCGCAGTGCCGGCGCTGGACCCGCCACAACAATTCCCACATCTCGGCGACGCTACGGCCGAGCGGTGCGATCAGCTCTTGTTTGAAGGGGTTCCGCTCGACCTGGTCCTCGATCAACTCGAGGCCGATCTGCACGAACACGTCCGACATGCCCCCGCTGAGAGGCGTGTCGACCCAGGCCAGGTCGTCGTCGAACCGTGGGCTGTCCCAGAAGCGGGCGTGGAGCGTGGCCAGGTGGCCGAGGATCGATCGCACGTCTTCGACACTGACCGGGTCGAGTGCCGAGGGGAACCGCGCCCCGCGGTCGGTGAGATCCTCGAGCAGGAGCCCGAAGCGTCCACTCGCCGGATCGAAGCTGCTCCCGTAGACCGCCGGGGTCTCGATGTCGAGGGCGCCGCGCAGTTCCCGGTAGAAGCGGACCTCGTTCTCGTACATCGCCTCGGGGGCGTGCGGCGACGCCAGCATCGTCTTGAGGACCAGCCGGCGAGGGAGCTCGCCTCCGGTGCCCGGCCGGTACGACAGGTCGAGCACCAGCCGATCGGCGGTCGATGCGACACCGTCGCCACAGCGCTTCTCGGCCACGACGTCGAGACCGTCGACCACGACACCGGGGTGCTGCTCGGCGAGCACGGCACCCACGATGGCCGGTGTCAGTTGGTCGACATCGGAAGGGAACACCGTCGCGCTGTCCATCGCTCGTCTCCTCGTCGGCTGCCGCCTGCGTCGAGGGCGGGAACGCAGCCCGGAACCTACACGATCGGTGCAGCGACCCCGCAGGGCCGGTGCGCCCGAGCGGCCCGCCAGCGGTCTGGCCCGGTGACGGCTGTGGACGTCACTCGTCGACGTGGATGACCAGCACGCTGTGCGGCGCGTGTGCCGCCACCCGGGCCGACACGCTGCCCCGCACGAAGCGAGCAACACGGCTCATCGCCCGACTCCCGACGACCACCAGATCGGCATCCACGCTCTCGGCGACATCGAGGATGGCGCCACCGGGGTCACCGACCATCAGGTGGGACTCGACGCCGAGCCCTGCGTCGGTGAGCGTGGCCACGCCCTTGGCCAGGGTCGCCTCGGCCTCGAGATGCGGATCGAAGTTGATGCGGAGGTCCTCGGGGAGATCGACGAGCTGACGTCGGGTCTTGTCCGACAACGGCGCCGAAGCGGTCACCACATGGACGGTCGAGTCCTCGTCGGCCAAGCGGATGACGGCCTCGAGCGCGCGTTCCGCCATGGGTGAGCCGTCGTAACCGAGGACGATGGTTCGCATCTGCACCCCGTGATGGTCCCCCGGCGATGCCCGGGCGGCAAGGGAGCAAGTCGGTGAACAGTCGGTGAACCGCAGGGGTTGATGGGCTGCGTCGCACGACGTGGCCCGATGACGGCGTCGGTCATGATCGGGACCCCGGTACCGTCGAGGTGTCCCGACACGATCGACGACGACGGGAACCGAATCCCCGATGGCCGACACACGCGAACCCACTCACACCGGCGCAGGCTCCGCCACCCATGCCCGTGCCATCGACGAGGTGCTCGACGGGCTCGAGGTCGAGCGCAGCGGCCTGAGGTCCGACGAGGCAGCGCAGCGCCTCGAGGAGGTGGGGCCCAACCGTCTGCCGGACGAACCCCCACAGCACCTCATCGTCCGGTTCGCCAAGCACTTCAACGACGTCCTGATCTACGTCCTGCTCGTCGCCGTCGCAGTCACGGCCGTGTTGGGGCACTGGATCGACTCGGGCGTGATTCTCGGGGTCGTGCTGATCAACGCCACGATCGGGTTCGTCCAAGAAGGAAAGGCCGCCCGCGCCCTGGAAGGCATCCGCAAGATGCTGTCGCTCGATGCACAGGTCCGCCGCGACGGGCAGTGGCTGCAGATCGACGCCGAACACCTGGTGCCGGGCGACCTCATCCGCCTGCGCTCGGGCGACCGCGTGCCCGCCGACGCGCGCCTGATCGAGACGAACAACCTGCAGATCGACGAGGCGGCACTCACCGGCGAGTCCGTACCGAGCGAGAAGACACCGACGCCCGTCGACGAGACCGCCGGCATCGGGGACCGGTCGAGCATGGCGTTCTCGGGCACGTTGGTCACCTCCGGTCGAGCGCTGGCCGTGGTCACCGCCACGGGGACCGAGACGGCGATCGGCCGCATCAACACGATGATCGGCGAGGTGCAGACGCTGGCCACCCCGCTCACCCGGCAGATCAACGCCTTCGGGAAGCAGGTGTCGATCGCCATCGTCGTGCTGGCCACCCTGGTGTTCGCCATCGGCCTGGTGTTGCACGACTACTCGGTGGCGGAGCTGCTGTTGGCCGCCATCGGGTTCTCGGTGGCCGCCATCCCCGAGGGGCTACCCGCCATCCTGACCATCACGCTGGCCATTGGCGTGCAACGGATGGCTCGGCGCAACGCCATCACCCGGCGGCTCAAGGCGGTGGAGACGCTCGGCTCCGTCACGGTGATCTGCTCGGACAAGACGGGCACGCTCACCAAGAACGAGATGACGGTCCAGCGGATACTCACCCTCGATGGATCCTTCGAGGTCTCGGGCACCGGCTACGCCCCCGACGGTGAGGTCTGCCTCGACGGCGCAGCGACACGCCTGGACCGCCACGTCGGTCTGACGGCGCTGGTGGAGGCGATGACCGTGGCCAACGACAGCGAGATCGGCGAGCAGGATGGTCGCTGGACGGTGAACGGTGAGCCGACCGAGGGCGCGCTGCAGGCGTTGGCCCACAAGCTGGGGTTCGATTCCTCCGGCTACCGACGACACGCCGTCGTGCCCTTCGAGTCCGAGCACAAGCTGATGGCCACCGCCGACGAGACACCCGACGGCCGCCACGTCCTGCTCGTCAAGGGGGCACCCGACGGCCTCCTCGACCACTCCACCCACCAACTGACGAGTAGCGGTTACCTCGAGCCGCTCGACCCCCAATGGTGGCACCAGCAGATCGAGGCGTTGAGCGCCGAGGGGCTCCGCATCCTCGCAGCAGCACGTCGCTCCGACCACGACCTGACCGACGGACTGTCGCTCGACGACGTCACCGACCTCACCTTCATCGGCGTCGTCGGCATCCTGGATCCGCCCCGACCGGAGGCCATCGAGGCGGTCAAGGCCTGCCACGGTGCGGGGATCGACGTGAAGATGATCACCGGTGACCACGCCGGCACGGCGGCGGCCATCGCCGCCCAGATGGGGATCGGCGGCGACCAGCCCCCTGTCACCGGTGCCGAACTCGACGCGGCAACCGACGACGAACTGCGTGAGCTCGTGCGGAACCATGATGTGTTCGCCCGCACCAGCCCCGAACACAAGCTGCGCCTCGTCGTTGCGTTGCAGGCCAACGACGAGGTGGTGGCCATGACCGGTGACGGGGTGAACGATGCCCCGGCACTCAAGGGCGCCGACGTCGGCGTGGCCATGGGCATCAAGGGCACCGAGGCCACCAAGGAGGCCGCCGAGATCGTCCTGGCCGACGACAACTTCGCGTCGATCGAGCGAGCCGTCGAGGAGGGTCGCACGATCTACGACAACATCCGCAAGTCGATCCTCTTCATCCTCCCGACCAACGCTGCCCAGTCGCTGGTCGTGATCGCGGCCGTCGTGGCAGGACTCGAGCTCCCCCTCACCCCCACCCAGATCCTGTGGGTGAACATGGTCACCGCCGTCACCCTGGCCCTCGCCCTGGCCTTCGAGGCACCGGAGCCGGACATCATGGCGCGACCTCCCCGCACCCCCGGCGGCTCGGTGCTCGACCGCTACTTCCTGTGGCGCATCGGACTCGTCGGGACGCTGGTCGGTGGCGCAACCATCGCCGTGTTCCTCGTCGCCGAGCACAACGTCGACGACCTTGCGGTCGCCCGCACGCTGGCCGTCAACACCCTGGTGTTCGGGCAGATCTGTTACCTGTTCAGCAGCCGGTTCCTCCACGAACCCAGCTACCTGTGGAGCCGCATCTTCTCCAATCGCGTGGCCCTGGCCGCGGTGGGGGTCCTGACCCTCCTGCAACTCGGCTTCGTCTACCTGCCATTCATGAACACCATGTTCGACACGGCACCGGTCGGTCTCATCGGTTGGATCGCTCCGGCGGTGATCGGTGCGGCCATCTTCGTCATCGTCGAGGCCGAGAAGGGCCTCGTCAGGGTGCGTCGGCGTACGGCGACGGCTGGTGCTACCCGGTGACCGACGGGGGTGACCATCGGTGAGACGGGAAGGGTCGTACTGGTGACGGTCGTCGGATCGCGCACCCGGAGCGACCGCCAGGGTCGAGGCCCGGGCGGTCGAACGGTGGCTCGGGAGACCGTTGTCGCACCGTCGAGCCGGACGCTGCTGCTGGCGGCGGGCGTCCTCGTTGCCCTGGCACTCACCTGGGCCAACGGCACCGCTGGGGCCTCCGCCGACGAGGTCACCCCTGCAGAGCCCGCCGGCGACCCGGTTGTCATCGACATCTACTGGGGTGACGGCTGTCCCTACTGCCACGACGCCATCGATGACCTGACCGCTTTCGCAGAGCGCGAAGCCGGCATCGAGGTGCGCACCTTCGAGGTCTGGTACGACGCCGACAACCGGGCCACGATGGTGCGCGTCGCCGAGGAACTCGGCGTGCGGGCCGACGCCGTGCCGTTCATCGTGGTGGGCACCCACTCGTGGAGCGGGTACAGCGGCGGTATCGAAGGTGCCATCGAGTCGACCGTGCTCGATCTGCGCGACGACCGTTCGCCAGGGGAAATCCCCGCTCTCGAAGGGTCGGGGTCGGCGGTGGTCGACGTCCCCTTCCTCGGTGACGTCGACCTCGACGAGCGCTCCACCCTGTTGGCCACGGTGCTGATCGCCCTCGTCGACGGCTTCAACCCTTGCTCGCTGTGGGTTCTCACGGTCTTGTTGGCCCTGGTGCTGCACACCGGATCCCGGCGACGAGTGCTGGCCATCGGTGGCACATTCCTCGCCGTCACCACCCTGATCTACGGCCTGTTCATCGTCGGCGTCTACTCCACCTTGGGCCTGGCGTCGGCCATGGACGGTCTCCGCCTGGTAGTGGCCGCCTTCGCCCTCACCTTCGGTCTGGTCAACGTCAAGGACTTCTTCTGGTTCAAGCGCGGGGTGTCGTTCACCATCTCCGACGAGCGAAAGCCGGGCATCTACCGTCGGGCCCGCTCGCTGATCCGTCCCGGCGTGACGCTGCCCGCTGCGCTGGTCGGCACCGTGGTCATGGCCGGGGGTATTGCGCTCATCGAGTTGCCGTGCACCGCAGGGTTCCCCGTGATCTGGAGCGGCCTGATGCGCTCGGCCGGGCTCAGCACCGCCGAGTTCGGGTCGTTGCTCGGCGTGTACCTCGCCATCTACCTCCTGGACGAGCTGGTGATCTTCGTGGCCGCAGTGCTCACCATGCGGGTCACGAAGCTCCAGGATCGCCACGGCCGCGCCCTCAAGCTGATCGGGGGCATGGTGATGATCGCCGTCGCCGTGGCGATCGTGGTCTTCCCCGATGCGATGGAGACCATCAGCGGAGTACTGGCCGTGTTCGGTGTGGCGTTGCTCGCCAGTCTCGCCCTCCTCGCGATCGAGCGGGCGGTCCGACGGCCCGACCCGACCTGAAGGGGCGACACCACCCAACAGCCGCTCGAGGGCGCTGGCCCACGTCGGCTCACACTGCCAGCAGGCTCACGCTGCCAGCAGGCTCACACTGCCAGCAGCAGGACGGCGTACCCAGCGGCGCCGAGCGCGAAGGCTCCGAAGCTGCTCTCCGACTCGGCCGGCAACTCCTCCTTGAGCACGTTCAACACGATGCCGCCGCTCAAGAAGGCGAACAGCGCGGCCAGGGCGGCTTCGGACACCTCGACGGTGGCCCCCAGCGCCCAGCCACAGAGGATCGCCGCGGCCAGCAGCCAGCGGCCGACGCTGCGGTATTGGTGCTGGTGGTGGAGCTGCAGGCTCTTGTCGTTGACCACGAAGTGGACCCCGAGCGCAACGGTGTACATGCCCAGCTCGACGGTGCCGTACTCCTCCGCCTGAGCCACGAGCAGGTAGCCGATGAGCACGCTGTAGGCGACGAACGCACCGAGGTGCACGGCGAAATAGCGGGCGCCCGTGGGACCATGCGCGCCGAGGTGGCCCCGACGGGACACCACCGCCCCGCGTTCGAGGCCGTAGAACACCACCAGCCCGACGAGCGCCATCAGGTAGGCGTGCTGGCTGATGAACGGCACTCCCACCGTGTGTTCCGCCAGCGTCGTCTGTTCCTCTGCGATCTCCGGCAGGAGTTGGACGAACACGTACGCCACCGAGATCCCGCCGCCGAACGACAGCGCACGCCGCTCGTAGACCCCCGATCCCAGCCGGAGCTTGCCGGCCAGCAGGTGGGTGATGGCCAACGCCACGGCGGCGACCAACGCCATGGTGATCACGGTCACCATGGTTCACCGCGGCGGCTGGGTGCCGCAGTGATCGATGTGGACCGCCTCACGGCTTCCCACGTCAGGGCCGTCGGAGGACATCTGGCGACTGTACAGGCGGCACCGCGGACGACCCGGGGCGCGCCGCGCACCTCAGGGTTCGAGGGGTTCGCAGATCACCACGGGGATGTCGCGAGAGGTGTTGCGCTGGTATCCCTCATAGCCCTTGTACGCCGCGACGATGGTCGGCCACAGCTCGGCCTTCTCCTCGGGCGACGCCGTACGGGCACGCATCGGCTGGGTGCGCCCGTCGATCGTGAGCTCGACGTTCGGGTTGGCGGTGAGGTTCTTGTACCAGTCCGGATGGTCCTGGTGGCCGCCCTTCGAGGCGACGAGGACCACGCGCTGGTCGTCGCAGATCGGTGCGGTCAACATGGTCGACCGCCGCTGGCCCGAGACGCGCCCGATGGCGTGCAGTTCCACCGGCTGCATGCCGAGCAGGCGCCGGGGAAAGCGGCCACCGGTCACCGCCAGCACGGCGCGATGTCCGGTCTCGAGCATCCAGGCGCCGACGTCGATCACCTTGTCCGGTGTGCGCATATGTTTCCTCGCTTCGTTCGGTGACCCAGGTGGCTGCGCCCAACGAGCGCCGTGACCAACCCCATCGTTGCCGCCCTGGAGCGACGGCGCCACCGTTGCCGACGCGCCACCGTGGGCCTGGCGGGAATGTCAGGGGGCGGGAGAAGCAATCGGACGCAGGACCTGATACCCTAGGGGGTATGTGCAGCCGAGTGCAGTGCCCCATCTGTAACCGCCCCACCTACGCCGGTTGCGGCAACCACGTCGAGCAGGTGCTCGGCGACGTCGCGCCCGCTGATCGTTGCCAGTGCAACGGCGAACAACGACCACGCGTGCCGTCGCGGCCCCGTCGGTCATGGTTCGGTCGACGATCGGGTAGGTCGACCTGACGCTGGGTCGTGCCCATCGAACACATCCTGCCCGAACAGACCCTGCCCGTCGGACAGACCACCTCCACGGAACAACCCATGTCCACCGAAAGGACACACCGATGAGTCTCCACCTGGGCGACACCGCCCCTGATTTCACCGCCATGACGACCGACGGCGAGGTCTCGTTCCACGACTGGAAGAAGGGTTCATGGGCCGTGTTCTTCAGCCACCCCGCCGACTTCACTCCGGTGTGCACCACCGAGTTGGGCCGCACCGCTGCCCTCGAGAGCGAGTTCGCCGCGCGCAACACCAAGGCCATGGCCCTGTCGATCGACCCCATCGAAGACCACCACCGCTGGGCCCCCGACATCGGTGAGGTCACCGGGACTGCGTTGAACTTCCCGATCGTGGCTGACCCCGACCACGAGATCGCCGAGCTCTACGACATGATCCACCCCGGCGAGGGCGACACCTCCACGGTGCGCTCGGTGTTCATCGTGGACCCGGCCGACAAGATCCGCCTCATGCTCACCTACCCCAAGTCGGTGGGCCGGAACTTCGACGAGATCGTCCGTGTGATCGATGCCCTGCAGGCCACCGACGCCGACCCCATCGCCACCCCGGCCGACTGGACACCCGGCGACCGGGTGATCGTCGCCCTGTCGGTTTCGACCGACGACGCCAAGGACCGGTTCGACAACGTCGAGGAGTTCAAGCCCTACCTTCGCTACGCCGACGCCCCGTAACGGCCGACGCCCCGCTGCTCGCCGGTGCGTCAGCCCACGTCGTGTGAGCGACCGGCAGGAACGCTGCGGTCGGCGAGCAGGCGGGCAGCATTGTCGTGGAGGATGGACCGGCGCAGCCCGGCGTCGTCCTCGGTGGCGATGAGCACTCGGGCCAGCGTGAGCGCTTGGTGGTAGAAGGGCCAGTCCGTGCCATAGAGCAGACGGTCACCCGGCACCACGTCGAGCACCTCACGCATGGCCTCGAGTCCGAG
Organism: Acidimicrobiia bacterium; assembly: GCA_020832495.1. GTDB lineage: Bacteria > Actinomycetota > Acidimicrobiia > Acidimicrobiales > Acidimicrobilacustridaceae > JAFIEP01. Next base: position 2,486 of record JAFIEP010000092.1, on the reverse strand, counting down.
ACACGACAACTCGAACAACGTGTTCGGGTAACGATCGGCGAAGGCGATGGCCTTGTGGTGCTGCAAGGCACCGGAATGGCCGAGCACGAACGTGGTGTCGGGGTTCTCGGCGATCGTCCGCTCGTAGCGGTCGACCTGCGAGCGACGCCGCGCCGCTGCCGGTTCGATGCCAACGGGGCCGCAGTGGAACAGCACCGGGAGCCCGCGCTGGCCACACCGACCGCACAGGTGCACGGTCTTGGGGTGGTCGGGGGCGATGAACTGACCGTTGGGGTGCAGCTTGATCCCGAGCGCGCCGTCCCGCTGCTGACGGTCGAGGCGCTGCTCGAGGTCACGGTCGTAGGGGTGGACCGAACCGAACGGGAGCAGCTCGGGATAGCGCCGGGCGACCTCGAGGAGATCGTCCGCGTTCCGAGCACCGAGCGGGAGGTCGATGGGGAGGACCACCGACGAGACGATGCCGAGCGCCTCCATGTCGCGCACCAGGTTCGGGGCGGTGTGGGTGGTGCGCATCCCCTGCGCCGTCAGGCCGAGCACCGAGACGTCGGCCTTCATGGCGAACATGGCGCTGGCGTCGAGGTTCAGGTTGCTGTAGCGGTCGAGGTCGACGGGAAGCGTGACCGGCAGGTAGTAGGCCACCGTCGGCGTGGCGGCGTGCAGATCGATGCGGTTCCGTCGGAAGAACGCCATGGCCAGGTGGGTGTGCATGTCGATGATCGGGCCGACCTCGGCCCGGGCATCGTCTGTCAACACCAGCCGATTGCCACCCCGGACCTCGAACCACGGGAGGCGGTCGAGTTCGAGCGTGCTCTCGAACCGGGTCGGATAGCTGGAGCGACTCACGAGTCAGGCGTCGGCTTCGTCGTCGGCATCTGCTGCTGACACCATCGGGTAGCCGAGCGCCTCGGCCAGGGCCATCCCGATCCGAGAGGCCGGCGACCCGCACGAGCCGATGCCCGGGTTGTTCGCTGCGGTGGGCTGGTCGTCGGTGCAATCCGAACCGGAGACGATGTCGGTGTTGACCATCACGACGAGGGTGATGCCTTCGGGCTCGTAGTGCTGCACGTAGGTGTTGAAGCCCGGGAGCTCGCCTTCGTGGCCGTACCAGTCGAGGGCCAGGCCGAGGCCTTGGCCGTAGGCCCGTTCCGGGCTCTGGGGCGCGGTGGTCCCCGGCCCGGTGAAGACGGGCACGTCGAAGTCGAACGACGACAGCCGCGCCGCCTGCGTCTCGGGCGAGAGGATGCCCTCGCCCGTACCCAGGGCCTCGCCCCACACCAGCAGGTCGTCGAGGTTGGAGATCACGGCGCCGGCGGTCCACGCCCACGACGGGTTCCAGTCGGTGGTCTCGTCAGGTCCGTCGCCGTCGACCCCCTGCATCGTGTAGCCGCGGGCGTGCGGCTCGGGGAACTCGGCGGTCGTCGGCATGAGCGTGTTGTCCAAGCTCAGCGGCTCGAAAATCTGGGAGGCCAGCACGTCTTCGATCGGCTCGCCGGTGACCTGCTCGATGACCATGCCCAACAGCACGAGGTTGGTGTTCGAGTAGAACATCATGGCCCCCGGCTCGAACATCGGCTCCTCGCCGCGGACGACGTCAACGAGCTCGTCGGGTTCCCATGGGCGCTCCGGGTCCGAGAACAGGGCGTCCTGCCACTCGTCGGAGAAGGTGTAGCTGGGGATACCACTGCGCATCTCGGCCAGCTCGCCCAAGGTCGCCTCACCGTTGGGCATGCCCGGCACGTAGTCCTCGATCGGATCGTCGAGCGACAACTCGCCCTGCTCGGCGAGTTGGAGCAACGCGGTGACGGTGAAGGTCTTGGCCACGCTGCCGACGCGCTGGTTGACATCGGCAGCCATGGGGACTGTCTCATCCCAGTCCTGGTAGCCGACGGTGGCCACCCATGTGCCCTCGGCGGTGCGGACCGCCATGACCGCACCCGGTGCACTCGTCTCGGCGAACGCTGCGCTACCGGCGACGTTCAGCACCTCGGTGAGCTCGGCATCGAGGCCGTCCTCGACCACGGTGAACGCGCCGTCGACCGCCGACTCGTCCGGCGTGGACGAGTCGTCGGAGGCGCCATCGTCGGAGGCGCCGTCGTCGTCGCTGCCGCATGCCGCGGCACCGATCGCCAGGGTGGCAACCAGCAGGATCCCCGCCCACTTCTTCATCGTCGTCGCGCCACTCATGGTCGCCTTCCCCTCGCCTGTCCCTGACGCCGACGTCGGGGATCGAGGAGGCGAACACTAGCCGAGTGTCAATCATCCCACGGGTCGGCCGACACCGCTGGCCACACCGGTCCGCCACCCGCTCCAGGCGCGAAGACCCGCCTGGTGGCCATGGTGGGACCGATCGACACGACAGTCCAGCGGTTCGGTCAGCCACCGACTGCACAGTCGGGCTTGAGTCAACAAGTTCGCTCCCCCACACTCGGAACCATGAGACGCCAGCCGCACCGGGGAGCCATGTCCCGCACGACCCGCACGACCCG
>JAFIEP010000102.1 GCA_020832495.1 Acidimicrobiia bacterium | reverse complement strand
GGCTGGGTGTGGTTTGGCGTGGTTGTATGGGGTGGGGGTGGGGTGTCGTTGGTGGTCGTGGGCTCGTGGGTGGGGGTCGGGGGTGTGGTCGTGGTGGTGTGGGGTTCGGGTGGGGGTGCGGTGGTGGTCGTGGTGGTGGGTTCGGGTGGCGGTTCGACGATCCGGTAGGCGACAGTGCCGTCGACCTCGGCTGCGGCGACGCGCACGATGCGCTGTGCCGCCCGGGTGGTCGGCGCCCACGTGGAGGGAGTGGTGGACGGCAGCGTGCCGTGGACCCGGGCGCCGTTGTCACCCGGTCCGGCGCGGAAGCCGAACCACGCCACACCGGCCCCGTCGGTGACGTTGTGGTGCCGGTGGGCAGCCAGTGCGCCGGTGGGGGCGAGATGCAGGTTCACCCCTGGCACCGGATGGCCACCGGCGTCGGTGAGCGCCACCGACACGATGCCTTCGGCGCCGGCGGGGACCTCGGTGATGTTCACCTCCAGGCGGTAGGGCTCGCGCAGGTGCCCGTGGGCCAACCCGTAGGCCTTGATCTCGCGGGCTCGGGCGATGATGGCGTGCTCGGCCCCACCGAAGCCGTCGAGGTGGGCCGGGGTGAGGCCGTCCACGTTCAGTCGCCCGAAGGGGTACTGGGCGCCCATCAGGTCGTGGAAGGCCAACATGCGTGCCGCGGCGTCGTGGGCGTCGCCGACCGGCAGACCGGCAGCCCACGACAGGGCACTGCGGATGCTCGGATCGACGCCGGTCAGCTCCGTGGGGACGTAGCCGAAGTCGGCGTCGGGGGCCGCCAGACCGTGGTCGATGCACCAGGCCTCGCCCAGGTCACCGAGGTGGTAGCTGCCGTACCAGGAGGTCCAGCCCAGCACGGTGCCGTGGTGGCCGTGGCCGTGCACCACCACGGCGAGGGCCTGGGGTGCGGGACCACTGATCGCAACGGCGATGCCGGTGGCGGCGAGCAGGGTCCCCACGGTGACGAGTGCCTGGCGGGCTCGGGGCCGCAGGTGCGGCCGGCGCAGACTGGCGCGGGACGGCTGGGGACGGGGCAGGCGCGGGCGGGGGAGCGACGCGAGGGGGTTGGCGCGCACGGGGCCTCCTGGGATGTCGGAGCAATGGAGGCTGTCGGGCAGCGAGGCGCAGCGCGCTGGAACAGTATGTACTGGTGTTACATGAAAAACAAGGAGAGCTTCGGATCCGAGCCGGGTGAGGCGGCAGGGGTGGTCGCCGCCTCACCCGAGCAATCGACGTTCCGGGCAGCCGCCGTCGAAGGTGGTCGGGCCTAGAAGTCGTCCTCGTAGATCTCGAGCGCGTCGGTGATCTGGCTGTTGGCGGTGGCGATGGCGTCGGCCGGGGTGGTGTTGCCGAGCAGCACGGCGTCGAGCGAGTTGCGGATGGCGGTGCGCACCTCGGTGTACGGGCCGATGAGTGGACCGGGGAACTCGGGATCGAAGGCTTCGACCTGGCGGTAGGAGACGCTGGTCCAGCGACCCGGGCGAGTGTCGGTCCAGAAGCTCTGCAGCTCGGGCGACTCGATGGCCTCGGTGTTCCACGGGAGGTAGGACGAGCCCTGTGACCACTCCACCTGGGTGGTGGCATCGTTGTACCACTTCATGAAGTCCCAGGCGGCAGCGATGACCTCTGGCGCGCTGGTGCTCGGGATGTAGAACACACCGCCTCCGGGCTGCACCTGACCTGCGGCCTCCACACCGGGGTAGGCGGCAACGCCGACGTCGATTTCGATTGGGGGCAGCTCGTCGAAGCCGAGATCGTCGAGGCCCAGCTCCTGGACGTCGGCGGTGCCTTCCAGCACGGCGTTGATGGTGGCGATGGCGGTCGACGTCTCGATGGTGATCGACGACTGCTCGAGGGCCATGGCGAAGAGGTGGTCGATCTGGCCCTCGGTGCCCGGCACCGGCCGGAGCAGGCCGTCGTCGGCCATTTCCTGCAGCCACTCGTAGATCTCGAGGGTGGTGGGGTTGTCGAAGGTGCCCTCGATGGCCAGCCCGTCACGACCGTTGTCGTTGTTGACGATGGTCTGTCCGGCGCCTACCAGCCAGTGCTCGATGTACCACGGCTGGAGCACCATCACGAAGGGCGTCTCGGAGACGCCGGCCTCGGCCAGCGCCTCGGCGGCGGTGCGAAGTTCGGCGAGGGTCTCTGGCGGGGCCTCGGGGTCGAGCCCCGCCTCGCGGAAGTGGTCCTGGTTGTAGTACATCACCGCAGTGGACAGATTGGACGCTGCAGGTTGTAGCACCTCGTCCACCGAGTAGTAGCTGCGCACCACGGGCAGGAAGCGGTCGAGGTCGTAGCCGTCGGCCTCGGCGCAGGCTTCTGCCGGCACGATGACGCCACTGTCGGCCATGAACTGGGTCTGGGTGTCCTCGAGATGGACCAGACCGGGCAGGTCGTCGGAGCGGATGGCCGTGTTGAACTGGCGCTGGATCTCCTCGTAGGTGACTCCCTGGTTCTCGAGGCGGACCACCACACGGTCCTGGCTGTCGTTGTACTCGGCCACCAGCTCGGTGGCCGTGCGGAGCGGCTCGGCGGTGAAGGTGTTCCACAGCACCACCTCGACCGGCCCGTCGGCGTCGTCGAGGGCATCGACGGGGCAGGCGTCGGCGTCGACCTCGCCGCTGCCGAGTTCGCCTCCTCCGTCGTCGCCGCCACAGGAGGCCAAGAGCAGCGTGGTGGCGGTCAGAGCGATGAGTAGTCGTCGCATGAGGGACTCCATGGGGTCAATGCCTTCGGGGCGGGGCGGGAACGTCGGGCTGGGGAACGAAAGAGCGAAGCCGGAGCGGTGGTCAGCCCTTGACGGCGCCGGCGGTGAGGCCGCGCACGAGCTGGCGTTGGAACACGATGAGCAGGATGAGGATGGGCAGTGCCGCGATGATTGCAGCCGCAGGGCCGATGTTGAATTCACCCACCGCAGCCGCGGCGAGGGGACGAAGGATGATCTGCACGGTCGACATCGCCTCTTCCTGGGTGATGGCACGCGGCCACAGGTACTGATTCCACGCAGCCAGGAAGCTGATGACGGCGAAGCTGGCGATGACGGGCCGTGTCACGGGAATGGCCACCCGCCACAGGAACTGCAGGTTGCCGAAACCGTCGAGGCGGGCGGCGTCGCGCAGATCCTTGGGAATGCCCAGGAAGCCTTGGCGGATGAGGAAGGTCCCGATGGCGGTGGCCAGGAACGGGACGGTCAGGCCCTGGATGGTGTTCTTCCAGCCGAGGGTGTCGATGATCTCGATGTTGGGGACGAGGGTGACCTCGATGGGCAACATGAGGGTGGCGATGAAGGCGGCGAACAGGACGCGCTTGAACGGGAAGCGGAGGAAGGCGAAGGCATAGGCGGCCAGTACCGAGGTGACGAGTTGTGCGATGGCGATGATCAGGGTCACGGCGGCGCTGATGAGCAGGTGCCGCCCCATGTTGCCTCGAGACCACGCCCGGCTGAAGATGTCCCACTCCGGTTCGACGGGATACACGGGCTGTCCTGCCGACAGGTAGGGGAGCGAGGCGGAGAGTGCCCGGACGATGGTCATCCACACGGGGAACAGCACGAGGAAGGCCAGCACGCTCAGCAGGGCGTACCACCCGACGGTGCGCAGCACGCGGTTGCGCCGTCCCGGCCGTTCGTTGGTCGGGGTGCTGCCCAATTCGACCTTGGAGGCGGTTTCGACCTCGGTGATGGTGTCAGCGGTCGCCATAGTGCACCCTCCGCTCGATGAGGAGGAACTGCCCGAGGGCGACCACCAAGGTGACGAAGAACAACCCGACGCCCATGACGGCGGCTTCGCCTACGGTGCGTGGCTCCAGGGCGAGCCGGAAGATCTTGAACACCAGGGTCTCGGTCGACCCGGCCGGACCTCCCTGGGTCAGGATGTCGATCTGGGCGAAGGCCTGGAAGGCGAACACGGTCAGCACAACCACCAGGAACAACAAGGTGGGCGACAACAGGGGCAGTGTCACCCGGAAGAAGCGGCGGATCGGTCCGTAGCCGTCGAGGGTGGCTGCCTCGAGCACCTCGTCGGGCACGGCCTGCAGGCCAGCCAGCACGATGATGAACGTGAGTCCCAGGTTCTGCCAGATGCTCGAGAGCGCCACGCCACGGATGGCACTCGAGGTGGACTCGAGGGAGATGAAGTCGACTTCGCGCAGGTAGCCGACCGACGGGTTGATGAGCACGAAGAAGATGACCGACGCCACGGCCACCGACGTGGCCACCGTGGAGGCGAACACCGTCTGGAAGAAGCGGATGCCCTTCAACCTGCGGTGGGCGGCCACGGCCAACAGCACGCCGAGCACCAGGCCGGCGGGCACCGTCCACACCACGAACTGCAAGGTGATGAACAACCCGTCTCGGAAGGCATCCCCGCCGAGGACGTCGGTGTACTGCTCGACGCCTACCCATCGCTCGCGGGTGCCGGTGCGATTCCGCTCGTGGAACCCCAGCCGACCCAGCTCGTAGAGGGCGTAGAAGAAGAACACGCCGAACACGATGAGTGACGGCGCCAACATGGCGTAAGCGGTGAGGGCCTCGCGCACCCGACCCTGTCGACGACTCGACTGCTTCGAGGGGCTGCTCGGCGCCGGAGCGGTGGTCACAGGTGCTCGCCGGTGGTCGGGTCGAACAGGTGCACCTCGTCGGGTTCGACGGCCACGTGGACCTGTTCGCCTGGCGTCGGTTCGGGGTCGGCTGACGTCTGGCGGACCACGCTGCGGACCCCGTCGAGGTCGCAGATGACCAGCCGTTCATGGCCGAGCCACTCGGTGGCCAGCACCCGGGCGGCCGGTCCTCCGCCTGCACCGGTCAGGCTGAGGTGTTCGGGACGGATCCCCACGGTGACCGACCGGCCGTCGGCGAGTCCGGCCGGCGCCTGGGCGCCGAGCGCAAGGGTGCCCTGCCCGACGCGCAGTGCCGGTCCGTCGGGACCGGCGACGACGGTGGCCTCGAGGGTGTTCATCGGCGGTGAGCCGATGAAGCGGGCTACGAACAGGTTGCGGGGTCGCGCGTAGACGTCGCGGGGCGAGCCAACTTGTTGGAGCTTGCCGTCGGCCATGATGGCGATGCGGTCGGCCATGGTCATGGCCTCGACCTGGTCGTGGGTCACGTAGATGAACGTGGTGGCCAGTTTGCGGTGCAGTTCCACCAACTCGAGGCGGGTGGCTGCTCGCAGCTTGGCGTCGAGGTTCGACAGTGGCTCGTCCATCAAGAACGCCGCGGGTCGGCTGACGATGGCCCGGGCCAGCGCCACTCGCTGCCGCTGTCCGCCTGACAGGGCTGCGGGTTTGCGTCCGAGGTACTCGGTGAGGCCCAGGGTGGCTGCTGCCTCCTCCACCCGGGCGGTGCGTTCGTCGCGGGTCAGCTTCCGAGGCGCCCCGCCGTCCACCGAGAACTTCCGCACCACGAGTGGCGACTCGATGTTTCGGGCCACCGTCATGTGCGGGTAGAGCGCGTAGCTCTGGAACACCATCGAGATGTCGCGGTCGCGGGCCTCGATGTCGTTGACCACACGGTCGCCGATGTGGAGTTCGCCCTCGGTGATCGTCTCGAGGCCGGCCACCATCCGTAGCGCCGTGGTCTTGCCGCAGCCGGAAGGTCCGAGCAGCACCATGAACTCGCCGTCCTCGATGCGCAGGTCGAGGGCATCGACGGCGGTGACGTCGTCGAAGCGCTTCGTCACACCGGAGAAGACAACCTCGCTCATGCCGACCTCCGTGGGCGAACGCGACAGGACGAGGCAAAGGGTACCGTCACGACGACGATGGTGGCCGACACCGATGGCGCGCCGGTGAACGGCGGGTGGCGCGGGCGTGCAGATCTGCTCAGGTCAGCGCTGGCGTTCCGCTCGGTGGCGAGCCCGGATCTCGTCGGCGGTGGCGCCGGAGAGGGCGGGCTCGACCGTCAGGGGGCGGTGCTCGGTGGACCACCGCTGTTGCACGTCGTCGATGTTGGAACCGTCGAGCACCGCCGCTGCCTGCACGCAGGCGCCGAGGGCGACGTGCTCGTCGCCGGCCGGGCGGACGACGGGCAGCCCGGCGAGATCGGCCAGCGTCTGCACGGTGGCGTCGGATCGGGCGCCACCGCCCACCACCAGCAGCCGCTCGGGGGTGGTCACGCCTGCATCGAGCAGGGCGTCGAGCCCTTCGAGCAGCCCGCAGATCACACCTTCGGTGGCGGCGCGGGCCAGTTGCGGCCGTTGCACGTCGCTGCGCAGTCCGGTGAGCAGGCCGGTGGCGTCGGGGAGGTCGGGGGTGCGCTCGCCGTCGAAGTAGGGCACCAGGGTGAGGCCGTCCGCACCGGCGGGTGCGCTCGACACCAGCGCGTCGAACCCTTGGTGGTCCACGTCGAGCAGGCGACGGACGGCGTCGGTCACCTTGGTGGCGTTCAGGGTGCACACCAGGGGCAGCCAGTGTCCGGTGGCGTCGGCGAAGCCGGCCACCGCGCCAGTGGTGTCGGCGACGGAGTGGCTGCTGCGGGCGTAGACCGTGCCGGAGGTGCCGATGGAGATCACCACGTCACCGGGGCGGAGTCCCACACCGAGGGCAGCGCCCATGTTGTCACCGGTGCCGGGGCCGACCATCACGCTGGAACCATGCTCGAGACCCAGGTCCTCGGCGGCTGCGTCGGTCAATGTTCCGGGGGGGTCGGCGGGCCCGAGCACCTCCGGCAGCCGACCCGACCACCACTCGGCCTCGGCGGCCGGGGTGTCGCCGTTCGCCGTGCCGAGCCGGCAGGCGAGGGCCAGCACGTCGGGGCGCCAGCGCTCGTCGGCCGGCGACCAGTAGCCAGTCCCCGAGGCGTCGCCCCGATCGGTGACCGCCCGGCCGCAGAGACGCCAGGTGATCCAGTCGTGGGGGAGTACGAGCCGATCGGTGGCGGCGAGCACCTCCGGCTGGTGGGCGGCCAGCCAGGCCACCTTGGTGACTGTGAAGGACGCCACCGGGACGCTGCCCACGGTGGTCGCCCACCACTCGGCGCCTCGCTCGCGCACCAACTGGGCCGCTTCGGGTGCCGACTCGGTGTCGTTCCACAGCTTGGCCGACCGCAGCGGCTGGGCCGCCTGGTCGCAGACCACCAAGCCGTGCTGCTGGCCGGCCACCGAGACGGCCGCCACCCGATCGGTCACCCCGGCGCGTCGGGTGGCGCCGAGCGCGCTGGTCATGGCGCTGCGCCGCGCCCCCCCCCACCCACCCGGGTCCTGCTCGCTACGGGGCGGGGGGGTGGTGGGGTGCGCAGCCCGTCCGGTGCCCACCAGCCCGCCC
>JAFIEP010000100.1 GCA_020832495.1 Acidimicrobiia bacterium | reverse complement strand
CGGCGGGGGCCGGCCCCACTGGGGGCCCCCCCCCACATCCCCACCCTCTGGGGGGGTCCCCCCCCCCCAAAACCGGCCCGTCCGGGGGGGGGGCCCCGTGGGCCCCCGCCCCCCCACCGCCAAGGGACGGTCAGATGGCAGGGCTGTCAGACGGCCAGCAGGATGGCGTCGCCCTGGCCTCCACCGCCACACAGCCCGGCAGCAGCCAGGCCGCCACCGCGGCGCTTCAGCTCGAGGGCCACGTGCAGGGCGATGCGGTTGCCGGACATGCCGAGCGGGTGGCCGACGGCGATGGCGCCCCCGTTCACGTTGCACACGTCGTCGCCCACACCGAGGTCCGCCATGGAGGCCAGCCCCACGGCGGCGAAGGCCTCGTTGAGCTCGAACAGGTCGATGTCGGTGACCTGCTTGCCTGCCTGGTCGAGCGCAGCCTTGATGGCACGCGACGGCTGGTGGAGCAGCGACGGGTCCGGTCCGGCCACCTGGCCGAAGCCCACGACCTCGGCGAGCGGCTGGGTGCCGAGCTTTTCGGCGGCGGCCTTCGAGGCCACGATCACCGCCGAGCCGCCGTCGGAGATCTGGGAGGCGTTGCCGGCGGTGATGTTGCCCGCCTTGTCGAATGCCGGACGCAGCTTGCCGAGGCTGTCGGCACTGGTGTCGCCCCGCACGCCCTCGTCGACCGAGACCACCACTGGGTCGCCCCGACGCTGGGGCACCTCGACGGGCACGATCTCGTCGTCGAACAGGCCGTCCTTCTGGGCCTTGGCCGCCCGCTGATGCGACGCAGCGGCGAAGGCGTCCTGGGCCTCGCGGGAGAGGTTCTCCGAGGCGGCGTACTTCTCGGTGCCGGCGCCCATGGCGCACTGGTCGAAGGCGCAGAAGAGCCCGTCGTGTGCCACGGCGTCGACCACCGTCTGGTCACCGTAGCGGTAGCCGCCACGGGCACCGGGGAGGAGGTAGGGGGCGTTGGTCATGGACTCCATGCCGCCAGCCACCACGATGTCGGCGTCACCCGCTGCGATCATCTGGTCGGCGAGGTAGATGGCGTTCAGCCCCGACAGGCACACCTTGTTGATGGTCGTGGCGGGCACGTCCATGCCGATACCGGCGTTGGCCGCCGCCTGGCGAGCGGTGATCTGGCCGGCGCCGGCACCGATCACATGGCCCATGTAGACGTAGTCGACGGCCTCGGGGGCGACGCCGGCACGCTCGAGTGCTGCCTTGATGGCGAACCCACCGAGTTCGGCGGCGCTGAAGCCGGCGAAGGCCCCGGAGAGCTTGCCGATGGGTGTACGGGCACCTGCAACGATGACGGAACCTGGCATGACGTGGGCCTCCCCCGGAGACGTGGAGCCTGCACCCTGGGTACAGGCGACTTGGTAGCTCCACTGTAGGGAATGCAGGGGAGCAGCGACAGCCGACGGGAGGTGCTTCCCGGAGGAGGTCAACCAGGTACGGGCGGCCGGATGCCCTTACCGGACGGGATGCTGAGGCAGCCGGCCTCCGGTCAGTTCGCTCGATTCACGACGGCAGCGCCAGCGGCCAGCCCTTCACTCCGCCGCTCGCAGGAGGGTGGAGATGCGTCTGACGACCATTTCGAGCCGTTCGACCGCGTCGGTCGACAGTTGCGGCCGTGGGAACAGACGCGTCGATGCGATGCCAGCGGCCAGGCGATCACAGAAGTACTGCCGCTCTGCGCTCCCCGGTTGGCCGGTGTCGAGGAGCTGGTCGGGTCCGGGCCCGATGCCGAGTGCCGAGAACGGCAGACGGAGCGAGTCGAGCAGGTCGACCGCCCCGGCGATGTCCCGCTGAACCTCCTCAGCGGGGGAATGGCGGAGCAGTTCGACTCGCTCGTTCAGCACTTGTCGTGTCCGCACCTCGGCCGGACTCTGCCCCAGCCCTCTGGCCAAGGCCCACAGGCGTCGGGCCAGCCCGAGCGCAACGAACCACTCCCAGCGCTCGTCGAGCCTGGCGCCAGGGTCGACCGCCGTCAGCGCCACCTCTTCGATCAGGTCGAGGTGCGCCTCCTCGGCTGCAGTGCCCTCAGTAGCCAGGTAGGTGTGCTCGACACCCGCGATCGCATACCCGAGGTCGAAGCGGGGATCCCCGATATTCCAGGTTTCCCAGTCGAGCACGGCTGCGATCGACTCGCCGTTGAAGATGACATTGTCGAGCAGGTAGTCGCCGTGACAGAGCTTCGGCTCGAGCGGCGGGGGTATGACCTGGAGCGACCTCACACAGCGACCCAGATCCCGGGTCAGGGCTGGCGATGACGGCGTCGAACTCGGATCGAGGAGCTCGGTCCGGAGGGCTCGCATTGCTCTGACGGCGCTGGTGATCGGCGTGCTCTGAGGCCGGCGTTCGAGCAGCGACGACAGCGGTGATTCCGCGCCGGCGTCGAGAAGTGGCAGTGCGGCGAGCATCGATTGCAGCTGAGCGAGTCGCCAGCGGGAGTCGAACCCGGAGGTGCCCGATTCGGCTGCGCTCTCCGCTGAAGCAGAGCCCTCGACCCATGCCGTCACGAGGACGATCGGCGGGGGCTCGTCACGGCCCGTATCCACGGCGCCGCCGTAGAACAGGTGGGGCACCAGATCGAGCAAATCCTGCACTCCACTGGAGAGGAACTCCACTTCACGGAAGGCGAAGCGACGGTCTGCAGGGGTTCGGAGCAGCTTCACCGCCACGTCCGAGCGTTGCCCCGCTCGATCGAGGACGGCCCGTCCCACCATCGCCGCGGGCGTGACACGCACGGTTCGGGACCACTCCAACCCGGCTGCACCGTCGATCTGGCGAGCAATTGCCTGCAGCTCGGTGTCAGTCGGAGTACCCGATTCGGAGGTGACGCCTGACGAGCCCGCAGCGTCAGAACCCGGACCATCGGAACCCGGTGGTAGCTGCTTCGATCTCATTCGGTCGGGTCGTTGACGCGTGAGGTGTTCGGGCCTTCTCGGCTGTCGAAGGTAGTCGGCTCGCAGCCGCGGTTCCGGTCGGGACGACGGGCGATCCCGACCCCACGATCGTGTCGAGCGCACAGCATCACTTCGTCGGGGACCTTCACGTCGATGGGTCCGCTTCCTCTCGTAGCCGTCGCGACGCTGCATCGTTGGGACAGGCGACCGTGTCGCGTCACCTTAAGGACCACGGGGGACGCCCGGCAAGCGCTTGAGCTGTCGACCGTCCGGGAGTCTCTCGCCGAATGCCCGTAGGACTCGACCCGCGCGTCAGTCCTGCCGGCAGCAGCGGTTACGCAAGGGCATTGAAGAAGCGGATGATCAGGGCGGTGGCGTCGACGCCCGTTGACGACTCGCTCGGCCATCGGTGGCCCTCGTCGACCACGACGAGCACCACCTCGACGTGATCTGGACACCGCCACTGGCGAGCAACCTCGACTGCATCGTGGTCGTCAGCGTCCTCGACGTCGTCCGAGCAGCCGTGACGCGCCGCCCAGTCCGAAGCGAGTTGGGGAACCGGAGGACCCTCCTCGTGTCCGACGAGGAGGGCGACGGCCGCCGAGTGTGCGCCGTCGAAGCCGACGATCTGGTCGTGACGACCGTGCACGGCCAGAAGGGCGGCGTTCGGCTGGTGCTCGCAGTCATCGATGTGAACGAGTCCTGCGACCGAGGCGACGGCCGTGAGCCGCTCCGGATGACGACAGCTCAGCGCCTTGGCGAACATGGCACCGTTCGAGAAGCCTGCGGCGAAGACGCGGTCGGGGTCGGTGCACAGTTGCTCAGTGACGCTGTCGAGCAGCGCCAGCACGTGCGCCTCGACCTCCGAGCCGGCAGCGAGAGGCCAGCCACCCCGCTCGCTGGGGGCGTCCGGCGTCAGGACGGCATAGCCGGCAAGTGATCCGGTCGCCGCCAGGCCGGTGTTCGACTCGACGATGCTGCGGTTGCCGGTCAGGCCATGGAACTGGACGATGAGTGGGAGTCCGCCGCTCGGAGCCTCCGGGAGCACCAGATCGACGTTTCCGACCCAGTTCTCGGGGAGCTGCATGGAGTCGAGTGGGTCATCGGGGTCGAGGTCGTCGAACCAGTTCGGCGCGGCGTCGCAGGACACCTGGGGGTTCGGCGCAACGACCGCCAGGTCTGTCTGATCCTCCTCCAGCAGGAGCGTGAGCTGGCTGTCCTGGGCGCAACCGACGGTTGTCCACAGAGCGACGAGAGCGATGAGTGGCGTGGCGCTCCGCTTCCACCGACCGAGCATCGGCGCGAGGGTATCCAACGACGGGGGCCAGCGGCACCTTCCGAGCGCCATACGAACCGACTACGAACCGGCTGGCTGCCGTGGTCTGGTGACGGAGGGTCCGGCGCCCGGACCCGCTGGCAACGTGTGCGCACCGCGACGTCGACCGTCCGGCTCCCGCCGAACGAAGCCTTGTCGAGCGTCCGGTGGTGCGAGCCCAGTGGCTGGAACTACCGTTCCGACCATGACCGAGATCGCTGCTATCGCCGACGCCATCAACCAGGGTGCCTCTGGTGAGGACCTGGCTGCGTTGCCGCTCCCCGAGGCCTACCGCGCTGCCTTCGTCAAGGACGACGAGGTGGACATGTGGGAGGGGGTGGCCTCGGAGGACAAGGATCCGCGCAAGTCGTTGCACGTCGACGACGTGCCGCTCCCCGAGATCGCTCCCGACGAGGCCGTGGTGGCAGTGATGGCCTCGGCCATCAACTTCAACACCGTGTGGACGTCGATCTTCGAGCCGCTGCCCACCTTCGGCTTCTTGAAGCGTCTCGGCAAGGAGTCCGTCTGGGGCGCCCGCCACGACCTGCCGTACCACATCGTTGGCTCCGACGCCGCAGGTGTGGTGCTGCGGACCGGCTCCGCGGTGCGCAACTGGAAGCCCGGCGATCGGGTGACCATCCACTGCAACCATGTCGACGACCAGGACCCGACCGCTCACGACGATTCGATGCTGGCTGCCAACCAGCGCATCTGGGGTTTCGAGACGAACTTCGGGAGCCTGGCCGACCTCACGGTGGTGAAGGCCAACCAGCTCATGCCCAAGCCGAAGCACCTCACCTGGGAAGAGGCGGCCTGCAACGCCCTGTGCAACTCGACCTCCTACCGCATGATCGTGTCGCAGCACGCCGGTGACATGAAGCAGGGGGAGGCCGTGCTCATCTGGGGTGCCACCGGCGGCATCGGCGGCTACGCCGTGCAGTACGTCCTCAACGGCGGTGGTGTCCCCGTCGGGGTGGTGTCCTCGCCCGAACGGGCCGAGCTGCTGCACGACATGGGCTGTGAGCACGTCATTGATCGTCGGGAGAAGGGCTACAAGTTCTGGAAGGACGAGCACACCCAGGACGAGTCCGAGTGGCGTCGCCTGGGTAAGGACATTCGTGCCCTGATCGGCAAGGACGTCGAGATGGTCTTCGAGCATCCGGGCCGCCAGACGTTCGGCGCCTCGGTGTTCGTCACTGCCCGAGCCGGTCGCATCATCACCTGCGCGGCCACCTCCGGCTACATGATCGAGTACGACAACCGCCACCTGTGGATGAAGCTCAAGCGGATCGTCTCGTCGCACTTCGCCAACTATGCCGAGGCCTGGCGAGCCAACCAGGCCCTCTGTGACGGCACCGTGCAGCCGTTGCTCTCGAAGGTCTACCCACTCGAGGAGACGGGTGCTGCGGCGCTCACCGTCCACAAGAACGAAGCCGAGGGCAAGGTGGGCGTGCTCTGTCTGGCGGCCGAGGAGGGTCTCGGCATCGACGACCCCGAGTTCCGCGAGCAGGTCGGCGAGGACAAGATCACCTTGTTCCGCCGCATGGGTTGACCACCGAGCCGGTAGCACCGGAGGCGGCGAGCGACTCGCCGAGACCGGCGTGCACCGGCGCTGTGCCGCAAGTTCCGTCCGACTCCGAGGAGGACCGATGAGCCCAATGTCCGTACCAGCACCAGGTCAGGAGGCCGCTCAGGCCGCCTCCGGACAGGGTCCCCAGCCGGTGTTCACCGAGATCGACCACGTGGCCATCGCGGTGAACGACCTACCCGCGGCCATCGACTACTACCGGGAGACGTTCGGGGCAGTCGTGGACCATCGTGAGGTGGTGGAGAGCGACGGGGTGGAGGAAGCGCTGCTCAAGGTGGCGGAGTCCTACATCCAGTTGCTCACCCCGACCCGCGAGGACTCGCCGGTGGCCAAGTACCTCGAGCGCAAGGGCGAAGGCCTCCACCACATCGGCTACCGGGTGGCCGACTGCGCCGCTGCGCTCGAGCAGGTCACCTCGCAGGGCTTCCGGGCGATCGATGCGGCACCGCGACCGGGCAGCCGGGGCACCACCGTGGCCTTCCTCCACCCAAAGGACGCCTTCGGCACGCTCATCGAGTTGGTGCAGGAGTAGCCGATTGCCGCGTCGGCCGCGTCAGCGACCCCGACTCACCGCTTCTGGCCGAAGAAGGAGCCGCGGGGGTTGGGGAGGAACACCCCCGGGATACCCAGTTCGAGTATGAGTTCGGCGATCTTGCGGTGGTTCGTCCACTCGGGGTGCGTGCGGTTGGCGTCGTGTACGAGCAGGAGTGCGTTGTCGGGTGCATGCTCGTACCAGCCGTGCAGTTCGTTCGAACGGTGCTCGCTGCCCGAGTCGAGCACGGTGAACTGCGCCCACTGCCAGTCATCGACCGTCGGGGTGTCGGCATCGACCAGCATCCGGGACGGGTCAGCGAAGAACTCCAGGCCGTTCAGTGCCTCCCGAAGCGGTTGGTAGGCCTCGAAGCACCGGTAGACGGCTCCGGGGGGCATGGCGGCAGCCACGCGTCGGGTGGTGTAGCCCTGGCCGACGCCGGTCTCGAGGATCGTGTGCGGACGCGCCATACGCACGAGCTGTGCAGCGGTCTCGCAGAACTCGACCTCCGGCGACATGTTGTTCCAGCGCGTCCAGCCTGTGGCTGCTGCGTCGGGTCCCTGGGTCTCGTCGGTCTGCTGTGGTTCCTTCGTCCATGCATCGAGGTTCAGGGGTGCTTGCCGCGTGGCCATCTCTGCTCGGGTGCTCCTGGCTCGGCTGGACTGACGAGGTGCAACCCTACTGCACCACCTCTGCGGCCCGACATGGCCAGATGAGGCGGGGACGGTCGGCGGTGGCCGTGGATCACACCGTGGTGCCCTTCGGCTCAGCGACCGCCGGGGTCTCCGGGTCAGCGGGCGACGCGCCCGATGTGCGACGTCGAAGCCGTGCGATGCCGCGACCGATCGCCCCGCTGATCCCTTCGGGGTAGACGGCGGCGACCACGATGAGCAGGATCCCGTTGAGCGCGAACCGAATCTGGGAGGCCTCGCCGCCGGCGGCGACGGTGACGAGGCCTCCATCGGCGAGCACACCGGCGGCGAGGGCGCCGGCCACCCCGGCGATGCCCGCCAGGTAGGTCAGCGCCAAGAGCGCCAGCGACTGGAACACGGCGAACGACCCGACGGACAGACTCGGGTTCCCGTAGGCGAAGAGGCAGCCACCCAGCCCAGCGATGAACGACGACAGAGCGAAGGCCCGCAGCTTGGTTGCGCTGACCGGGACACCCGCCGATGCCGCCGCTCGTTCGTTGCCCCGCACCGCCAGCCAGCGCAGCCCGGTGGGTGATCGTCGGAGCTGCGCCACCCCGGCACAGCAGAGGGCGACCACCACCACGCACAGCACGCCGAAGGCCGGGCGGGGAAAGGCGTCACCGGTGGCCACGATGCCGAGGTCGAGTGGTCCGAGGGTGGGGGAGGGCACCGAGGTGCCACCACGGCCGCCGGTGAACCAGTTCCATTGCAGGACGAGTTCCTCGATTGCCACGGCGGCGGCCAGGGTGGCCACGGCCAGGTGCATGCCTCGGACCCGCACCGCCGGAGCACCGGCGATCACCCCGATCGCGGCGGCCACGGTGGCGCCGAGCAGCGGGGCGAGGGGGAATGGCACGCCCCAGTCGTGGAACTTGATCATGGCGAACGCGCCGACCCCGGCCAGGGCCATGGGCATCAGCGAGATCTGTCCGACGTAGCCGGTCACCACCACGATGGAGAGGGCGAGCAGGGCGAAGGTCGCCGAGACGATGATGCCTTGACGCCAGCCGCTGTCGAGCGTGTAGAGGCCGATGATCGCCACGGCGCTGATGCCCACCGTCCAGGGCAGCACATGGCGTGGTGAACCCGATCGCGGGAGGTGGCCGGTCACGATGTCGCCCCGCGTGGGCAGGGAGCGGCCCCGGAGCGCCAGCACGGCGATGATGGCCACGAAGGGCAGCGCCTGGCCCATGTCGAGATCTGGCATCCAACTGGTGGTGGCCCGCAGGTTGAGCAGTTCCGACTGCACCATCCCGATGGTCAGGCCCGCAGCGGTGGTGGCCACGAACGAGCTGAGGCCACCGAGGAGCACTGCAGCGAGGGCGGGCACGATGAGGAGGCTCGAGGTGGCCGGGTTCAGTCCGGCGATGGGGGCCACGAGGATCATGGCGGCGCCGGCGAGCACCGACGCCGCCATCCAGTTCACCGCGGCGAGCCGTTCGGGGGAGTGGCCCAGCAAGACGGCACCTCGCTCGCTCTCTGCTGCGGCTCGAGTGGCCAGGCCGAACCGGGTGTAGCGGAACACGAGCGCCAGCGCCGCCGTGGCGCACACCACGAGTGCCAGCAACCAGAGGCGGTCGGCAGGGATCCGGATGCCGACGATCTCGATGATGTTCGTCGGGAGGATCGGTTCCCGGCGGGTGACCGCAGAACCAGTCCCCGAAACCCGCAGGTCCGCCATGGCGAACAGGTAGAGGAACAGCCCCAGGCTGGCGACGACTCGAGCGAGGGCCGGCGCCCGGCGCAAGGGGCGGAAGACGAGAAACCAGATGACGAGTCCGTACAGCGCGCCGATGACCAACGTGATCGCCAAGGCCGTGCCCCAGGTGAAGAAGTAGTCCTCCGGCAGGAGCCGCACCCTGCCGGGCAGGCCGAGCACGGGCAGGATCAGCTCACTGCGCTCTCGGAGCTCGTAGTAGGTGAGTGCCAGGAAGGTGCCGAGGGCGGCGTGGGCGAAGTTGATGACGCCCGATGCGCGGTAGCTCAGCAGCAGGCCCAGGGCCAGGGCGGCCACCACGGCGCCGCCTCCCAGACCGAGCAGGAGGTACTGAGCGTGCGCGTTCATCTGCTCGGCGTGTCCGATCCGCTGTTCGACGCCCTGTGGGACACGAGCATCGGCTCAGCGACCGGATGGTGGCTCGGTGCCGATACCGGCGTCGGCCACGACCGATGGGACGTCGATCCACG
This sequence comes from Acidimicrobiia bacterium, assembly GCA_020832495.1. Classification (GTDB taxonomy): domain Bacteria; phylum Actinomycetota; class Acidimicrobiia; order Acidimicrobiales; family Acidimicrobilacustridaceae; genus JAFIEP01. The sequence goes on along the minus strand of JAFIEP010000100.1, from coordinate 88,377 downwards.
AGCTGAGCTCCACCAGCTCACCGTCCTCGAAGATGCCGAGCACTTGCTGGGGGGAACACAACGACGGCAGCTGCGGGATCTGCTGGCCGTCACAGGTGTACGGGTGCCCGTCGAAGCTCGGGCTGCCCGACGTGGTCCTGAACGCCTCGATGATCGAGTCCGAGGTGATGTCGTCCGCTCCGATGTCGTCGAGCACGGCGTAGAGGTTCATCACGGCGCGGAAGCTCACGGTGGCGGCGCTGGCGGCGGGGACGCCGTTCTGGCCGTGGGTTCCGATGACCGCCATGTAGAGGTCGCCGTCGGGCGTGCCGTCCTCGAGCGGTCCCTCGATGCCGAAGATCCGACCCTCGGCCGCGTCGCCGGCCTGGTCCAGGATGCCCGGTGCGGCGCACGCTCCGACGAAGTAGAGGTCGGCGTCGATGTCGAGATCGTGCGCCGTCTGCATTGCGGGAACACAGGCAGTGTCCGCTGCGCCGATGAAGACGGCGTCCGGCTCGAACTCGCCTGCACGGGTCATGACCGGGAGGAAGTCGGTGGTGGTGATCGGGAAGGGGACGGCGATGGCATCGACACCGAGTGACTCGAGCACCCCGACGCCGAACTCGACGGCGGCGAGTTCGATCGGCGGGAACTCGCCGTAGGCCACCACCACCCGCTCGGCCCCCTGGGCTGCTGCGTGGTGGGCGAAGGCGGCGAACGCACCCGGTGAGCCTCCCGAGAACTGGAAGGAGATCGGGCTGGTCATCTCGTCGAGGTTGATGGGGATACCCCCGATGTAGGGCACCTCGTTGCGCTCGAGCACCGGGATCGACCCGTTGGAGGTGATGTCCAGCCCACCGAGGACGGCCACCGCGCCTCGTTGCACGAGGTCCTGGGCGCACGACTGTGACTGCTGGGGGTCGAAACTGGTGATGCACGGGCGCAACTCGAGGGGTCGTCCGTCCACGCCGCCGAGTTCGGCGTTGATGAAGTCGACGGCGGCCTGGGCGCCCAGGCGAACTTCCGGGAACGACCCGAGGGGGGTCTCCTCCTGGTTGATCATGCCGAGGACGATCGGGTCGCCGTCGGCCTCGATCGGTTCGTCGGGCAGCGTCCCGAAGGAGAACTCCATCCCGGGGAAGCGGGTCACCACCGGCGGTCCGTCGGCCAGTTCGCCGCCGAGGATGTCGGGACGCAGGCCGCTGGTGTCACCGGCGCCATCGACCGTGTCGGACTCGGTCGGCGCTTGCTCGACCCGCTCGACTCGCTCGACGCAGGCTGTGGCTGCAACCAAGGCGATGCCAGCCACCACCACCGTGACGGCGCGTGGTCGGTTCATGTGCACGTCCCCCTCTCGACCGGCGTTCGACGACGGGTGCCGAACGTGAATCCGAGGTGCGACGTTAACACCGTTCAATCGGTCCGAGTCGCTCCTCGCTGCTCGGGTGGTCGGGGGAACGCTAGCGCAGCGTCATTGCTGGGGTGCGGCTGCCCGCCCAGCGTCGAGTTGCGGCCCCACGACCTCCAACCAGAGCCGTCGGCCGGCTTCAGCAGTGAGAGAACCGTCCTCGTCGCGCAGCACCAGTTCCGATCCCGGACCTGCGACCCACCCGTCGATGTCCGCCACGTGCACCTCCGGGCGGCGGTCGGCCAACTGCTGCACGAGCGCGTTGTAGGCGCCAGCTCGCGCCACGAGTGCCGGATCAGCGTCAGGTGGCACCGACAACGTCGTGACAGCGATGACGCCTGCGCCGCTCGCCACCAGCCGATCGACGACCTCGTCGAAGCGGAAGCCGAGAGCCAACTGGTGATTGACGTCGTCGAGGGAACCCAACGCTCCGGTGGCGGGGTGGGCGAATTCGCCGAGATCGAGGTGGCTCGATACCACGACGACCACCGTGGCAGCCGCCTCACCCACCAGAGTGGCCCAATCGTCCACGACGGTGGCGCAGTCGGTTCCCTGCTCGTCGCTGCCCACCAGTCCGCAGCCGCCGGTGGCGCCACCGGCGGCTGCGTCCATCCCGACGGCGAGGCCGAGCCAGTGCCGTTTGCCGGCGTCGAGCGCATCGGCATCGCCGCCGCCGAGCACGACGAGGACGTCGGTCCCCGATCCCACGCCGGGGTTCGGAGCGGGATCGAGGGCCTGACTTCGCTCGGCGAGTCGAGCGGCGGCATCGAGGGTGGGCAGCGTCGTCGTGGTGGAGACGCCGGGTGCGCTCCAGTCGTCATTGTCCTCGATGCTGGTGACCACCACCACGCCGGCGGCCACCATGAGCAGCACGATGGCGCCGACCAGCGAGGCCACGCCGGCGACGCGTACCGCCTTCTTCCGTTTGCTGGCGGCTCGGTCACTTTGCCGGGAGGATCGGCGGCTTCGCTGGGCCGGTGCCGCAGAGCGGTCCGGAGGCTCGGCTGCGTCGTGTGGTCGTGGCCGCTGCTGGCGGTACTCAGCGGGCGCAGGGTCGTTGTCGGCTGTGTCGGGCGGCGAAGGCTCGACCGTGCGTGGAGCGTTGCCGGTCCCGATCGTGGGCGCAGCCGCCGTGTCACGGGCACCGTCGCCGGGCGGTGCGGTTGCTCGCCCGTCGTCGCTGTCTCGCAGGTCGGTCCGTCGGATGGCGCCGGTGCGGCTGTCGACCCGGACCCGTTTTCGAGGTGGTGGGATGTCAGGAAGGGGCATGTGCGTGGTGCTCCCGCTCTCGGTTCGGGCGGGAACCGGCGCCATCGGCAGATGTTCCCGCCGGTCGCCCTACCTGCCGCCACCGCTATGTTATCCGACCGCTGCCGGATGCTCCGATCCCGGCGCACGGGATCGGAACCGGCTCATCACCGGCCAGAGGCGTCGAGCAGGCGGTCGATGTGTGGTCCGAGGGCTTCGGCCCAGATCCGTTCGCCGCCTTCGGCACTCGGGTGGACCGGATCTGCGAACAGGGCCTCGAACTCGTTGGTCGGGAGGCCTTCCGCCCAGGTCCACAGGTCGGCGACCGTCACCGCCGGGTCGGCGTCGGCCACCTCCGTGGCCAGGTCCGTGTACACCGCAGCAGCGCGTTCGATGCGTTCTCGTTCGGTGGCCCGGCCCGTTGGCAACGGGGGCAGGTGCGTGGTGAACACCACTGCCGAGGCGCCCGCATCGGTGACGGCGCGCACCACGTCGGCCATCCGTGTCCGCACGTACTCCTGGTAGGCGGGGTGGTGGATGTCGACCACGTCGGTACGGCCCGGGAGCTGCCAGCGGCCCAAGTCGAACCGGCTGGCCACCACCACGGCGACGTCGATCTCCTGGGCGCCGGCCACCGTCGACCAGCGCCTGACGGGTTCGAGGCACTCCGAAGGAGGGGGTTCCATGCGAGCGTCACCGCCCATCATGTTGGTCGCCTCGCGCTGATCCTCGGCGATGAGCCCACAACGCGGGACCGTCGAGCCAGCGGCGATCGACACGTCCTCGCGGTCCTGACCCCACGCCTGCAGCCCGCTCGAGAGCATGAACGAGTTCGAGCCACCGAACATGGCCACGGCCGGTCCCTGTCCGCTCTGCGCAATGATGGGCGGTGGCGGTGCCTCGAAGTCGATCGGGCCGTCCCCTCGGGGCACGAGGAGGGTGCTGGCGAGTACGAGGGTCACGGCCACCACGAGTGTGGGAATTGGCCGGTGCTCGATGAGGAGGCCGAGCTGACGAACGCCGGGTATCGACGGCCAGCCGGACGACTGGGCCTCCATGCCGGGACGGCCCGCCATCAGGGGGCGCTCGATCAGATGGTGGATGATCGCACCAGCGGCGATTGCGCTGACCAACTGCAGGGTCACGAGCGCCGCTCGGTCGAGGTCGGGAAGCAGGTCGGCCAACAGCAGGTAGAGCGGCCAGTGCAGGACGTAGATGGAGAAGGCCCATCGGCCCAGGGCGGCGAGGGGCGGCATGCCGAGCACGCTCGACACGCCGGGTCGCCGCAGGCTGACCGCTGCGATGATGGCCACCGTCGGCACGGCGAACAGCACCATGCCGCCCTGGTAGATCCACTCGGTCTCGCGGTCGACGGTCAGCATGGTGGCCACGAGGACGGCCAGCCCCACCGCACCGGCGACGCCGACCGCCCGGAGGGCGACCCTCGGGATGTCGTCGGTTCGGAGTCGGTCGAGAGCCAGCGCAGCCACCACCCCGAACAGGAACTCCCCGAGGCGCACGTGGGTGCCGTAGTAGGCGGTGTCGGGGCCCATGGAGATCACGTACGGCAGGAGCCCGAGGGCCACGGCGAGCGCGCCGAGCACGGCGAGCGGTACCCAGACCCGATCTCGACCGATCCACAGCGCGACGCCCAACAGCAGCGGCAGGAGCAGGAAGCTCTGTTCCTCGAGCGACAGCGACCAGTAGTGCTGAAACGCGGAACGGGTCTCGAACATGGCGCCGTAGGGCTGGTCGTCGAGGATGAGCCGCCAGTTGGTGAACGAGAACAGCGCCGAGGCAGCGTCGCCGGTCAACCGCTCGCGGGCGTGGGGGCCACCGATCCAGGCGGTGACGGCCACTGCCCAGGCGACCCCGAGCACGGGCACCGGGAGGAGGCGGCGAGCCCGGCGTCCCCAGAAGCGAACGAAGGCGCGACCTTGGGAAGCGTGCTCGTAGGAGCGGGTGAGCGAACGCGTGGCCAAGAAGCCGGCCAACACGAAGAAGATCGTCATGCGGGCGAACCCGCCGCGCACCCATTCGAGTTCGGCGTGCCAGGCCAGCATTCCCAACAAAGCGAACCCGCGCAGTCCGTCCAGTGCCGCCATCCGGCCACCCGTCGAGGCCCCTGGTGCCAGCCCGCCGCCCCGGGGCGGTGGTGCCGAACTCCCCGGTGAAGGGGTGCGCACCCTGGCGCCGGGTCGCCCGGACGCGTCGAGGCCAGTGGTTGTGGCCACGGACGATGCCGAGTGATCAGCCGGCGGAAGTGTCAACGAGATGCTCCGAGTGCGACCGTGTTGCCCGCGCCGCCGCCTCCCCCGACCATGGCGCAGCGCCCGACGTTACCGGACCACTGGGGTGTGGGTCACGCGGGCCGCTGGTGGCCTGCCGTCGGTGCGCGGTGCGGTTGCTGTGCAAGGCTCCTGGGATGATCGTCCACCTCGTCGACGGCACCTACGAGTTGTTCCGCCACTACTTCGCCGTGCCGTCGCACATGACCGCTGACGGACGGGAGGTCGGGGCCGTTCGAGCCACGGTCGGGTCGGTCCTGTCAATGCTCGGCGACGGCGCCACCCACGTGGGCGTGGCCACCGATCACGTCATCGAGTCGTTCCGCAACGAACTGTGGGCGGGCTACAAGACCGGCGACGGCGTACCGGCGGACCTGCTCGGCCAGTTCCCTCTGCTCGAGGAGTCCCTCGAGGCGCTCGGCGTGGTCGTGTGGCCGATGGACCGCTTCGAAGCCGATGATGCCCTGGCCAGCGCCGCCGCCGTGGCCGCGGCCGACCCCGAGGTCGACCAGGTGCGCATCTGCACCCCCGACAAGGACCTCGCCCAGTGCGTGCAGGGGGACCGGGTCGTGCAGCTCGACCGCCGGCGGAACGTCGTCATCGACGAGTCCGGCGTGGTCGACAAGTACGGGGTCGCACCGACGTCGATCCCCGACTACCTGGCACTCGTGGGTGACAGCGCGGACGGCTTCCCCGGCTTGCCCGGGTGGGGAGCGAAGTCGGCAGCCACGGTGTTGGCCCGGTACCACCACATCGAGGCCATCCCCGACGAACCGGGCGAGTGGGACGTCAGGGTGCGCGGTTCGGCGAAGCTCGCAGCCACGCTGGTCGAGCAGCGGCAGCAGGCGCTGCTGTTCCGTCGACTGGCCACTCTCGACCGCTCGGCGCCCACCATCGACGCGGTGGAGGAGTGTCGCTGGCAGGGCCCCACCGACCGTGCCGACGCGGCCTGCGAGCGGATCGACGGATCGCGCTTGGCCGACGAGGCGCGGCGCCTGGCCAGCTCGCCCGACCGGTAGGTATCGATGGCCTCACTCGTGGTGGAGGTGGCCGGGCGAGAGGTGTCGGTGTCGAGTCCGGATCGAGTGGTGTTCCCGCGCCGCGGGTTCACGAAGGCAGACCTGGTGCGCTACTACCTGGGGGTGGGTGACGGCGTGATGCGAGCGGTGCGGTCCCGCCCGGTGATGCTCCACCGCTTCCCGAAGGGTCTCGACGGCGAGAGCTTCTACCAGAAACATGTGCCGAAAGGGCGGCCGGAGTGGTTGCGGACTGCCCGGGTGCGCTTCCCGTCGGGCCGGACCGCCGAGACGCTGTGTGGTTCGGACCTGGCCCACGTCGTGTGGGCGGTGAACCTCGGTTGCGTCGACCTCCACCCGTGGCCCACCCGTCGGTGGGACCCCGAACACCCCGACGAACTGCGGGTCGACCTCGATCCCCAGCCCGGCGTGGCCTTCGACACCGTGCGCCGAGTTGCGCTCGAGGCACAGCGGGTACTCGTCGATCACGGCCTCGTCGGGTGGCCGAAGACCTCCGGGGGTCGAGGGCTACACATCTCGGTGCGCATCGTGGCCCGCTACTCGTTCGACGACGTGCGCCGCGCCGCGGTCGCCCTGGCCCGCGAGGTCGAACGGCGCCTCCCCGACGAAGCCACCACTGCGTGGCGGAAAGCGGAACGAGGGGCGCGGGTCTTGGTGGACTACAACCAGAACGCCCGGGACCGCACGGTGGCCTCGGCCTGGTCGGTACGACCCGTCGACGCGGCACTCGTGTCGTGCCCCTTCGACTGGGCGGAGCTCGACGAGGTGGCGCCGGAGCGCTTCGACGTGGCCGAGGCCACCCGGCGCCATGCCACCGACGGTGACCCCCACGCCGGCATCGACGACGCCGTCGGCTCGCTCGCCGGACTGCTGGCATTGGCCGACCGGGACGAGGCCGAAGGGCTCACCGACGCCCCGTGGCCGCCCTTCTTCCCCGCTCCCGGCGATGGCGACGGCCCCTGCTGACGCCGTGTCAACCGGTGCGGTCGGTGGGCGCGCTGGGAAGGCACCGATCCTCGAACGTCGTTTTGACCACCCACGCGGATCGCTCGTCCTGACCTCGCGGCCTCGGCCGCTGCAGCCGGGGCGACCCGCCGATCACAGCGGTGGGGTCACCAGTGCGCCCGGCGCCGGGGGGCGCTCGGGCTCGTCGAGCTGGTCGAAGGTGCACGACTCGGGCGTCCGGTCGGGGCGCCACCGCACCAGCCGGGTGGTACCGCGGAAGCGTCCCGCGCTGGCGTGGGTGAACGACACCTCGGCCACCCGCTCGATGCGCAGCGGGGTCCACGGGCTGGGGCCGGACTGCCAGCGGTTCGGGGAACTGGCGGGCGCACCCGACGGCTCCTGGTCAGCGCTCGCCGTGGCCCCCACCAACCACGGGTGTCGGTCGTCCGGACCGGCGACGAGCGGCGCGAGCTCCGTGCGAAGCTCCGAGCGCGTGGCGGCGGTGAACGAGGAGGCCACCCCGACGTGGACCAGGAGCCCGCCCGCGTACATGCCGAGGAGCAGCGAACCCACGCCGGCGCCGTCGGTGTGGTCCCGAAACCCTGCCACCACCGCGTCGGCGGTGCGGGTGCGCTTGATCTTGCGGAGGATCCGCTTGCCCGGCTCGTAGTGGCCGGCGGGATCCTTGGCCATGACGCCGTCGATCCCACCGGCGGGCGTGGCTGCGAGCCAGCGTCGTGCCAGCTCGACGTCGGTGGTGATGGTGGAGAGGTGCAGTGGTGCACGGCTGGTGGCCAGCACCTGTTCGGCCGCGGCGCGCCGCTCGGCGAACGGCTCGTCGAGCAGCGAGCGGTCAGCGAGGGCCAGCAGGTCGAAGGCGATGAACGACGCTGGTGTGGCGGCGGCCAGCTCGACCACCCGTGACTGCGCAGGGTGCACCCGGGCACCGAGCGCATCGAAGTCGAGTACGCCGTTCAGGTGTACGACCAACTCGCCGTCGAGCACACATCGCTCCGGCAGTTGAGCGGTGAGCGGTGCCACCAGCTCGGGGAAGTAGCGCCCCAGGTCACGACCGTTGCGGCTGGTCAGCGTCAGCTCGTCGTGGTCGCGGGCGACGATGCAGCGGAAGCCGTCCCACTTGGGCTCGTAGATGAGTCCGGGATCCTCGGGCAACTGCTTGGCAGCGCGCGCCAACATGGGCGCCAGCGGGAGTTCGACGGGCAGCGGCACCTGGCCATCGTGCCCCACCGGCGGTGCTGGCGCTGGTCCGATCGCGTCCGCCGACGCCGATCGGGCGACCGAGCGGTGTCGCATTGGGGCCGCGCCCGGCGTGCCCGGTAGATTCACGGTCCTATGTCGGAACACAAGATGCGACAGCGCCTCGAGGAACTCGCCGAACGGCGGGAAGCCGCCCTGCACGCCGGCTCGGAGCGGTCGGTCGAACGTCAGCACGCCAAGGGGAAGATGCTGGCCCGGGAACGCATCGACTATTTCCTCGATCCCGGCTCCTTCCACGAGCTCGACATGTTGGCTCGTCACCGGGCGCTCGACTCGGGCATGACCGAACGTCCCTACACCGACGGTGTGGTCACCGGCTGGGGAACCGTCGACGGCCGGCAGGTGTTCGTGTTCTCCCAGGACTTCACCGTGTTCGGTGGCGCACTGGGTGAGGTCTTCGCCGAGAAGATCCACAAGGTGATGGACCTGGCTCTCAAGGTGGGTGCCCCGGTCGTGGGCCTCAACGACGGCGCCGGCGCTCGCATCCAGGAGGGCGTGGTGTCCCTCGCCGCCTACGGCGGGATCTTCCACCGCAACGTGCTGGCCTCCGGTGTCACCCCGCAGATCAGCGTGATCCTCGGCCCGTGCGCCGGCGGTGCCGTGTACAGCCCGGCGATGACCGACTTCATCTTCATGGTCGACCAGACGTCGCACATGTTCATCACCGGTCCCGACGTGGTGAAGACCGTGACCGGCGAGGAGGTCACCCTCGAGGAACTCGGTGGTGCGCGCAGCCACGCCACCAAGTCGGGGGTGGCCACCTTCGTGGGTGCCGACGAGAAGGCCGTGCTCGACGACGTGCGCTACCTGCTCGGCTTCCTGCCGGCCAACAACCTCGAGGAGCCGCCGTCGGTGGTGTGTGAGGACGACCCCGAGCGCGAGTGTCCCGAGCTGGCCGACCTCATGCCGCCCAACCCGAACCAGCCCTACGACATGACCGACGTCATCGCGGCGGTCGTCGACGACGGCGACTTCTTCGAGTACCAGTCGGGCTGGGCGGGCAGCATCGTGTGTGGCTTCGCCCGCCTGGGCGGTCGACCGGTGGGCGTGGTGGGCAACCAACCGATGGTGCTCGCCGGTGTGCTCGACATCGAGTCCTCGGAGAAGGCCGCTCGCTTCGTGCGGACCTGCGATGCGTTCAACATCCCGCTCGTGACCTTTGTGGACGTCCCCGGGTTCCTGCCGGGTGTCGACCAGGAGTACGGCGGCATCATCCGCCACGGCGCCAAGCTGCTCTACGCCTACTGCGAGGCCACCGTGCCCCGCATCCAGGTCATCACCCGCAAGGCCTACGGCGGCGCCTACGTGGTGATGAACTCCAAGTCCATCGGCGCCGATCTGGCCTTCGCCTGGCCGTCGGCCGAGCTGGCGGTCATGGGGCCACAGGGTGCGGTGGAGATCCTCTACCGCCGTGAGTTGCAGACCGCCGCCGACCCAGCGGCCCGCCGGGCCGAACTGGTCGAGGACTACACCGAGCGCTTTGCCAGCCCCTACGTGGCGGCCGAGCGTGGCTACATCGACGACGTCATCGACCCCGCCGACACCCGGCGCAAGCTGATCGGTGGCCTCGAGATGCTGCGCTCCAAGCGTGAGGAACTGCCGCACCGCAAGCACGGGAACATCCCGCTGTGAGCGACGAAGGCGTATCGTCGTCGGCTGATCCGGGTCGTCTGCGCATCGACCCCCCGGCCTCCGACGAGGAGGCGGCCGCCATTGCGGCGGCGGTGGCCGTGGTGACGAGTTCGGCGTCGGGTGGTGTGGCGTCGGACGACGACGTGCCACGCTGGCGGTTCTCCGGGCGCTGGTGGACCAAGCCGGTCCCCGCCCGTCGCGTCCGTCCCTGACCTGCGGCCCGAACCACGGGCCGAACCATGAGCCGGCGGCTCGTCCCGGGCGGCGACGTCGGCCGTACACTGCGGCCCATGGAGCTGACCACCGTCTCCGAGGACGCCGCTGTCATGCACGACGGCACCGAGGTCATCCGCCACGACGGCCTCACGCCGGGGGCGCTGCACGAACTGGAGGGCTTCGTGTTCCGCACCCTCGAGCGACCCCCGGGTGAGCTGCTGTGCCGGTTCGCCACCGTCAACGACGTGCACTTCGGGGAGACCGAGGCGGGGCTCATCGAGGGCATGGAACAGGGGCCGACGTTCCGCAGCGCGCTGGGTGAGGAGCCGTACCCCGAGATGATGAGCCGGTGCGCCACCGCCGAGATCGAGGCCATCGATCCCGCAGCGGTCATCGTCAAGGGCGACCTCACCAGCCGCGGCACAACCGAGGAGTACGAGGCCTTCCTCGACGCCTACCTGCCCATCTTCGGCGACCGGTGTCACCACATCCGCGGTAACCACGAGAGCTACCACGGGCAACGGTTCGGACCCGACACGCCGTATCGCATCGACCTGCCCGGGGTGGTGGTGGCCATGATCGACACCTCCGTCGACGACCTGGCCTCGGGGGCGGTGGACGGCGACACCCTCGGGTGGTTGCGCGACCTGGCCACCGAGGTGGACGACGATCACCCCATCCTGGTCATGGGCCACCACCACCCGTGGAATCCCGAGTCGGCCATCCGACCGGAGGGGTACTTCGGCATCAACCCCGACGATTCCGAACGTCTCGTCGAGGTCATGGCCGCGCACCCGAACCTGCGGGGCTACTTCTGTGGCCACACCCATCGCAACCGGGTGCGCCGTTTCAGCGCCACTCGGCAGGTCCCGTTCGTGGAGGTGGCGGCGGTGAAGGAGTTTCCCGGAGCGTGGGCCGAGTACCGGGTGTACGAGGGTGGCATCACCCAGGTTGTGCACCGCATCGGTGCCCCTGAAGCGCTCGAGTGGAGCGAGAAGACTCGCGGCATGTACGGCGGCGCGTTCGGGGACTACGCCTTCGGGGAACTCGACGACCGCTGTTTCGTGGTGACGGCCGACTAGGCGGGTTCGGGTTCTGGCTCGGGTTCGGGGCGACCTCGAGCGCGCCACCACACGATGCCGCTGACCACTGCTGTCAGCACGGCGAAGGCGACCAGCGCCGTCACCCCGTGGTCGTCGATCCAGGTGGTGAGCGCCGACTGGATGCCGAGTGCGGTGTCCACCACGGGATCCTCCACGAACTCGCCGGACAGCACGCGCTGCTCCCACCAGCCGTACCAGGCCACGTAGGCGCCGGCCACCACCAACAGGCCGCCGGCGATACGGGGCACGAACGGCATGACCCTGCGGAGCTTGCGGGTCAGGCCCTCCTGCGCGAAGGCGGCGGCCACGGTGAGGGCGGTGACCACCGCGCCCATGCCCAGGCCGTAGGCCACGAAGGCCGACCATCCCTCGACCACGTTGCCGCCACGCAGACCCCCGGATGTGGCGGCCAGGAAGGGACCGATGGTGCACGACAGCGAGGCCACGGCGTAGGACACGCCGAACACGAACATGGACCGGAACGAGCGGTCCTTGCCGCCGGAGTTCATGTGGGGGACACGCAACAGGAGTTGCCGTCCGGTGAGCAGGAAGATGCCCAGCCCGATCAAGCCGATGCCGATGACGATGGTGATCCACGGGAGGTACTGACCGGCGGTGGACATGATGGGGCTCAACACCGCGCCCGCCGCGCCGAAGGTGACGACGAACCCGAGCGTCATGGCGGCGCTGACCTTCAGGGCGCGCCCCACGGGCGGTCGCCCGCCGGGATCGCTCCCCAGGAACAGCGAGAGATAGGCGGGGAGGAGGGCGAACCCACACGGGTTCACGGTGGCCACCATCCCTGCCACGAAGGCGAACGCGAGCAATCCGTCGAACATGCGGCTGGAACCCCCTGCGGTGGGGGATTGTTCCCGGCTCTGCGATATCGGTCGGGTACCGAGCGACAACTATCGGGAATGGCGGTCGGGAGGCGAGGGTTCCTGCGGCATGCGAACACGACGACGATTGGTACTCGGCTCGATTGCAGCACTCTTGCTGGTAGCCGGCGCTTGTTCTGACGTGACCCCCGATACCGATGCCTCGTTGTCGGTCGGTGACGCCTCCGTGGTGGACGAAGCGGCCGACGGTGGCGAGGGCCTCGCCGACGGCCCGGCATCGACCACCGGTGACGGCCCGACGACGACCGAGAGCGCCAGCGACCAGCCAGTGGGCACCAGTCCGTTCCCCGACATCGCGGTGACCGACATCCGCACCGGCCAACCGGTGGACCTCGCTGGGTTCCTCCCCTCGGACAAGCCCTTGGTGGTGTGGTTCTGGGCGCCCCACTGTCCGGCTTGCAACCGCGAGGCTCCCGACGTGGCTGCCTTCGCCGCCGAGCACGCGGCAGAGTTCGACATCGTCGGCCTCGGCACCCAGGACGACCTGGCGTTCGCCCGGCGGTTCGTCGAACAGCACAGCCCACCGTTCACCATGTTGTGGGACGAGTCGTTCGAGTCGTGGCGGGAGTTGGGCGTACGCGCCCAGCCGGCGGCGCAACTGTTCGACGCCGATGGCACCCACCTCGGGACGTGGAGCGGGAGTGTGGACCAGGACGGCATCCTCGCTGCGCTCGCCGCGCGCTGAGTCCCCGCCGCTCGGTCCGGTGGTCGAGCGGCCACGCAGCATGCGAGGGGTTGCCGTCGGACGGAGCGAGGTCGACCATGAGGCGGGTGTGATCCGTGGATCTGTCCAGCCGGGTAGGTTTGCGGCGTGGTCCCCCCCGGCGACGGCGCGGCCGATGAGGCGTTCGAACGCCTGGTCGTTCCCGAACTCGACGTCCTCATGCGTGTGGCCCGATCGCTGTCGGGCAACACCGCCGACGCCGAGGACCTGGTGCAGGAGACGCTGCTGCGGGCCTATCGATCGATCGAGAGGTTCGACGGTCGTTACCCGCGGGCGTGGCTGCTCACCATCATGCGCAACGCCAACATCAACCGGGCGCGGCGACGCCGGCCACAGCTGCAGCGCGATCCCGACACCGCTCCCGAGGAGGTGGCCGACGACGGGCGCAGCGCCGAGGACGATGTGGTCGACCCCGTGCTGGACGCTGCGCTCGACGATGCCCTGGCCGCGCTCCCCCTGGTGTACCGCCGTGCTGTCGAACTGGTGGACATGGCGGGGCTGAGCTACCGGGAGGCGGCGGAAGCGCTCGGCGTGCGCCAGGGGACGGTGATGAGCCGCCTGCATCGCGGACGCCAGCGGCTGCGCGAGCGATTGGCGGCCACGGGCCTGGAAGGAGATCGGACGTGACGACGGAGAGGATGCCGCCCACGGCGGCGGTGGCCTGCTGGTCCGCTGGAATGCGGCGGCGCATCAGGGGGTTCCCGACCCCGTGACACGCCTCATCCGCCGTCGGGTTCCCGACCACCTGTCGTGCCGGCAGGTGGCCAAGGTCCTGCAGACGCACCTCGACGGCGAACTGGACGACGAGACGGCCTCGGCCGTGGCGGAGCACCTCGAGATGTGTCGCCGGTGCGGGTTGGAGGCAGCCACCTACATCGAGCTGAAGGAGGCGCTCGCTCGGCGTGCAGCGCCCGTTCCCACCGCCTCGCTCGAGCGGCTCCGCAGCTTCGTCGCCGAACTCGACGCGCACGGCGCCGAGTGAGGGCCGCACCTCAGCTCTCGGCCCCGGCCACCTCGATGCGATCCTGACGCCACTCCCGGGCAGCGTCGAGTGCCACGTCGGCTCGATCGAGGATCTCCTCGGTGGTGAGTCCGTGTGCGGGGTAGCAGGCCACTCCTGCCCAGAGCGTGACGGCATCGTCGGTGTCGGCGATGGCCCGTCGGATCCGTTCGACCGTCCAGATGGCCCCGTTCTCGTCGGTGTCGTCGAGGATGAGGGCGAAGCTGCCGTCGGCGAGGCGACACACGGTGTCGGCCTCTCGAACGGTGGCCACGATGGCCTCGGCAGTGGCCCGCACCGGCGCCGGAGTGGGAGCGGCGGTGGCCAGGCCGCGGACAGGGTCGACCACGGCCACGGCGAGGGGGTTCAGATTTCGGCGCGCCGAGGCGATGCGGGCATCGAGGGCGACCCGGAAGTAGGCCTCGCTGTAGAGCCCGCTCTCGCGGTCGGTGAGCTGGTCGTCGCTGTTCGAGCGACGCATGGCGGTGAGCTGCATCCGCGAGCTGAGCCGCTCTTCAGCATCCCGTCGTGCAGCCTGCTCAGCGGCGAGCTCGGCCTGCGTGGCCACGAGCCGGTCGCTCATCTCGGCGGCCTCGGCGCGATGGCGGCCGAGGCGGGCCAGGGACACGGCCTGCGTCGTCAGGCCCGCCAGTACGGCCAGCGCTGCAGGCCAGAGCAGCCAGCTCTCGCCGAAGGTCGCCCCGAGGGCTCCGATCCCGATGCCGAGTCCCCCGAGCGCCAGACCCAGCACGTCCTGTCGCTGCACGACCATCCATCGGCGTCTTGCCCGGCGAATCAAGCCCGCCGTCGTTGGTGACCGGGTCGGCGGTCAGTCTTCGCGGTGGGAGCGGACCAGGCCGACGATGTCGGCCATGATGCGGCCGAAGTCGAAGTCCTTGGGTGTGTAGACCGCCGCAGCGCCGGCGTCGCGCAGCGGCTGGCGGTCGTCCTCGGGAATGATGCCGCCCACCACCACCGGGGCGTCGACCCCTTCGCCGCGGAGCAGGGAGATGACCTCGGGCACCAGGTGGAGGTGGCTGCCCGACAGGATCGACAGGCCGATCACGTCGGGGTCCTCGTCGCGGGCCACCGCAGCGATCTGCGCCGGTGTGAGGCGGATGCCCTGGTAGATGACCTCCATACCGGCGTCGCGCGCTGCCACGGCGATCTGCTCGGCCCCGTTCGAGTGGCCGTCGAGGCCGGGCTTGGCCACGAGGAACCGTGGCGGACCGCCGGCGAGCGCCGCCACCTCGGTGGCCACGTCGCGCAGGCCGTCGGTGAGTCCACCCGCCCCGAGGGCGGCGGCCACCCCGGTCGGGGCGCGGTACTCGCCGAAGGCCTCCCGCAGCACGGCGGCCCACTCTCCGGTGGTGCCGCCGGCGTGGGCCAGATCGATGGTGGCGGCCATGATGTTCTCGCCCGACGCAGCGGCACGGCGCAGGGCATCGATCGAGCGCTTGACGGCGTCGTTGTCCCGTTCGTTGCGCCAGGTGCGGACCTCGCTGACGGTCTCGGCCTCGACGCCGGGATCCACCTTGAGGATGGTCTCCTCACCGCCGAGGGGGCTGTCGGTGGTCTCGGTGAACCGGTTCACGCCGACGACCACTTGTTCGCCCGACTCGATGCGACGCAGTCGCTCGGCGTTGGAACGGACCAGGCGGCCCTTCAACTCCTCGATGGCCTCGAAGGCGCCACCGAGACCGATGATCTCCTGCAATTCCTCCCAGGCGGCGTCGCGCAGCTCAGCCGTACGTGCTTCGACCACGTGGGACCCGTCGAAGATGTCCTCGTACTCGAGCAGGTCGCTCTCGAAGGCCAGTACCTGCTGCATCCGCAGTGACCACTGCTGGTCCCAGGGTCGGGGCAGCCCGAGGGCCTCGTTCCACGCCGGGAGTTGCACCGATCGGGCGCGAGCACGCTTGGAGAGGGTGACGGCCAGCATCTCGAGGACGATGCGCTGCACGTTGTTCTCCGGCTGCGATTCGGTGAGCCCGAGCGAGTTGACCTGCACGCCGTAGCGGAAGCGGCGCAGTTTGGGGTCGGTCACGCCGTAGCGCTCGGCGCAGATGCGATCCCACAGCTCGGTGAACGCCCGCAGCTTGCAGGTCTCCTCCACGAAGCGGATGCCGGCATTGACGAAGAAGGAGATCGATCCGACCACGGCGGGGAAGCGGTCCTCGGCCACCTGCCCGGAGTCGCGCACGGCATCGAGCACGTCGATGGCGGTGGCCAGGCTGTAGGCGATCTCCTGGGTGGGCGTGGCGCCCGCCTCTTGGAGGTGGTACGAGCACACGTTCATCGGGTTCCACTTGGGGATCCACTCGGCGCAGAAGGCCACCATGTCGACGATCAGACGCCGTGAGGGCTCCGGCGGGAAGATGTAGGTGCCGCGGGAGAGGTACTCCTTCACGATGTCGTTCTGGGTGGTGCCGCGCAGCTGCTGTGAGGCAACGCCGTGGTCCTCGGCGTTGGCCACGTAGAGACCGAGCAACCACGCCGCCGGAGCGTTGATGGTCATCGACGTGTTCATCTCACCGACGGGGATGCCGTCGAGCAGCGTCCGCATGTGGCCCAGGTGGGCCACCGGCACGCCGACCTTGCCCACCTCGCCGGACGCTTCGGGCGCGTCGGGGTCATAGCCGCACTGCGTCGGCAGGTCGAAGGCGATGGACAATCCGGTCTGGCCCTTGGCCAGGTTGGTGCGGTACAGCTCGTTGGAGGCGGCGGCGGTGGAGTGACCGGAGTAGGTCCGCATGAGCCAGGGGCGGTCCTTGGTCGCTGCGGGTGTCGCCTCGGGGTTCGTGGTGGGCGTGGCCATGCTCCATGGTCCCGCGCCGACGCCACGTCTGTCACGTCCGTGGCCCGCCGGTCGGCCGACCGACCGACCCGGTGGGCAGCGACGGGCGCCGCTGGCGGCGGCCCCGCTCAGGCGCAGAACGGGTCGGGACCCCCGAGGGCGTCGTGCAGCAGCGCCAGGTAGGTCGTCCTCGGGACGTCGACAGCCCCCAGGGACCGGAGGTGTGGCGTGGTCCACTGCACGTCGAACAGCGTCCCACCGCCGGCGCGCACCCGCTCGACCAAGGCGGCCAGCGCCACCTTCGAGGCATCGCGAACCCGATGGAACATCGACTCGCCGGCGAAGAACCCGCCGATGCCCACACCGTAGACACCACCGACCAACTCACCGCCGACGTGGCACGACGCGCTGTGGGCCCATCCCAGGTCGTGCAGGCGGCAATAGGCGTCGATGATGTCGTCGTCGATCCACCCGTGGGGGCGGCAGGGGTCGGCACAACCCTCCACCACCGCTCGGAAGTCGTGGTCGAAGCGCACCTCGAACCGCCCGATGGCCCGGCGGAGCGACCGGCTCACGTGCATGGCGTCGACGGGCAGGATGCCACGGGGGTCCGGTGACCACCACGAGATCGAGCGGCGTTCGGGCAAGGGCATGGGGAACAGCCCCGTGCGATAGGCAGCGAGCAGCGTCGACGGCTCGAGGTCGGCCCCGACGCCGACCACACCGTGCTCGTCGGCCGACTCCGGTGGTGGCAGACGCCACCGACAGGTGGCGGGTTCGATCGGGACGGATTCCACCACAGGCATCGTCGCGCCACCCGACGCGTACCAGGAAGTCACAGTCCTGTGACGAATGTCATAGAGAACTGCTGGGGGGGTGACGTCCATTCTGCGAACGGTCGTGTTACAAAACTGTCGCTCTGCATGGACCTTGCTTGTCCTCAATGGCGGTAACTGTATGTGATCGTTCGTTGAAGCTGCTGCTCGGCGATGCAGGGTGAAGAAGCCCGAAAACCTGAGGAGATTCTCATGAACAAGACCACGAAGCGGCTCGTTGCCGGTTTCGCTGCCGGCGCCCTGCTGCTCAGCGCAGCCGCGTGCTCGGACGATGACAACGGCGAGGACGACGCCACCACCGAGGAGACCGAAGAGGTCGTCGAGGACGACACCACCGACACCACGGTCGAGGAGTCGGACGTCGAAGAGCCGATGGACGACCTCGAGGAGCCGATGGACGACCTCGAGCCGGCCGATGACGACACCACCGACGAGGACAGCTGAACCACGTCGACTCCGGTCGACGCCTCGGTCCTGGCGTGAGCCGGACCGAGACCTCTGAAGTGATGTACGACAAGGAAGGAGCCCCGGCCTGCGGCCGGGGCTCCTTCGCATGTACGGGAACCGGTCGCACCGACTCGACGAGGCCGAGCCGGTGGGTGATCGCCGGTGGGTGATCAGTAGTCGTAGAACCCCTTGCCGGACTTGCGCCCCAGGTAGCCGGCGCTCACCATGCGGCGCAGGCGCGGCACGGCTGCGTAGTTGGGGTCGCGGAACTCGTCGTAGAGCGCGTCGAGGATGGCCAGCGAGGTGTCGAGGCCCACGAGATCGAGCAGGGCGAGGGGACCCATGGGGAAGTTGCAGCCGCCCTTCATGGCAGCGTCGATGTCCTCTCGGGTGGCCACGCCGTTCTCGAGCAGGCGGACCGCATTGTTCAGGTAGGGGAACAGGAGGCTGTTCACGATGAAGCCGGCCTGATCCTTCACCTCGACCGGTGACTTGCCACACGACTCGGCGAAGGCGACGGCCTCGGCCACCGTCTCGTCGGAACTCGTGATGGCGCGCACCACCTCGACGAGGGTCATCATGGGTGCCGGGTTGAAGAAGTGGATGCCACAGACCCGGTCGGGACGGTTGGTCTGCATGGCCAAGTCGACCACGGCGAGGGTGGAGGTGTTGGTGGCGAGAATGGCGCCTTCGGCCACTGTCTGGTCGAGCTCTACGAACAGCTGCTTCTTGAGCTCGAGATCCTCGACGATGGACTCGATCACCAGGTCACAGCCGGCGAGGTCGGCCAGGTCCGCAGTCGCCGTGACCCGACCCAGCGTGGCGTCGCGGTCCTCGGCGGAGAGCCGCTCCTTCGCCACGAGCTTGTCGAGCGACTTGGTGAGGGTGGCCACGGTGGCGTCGGCCGTCTCCTGGCGACGAGAGCGCAACACCACCTCGTACCCCTGTTGGGCCGCCACCTGGACGATGCCCGACCCCATGATGCCTGAACCCACGATGCCTACACGCTTGATGGTCATGGCAGCGCAGGCTACCGACGACGGTCACGACGGTGCCACCGGGCACGCCGAGAGGTCCGGGTAGCATGCCCTGCTGTGGCCCAGTTGCTGACCTCTGATCTGATCGCCCGCCGCGCCGACCCCCCGTCCCGATGGCCGGCGGCAGTGCGAGCCGAGGTCGAGCGTCGCCATCTGGTGCTCCGGCGGCTCGCCGACGGACCGGTGCTCGACCTCAGCGTCGACGAGGGCCGTGCGCTGCTGTCGAGGGTCCTCGCCGGTGACCGGGCGGCGCCCGTTCCCGACGGCGGCTTCCGAACCGTGCTGAGCTGCGCGGGGTTGGTTCGCTTCCCCGATCTCTCCGCCGCGCTCGCCGCGGTGCGGACACTGCTGGCCGGAGACGGCGAGTTGCTCGCCGTCGAACCGCAACGTCGTGTGGTTCGGGGCGCGCTGCTCGCAGCCAGCCTGGCCGCGCTGGTGCCTGCGGTGCGGGGCGTCCACCTCAACCGCGATGTCCCGGCGGCTGTGCGAGCCCAGGATCTGTGCGTCACCGATCTGGAACGCTTCCAGATGGCCACCGCGCTGTGGCCCCTTCGGTCGTTCGTGGCGCTGCGGGCCCGACCGTTGCCGCTCGTCGCGGTGGGGGGCGAGGGCTGATGGCTGGAATGCTGGCACTGGTGGGCGGCAAGGAGTGGACCGACGGCTGCACCTTCGATCGCACGCTGGTCGAGCACAGCGACGCCTCGGAGGTGGTCGTCCTGCCCACGGGATCGGCCTACGAGGACCCGGCGTCGCTCGTCGCTGCGGCGCGTCGCTGGTTTGCCGACTTCGGCGTGGGGGTGGTGGACGGTGGCGTCCTCACCCGTCGCGATGCATTCGACGAGGACGTGGTGGACCGGTTGGCCACTGCGCGCATGATCTACCTCGCCGGTACGTCGCCGATGCATCTGCGGAGCGTCCTCAAGGACTCCCCGGCGTTCGACGCCGTGGTGAACGCCTGGCGAGGGGGCGCTGCCCTGGTGGGGACCGGGGCCGGCGCCGACGTGGTCTGTGATCCCATGGTCGACCCGCGCGGTGGGGCGTTCACCGTGGGGCTCGGTCTGCTGCGCTCCATGGCCGTCATCCCGCGAGCCAACGCCTGGTCCCACGACAAGATCCACCGGACCATCGAGATCGCCTCGGCCGGGGTGGCAGTGGTGGAACTCCCCGAGGCGACGGCGCTGGTGTGCGATGGCACCACATGGCAGGTGGCCGGAGTGGCCGACGTCGTGGTCCACCGCGACCGGCGC
Organism: Acidimicrobiia bacterium; assembly: GCA_020832495.1. Taxonomy (GTDB): domain Bacteria; phylum Actinomycetota; class Acidimicrobiia; order Acidimicrobiales; family Acidimicrobilacustridaceae; genus JAFIEP01. Next base: position 68,256 of record JAFIEP010000100.1, on the reverse strand, counting down.
CGCGCCTCGTTGGCCGATCTCCCGTTGCCAACGTCGGTCGTGTGACCGGCCACACCTGCTGATCAGGAGGTTCGTCCATGGGAGTCATCCGGCGCCGCCTCGAACGCCGGCGTTCCTCGGTCGTCGCTGCGACCTTGGGTCTCGTGCTGGTGGCCAGTGCCTGCGTGCCACCGATCGAGGTCGAGACCGGTGACGCCTCACTCGAGCTCCCCTGCGGACCGGGGACGACGGTGTCGACGACGTGGTACTTCCCCGTCGACCGCCAACCGGAGGGGTTGGTGTGGCTCCAACATGGGTTCTCCCGCTCCAGAGCCGTGGTCAACGACTTGGCTCGAGCCCACACGGCACGCAACCACGTGGTGGTGGCACCGTCGGTGGGTTCGTTCGGCGGCTGCTCGATCAACACCCCCGAGTTGCGCGCCGCGGTCACCGAGGTGCTTGCCGACTTCTCACCCAACGGAGCGCTACGACAGAGCGCCGACGCTGCGGCCGTCGCCGCTGGTCGGACGCCGGCCCCGCTCCCGGAGAGAGTCGTGGTGTCGGGCCACTCGGCCGGCGGCGCGCTGGCCACCGTGGTGGGCGCCGGTCTGGCCACGCATCCTGAGCCGCTGGTGCGGGAGCGACTGGCGGGTGTGGTGCTCCTCGACCCGGTCGAGAGCAACGGCGCGATGGCCGCTGCGCTGCCCGCTCTGGCGGACACGCCCGTTCTCACGGTGTCGGCCCCGCCCGACAGCTGCAATGCGAGCGCCAGTGGTACGGCCGCGTTGGTGGCCGCACGGCACGGGTTCGTCGGCGTGCAACTCGACAACGGCTGCCACTGCGACGCCGAAGGTGCCTCCACCAACTTCCTCTGCACCTTGGTGTGCGGTTCGCCACGTCAGCCCGATATCAACTCCCTGCAGTTCCTGGCCACCGTGTGGACCGCCGACATGGTGCGGGGTCTCCCCCTCGAGGGCCGGGCCGCCTACCCGGGCAGTGACCTGTATGGGCTGCTCGTCGACGAGGGCATCGTCAGCGTGCTCGAGGGCACTGGTTGAGCGGCGCGTCGGGCGGCGTCGTCACCGCTCGATGATCTGGACCGTCTCGAGGATCACCGTCGGCGACGGGCTGCCGCCGAGGCCGCTCGTGGGGTCGGCCTCGTGCGAGTCGAGAATGTCCTCGAGGACGTCCATCCCCTCGATGACCTGGCCGAACACCAGGTAGGTGCCCTGTGCGTCGAGGGCGGCGGCGGCGTCGGTGATGGTGAAGAAGAACTGGGCGCCCGACGAGTTGGGTTGAGGCGTGCGAGCCATGACCAGCTGTCCGGGCTCGTAGGTGAAGCCGTCGGCCTCGTCGCCGATCGTGTAGCCGGGGCCCGGGTCGGCGGCGCTGTTGGTGGTGGGCGCCCCGCCCTGGATGATCCCGATCGACGGGTCGCTGCGGAAGATCTCGGTGTCGTCGTAGTACCCGTAGCGGGCGAGGACCACGAAGTTGTTGACCGTCGAGGGCATGTCGGTGGCGTCGAGGGCCACCCGGATGTCGCCTCGGTCGGTCACGAACACGGCCTCGTACTCGACGTCGTCGTCGAGACACATCGGTGGAGCGCCGTCGAAGCTCAGTTGCCGCTCGGCCCCCTCAGCGGGTGGGCACTCGGTGGAACCGAGCTGGGTCGGTTCCATCTCCCCGAGCGCATCCTCGCCGCCCGGTCCGGGCTGCACACCGGTGAGCTCCACGAAGAAGATGAGCGGCTCGTCGGGGCCGATGTCAGGTGGTGCGCCGGCTGGTCCGTAGGCCATGTCGGAGGGGATGATCAGTAGTCGCTGACCTCCCACCGCCATGCCGGGGATCCCCTCCTGCCAGCCCTGGATCACTGCGGACAGCGAGAACTCCGTTGGCGTGCCGCGCTCGTAGGAGGAGTCGAAGACCACGCCGGTGGTGCACGCCACCCCCACGTAGTTGGCCTCCACGGTGTCACCCGGGCCGGCCACCTCGCCGTCGCCGACCACGAGATCCTCGATGACGAGCTCCGTGGGAGGGGGTCCGACGGGCACCTCGAACTCCGGGGCCCCCGGTGGAAGGGCATCGGTCAGCCCGATGCAGTCACCGCCGTCGCCGGCCACCGTCGTGTCGTCCTCCTGTCCGAGGGTCACGATGACCACGGCGCCGACGAGCACGGCGACGAGCGCCACGAGCCCGATGGTGAGTAGACGGCGTTGGCGGACTTGCCGCTCCTGCGACGCCTGTGCTTCGTCGATCCGGGCGCTACGGCGAGCCCGCTGTCGTTCGCGCTTGTCGCTTCCCATGGCGGCGCACGGTAGCGCGGCGTGGGCAGGTCGACGGTTCAGGCGGTCTGATCGACCACCGGTTCGATGTCGATGCCCTCGATGGTGATGTTCACGCTGGGGGCCCCACTCTCGGTGGCCGCCCGCTGGAAGGGTCGGAGCCCGTCGGCTGGCTCCAGCCAGAGCCCGAAGATGGTGGTGGACGGCGGCAGATCGGCGGCGTTGTCGCCGAGCGCCACGATGAGGCGTCCCGGTTCCGACCGTCCGTCGGCGTCGAGGTGGAAGGCCAGCGAACCGGGCGTGGGCACACTGCCCACCTCGGGGGCTTCGCTGGGAAGGGTGAAGCCGGCGCCGAGAGCCTCGTTGCCGAACGCGCCACCTGCCTCGGCCCAGCCGAACGGCCAGATGAGGTCGAAGGGGGCACCGTCGAAGAAGTGGTAGCGGGACAGGACCACGAAGGCGTTGACCGTCTCGGGTGCGAACTCGCTGTGGAGGCGGAACACCAGGTCGCCCTCGGTGGTGCGGATCCGGGCCCGGTAGCTGACCGCCGGGTCGAGTGTGCCGTCGTCGAGGCGGGCCAGGCAGTCGGGCACGCCGTCGGGGAAGGCGGTCAGGCGCGGCGCGGAGCCGTCCTCTGCCGGGCAGTCGAGCGGTTGGGGGGCGGCCGCGCCGGCTGCGGGGAACTCGAGATCGGCCGGTGGGGCCTGCGCCGTGGTCGGTGGTGGTGGGAAGGTGGTGGTGGTGGTGACACCCTGGCCACCGCCTTCGGCGGCCACGGCGATGATGGCGCCCACCGTGGCGAGCAGCATCGAGCCCACCACCAACAGGGCGATCCAGCGGCGACGCCGGGCAGCCCGCTCCGACGCGGCGCGCATTGCTTCTTCGCGCCGAGCGGCACGTTCGCGGTCACGGTCCTTCTGCGGTCGAGGCACCCCTCGACCGTACCGTGTGGCTCCGGTCGGGCGGTCGCGGTGAGGCGACGTGCCTGCTCGGCGCATCGAGTTCCGAATGCCGCTGTTGGCTCCGTAGACTGCTCCGTCGTGGCTCTCATCGTGCAGAAGTTCGGCGGCACCTCGGTCGGCGATCCCGAGCGCATGCGCGCCGTGGCCGATCACGTGGCCCGTACGGTGCGGCGGGGCAACCAGGTGGTCGTGGTCATCAGCGCCATGGGCAAGGAGACCGACGACCTTCTCCGGATGGCCACCGAGGTGGCGCGCGTGCGACCCGGACGTGAGATGGACATGCTCATCACCGCGGGCGAGCGCAAGGCCACGGCACTGCTCGGCATGGCGCTGCACGACCGCTCGGTGCCAGCGGCCTCGTTCACTGGCAGCCAGGCCGGGTTCATCACCGACACCACCCACACGAACGCCAAGATCGTGGAGGTGCGTCCGACGCGACTTCGCCAGGCCCTCGAGGCCGGCCAGGTGCCCGTGGTGGGAGGTGCGCAAGGTGTCTCGACCGACGGCGACGTCACCTTCCTCGGCCGTGGCGGCAGCGACACCACCGCCGTTGCCATCGCTCACGCCCTCGAGGCGGACATCTGCGAGTTGTACACCGATGTCACCGGGGTGTTCACCACCGACCCGCGGGTGGTGGCCGATGCCCGCCGCATCGATCGCATCTCGTTCGACGAACTGCTGGAGATGACCGCCAACGGTTGTCCCAAGCCGGCCATGCGGTCGGTGGAGTACGCCCGCACCCACGGTGTCGACCTGCACGTGCGTTCGGCGTTCACCTGGGAACAGGGCACGTTGGTGACCAAGGAGGACAGTGACATGGAACAGGCCATCATCTCGGCGGTCACCCACGACACCGAGGAAGCCAAGATCACCATCACCGGCGTCGAGGACCGCCCCGGCGTGGCCGGCAAGTTGTTCCGGGCCCTGGCCGAGCAGCAGGTCAACGTGGACGTGATCGTGCAGAACACCTCGGCGGCGGGCCACACCGACATCTCCTTCACCGTGCCCAAGGAGGACGCCGTTCGGGCCGGAGAGGTGACGTCGGGGCTCACCGACGAGATGGGAGCTTCCGGGGCGGTGGTCGACGACGGCATCGCCCGCGTGAGCGTCATCGGTGCCGGCATGAAGACCCATCCCGGCGTGGCGGCCACGGTGTTCGAGACGTTGGCTGCCAACGAGATCAACATCGAGATGATCTCCACCTCGGCCATCCGCATCTCGTGTGTGGTGCGCGAGGCGCAGATCGAGCACGCCGTGCAGTGCCTGCACGCTGCCTTCCGCCTCGACGAGGGACCGGCCTACGTGGATTGAGCCAGCACTGTCCGGCGGCCCGGCGTGCCATCGGGAGTGGATCTTCCCCGTGCTCGCTCGGTCCCGAGGAGGCCACTCGGGGTGGTCGATTGGGTGAAACCGGCTCGCGCTCGACCGCGATGGCCCGATAGCGTGGAATCCCATGCGTATCGGAATCGTTGGAGCGACCGGTCAGGTGGGCGGCGTCATGCGCTCGATCCTGGCAGAACGACAGTTGCCGGTGGACGAGCTACGGCTGTTCGCCTCGGCTCGGTCAGCGGGCCGGAGACTCCCGTGGGCCGACAGCGAGATCGTGGTCGAGGACGCTGCCACTGCCGACTACCGCGGCCTCGACGTGGTGTTGATGTCCGCCGGTGGGGCCACCTCCAAGGCCTTGTCACCGGACATCGCCGAGGCAGGGCCGATCGTCATCGACAACTCATCCGCATGGCGGATGGATCCTGACGTCCCACTCGTCGTGCCCGAGGTCAACGAGCATGCGCTCGATGACATCCCCAAGGGGATCGTGGCCAACCCGAACTGCACCACCATGGTGGCCATGCCCGTCCTGCAGCCCCTGCATGCCGAGGCCGGCCTGCGCACGCTGGTCGTGTCCACCTACCAGGCGGTGTCGGGCGCAGGGTTGGCCGGTACGGCCGAACTCGACGAGCAGGTGCGAAAGATCGGTGACGGCGCTCCGGCGCTTGCCCTGTCGGGCAAGGCGGTCGAGTACCCGCCGCAGCAGGCGTTCCCCCAGCCCATTGCCTACAACGTGGTGCCGTTCGCCGGGAAGTTGGTCGACGACGGTCTGACCGAGACCGACGAGGAACAGAAGCTGCGCAACGAGAGCCGCAAGATCATGGGCCTGCCCGACCTGGCGGTGTCGGTCACCTGCGTACGGGTGCCCGTCTACACCGGTCACTCTCTGGCCATCAACGCCGGGTTCGCCGCAGAACTCAGCCCCGAGCAGGCACGCCGTGCCCTGGTGAAGGCCAAGGGCGTGGAGCTGGTCGACGTGCCCACGCCACTGCGTGCCGCCGGTGCCGATCCCACCTACGTCGGGCGCATCCGCCGGGATCCCACCGTCGAGCACGGTCTGTCGCTGTTCATCTCGGGCGACAACCTCCGTAAGGGTGCAGCATTGAACGCCGTGCAGATCGCCGAGAGCCTGCTCGAACGGCGGCGTTGAGCGAACCGCTCGCTCAGCGCGGTGGCGCGTCCACGTAGCGCGCCATCGCCTCGTCGAGCGAGAGGTCCAGCTGATTGGCCAGCGAGGCCAGCCAGGCCAGTACGTCACCCAACTCGTGGAGCTGTTCCTCCCTGGTGCCCTTGCGCACCGCTTGGGCCAGTTCGCCGAGTTCCTCGCAGAGCCAGGCCACCGTGGGCGGAATGCCCCGCGCCCGGTCCGCCTCGCCGTAGAGGTCGTCCATGAGCGACTGGAGTTCGTCGAGACGCATGGTCGGAGCCTACGGCGCCGGTGGGAGGGCGCTGTCGGGGCCCTGCGCCCGGCTGGGCTCACCGGCCAGCGGCACACTGCCATCGCGGCGGCGCTTGGCTTCGTACATCCCCTGGTCGGCGAGCTGGAGCACGTCGTCGACGGTGGTGTGCGGTCCGGGCACGCCCACCCAGCCACCGAAGCTGGCGCTCACCCCGGTATCGGCCAGCACGCCCGGCGCCAGTTCGAAGGGAACGGCCAACGCCTGGCGAAGACGAGCGACCGCCTGTCGGGCTTCGTCCCCGTCGCTGTCGGGAAGCAGGATCACGAACTCGTCGCCACCGGCGCGGGCGAACAGGTCGATCGATCGCAGGTCGTCACCGAGCACGTCGGCCACGCGACAGAGCAGGCGGTCGCCGGCCTCGTGACCGATGCTGTCGTTCACCGGCTTGAGGTAGTCCACGTCGAGGTACAACACGGTGACCGGCCGGGAGGTCCGGCGGCTCGAGTTGAATGCCCGTTCGGCGGCCTCAGCGAACGCTCGTCGGTTCGGTGCGTGGGTGAGCGGATCTCGCTCGGCCTGCCAGGCCAGGTCCTCGAGCACACGCCGGAGGCTGATGACCAGTCCGGCAACCAGTAGGTAGAAGGCGGTCCGGACACCGGTGTTCCACACGATGACGCTGCGGCTCAGCGCGGTGGGGGCGCTGATGCCGATCACGATGCCTTGTAGCGACAGGGCCAGGGCGAACGCCACGGCGGTGCGCGGCGCACAACGGCCAGCGACCATCAGTAGCGGCAGCAGGTAGAAGACCACCAACGAGAGTTCGGGTCGGGTCAACCAGTCGGCCACACCGATACCCATGGCCAACAGCACGGCACCGAGGAGGACCAACCGGCTGTCGGTACCGTTGAGCGCCGCTCTGATCCGCACGACGAGGGCGTCGCCGACCTTGGACGTGCGGGCGCGCTCTGGGTCACGGGCGCCTGCAGCCATGTGTCCTCCCCCGCCGGAGCGTGACCGGAACGGTGTGCTGTCGGTCCCCGCTCTCGCGCCACGAGAGCGGGGACCACATGGTCGGGCTGGCGGGATTTGAACCCACGACCTCTTCGTCCCGAACGAAGCGCGCTACCAACCTGCGCCACAGCCCGATGGAGCCGTCATCGTAGGCGCGTCGGTGGCAGATGCGGAAACGGATCGAAGGACGATCAGGCGCTCGTGCTCCGAGGGCGGTCGACTCCTGCTCCGTTCGGTGACGAGCGATGGCGTGAGATCGGCGGCCAGGCGGACGACGGGCAGGTCGTCGGGACCAGCTGCCGTACCCGTGGGGAGCACCACGAAACGGCCACCGCGGTGCCAGGCGATGCGCAGGTCCTCGGTGGTGGTGTGGTGGGAGAAGGCGCGTCGCGGACGGACGGACCGGGTGCGGCCCGGGCTGCTGGCGACGGTGGCATCCGCGGGGGTGACACCGAAGACGTGCTCGCGCCCGACCGACTCGGCCAACCGGTCGCTGCACAGGTCGTCGAGCGCGGGGTCGGACCCCGTGGCCAGCACCTGGCGGACGCCGATGCTCTCGGCCGCCTCGTGGAGTTCGTCGGGTTCGAGCGTGCCGGGGTAGACCAGCAACCCCTCGGCGAGCGCTGCATCACGCTCGTCGGATTCGAGCGTGATGTGCACCACCGGTAGGTCCCGGTCCATGAGGAGCCCGCTCAACTGGCGCGCCCACGGCGGTGCCCCGACCACCACGAGGCCCTTGCGTGGGGCGTCGGTGACCCGCAGGAGCCTGGCCACCGGGCGGGCGGTCAGCCCGTAGAGGCACACCGTGGCGATGATGACCACGAACGCCACCGGGGCCAGTACGGACCCATCGATTCCCGCGGCGGTGAGCTGTGCGGTGAACAGCGCAGAGGTGGCAGCGGCCACGATGCCTCTCGGTGCCAACCAGGCCATGAATGCTCGCTGGCGGAGCGGCACGGAGGTGCCGATGGTGGCCAACCAGACGGCGAGCGGTCGGGCCACGAACACCAGTACGCCGGTCAACACCAGCGCGGGTCCGGCCACGTCCGCCAGGGCGTTCAGCGAGATGGTGGCGCCGAGCACGACGAAGAGTATGGCCAGCAGGATCTGCCCGATCGACTCACCGAACTGGGCGATGTGTCCGACCGTCACCGCCCGTTGGTTGGCCAGTCCCACGCCCAGGACCGTGGCGGCGAAGAGGCCGGCTTCTGGTCGGAGTTCGTTCCCGACGGCGAACACGGCCAGCGCCATGCCGAGGGCGACCACGGCCTGGAGGTTGTCAGGGACGCGGTGGGTGCGGAGGGCGACGGAGAGCAGCGCGGCACCGGCGCCGCCCACCACGATGCCCCCGACGACGGTGAGGGCCAGGTTGCCACCCACCGCAGCCCAGCCGTCGCCCTGACCGAGGACCACGCCGAGCACGATGATGCCCAGCGTGGCACCGATCGGGTCGATACCGATGCCTTCCCAACGCAGGATGGAGCCGGAGGGTTCCCTGGGGCGGACCTGCTGGAGGATCGGGCCCACCACCGTCGGACCCGACACCACGAGCACGGCACCGAGGAGCACCGCCACCCCCGTCGGCGCGCCGAACAGCACCACGGCGCCGACCGCTCCGATCGCGAAGGTGACGCCCACCCCGATCGTCACCAACCGCAACACGACGTTGCGGCGCTCGAGTTGGTCGAAGCGCAGACCCAGGCCACCGTCGAAGAGCAGGACGGCCACGGCGAGGCTCACCGCTGGGTAGAGGCTCTCGCCGAACAGTTCGTCGGGGTTCACCAGCCCGGCCACCGGACCGACGAGGATGCCTCCGGGCAACAACAGGAGGATGGCCGGTACCTTCAACTGGGAGGCGACCCACAGGCAGGCCACGCCGAGCACGGGGATCACGGCCAGCGCCAGGTCGACCTCGTCCATGGTCAGTTCTCACCGCAGAGCGGATGGCGTGCCCACCCGCGGGAGACACACCTGCACCACGGGGATCGCTGTGCACCGCTGCGTGGCGCACGTGTCCCGGCTCCGGTTCCGTGGGTCACCGCATCGCGAATTCGTCGGTCAGGCGTCGGCCGCCACCGGGCCGGCATCGTCGGCGGTGTCACCGTCGCTCTCCTCGTGGTCGGTGAACCAGTCGAGACCGTCGGTGTAGGCGTTGCCGTCGAGGACGGTGCTGGCTGCCCGCCGGAGCCGAAAGGCGTCGACCGGCTTCACCAGCACCCCGTCAGCCTCGGCTCGTCGGGCGAGGAAGGCGTCCTGGGCACGATCGGCGAGCAGGAGGATGGCCATGGGGTCGAGTCGGTCCATCTCCTCCTCGTGGCGGATGGCCAGACACGTGGCCATGCCGCCCATGTTGCCGATCTGCATGTCGATCACGGCGAGGTGGGGTGCGAGTTCCTGGCAGGCGGCCACCACCTCTGATCCCTTTCGGACCCGGTACAGCTCGGTGTTCGCATCGGCCAAGGCGGCCGTGACCTCATCGCTGATCCAGTCGGCGTCGGTGGCGAGCAGTACCCGGGTCACGTTGGCACGCTAGTGCTCCGGCTGCCGACGACCAAAGCCGTCGAGTCGCGATCGACACGAGCGTGGGCGGTCATCGGCCGGGGACGCACTACCATCGACCACGACGGCCGACGACCAGGAGTGCGCGTGCTCGACATCGCTATCGACGACCGTGGGGACTACGTGGTGTGCCGCCCGGTGGGTGAACTGGATGCCTACACCGTGCCGCACTTCCGAGAGGCGCTCGCCAATTTGTCGAGCACGCCGCGGCTGCTCATTGACCTGTCCGAGGTGCCCTTCATGGACTCGGCTGGCCTCGGTGCGTTGATCGGAGGCATCCGGCGGACCCGCGAGAGCGAGGGCGAGGTCAGCGTTGCTTGCAGTCGTCCGACGCTCACCCGGCTGCTGCACACCACGGGCTTCGATCGGATCGTCCCGGTGAAGGAGACCTTCGACGAGGCGGTCGAGGTGCTCCTGTCCCCGACCCCCGACGACACCTGACCGAACCGCCTCCCCCGCCCCCGGGGATCTTGTGTGCGAGACGCAGGCCAGGGCCTCGCGAACGTCCGCAGGAAATCGAGGGGCGGGCCGATCAGCGGCTGTCGGGGTCGAAGAGGTGCGAGCCGATGAGCTCGAGCCCACCGAGGTCGTGGATGTCGGTCGAGAGGAACGGCACCCGGACCACCGGAGCCGATCCGACGTGCTCGGCCAGGGTGGCGAGGTGACGTTCCTCGGTCTCGGCAATGGCGGCGAAGTCGGCCAGGTTGCCGTAGAGCGCGCCCAGGTCGGTGCCCGCCAGCGTGGCCGACCGCTCCCTGAGCGCGGCGGGAGCGGCCGAGCTGAACCGGGGGTGCACCCGGTTGACGATGAGCGCCCGCACCTCGATGTCGGCCTCCCCGAGGCGCTCGGCGAAGAACGTGCCCTCCTCGATGAGGTCGCGGCGCGGAGCGGTGACGAGGAGGAAGGCCGTCTCGTCGTGGCCGAGCAGCTCGAGTACCCGGTCGGCTCGGTCCTTGAAACCCTGCTCCATGCCGTCGAAGGCACTGAAGAAGGTAACGGCGTCCTCTACGACCTCTCCGCCGACCACCTTCGACACCGTTCGTAGGAAGGCCTGGGCCGCCACGTTGACCGCTCGGACGAAGCCCCGGGTGGGGGCCATGAGGATGCGGTACAAGCGGTGGTCCAAGAACCGGGTCAGGCGGCGTGGCGCGTCCAGGAAGTCGAGGGCGTTGCGGGTGGGCGGCGTGTCCACCACGATGAGGTCGAAGTCGTAGTCCTCGTGGAGTTCGTAGAGCTTCTCCATTGCCATGTACTCCTGGGTGCCCGACAGCGCACCGGAGATGTTGCGGTAGAAGCGGTTCTCGAGGATCCGCTCCGCCTGGTCGGGCGACTCGGCGTGCTTGCGGACCAAGTCGTCGAAGGTGGACTTGGTGTCGAGCATGAGCGCCGAGAGCGACCCCGGCCAGTCGCCGTCGATCTCGCTCGGTGCGTTGGTGAGGCCCTCGAGCCCGAGGGCGTCGGCCAGGCGTTTGGCCGGGTCGATGGTCACCACCACCGCCTTGCGGCCGGCGCGCGCCCCTTCGAGCGCCATCACGGCGGCAGTCGTCGTCTTGCCCACGCCGCCTGATCCGGTACACACGATGATCGAGTGGTCGGCCACCACCGACCGCAGGCGTCGACGTGGGTCGTTCGACGCTGGCTCGCTGACCCCCTGATGCTCGGCGGCCATCAGGTTCCTGCTCCCCGATCGGTTCGGGTGTCGGCGTCGGCGCCGAGGGCCTCGATGCCCCCGAGCGCAGCGTGGGCCAGGTGTTCGACTTCGTCAGGGCCGAGATCGGTGGTGAAGCAGTAGGGCAGCACGATCTGGGGTAGGGGGAGGCGCTCGGCCAGACGGGCCACCTGTTGGGCTTGCAGCGCGGTGCGGTCGGCTCGGAAGCGGGCGGCGGCAGCCAGTGCCTCGGCCTCACCGCTGCGCAGGGTTGCGCCGGCGGCGCGGGCGGCCTCGGTGGGGTCGACATCGAGGCCGGGGATCTCGGGGTAGATGCCGTTGACGACCACCGGACCCAGCGACACGCCCACCTCGTCCTCGAGGGAGTAGGCGGTGTCGACCAACTCGTTCACCGGTGTCTCCTCGGGCAGGGTGACGAGTATCACCTGGGCGCGTGCGGGGTCGGTGAGCATGTCGAGGACTTCTCGGGCCTGCGCATTGATGGGTCCGACCCGCACGGCGTCGATGAGGCCGCGGGCCGAGCGGAGGAAGCTGATGGCGTGACCGGCGGCCGGGGCGTCCAACACGATGAGGTCGTGATCGCTGCCCAACTCCAACTGCTTGACCTTGCCGAGGATCAGGATGTCGCGGATCCCCGGCGCGGCGGTGGACACCATGTCGAGCGCGCCCGAGGACACCAGCCGTCGAGAGATCCGCGTCATCCCGTGGTCCTCGAGGTACTCCACGAGCGCGTCGTCGGGGGTCAGGGTGCGGGCCACGACGTCGGCGGCACCGTGAGGTCCACCGCCGGGGGCCAGGACGATCTCGTCGTACTCGAGGGCGGGTTGGCCGAAGAGCGACGGCAGACCACTCTTGCCCTCGACCTCGACCACGAGGGTGCGGAGCCCGGTGCGCGCCGCGGCGCGAGCAAGGGCGGCGGTGACCGTGGTTTTGCCCACGCCGCCCTTCCCGGCAACGATGATCACTCGTGATGCTGCGAAGAACTGCGCAGGATCCACACTGAACCCTCTCGGAGGCACTCGTTGCGCAGACTACCGACCTCGGGAGCGATTCTGGTCACCGCAGCGGGACTGCTGGCCCTCGTCGCCTCGGTCCTTGCCTCGGTCGCCCCTGTGGTGGCCAGTGCTTCCGCCGCGCCTCGGGACGGCGAGCAGGCTGCCCACACCCAGATCGGGGAAGCGACCGACGACACCGACCCCCCGGCCGAGGCACCGGTTCCGGCGGCAGATCCCGCTGAGGGAACGGCCTCCGACGCCGGTGTGCTCGAGGTGGTCAAGGTCGAGGGACTACTCGACCCGATCCTCGTCGATTTCGTGATCGGATCGATCGACGATGCGGTCGCCGCCGGGTCGGTGGGGATCGTGTTGCAGGTCGACAGCCCCGGCGCCGTGGTCGACGACGTGACCCTGGCCCGGCTGGTGGCGGCCATGCGCGACGCCCCCATCCCCGTGTCGGTGTGGGTCGGACCGAGCGGCGGCGCAACCGGGGCGGCAGCGGTCCTCGGTGGCCATGCGGCGGCATTCGGCATGGCGGGTCGCACCTCGTGGGGTCTGCTCGACGCCGCCGTGCCCTCGCAACTGCTCGAGGACACCCTGCGTGAGGTCCCCGTCCGCCGCATGAGTGCCGAAGAAGCGGAGGATCAAGGGCTCACGACGGTGGATGCACCCACCCTCGGCATCTTCATCGTGAACCTGCCCGAGGTGGTGAGTGAGGAGGTGGCGGATCTCGAGGGTCGTCCGACCCTGCAGCCGATCACCCAGGTCCGCTTCGCTCAACTGCCGCTCCTCGGCCAACTGCTGCACACAGCGGCCAGCCCGGCGGTGGCCTACCTCCTGCTCACCGTCGGTCTGGTGCTGTTGGTGTTCGAGCTGTACACCGCCGGGGTCGGGGTCGCCGGCGTGGTGGGCGCCGGTTCGCTCCTGCTCGGCTCGTACGGGCTCGGTGCGCTCCCGTTGCGTTTCTGGGCGCTACTGCTGATCGGTCTCGCCATGGTTGCCTTCGCCGTCGACGTGCAGACGGGAGTGCCGCGCGCCTGGACGGCGATCGGTATGGGGGCCTACGTGGTCGGTTCGCTCTTCCTGTACGACGGCGTCTCCATGTCGTGGATCACGCTGGCGGTGGCCTTCGCCGGCGTGGCCCTCACCTTCACCTCGGGGATGCCGTCGATGGTGCGCACCCGGTTCGCCACGCCCACCATCGGCCGCGAGTGGATGGTGGGCGAACTGGGCCGTGCCATCACCGACGTCGACCCGGACGGGGTGGTGCAGATCCGCGAGGCGAAGTGGCGGGCGACGACGAACCGGGCGACACCAATCGAGCAACTCGAACGCATCCGCGTGGTGGGTATCGACGGACTGGTGCTCGAGGTGGAGCCTGAGGTCGGCGGGGCCCGCGACTACCGCGACCGGGGCGGCACCAGCAGCGAATGACGCCCATGTCATTTGATGCTGGAGAGCCAGGAATCTGAGCTTCACATAAGCTCAGGCGCACGGCGTCGGTGACGCGCCTGGTCGGCCTGAGTTCTGTATCGATTACAGCGATAGAGCCCGCGCACCTGCTCTGAGCAGCGCAGATGCTCGCGCGAGTTCGCGCAATTGCAACAAAAGTGACCCTTGTCCCACCTTTGGACCGGTACTACTGTCGGGTCCGCGAAAGGGGGACATGACACGTGAGCGCCCAGCCAGTTGAGCAGGAGTGGCAGTTGAAGGCGGCATGCCGGGGACCGCAGGCAGCTGTGTTCTTCCCGCCGCCCCACTTCGAGCGCAAGGACGAGAAGTTCGAGCGCGAGACGCGAGCCAAGGGGATCTGCACCACGTGTGCGGTCCGCACCGATTGTCTCGAGTACGCCATCGCCATTCGTGAGCCGCACGGTATCTGGGGCGGCCTGAACGAGAACGAGAGGAAGCAGGTGATGGCGCAGCGAGGGCTGTGATCGTCGCTGTCGCTCCGCTCCGATCCTCACCGACCAACGAAGCACCAGATCGATCACACACCCACCCATGAGATACCTCACAGGTCTCACCTGGGAGCGCCGCCGTTCGGGGGGACGGCCGTGCTCGGGGGATCGAGACGGCGGCCCGGGCATCGCCTGGGCCGCCGTCTCGCGTCCGGCCACCGGTGGTGGCCGAGACGCCCCTGACCGGCGGTGACGGCGGCCCGGCTCGTCCGGGGCAACCGCCGATAGGCTCGACGCATGGCAGTGCTGCTCCTGGTCGCCTTCGTGGTCGTGCCGCTCCTCGAGTTGTACGTCATCGTGCAGGTGAGCCACGGGCTCGGCGTGCTCCCCACGCTGGCCCTGTTGCTGCTGATCAGTGTCGCTGGCTCCCTGCTCGTGAAGCGGGAGGGCGTCGGTCTGTTCCGTCGCTTCCAAGCAGAGGTGGGCCAGGGGCGCGTCCCGACCGATGAGATCGTTGAGGGCGTGCTGGTTCTCGGTGCCGGGGCCTTGCTGCTCACCCCGGGGTTCGTGACCGACGGCGTCGGCTTCCTGCTGTTGCTCCCGCCGACGCGAGCGGGTCTCCGGCGCCTGGTGGTGTCGCGGGTGCAGCGACGAGCATCGACCGTGGTGGGTGCGGCGCAGATGGGCGCCCGCGGCGGGACATGGGTCTGGGCCACCACCACCCGTCGGCGCAGTCCGACCGACGTTGGCACCGCTTCGGTGGTGGACACCACCATGGCCGAACGCAGCCTGCCGACCGAGGGGTCGAGCGGTGGCCAGCGCCATCGGTCCGACTCGGACGAGGACGAACGATGAGTGGCGACGGCAGGACCGAGACCGCCTCGGTCGTCGACACCCTCGAGCCCGGCGTGCCGTGCGCGCTCAGCCCACTGCTCCGACGGATCGTGGCGCCCAACCCCGGCCCGATGACCGGGCCGGGCACCAACACCTACCTCGTCGGGGTGGACGAGGTCGTGGTGGTCGATCCCGGCCCCGACGACAGCTCTCACCTCGATGCCATCGAGGCCTGTGGCGGCGAGCGGATCCGTTGGATCGCCCTGACCCACACCCATCCCGATCACGCACCGGCGGCCGCCAGCCTCCGGGAACGCACGGGCGCCGAGCTGTGCGCCTTCAGTGCCCGTGACGGGATCCGACCCGATCGTCGTCTGGCCGACGGCGCCGTCATCGATGCCACTGAGTTCCGACTCCGGGCGGTGCACACCCCCGGTCATGCAGGGAACCACCTGTGCTACTTCCTCGAAGAGGAGCGGCTGCTGCTCTCCGGCGACCACGTCATGGCCGGGTCCACCGTGGTGATCAAGCCGCCCGACGGCGACATGGCGGCGTACCTCGACTCGCTCCGCAAGGTTCGTGCGATGCCACTGCGGGCCATCGCACCCGGTCACGGGCCGCTCATCGAGGAACCGAATGCTGTCGTTGACTGGTACATCGCCCACCGCCTCGAGCGGGAGCAGAAGGTCTACGACGCGCTCGCCGCTCATGGTTCGGCCACCATCGCCACGTTGTTGCCCGTGGTCTACGGCGACGTGCCCGAGGCGCTCCACCCGGTGGCCCGCTACTCGCTCCACGCACATCTGCGGAAGTTGGCCGGCGACGGACGGGTCGTTGGCACCGGGCTGCGCGGACGCTGGACCGTCACGTCCTGAACGCGTTCGGGGCGACGAGCCTGTGGGCGGTGTCCACGTGGGTTCGCCCGCAGGGCGTCGTCTACGCTTGGACGGCCGACCCGTGCACGACCGTCGTGCACCCGATCAGGGGGACCGACCATGTCCGACTACAAGCTGCTCATCGACGGGGAGCTGACCGACGCTGCCTCGGGTGAGACTTTCCCATCGACCAATCCTGCCACCGGCGAGAAGATCGCCGATGTTCCCAAGGCGGGCAAGGACGACGCCGTGCGGGCCATCGAGGCGGCTCGTCGGGCGTTCGACGACGGCCCGTGGCGCTCGATGTCGGGCGCCGAGCGGGGGGCGACGCTCCGGGCCATCGTGCAGGTGATCGACGACAACGCCGCCGAACTGGCCGAGCTCGAGGCCCGCGACGGTGGTGGCACCATCCGCAAGGCGCAGCTGGCCGACGTGGCCGGGGGGCGCAACGCCTTCGAGTGGTTCGCCCAGCTCGCCGAGACACAGCCGGATCGGATCGACCTCGAGGGTTCTCCCTTCCCGGTGTCGGAGAACTACGTGCTCTTCGAGCCCTACGGCGTGTGCACCGGTGTCATCCCCTGGAACTTCCCGTTCATCATGGCCTGCTGGAAGATCGCTCCGGCCCTCGCTGCGGGCAACACCTCGGTGCTGAAGCCGGCGTCGTACACCTCCCTCACCGCCCTGCGCCTGGCCCAGCTGGTCACCGAGGCGGACATTCTTCCCCCCGGCGTGTTGAACGTGCTCTCCGGCCCGGGTGGGACGGTCGGCGAGGAGTTGGCGGCCAACCCGATGGTGGACAAGACGGCCTTCACCGGCTCGACCGAGGTGGGTCGGCGGATCATGCAGCTGGCGTCGGGCACCATCAAGGCGGTCACACTGGAGCTGGGTGGGAAGTCGGCCAACATCGTGCTCGACGATGCGGACCTCGATCAGGCAGCCGCAGCGGTGCTGTGGGGGACGTTCATGCACGGCGGCCAGGTCTGTGAGTCCGGGACCCGGGCGCTGGTACAGCGCAGCATCTACGACGACTTCGTGAACCTGCTCGCCGACCGGGCTGGCAAGATCAGCCTCGGCGACCAGCTCGACATGGAGACCGATCTCGGGCCGCTGGTCGACCGGAGCCAGGTCGAGACGGTGGAGCGCTACGTGGCACTGGGTCGCGAAGAAGTGGGCGAACCGATCGTCGGTGGTTCTCGTCCCGATGCGCTGGCCGACGGCCTCGATGCGCAGGCTTTCTACCGCCCGACGATCTTCGCCGACGTGGACAACTCGGCCAAGATCGCCCAGGAGGAGATCTTCGGCCCGGTCCTGTGTGTCATCCCCTTCGACGACGACGACCAGGCGGTGGCCATCGCCAACGACTCGATCTACGGCCTGGCCGGAGGCGTGCAGTCCGGCAACCTGGAACGGGCACAGGACGTGGCGGCGCGGATGCGCACCGGCACCGTGTGGATCAACGACTACCACCTCATCGACCCCAAGCGGCCCTTCGGTGGCTACAAGGAGTCGGGCATCGGACGCGAGCTGGGCACCCAGGGTTTCGATGCGTACCGCCAGGTCAAGCACATCCACGTCAACCCCGAGACCTCGGGCCGGGACAACCACTTCCACTACGCCATGTTGAGCGGGAACATCTGATCCCGATCTGATCGGGTGCGGTCCTGGCCCGGCGTCGAGCACATCGGCGCCGGGCCACCGCCCCGGGCACTCAGGGGGCGTTGACGAAGAACACCTGGCGGTAGTACCGGAGTTCGGCGACGCTCTCACGGATGTCGTCGAGCGCCCGGTGTCCTTCCGCCTTGGGGGGAGCCCCGGCGAGCAGCGCCGGGTTCCACCGCTTGAGGAGTTCCTTGACCGTGGACACGTCGACGCTGCGGTAGTGGAGGAACTCCTCGATCTCGGGGAGGTAGGCGGCCAGGAAGCGGCGGTCGGTACCGATCGAGTTGCCGCACAAGGGCACCGACCGCGGCTGGTCGATGTGCTGACGGAGGAACTCGAGGGTGGCGCGACCGGCGTCCTCGAGCGTGACGGTCGAGCCTTCGATCTCTGCGAGCAGGCCCGAGCGGGTGTGCATGGTCCGCACGACGTCACCCATGCCGGCGAGCACGGCCGGTGGTTGGTGGACGACCAGGTCGGGCCCCTCGGCCACGATCTCCAGGTCGTCGTCGGTGATGAGGGTGGCGATCTCCACGATGTGGTCACGCCCCGGATCGAGGCCGGTCATCTCGAGGTCCATCCAGGCCAGCACGACCCCGAGCGTAGGCGAGCGGCACCGACAGGCCCGCCATGCGGTGGCCGGCACCGAGCCGAACCACTGAACCCCTCGGTGAACGGACCCCACCGAGGCGGTGAAGTAGCGTGGAGAACGCGCCGGTCCGGACACCGGCCGGCGGCGATGCACGAGCACCGGCGGGACCTCTGCCTCGGTTCGGACCTCGCTCCGCCCGTCATCGGCCTTGCCCCTTTTCGCACTTCTGCCTGCCTGTGGAGCGGGAATGACCTCGACGACACGCCGCCATCGAAGCGAGCACCGGCGGGTGGACGCGCCCCGACGGTCGACGGTGGACGACATCGAACGCCATTGGTGGACGCGGATCGTGGCGGTGCAGGCGGTGCTCAGCGGCGGGCTGGCCGTCCTCGCCGGCGCGTCCCCCGTCGGGTCGCAGGTGGCCGACGTGCTCATCTCGTTCGCTGTCGGGGCCGCCGTGGTCCCCTTCTTCGCGCAGGCTCGGCGGTGGTCGTGGCTCCTCAGCGCCGGCTTGTTGGCCTTGGCGGTGAACGAGGCGCTACCGCTGGTGTGCGCCGTGGGTGCCGTGGTGCTCGCCTTCGCTGCGGTCGTGGCGCCGGGGACGAGGATGCGCATCGTGGGTGGACTGATCGGCCTCCTGGTCGTGCAGGCTGCCTTCCGTCAGGACGACCTCTTGCTCCACGGCATGAACGTGGCGTGGGCTGTCGTTGCCCTGGCGGCTCCGGTCATCTCCGGGTTCAGGGTGATGCGGGCCCCTACTCGCCGAGTGTTGCTCCAGGGTCTCGCCGCCGTCGGCACCCTGTTCGTCCTGCTGGGCGCAGTGGCAGGGTTCTCGGCGTTCGGGGCGCTCGGCGACCTGCGTGAGGCGCGCAGTGCCAGTGAGGTGGCTTTCGATGCGCTGCGAGCCGGTGAACAGGATGAAGCTGCCGAGGCCTTCGAGCGGGCGGCGGTGGGCTTCGACGCAGCCGACGGCGTACTCGGGCGGCCCTGGGTACAGGCAGCCCGGATCGTGCCGGTGGTCGGCCAGCAGGTCACGGCGGCGAGCACCGTGGCGGCGGCGGGCGGCGAACTCTCGGAGATGGCGGCCTCCGCCGTGCTGGGTGCCCGCTATTCGGAGCTGCGTCCGTCGGCAGGTTCCATCGATCTGGCCCAGGTGGAGGCCATGCAACCGGTCGTGCGCGAGTTGGGCGACGCGATGGCCGATGCCCAACTGGCACTCGAGGGCGTCGATTCGCCGTGGTTGCTGCCCGGTGTGGGCGATCCGCTGCGGTCGGCGACCCAGCAGCTGGCCGACAGCCGTCCCGAGGTCGAGCTGGCCGACGACCTGCTGATGGTGCTGCCCGCCATGCTCGGGGGCGACGGCCCGAGGTACTACCTGGCGTTGTTCGCCACCCCCTCGGAGTCTCGCTTCCAAGGTGGTTTCGTCGGCGGCTACGGCGTGCTCGAGGCCGTGGACGGGCAGATCGACCTGATCGAGTCAGGTCGCATCAGCGAGCTCGGTGCACCTTCCAGCGTGCTGACCGACACGGGATTCGATCCGGACCTGGCCAATCGGTACCAGCGCTGGGCGCCAGAGCGGTTCCTGCAGAACACCACGGTGACTCCGGACTTTCCGACGAACGCCGAGCTCGCTCGCCGACTCGCCCCGCAGTTCGGGCTGGGTGACATCGACGGGGTGATCTACGTCGACCCGGTGGCCATCGCTGCCATGCTCGAGCTCACCGGGCCGGTGGATGTCGACGGTCTCGACGAGGAACTCACGGCTGACAACGCCGCAGAGCTGCTGCTTCGGGGCCAGTACGAGCGATTCGACGTGAGGGACGATCGCAGCGACCTCCTGGCCGACGCCGCCGAGGCTACCTTCGAGGCGCTCACCGAGCGTGACCTGCCCGGGCCGGGCCGGGTGGCGGAGGTGCTGGGTCCCATGGTCGAGCAAGGACGGGTGCTCCTGTGGACGGGGAACGAGGACATCGATGCAGCCCTTGTGGCGACGGGCCTCCTCGGGGCACTCCCCAGAGGCGGGACTGGTGACTTCCTGTCCTTCCGAGTGGCGAACAGCGCGCCCAACAAGCTCGACACCTACCTGTCCCGCACCCTTGACTACGACGTCGCCTACGAGCCGCGCACCGGCCGGGTCGACGCCACGCTCACCGTCCGACTGCACAACGCTGCGCCGACCGGGCTCCCGTCGTACGCCTCATCGAACCGGGCCTTGCGTGCCGAGGAGGACGGGGCACCGCCGGACGGCACGATCATGGCGTTCACCAGCCTCTACAGCGGTCTCGACCTGGATCGCGCGCTCGTCGGGGGGAGGATGGTGGCCGTCGAGATCATGCCCGAGTTCGGACATCGGACCTACTCGATCCCGGTCGAGGTGCCTCGTGGGCAGACAGTCGAGATCGTCTATCACCTCGACGGATCCGTCGAGCGGGACCTCTACACACTCGATGTGGTCGGTCAACCGCTGGGCGATCCCGAGATGCTCAACCTGGCGGTGCGCACCACCGATGCAAGCTTGTTGGTGCCCTACGTCGTCGAGACCCGCTCCCCCGGGGAACCCCGGGCGGTGGTGGACGTCGGCCGAGCCCAGAGCGGTGCCGTGCTGTGGGAGGGTCCGATCGAGCGGCCGATGCGCTTCCTGCTCGGCCCCGATCCGGAGTGAGTAGGCGGTCGCTGCCCGCACAGGCGGAAGGAACGTCGTGACGTCTCGCCCACGGGAATGCTACGCTCCGTGATCTGGGGAGGACTCCTGTCCGGCACCTCCAGTGAGGGAAGACGTCAGAAAGACTTGACGCCGAATACACGGACCCCCTATGGACAGGGTCGATCTAGTTGCTATGCTCTGCAAGACACACGTCACCGTGGTGGAACGCGGGAGAGGGAAGCCAAATGAACAACAATCGCAAGACCGGCGGAGCGCTAGCGCTCTTGTGTGTAATGTTGATGGCGCTTGTGGGGGTCTTTGCCTCACCGGCCTCGGCCCAGCCGATCTGCGTCATCACGCCGACCTATGAGGGCACGGCTGTCATCGGCGTGGTCGGCGGCACCACCGTGACGCCGGGTGAGACCATCACCCTCGAGGGGTCGGGCTTCCCGCCCAACTGCACGCTCGAGATCATCGTCGACGGCGGCGTGGTCGGCACCGTGGTCACCGATGGCACCGGAAGCTTCTCCACCGGCGTCACGCTCGGCTCGACCATCAGCGGCACCGTCACCGTCGGTGTGCAGGCCGGGGACTTCGTGCGCACCATCACCTTGCAGGTCGAGGGTGCGCCGGTGACCACGACCACCGCGGCCCCCACCACGACAACTGCAGCCGTCACCCCGGCGCAGCCGCTGCGTCCGGCAGCGACTGGTCCGCTGCCCATCACTGGCGGCGACAGCTCAGCCTTCCTGGCTGCTGGCGTGGCGCTGGTGGTGCTCGGTGGGCTCACCGTGCTGGCAGTCCGCCGTCGCAACGAAGCCTGATCACTGAGCGCTGAACCCTGACCCCTCGGGGTCGGGTTCGACACAGCATCATCTTCCACCACCGGATCCCCGCCTCACTCGAGGTGGGGATCCGTCATGTGACCCCGACGACAGCTCCTCAGCGGCCGGTGTGACCCCAGCCGCCATCACCTCGTGGAGTCTCGGGGAGTTCGTCGACGGGATCGAACGTGCAGTGCTCGACCCGTTGCACCACCAACTGGGCGATCCGGTCCCCTCGCTGCACGGTGAACGGCTCCGCCGGATCGGTGTTCACGAGGAGCACCTGGAGTTCGCCCCGGTAGCCGCTGTCGATGAGCCCTGGCGTGTTCAGACACGTGACGCCGTGGCGAAGTGCCAGACCACTGCGGGGTTGGATGAACCCGGCCCAACCCATCGGGAGTGCAACGGCCATGCCCGTGGGGACCAGGGCCCGGCCCCCTCGCGGTTCGATGACGGTGTCAGCGCGCGCTCGTAGGTCGGCTCCGGCGTCGCCGGGGGTGGCGTAGGACGGCACGGGGAGTTCGTCATCGAGTCGGAGCAACGGGATGCGGAGCACGGCCGGATGCTACTGCGGTGGGTCGCTGCTCTCGCCGCCGACGCGCAGGCGCAGGGTCCGCTCGTCGGTGTCGACGGACCAGTGGTCGACGACACCGGTGACGATGCCGGCGAAGCGTTCGACCGCTGGCGGCGACACGTCCACGTCGCTGTCGTCGACGTCGCCCGGGCCGCTCTCATCGGGGTCGACCGGGTCGTCCCATGCATCGGTGCCAGCGGCGCGTGCATCGAGCTGCAGCTCCCCGGGCCTGCTGTGGAAGGTGAGGTCCAGTTGCGTCTCCGAGGGGTGTCCCGTCAGCAGCAGCACCATTGCCTCGTCGACGGCCAGCGCCAACCGTTCCAGCGTCGGCCAGTCGAAGCCAGCACGCAGCCCGAGGGTCATCGCCGCAGTACGGGCGATGGAGCCGTACGCCGGATCGCCCGGGAGCGTGAGCCGGATCACGTCGCTCGGCGGGCGTTCCCCCTCGGTCATGTCCCATGCTCGCACATTGTCGAAGGGGCCGAGTCGCTTGGCCTTCGGAGGCCGTCAGCGGCGCGGTCGCTGTGCTCGGCAGCCGGATCGCCGGCGGCGTGCCATGCTCGCGTCATGTCGAGCGAACACACATCGGAAGCCATGGTCGCCGAGTCACCGTCGGCGTCGACGTCCCCGCCGGAGGGAGGTGCCAGCCCACCCCTCGCCGGGCAGTCAGCGCTGATCACCGGCGGTGGGAGTGGCATCGGGCTGGCCTGTGCTCGCGCACTGTTGGTCGACGGGGCCTCGGTCACCCTGATGGGGCGAACCGAGGCGCGACTGGCCGAGGCCGCCGCCACGCTCGGCGACCTGTTGGACCCCGCTGATCGGCCCCGGCGGATCGCCGTGGTGGCCGGTGACGTGAGCACCGAGGGCGATGTGGTCGAGGCCGTCGGGCGGGCCGTCGACCACGGTGGTGGTCTGCACCTGGTGGTAGCCGCAGCCGGGACCGGTGGACTCGGCCCGATCGGTGCGACGTCGCTCGACGAGTGGCAGGGGATCATGGATGTCAACCTGACGGGCTGCTTCCTCACCTTCAAGCACGGAGCGAACGCGTTGGTGGCCTCGGGTGGGGGTGCGATGGTGGCGATCTCATCGATCGCCGGGGTCTCCAGCCATCGCTACATGGGGCCGTACTGCGTCTCCAAGGCCGGCCTCGACATGTTGGTGTCGGTGACGGCCGACGAACTGGGCCAAGCGGGCGTCCGAGTGAACTCGGTTCGTCCCGGTCTGGTGGAGACCGAGTTGGTCGGTGCCATCCTGGCCGACGAAGGGATCGTCGGCGACTATCGGGCGCAGATGCCCGTCGATCGCCTCGGCCAGCCCGATGACGTCGCCGCCGCCGTGCGCTTCCTGTGCGGCCCCGAATCGTCGTGGGTGACGGGGGTCCACCTCAGCGTCGATGGTGGTCATCACTTGCGCCGTGGTCCCAACTTCGAGCCGGCGGCCCGACTGCTCTTCGGCGACGCGGCCGCCGAGGGACGCCACGCCGCCGGGTGACACACCGACAGGTGACGGACCGACGGGCGGCGCGCGCACCGATCGGGACGTTCGGCCCTGTCGGCGACCCGTCGTCCGCATTCACCATGTCGGGATGGCAGTCGACCGGCACGGCTTGGAGATGCTCTCGAGGGACGAGTGCCTGGCGTTGCTCGACACGGCGTCCGTCGGTCGGATCGGTCTCTCCGAGGACGCGCTCCCGGTCATCTTCCCGGTGAATTTCGTGGTGGACGGCGATCGGGTGGTGATCGGCACCGCAGATGGGGTCAAGCTCACGGCAGCGTCGCGGCAGTTGGTGGTGGCCTTCCAGGCCGACAGCTGGGATCCGTTGCGTCACACCGGGTGGAGTGTGCTGGTGCGTGGCACGGCCTCAGCGATCGAGGATCCGGCAGAAGTGGCGGCGGCGGAACGACTGCCGCTGCGACCGTGGGGCCGGCCTCGACCGGTGCGCTACATCTCGATCGCCCTCGAGTTGGTGGAAGGCCGCCGCTTGGATCAACCCGGCGGATCGGTGGCCACCAACGGGAGCGATCACCTCAACGAGCGGAGCGGCCGGACGCCGGGCTGAGTGGGATCTGCCACTGGAGACGGCAGCCGTCGTCGAGTCCCGAGGTGAGGGTGAAGGTGCCGCCCAGCGCGGCGGCCCGCTGTTCCATGTTGGCCAGGCCGTGGCCATCGGTGGCCCGTGGGCCGGCAATGCCGCGACCGTCATCGAGGATGACGAGGGTGAGCAGGCCGTCCCCGGTGGTGAGGTCGATCTCGGCTCGTGATGCACGGGCGTGGCGGGCCACGTTGGACAGGGCCTCACGCACCACGGCGAGAAGCTGGTCCGAGGTGGCGGCATCCACGAGGGTGTCCACCGGACCAGAGAACCGGGTGGTGGCGCGGAAACCCAACGTCTCGGTGGCCTCGTCAACGAGGTCGAGGATCGCCCGGCGCACCGAGTTGTCGCCCGGGTCGGGTCGTTGCAGCTCGAAGATGGTGGAGCGGATGTGGCGCACGGTGTCGTCGAGCTCGTCCACCGACTGTTGCAGGCGTTCGGCCACGGTCGCATCGTGTACTCGGCCGCTGAGGCCCTGCAGGACCAGGCCGGTGGCGAACAGGCGCTGGATGACCGTGTCATGGAGGTCACGGGCGATCCGTTCGCGGTCCTCGACCAGGGCCATGTCGGCCAATCGGGCGTGCAGCCGGGCGTTCTCGACCGCCATCGCCGCCACCGAGGCCAGGGCGACCGCCAGCTCCTCGTCGGCCTCGCTGAACTCAGCGGCGGTGCGCTTGTCGGTCAGGTACAGGTTGCCGAAGACCTCACCGCGTATCCGGATGGGTACGCCCAGGAACGACGTCATCGGTGGGTGGCCCGGTGGCATGCCGTAGCTGTCGGGGTGATCGGCCAGGTTCGTGAGGCGGATCGGCGCCGGGTCCACGATGAGCAGCCCGAGGATGCCCCGTCCCTTGGGCAGCTCACCGATCGATGCTTCCACGTCCGGTGACAACCCGACGGTGATGAACTCGGCGAGCGTGCGGCGGTCCTCGTCGAGCACGCCCAACGCCCCGTAGCGGGCGTCCACGAGCTGCGTGGCCGCCTCGACGATGCGCTCGAGCACGACCGGGAGGCTGAGCTCGCTGCCGACGCTGATGACCGCATCGAGCAGCCGTTGCAGTGAAGAGGGGTGGTCCGCCGGTGGCGGTCCGTCGTCGACCATGGTGCGGATGCTACGTGGTCCCGTCGGTGTGCTCGTCCTCGACGCATTGCCGACACGAGGCTGGCTCTACAGTATCGTCCATGGCTGTACGCGTGTTCCTGCTCGATGACCACGAGATCGTGCGGCGCGGGTTGAAGGAGCTCCTCGAAGCGGAAGGCTTCGAAGTGGCCGGTGAAGCCGGCACCGCAGCCGAGGCCCTGGCCAGGGTGCCGGCCGTGCAACCGGACGTGGCGGTACTCGACGTGCGGTTGCCCGATGGCGATGGCGTGACTGTCTGTCGCGAGCTGCGCAGCCGCTGTCCGGATCTGCCGTGTCTGATGTTGACCTCGTTCGCCGACGATGAAGCCCTGTTCGACGCCATCATGGCCGGCGCCTCGGGCTACGTGCTCAAGCAGTTGCGCGGCGCCGACCTGGTGGATGCGGTTCGGCAGGTGGCCGCCGGCAAGAGCCTGCTCGACCCGACAGCCACCGCCCGGGTGCTCGAACGGCTGCGTGACGGTGCGCCCACCGACGAGAAGTTGGCGCAGCTCTCCGAGCAGGAGCGCCGGATCCTCGAGCTCCTGGCCGAGGGGATGACCAATCGCCAGATCGCCGAGCGCATGTACCTGGCCGAGAAGACCGTGAAGAACTACGTCTCCAACCTGTTGTCGAAGATGGGGATGCAGCGACGCACCGAGGCAGCGGTCTACGCCGCTCGCCTCTCGGAGCGACGCCAACGCTGAGCCGGCGTCGGTGTCAGCGTGGCGGCCGCTCAGCGAACGGCCGTCTGCTCCCAGGGCGGTGGACCGACGAGGCCATCGAGCACGGCCATGGTGCGCAGGACTGCGGCATCAGCGAGGTGCGGCCCGATCACCTGGAGTCCGACCGGCATGCCTTCGGGGTCCGATCCGGCGTACACCGAGCCGGCAGGGTGACGCGTCAGGTTGAACGGGTAGGTGAAGCGCACCCACATCGGGGTGAACTCGCCGTCGATCGTGCCGTCCTTGCCGCTGCGCGGTAGTCGACCAGCCAAGGTGGGACACAGCAGCAGCGGTGCGGTGTCGAAGAGTGCGGCGAGCTGTGCGTTGAGGCGCCACACGGCGTCCTGCGCTTCGAGCACCTCCGCAGCGGAGACCTGCGCCCCCTGTTCGCAGAGGATCCGCAGACCGGGGGTCACCTGGTCCCACGCCGGGGTGTCCATGACGGCCCGTAGGCGCCGATACATGAGCGTGGTCCACAGCAGGTACCACGGCACCACCGGGTCCTCGTCGACCACCGCGTCGACGGGGATCACCTCGGTGCCGGCGTCGGCCAGTCGCTCGACGGCGGCACCGGTGACCTGGCGGACAGCGGCGTCCACTGCGTAGCCCCAATCCGGTGCCCACAGCACTCGGGCCGGCGGTGCCAGTCCGTCGAGCAGGTCGTTCCAGGGCGTCTGCGGTGGGGGCAGCGAGAACGGATCGGCGGGGTCGGGTCCGACACAGAGTGCGAGCACGTCCACCAGGTCGTTGGTGCGTCGCGTCATGGGGCCGCTG
Source organism: Acidimicrobiia bacterium (assembly GCA_020832495.1). Lineage (GTDB taxonomy): Bacteria > Actinomycetota > Acidimicrobiia > Acidimicrobiales > Acidimicrobilacustridaceae > JAFIEP01. The sequence goes on along the minus strand of JAFIEP010000100.1, from coordinate 41,462 downwards.
GTGCTGAGCGGGCCGGCGTTCGGTGCGGCAGGCCCCAACGGGATCCGGCCGTGGGTCGGCTTGAAGCCGGCCAGGCCGCAGGCGGCGGCGGGGATGCGGATGGAGCCGCCGCCGTCGCTGCCGGTGGCCAGGGGCACCATGCCGGTGGCCAGGGCGGCTGCGGATCCGCCCGAGGATCCACCGGGCGACCGATCCAGTGCCCACGGGTTCGAGGTGGTGCCGCTGACGGGGCTGACCGTGTCGCCCATGTGGCCGAACTCGGGAGTGGCGGTCTTGCCCACCACGACCGCCCCGGCGGCGGTGAGCCGTCGGACCAGTGTCGAGTCGTCGGTGGCCGGCGGGTCGTCGCGGTGCAGGGCGCTGCCGTAGGTGGTGACGAACCCGGCGGCGTCCTCGAGGTCCTTGACCGCCAAGGGGACACCGGCGAGGGGTCCGGGGTCGTCGCCGGCGGCGAGTGCCCGATCGACCCGGTCTGCCGCAGCGAGGGCTTGCTCGGCATCGACCACCACGAAGGCACCGATGGGCGTGTCGCGCTCGCTGATGCGGTCCAGGGCAGCGGCCACCACCTCGGTGGCTCGTGTCTCGCCGTGGCGGACGGCAGCACCGATAGCGGTGGGAGCTTCGTCGAGCAGGTCCATGGTCTGACCCTAGGAGATGTCCCCGCCGGATGCTCCGGTCGTCGAGGGCCGTGGGGTGGCGAGTCCCAGGAGCGCCTCAGGTGCCGTGGGCCACCAGGTCGGGTCGCTTCCAGGCGACGAGTCGCAAGCCGGCATCGAGCAGGAGACCGGCGGCCATCCCCAGGACGATCAGCTCGGCGAGCAGTCCGAGCGGTGGGATCTGCAGCGCGAAGAACTCGCGGCTCTGAGGGAGTCCGAGGGCCACGATGAAGATGGCGGCCATGGACGCCACCAGGCCGACCCGGAAGTGGTTGTAGGGCTTGGCCAACAGCGACAGCACCCAGAAGGCCACGATGAAGAGCACGATCACCGCCGAGGTGCGGGCCATGGTGATGTCAGCCCCCTCGAACCGGGCAAGTGCATAGCCGGCGAACGTGGCGGCGGCCGCCACGACACCTGCGGGGATGGCGAAGCGCAGCACACGACCCAAGAACCCCGGTCGGAAGCGGGTCTGGTTCGGTGACAGGGCCAGGAAGAAGCCGGGGATGCCGATGGTCAGTGCCGAGATGATGGTGAAGTGGCGGGGCACGAACGGATACGGCCAGGTGGCGATGCCGGTGGCGATGGCCAGGCACAGGGCGTAGAAGCTCTTGGTGAGGAAGAGGTTGGCCACCCGTTCCACGTTGGCCAGCACCTTGCGCCCCTCGGCAACCACCGAGGGGAACACGGCGAAGTTGTTGTCGAGCAGCACGAAGCGGGCCACCGCCCGAGCTGCGGGGCTGCCCGAACCCATGGCCACGCCGATCTCGGCGTCCTTGAGGGCCAGCGTGTCGTTCACCCCGTCGCCGGTCATGGCCACCTCATGGCCCCGGGACTGCAGGGCGTGCACCATCGCCCGCTTCTGTTGAGGAGTCACGCGGCCGAACACCGAGTGGGTCTCGAGCACCTCGGCCAGCTCGTCGAGGTCCTCGGGCAGCGTGCGGGCGTCGATGGCGTTCTCGGCGCCGGGCACCCCGGCGCGCGCTGCCACCGCCCCCACGGTGACCGGGGAGTCACCCGAGATCACCTTGACGGTCACCTCTTGGGCACCGAACCACTCGATGATCTCGCGTGCCTCGGGACGGATGGTCTCCTCGAGCACGCACAGGGCCACCGGTTCGAGTTCGTCGGGCAGCGTATCGTCGCGGAGACCGTCAGTGGAGCGAGCCAGCAGGATGACCCGTTGGCCGGCCGCACCACGTCGGTTCACGTCGGCGGTCACCCCTGAGGTGTCGCCGGGAACGGCGTCGAGGAGGATGTCCGGCGCGCCGAGGACGAACGACCCGTGCCCGTCGAAGGTGGCGGCGCTCCACTTACGGGCTGACGAGAACGGGACCACCTCGGTGGCCGACCAGGTGGTGGAGGTCGGGGGGACGCCACCGCTTCCCTTGCGCACGCCGGTGGCGATGGCCGCCAGGGTGGGGTTGGGGCTGGGATCGGCGGTGGCCATCGAGCCGAGCACCACCGCAGCGAGGTCGGCACCGCCGTGGTTGTCGCTGGGGCCCATCGAGGCGGCCAGCGGGACGATGGTGGCCAGGCTCAGCTCGCCTTCGGTGATCGTGCCCGTCTTGTCCAGGCAGATGACGTCGATGCGGGCCAGCCCTTCGATGGCCGCCAGTTCCTGGGTCAGGACCTTCTTCCGACCCAGGCGCAACACCCCGACGATGAGGGCCGTGCTGGTCAGCAGCACCAGCCCTTCGGGGATGATGGCGCCGAGTCCGGCCACCGACCCCTGCACGATCGAGACGAAGTTGTTGTCCTCGGAGCGGATCTGGCTGGCGATCAGCAGAACCGCTGTGGGGATCATCATCCATTGGACGATGCGCAGGATGGCGTTCACGCCGTCGCGGAGCTCGGAGTGCACGAGCGTGAAGCGTCGGGCGTCGGCGCCCAGGCGGAAGGCGTAGGACTCCTCTCCCACGGCGGTGGCCCGAATGACGCCGGACCCGACGGCCACGAAGCTCCCCGACTGGACCTCGTCGCCGGGCTCCTTGTGGACCGGGTCGGACTCACCGGTCAACAGCGACTCATCGATCTCGAGGCCCACTTCCTCGCACACCACCCCGTCCACGGTGACCTGATCACCGGGACTCAGCTCGATGATCTCGTCAGCCACCACCTCGCCGTTGGGGATCTCGACGGTCTCGCCGTCGCGCCGGACGCGCACCTTCGGAGCGTTCAACAGCGTCAGCCGGTCGAGCGTCCACTTGGAGCGGGTCTCCTGCACGATGCCGATGAGCGAGTTCAGTACCAGCACGATGCCGAACAGCGCGTCGCGGTACTGCCCCACGGCCAGGATGGCCACCAAAAGGGTGCCCAGGATGGCGTTGAAGCGGGTGAAGACGTTGGCCTGGATGATCTGCCAGTAGGTCCGGCTGGTGGGGTTGGGGACGTCGTTGGTGCGTCCCTGTGCGACGCGCTCGTCGACTTCCGCGCTGGTCAGCCCGATCTCGGGGTCGATGTCGACCGGCTCGTCAGGTGCTCCGCGGGGCGGCTCATCGTGCGACGGTGCCGACCCGACCGCCGGCGACCCGGCAGGTTGGCTCTCCGCCGTCATGGCGACCCGTCGGACCCGTGATCCCCGGCGTGTGGCGGCACGACCACCACCGGACAGGAGGCGGCCCGCAGCAGGCCCTCGCTGGTGCTGCCCAGCAGCAGGGACGCCAGGGCGCCCTTGCCGTGGCGTCCGACCACGATCCACTGTGCGTCGGTCCGGTCGGCCTGGGCCACGACGGTGTCGACGGTGGGGCCCATCACCAGGAGCGGTTCGGCACGCAACCCGCTGGCTCGCAGACGCTCGGCCATCTCGCTGAGTTGACGGTGCTCGGCGGCGAGCACCTTGGCCCGGTCGTCGGGGGTGAAGGCACCGATGGGATCACGGTCGTAGCCCACCAACTCGGGTTCCTCGGCGGCCACGTGGACGAGCAGGAGTTCGTCGTCGGTGCGTCGAGCGAGCGACGAGGCCACGTCGATGACGGACTCGGTGAGATCGGAGAAGTCCACGCAGACGAGGATCATCGGCCCAACGCTATCCCCTCGCAGGATGCGCCGAACGGCGTGCGGTCGGGTGCGCCAGTTCCCGAGCCGGGCGTCTCTCAGCACAGGTGAACTGGCATCGTCGAGGAGGTCGTCACTGACCTGGGATCTGGGTCGCTCCGCTTCTGACACAAGTTGTGGTGCGCATGAGTGCAACAAGTTGTGTCAGAACGGCGACGACGGTGCGGTGACGCTTCGGGGTCGACGACGAGGTGGACGTCGGTGGCTGGCGGGCATCGGTGGATCTACCCGACGAGGTTGATGCCGCAGAAGTGAGGGCCATGCTGGTTGGGGCTTCGACGCTGCGGAGGCGACGATGGTTCCCCCGGTGTCGCCTCGGTTCGTGGACGACGCCGTCCGTCGCAGTTCGCTGGGACGCACGCGGGGTTGCTGTCGGCAACCGTGGACCCCCGATCGGCGCTGATGGGCCAGCCGTGCTCGGAATCCAGCCCCGGCGGACAACAGCCAGTTTCCCATGGCATCCCACGGTTCGCTGGCCAGCCGACGCGCCGAGCCCGACTGCTGGAGCGCAAAACCGTCCGACTCGATGGCTCTGGTCGGGTGGCAGACGCGCCGGTGCCCGCCACCGGGGGTGTCGGGCACCGGACGTCGGTCGTGATGCGCTGACCAGCGCTGCCGATCGAGGGGGATCAGCCGGCGCCCTCGGGCAGGACCACCCAGGCCGTGGTCATCCAGGCCAGGCCGTCAGGGCCTTCGGCGTGGGTGAGGATGTGGCAGTGGAAGGCCCAGATCCCGGCCCCGCCCAGTGGTGCGTCGACGTTGAGGTTGCCGTCGATGTCGAGGTTCAGGTCGTTGAAGGTCGGCAGCACCAGCACTGACCAGCGCTCGCCCGGTGCCACGTTCAACGTGTCGGTCACGAACGGCTGCTCGAGCGGCCACCCGTCCTTGGCCACCACGATCTGCGGGATGTGGTGGAGGTGCATCGGGTGCTCCATGAGCCCCTCGTTGTAGTAGTGGAGGAGCACGGCGTCGCCGACGGTGGTGAAGATCGGATCGGTGGCCGGGTAGGACTTGCCGTTCAGGGTCAAGCCGATGGTGCCGGCGTCGTTGAGGACCATGGGCAGTTCCTGGGTGATCTCGAGGTCCTCGGGGATGGTGATGCCGCTGATCGTCTGACCGCGGGGCAAGTCGACCTGGCCCACGGTGAAGACCCCGAACAAGCCGTTGGGAACGGCGTGGTTGCCGTGCATGTGGGCGTGGTACATACCCACCTCGGGGCGGTTCGGCACCCGGAACTCGTACACGAAGTCCTCGTCGGGAAGGATCACCGGCTGGGTCAGCGGGGCGACGCCGTCCGCCATGAACGGCGTGGTGATGCCGTGGAAGTGGATGTCGGTACCGAACGGCAGGTTGTTGGTGAAGTTGACGCGCACCAGATCGCCTGGTTCGACGTGAATCCACGGTCCGGGGATCTGCTCGTTGTAGGCCCAACCTTCCACGAACTTGCCGGGCTCGACCTCCCATTCGATGATGGACGCCTCGAGTTCGAACACCTTGAACTCACCGTCGACGGTGTGCTCGAGCGGCTGGTTGCCGGTGCCCTCGGTGGGGATACCGGTGCCGAACTCCACGGCTGCCTCCAGGAAGGCGTCCAGGTTGGCTGCGTGGGCCGCCTCGGTGGCTTCCCAGTCATAGCTGTGGCTACCGCCGTGCCCGGCCAACTCGGCGTCACCCAGATCGTCACCCACCATGAGCGTTCCCACCATGCCGAGCTCTTCGTGGCCCGCAATGGTGCAGATGACGGTGTAGGTACCGGGGGCGACCTCGCCGAGGTCCAGCATGGTCGACTCACCCGGTGCCAGGTCCGGCGTCCCGATGCCCAACTCCACTACCTCGAGGTCGTGGACCTGCATGCCGTTGTTGGTCACGGCCAAGGTGACCTCGCCGGCGGTGGCGTGGATCATGGCCGGGGTGATGGTGAACTCGTCGAGGCTCACCGCCACGGGGCCGGAGGCGGCGCTTCCGCTCCCGTCGGACGAGGTTGCCGCCACGATCACGCCGAGCACGGCGACGGTGAAGGCCGCCACGGCGGCGAGTGCGGCGAAGATGCTCAAGGTATGGCGATCCTCGCGGGCTGGGCTGGGCATCGAAGCTCCTCGTTGTTCGGTTCGGTGTCGCAGGGTGCCCTGTGGGGTGGTCCGGTGCGACGGGATGAAAGGACGCGCCACAGGCGGCGTCGATGACCAGCGTGGCCGCTCAGAGAGGGAACCCACAGGGCAGGGAGTCGCAGCGCCATGGGACTTTCGACCCGGCGACGGTGGGCCTCACAGCACTGACGACCAGGCGGGCCCCGGGCACACGATGGCGGCGTCGTCAACAGATCCAGACCAGAGATCCAGAGAAGGGGTGTCGACATGCGAGTGCTCGTGGTGAGCGATGAACTGCACGCAGACCGGGGGGTCGCCCAGCAACTCGAGGGTGCCGGACACGAGATCGTGCGCTGTCACGATGCCGACGCACCGGCGTTCCCGTGCGCGGGCATGCCGGGCGGAAGCGGTTGTCCGATCGACGGAGGCCGCGTGGACGTGGCCCTGAACGTCCGTCAATTGAGCGAACCCCCCACCGTGGCCGAGGACGGTGTGCGGTGTGCGCTGCGCAACCATGTGCCGCTGGTGGTCGCCGGCACGGCGGGGCAGGCCCCGTGGGCCGGCATGGCCACGGTCGTGGAGCCGGACACCGAGCGACTGGCGGCGGCCGTCGAGGAGGCCGAGATGGCGCCGCTGCGTCGTCACAGCGAGGCAGCCAGTCGTGAGCTGCGGGTGGCCATGGAGCGACTGGGCGTCGAGCAGGCGGGCGGCGAGGTCGTGGTGCGACGCCGCGACGGTGGTCTGCAGGCCCAACTGCGTCCGGTCTCCGTGCTCACCCCCCGCCAGGCGCACGCCGTCGGTGTCCGTGTGGCGGCGGCGCTGCGTGCGGTGGACGACCAGAGCATCGGTGTCGACGTCTTCCTCGAGCAGCCCGCGACGGTCTGACATCCCAGGGCGAGTGCGGCGCCGAGGGCTCGGTGTGGCGCTCGGCCGATGGGGGTCCACCGGAGGGGTGCCGGTAGGATTGGCGCACTGTGGCTGTCGTCGCACCCCCCGCTGAGGGCGCTGGCGGTGCCGGGTCGGGTTCCGACCCGGACCGTCGTCCCCGCCGCTCGAACTCGGCGCTCATCACGCTCTTCGTGGTGTTCTTCGCCGTGCTCGGCGTCGGTGCGGTCGCCCGCATCGGGGTGGGTAGTGCGCTCGAGGACGGTTGGTATGGGACCTACCTCCCCGAGCCTCTCGACCGGCCCGACTTCACCCTCACCACCACCGAGGGCGAGCCGTTCGACTTCCGTGCCGAGACCGAGGGCAAGCTCACCTTCCTCTTCTTCGGCTACGCCAACTGTCCCGACATCTGTCCCATCACCCTGGCCACGCTGCGCAGCGCTCTGGACGCTGCCCCCGGGCTGGCCGCCACCGTTGTGTTCGTCAGTGTCGATCCCGAACGGGACCGTCCCGACGACCTGCGGGCCTACCTCGACCGCTTCGACCGCTCCTTCGTCGGACTCACCGGCACCCCTGCCGAGCTCGACGCGGCCCAGAGCGCGTCGGGCACCAGCGCGGCGCAACTCGAGGAACCAGATGAAACGGGCGCCTACGACGTCGGCCACTCCTCGCGGGTCCTGGTCATCACCCCCGACGACCGAGCCCATCTGTCCTATGCCTTCGGCGTCCGCCAGGACGAGTGGGCCGACGACCTGCGCCGCCTCCGAGGCGTCGACGAGTGGTGGTCACGCTGATGCGTCAGCCGACGCTGGGACCCTCCGGGTACGACGTTCGTGGCGAGGATCGGGACGCTGATCAGGCGCCCCGCCCACGGGCAAGTCGTTCCTCGATGGTGGTGTTGGCCCTGGTGGGCCTGGCCGCCGTGGTCGCCGTGGGGGTGCTCGTGGCCGGGGTGCTCGATGGGGACGAGGGCAGCCTCGACATCGTCCTCGACGGGACCGAGACAGGGCCGCTGCCCGAAGTGGCTGCCGGTGAGGTGCACCTCGACCAGGTGCGGGTGTCCGAGGGTGTGGTCGTTGCTGCCGGCTACCTCTCGATCGTGGCCGGTCCGGGTGGGGACACCCTCGTGGGGGCCGCCAGCCCAGCCGCCGCCGACGTCGTCCTGCATCAGATGAACTCGGACGGCACCATGGCGGTGGTGGACGAGGTGGCGGTACCTGACGATGCTGAGCTGCTCCTCGTGCCCGGCTCGCTGCACCTCATGCTCGAGGACCTGCACGAGCCGCTCGAGCCGGCCGGCACGGTGGAGCTCACCTTGGTGTTCGAACGTGCCGGTGCCGTGACCACCACCGCACCGGTGCTGCCGTACACGCGAGTCATCGACCCGTCGGTGAGCAACCCGGCGCTGGCCGATCCGATCGACCCCTTCGCGGGGGACTCGTTCACCGGTGAGGCCGACTGATGCAGTGGTGGTGCACGGCCTCCTCCGAGCCGTGGAGCTGGGCGTGGACGCCGTATCCGGGCATCTGGCTCTCCGTCGCCGTGGTGGCCGGGCTCTACGTACGAACCTGGCGACGCCACCGTCCAGGTCGTCCTCTGACCGCCGCTGAGCGCAGGATGCCGTGGTGGTTCGCCTCTGGTGTCGGACTGCTGTGGCTGGTCACCGACTGGCCCATCGGTGCGCTCGGCGCCGGCTACCTGGCCAGCATGCACATGTTGCAGTTCATGGTGTACACGCTCATCGCTGCGCCGTTGGTGATGATCGGCATCCCCTCGTGGTTCCTCGACGGCGCCCGCGCCAAGAGGTGGTGGCCGTCGTTCGCCACCCTGTCGAAGCCCGTGGTGGCGGGCATCACCTTCAACGTGGTGTTGCTGAGCACGCACTCCCCGTTCGTGGTGGACCTGGCCCGGGCCAATCAGCTCGGCTCGTTTGCCATGGACGTCGTGTGGCTGGCGGCCGGCATGATCCTGTGGCTGCCGCTGCTGAACCCGGCGCACGAGCTGCGGCACCCGTCGCTGGCCGTGCAGGCGCTCTACCTGTTCCTGGCCTCGGGTGTGTTCCCCATGCTGCCCGGAGCGTTCCTGGTGTTCGCCGACTTCCCCATGTACGCCACCTTCGAGCTGTCGCCGCCGGTCGGAGGACTCGACCCGGCGGTCGACCAGCAGATCGCCGGCCTCATCATGAAGGTGGGCAACATCCCCATCCTGTGGCCGGTGCTCGGCGTGCTGTTCTTCCGTTGGGCCATGAAGGACGAGGAGAGCACACCACCGCGCCCGGCGCCCGAGGTCCCCATCCCGGTGACGGAATGACCGACCGGCACTCGGTGGCCGTGTTGCGCTGATGGACACCGCCACCGTCAGCACGTTCTTCGCCATCCTGGCGCTGGTCTGCATCGCCGCCGTCATCGGCGTGGTGATCGGCGCGGTCCTGTGGCGTGGGGCGGAGCGACCGGCCTGGCTGGTGGCGTCGCGGCATCAGGTCGGTGCAGGAGCACTGTGGCTGGCCGCGGCGGTCGCCTCGGTGGCGACGGCCGGCAGCCTCTACTACTCCGAGGTGGTGGGCTTCGTGCCGTGCCCACTGTGTTGGTACCAACGCATCGCCATGTATCCCCTGGCACTCCTGCTGTGGGTGGCCGCCGTACGTGGCGATGTGGGCGTTCGGTGGTACGCCGGCCCGCTGGCCGCCGTCGGCGCTGCCGTTGCCTCCTACCACACCTGGGTACAGGCCAATCCCGACTCGTCCTCGCCGCTGTGCACGCTCGACAACCCCTGTGGGGTGCGTCACGTCTGGGAGTTCGGGTTCGTCTCCCTTCCCGTCATGGCACTCGCCGGATTCGGGTTCGTGCTCGCCATGTTGGCGGTGGCCGAACCGGCCGGGTCGGGCGGCCGCGCCGACATGGGCGCTGGGGACCGCCACAATGAACCGCATCCCGATCACCAGGAGCACCGATGAGCAACCGTCCGTCCCGTAAGCCCTCTTCGTCGGCTCGCCTGCAGCAGGCCGCCGAGCAGCGGTCGGGTCCACCCGTTGCTCTCCTCGTCGGTGGCGCTGCGGTCGTGGTGCTCGCCCTGGTGCTGGCCATCACCCTCTCCGGCGGTGACGGCGACGGGGCCACGACCTTCGCCCACGGCTCGCCCGAAGTGGAGGGGACTCCGCTCGGCCAGCACGTGGCCGGGGCGCCGGACCCGGCGGTCGGACAAGCGGCGCCGGTCGTGGCGGGTGCCGACTTCGACGGCGCGCCGGTGGCGTTGGATGGCGGATCGGCGACGCTCACGGTCTTCCTGGCGCACTGGTGCCCGGTGTGCCAGTCAGAGGTGCCCGAACTGCAGGCCTGGATCGATGACGGCACCATTCCCGATGACGTGCGCGTGGTGGCGGTGGCGACCGCCAACGATCCCGGTCGCGACAACTTCCCGCCCGATGCATGGCTCGAGAGCGAGGGTTGGACGCCGTCGGTGCTGGTGGACAGCGAGGACAGCGAGGTGGCTGCTGCCTTCGGCCTCAGCGGTTTCCCCTTCATGGTGGTCACCGACGCGGACGGCACCGTGGTGGCTCGACACTCGGGCGTGATCGGTGAGGCGCAGTTGACCATGCTGCTCGACCAGGCTCGCTGACTCTCGGGCTGGCTGACTCCCGGGCTGGCTGACTCTCGGGCTGGCTTATCAACGACCCGGCGGAGCCACGGGCTGGTCAGGGACCGTCGGCATCGATCGGTCCGTCGCAGGTGGGTTCGCCTTCGTCGAGTAGGGCCAAGGCGATACCGACAGCACTGATCACAGACTTCCCGTGGGTGGCCTCGCTGATCGACCCTGCCCGTTCGGCCACGGCCACCAGACGGTCCATGTCGCAGATGTCAGCCATGGCGGTGTCGGTGGCGGCTCGGCGGAACAACGACACCAGCTCCTCCTGCTGGGTGCCCAGGAACCGCCACTGCCACGTCTTCAGCGCATGGATGGTCCTCGTGGGCTGCTCGAGCGGTGATGGTCCGCTGGGCAGGGGAGGTGGTCGGCGGGGCGAGGCCGGTCGCGTGCTGTCCAAGCCGTGCTGGCGGAGGAAGTCGGAGACCTTGGCCGGCGTCGGGTGGGTGGCGACGTTCGACTCGGCGGCTGAGGCCGAGCATCGGGTGGTGAGGGCGTGGCTCCACTGGTCGTCGAGGAAGGGGACATCGACGAGCTGTGGCGCAGCGCGACGCATGACCTCGTAGTGGAACCGTTCGGTGGCTCGCTCCCGCGGGTCGAGCAGCATCGACGCGCGGGCGCCGGTGAGGGACAGGAGTGGGTTCAACTGCACCGAGGCCGGCTTGAACTGCAGCATCGGCCCGTTCCAATGGGTGTTGCGGGTGGCAATGCGGAAGTGGTCGGGCAGCAGGTCGAATCGCACCCCGCAGCTGGCGATGTCGACCCATCGCCGGAGCCACTGCTCTTGGGCAGCGGCCACGTCGTCGGTCAAGATGCCGAGCGGATCCGGTCGCTGCTGGAAGCGCACGAACCGGTCGGCCATGGCGGCGCGGTCGACGAGCACGCCGCCGACGTACTGATGGGTGCGGTAGAACTCCCCTCCGAACCCCTTGACGGTGAGACCGGTACCCGGCGCCAGCCGGTCGACGGCGAGCCCGTCCCACAGACAGGCCATGGCGTCGTAGCGGTAGACGGACCAGCGGAGGCGCTGCCACACCTCGGCCATGTCCTCCTGCCAGGGAGTCCGGGGCTGGGGCGTCAGGGAGGTGGCGCCCGGTCGCACCCAGCGGATCTGGCGTTCCTGCACCTCCCACCACGGTTCGGGCGCGCCAGCCGGGCGCGGCGGCGGCTGCCAGATGGGTTGGGGCCGGAACTTGCCCGGTGGCAGGTGGAAGTGGGGGAGTGCGGCGGCGCGGGCCACCTCGGTGGCAGCTCGGACCTCGGGACTGTCCGGACCCCCGGTGGTGAGGAGTCGGACCGAGTCGGCCACGCCGGCGGCGAGGAGGAGGGCCAGACAGAGCCGCGAGTCCTTCCCGCCGCTGAGCATGAGGGTGACCGGTGCACCGAGGTCGCCGATGGCAGCGGCATCGTCGACCATCCGCTCGGCGACTCGGTCCCACTCGGCAGGGGCCAGGTCGTCGCCGCCGGCCGGGTCGCCAGGTCCCGGCCAGATGTTGGTCGGCGATCGTTCGAGGCGCGGGGTGTCGTCGGCCGGATCGAGGCGCAGCGCCAGGTCCGGGCGGAGCAGCCGCACCCCGTCGTGAGGGAGGTGGTCGCCGAAGAGATTGCCGTGGCCGATGATCCACGAGAAGGCCAGGAGGTCCCAGCCGGATCGCCCGGCCACCGCCGCAACGGTCGACGGTCGGTTACCCACCACGACGCCCCCCTCGACGGCGGTCCAATAGAGGGGGTACATGCCGGAGAAGTCGGTGAACGCGAAGAGGCCGCTCTGGGGGTCGTGGGCGACGACGTTGTGGGTGCCGACCATCGTGTCGGCAACGGCGTCAACTCCGCCGCGCCGAACGGCATCGAGCGCCTGGGACGCCAGGTGCCCTTGCCTACCCGAGGTGCCCAGAGCCGGTCCGTTGAACAGCGCGAAGGTGTCGCCATGGGTGCGGCAGCGGGCGTCGCTCAGGGGATCGGGCATCTCGATGGTGCACAGCGCCCATCGTCCGGTGGGCGACCGCTCGCTGCGCACGACGCCGTCCATGAATCGGGTGCGCTCGATACTCTCGGCCAGGACCGGCACACGCGGGTGCACGCTCGACGGTCGCCCGGCAACCAGGACGAAGTGGATCATTGGTCGGTACTCGCAGCGGCGCGGCGGCCGCCGGCGTGGCGCAACATTGGGGATCGACACTACCCGGGCTGGTCCAACTGCTCAGGCGCAGGCCGTGGGGTGAGCACTCGGGTAGCATCCCGGCCATGGACAAGGTGATCGTGGGTGTCGATGGTTCGCTGGCGTCGCGTGCGGCGGTGCGATGGGCGGCGCGCGAAGCGCAGGCGCACGGCGTGCCGCTCGTGGCCATCGAGGCATGGGAGTTCTCACCGCTCGTCTTCGCCGCCGACGTGCCGGTGCAGATCGACGACTTGCGGTCCACGGTGACCACCCATCTCGAGGAGACGGTGGCCGACGTCCTCGGCGACGACTTCGCCGATGTGTCCGTCGAGCGCAAGATCGTGGAAGAGGCACCGGTGCCGGCGCTGCTCGGCGAAGCCGGCCCTGACGACGTCATCGTGGTCGGATCCCGAGGCCGTGGTGGCTTCTCGGGCCTGCTGCTGGGTTCGGTGAGCCAGCAACTGGCCCAGCATGCGCCCTGTCCGGTCGTGATCGTGCGCGCCACCCACGAGGACTGAGGAGACCCTGCACTCGGGCGGACCGCTGGGTACGGTGACGCCATGTCCGGAGCCATTGAGATCGGTCTGCACTTCTGTGAGCTACCCGCGGACGGGTGGGCCGACCGGGTGCGCCGCTACGAGGAACTGGGTTTCGCATCGATCACCTTCACCGATCATCCGGGATTCGCCCCGCAGTGGGACCCCGTGGCGGCCGTAGCGACGGTGGCGGCGGTCACCGAACGCATCCGCGTGGGCACGCTGGTGCTGAACGCGGCGTTGCGTAACCCCGTCGAGCTGGCCCGAGCCGCTGCCACTGTCGACCGCGCCTCAGGTGGGCGTCTCGACTTGGGTCTGGGCGCCGGTTATGTGGCTGCCGACTTCGATGCCGTCGGGGTCTCCTTCTCGCCGGCATCGGACCGGCTCGGCCTGCTGGAGGAGACCTGCGAACTGCTGCGGCAGTTGTGGTCGCAGGAGTCGACCACGTTCGAGGGCGAGCACGTGCGCGTGCACGACGCACCGATGGCGGCCAGCGAGGCCGTGCGTCCACGTCTGCTGGTGGGTGGGGGTGGACCCAAGGTCCTGAGCGTGGCAGGCCGCCACGCCGATGTGGTGTCGATGATCCCTCGCCAGGACACGGGCACCTGGGACCCGGCGAGGTCGCTGGGCGACGGGACGCTGGCCTCCATGGAGACGAAGGCGACGTGGGTCCGCCAGGCAGCGGCAGCTGCGGACCGGGATCCCGAACAGCTCGTGCTGCACACCATGGCCTACTGCACCGCGGTGGGTGACCACCCCGGTCCGGCGATCGCGGCAGCGGCTGCGGAGGTCGGCGTCGACGCCGCCGCGCTGCGGGACTCGTCGTTCCACCTCGTCGGGACGGCGGACGAGGTGGTCGAGCACCTCCACCGATGGCGTGAGCGCACCGGCATCTCGTACGTGTCGCTGTTCGACCCCGGCGACGAGCAGGTTGCGTACCTGGCCGAGCGAGTGCTCCCGGCGCTGGCGGCCTGAGCCGGCTGCCTCGACGAGGCGACGGACGCTGGCCACGCGGCCTACGCTCCATTCGACGAGCCAGGATCAAGGGGGCCGCATGGCACACGACGTGGTGATCACCGGTGGGACCGTGGTCGACGGCACCGGCGCGCCGGCGCGGACGGCGGACGTGGCCATCGACGACGATCGCATCGTCGAGGTGGGCAAGGTCTCTGCTGCTGGTGCCGGCCTGGTGGTGGACGCCGACGGGTTGGTGGTCGCACCTGGTTTCGTCGACCTGCACTCGCACCTCGACGCCCAGGTCGGCTGGGACCCGACCATGTCGTCGTCGTGCTGGCACGGGGTGACCTCGGTGGTCATGGGCAACTGCGGTATGACGTTCGCCCCGGTGCGGCCGGGTCAGGCGCACGTGTTGGCCAACGCCATGGAGACGGTGGAGGACATCCCGGCCTCGTGCATCCTCGAGGGGCTGCCATGGGACTGGGAGGGCTTCGGCGGCTACCTGGATGCAGTGGAGGCCCGGCCGCTGGGGTTGAACGCCGGCTGCTACGTGGGTGATGTGGCCGTGCGGCTCTACGTGGCCGGCGATGCTGCCTGTGAGCCGGATTTCGTGGCATCGCCCGAACAACTGGCCGAGATGGCCGGGCTGGTCGACGAGGCCCTCGATGCCGGGGCCATCGGCTACTCGATCTCGCGCAGCCTCTTCCATCGGGTACCCGACGGTCGCAACGTGCCGGGCACATGGGCGCCACCCGAGGAGTTCTTCGCCATCGCGGCGCCCCTCGGTCGTCGCCAACGAGGGGTTCTCGAGTCAGCGCCCCGGTACAACGAAGTGAAGGGCAACGTGTCGCGGGTGGCCGAGGAACTGGCCTGGATGAGTGACCTCAGCCGCACGCTGGGTCGTCCGTTCTCGTTCAACCTGCAACAGATCGCCTCGCTGGACGACCACTACCGTCAGGTGATGTCGCTGGCGGCGGAGGCCAACGCCTCCGGTGCGCAGCTGCGACCGCAGATCACCCCTCGCAGCGTGGGCGTGCTGTTCTCGTTGGCGGCGAACACCCTGGTCGACGACCTGCCGTCGTTCCAGCCGTTGAAGGCACTGGACCTGGCCGGTCGGTTGGCGGCGCTGCGAGACCCCGAGGTCCGTGCCCGACTGGTGGCCGAGGGGGCGGACAAGGCGGTCGAGCCGTTCGAGCGGATGTACCTGATGCCGGCCGACCAGCCGGCCACCTACGTGTACGGGCCGGAGGACTCGGTGGCTACGATCGCCCGGGCTGCGGGGGTGTCGCCGGTGGAGGCCTACCTCGACGCCATGGATCAGTCCGATGGGCGGGCGCTCGTGAACTGGCCGGTGATGAACGAGGACCACGAGGCCGTGCGCGAACTGGTGCAGTCGCCGGTGACCATCATGGGCCTGGCCGATGCCGGGGCGCACGCCACCCAGATCATGGATGCCTCGCAACCGACCTGGTACCTGGCCCACTGGGTGCGCGACGAGGGTGCCCTCACGCTGGAGGAAGGCGTGCGTCGTCTGACCAGCGACACGGCAAACTTCGTCGGCTACAAGGATCGGGGCACGCTCACCCCGGGCGCGTTCGCCGATGTGAACGTGGTGGACCTCGAGGCGTTGTCGTTGCCCCTACCGGAGATCCGCCACGACTTCCCCGGCGGTGCGCCCCGGTTCGTGCAGGGGGCGGTCGGCTACGAGCACACGTTCGTCAATGGCCGACACGTCCTCGCCGGTGGCGAGCACACCGGGACGTTCGCCGGCCGGCTGTTGCGCAGCACCGACCGCTGAACGGCTGCTGGGGGGCTGGCATCACACCCGATCTCGCTGGTACCCGGCCTCTCGCTCGCGCCTGTGTTCGTCGCGAAGTTCGGCGATGGTGGCCTCGAGCTGGTCGATGCGGTCGCAGAGTTCGGCGGTGTTGACGTCCTCGTCCGTCGTGACGAGGAAGCTGGCGATGGTGGCGGTCACGACGGCCAGGAGACTGATGCCGACCAGCATCAGGATCGCCGCGATTGCTCGGCCGAGATCACCGACGGGCACCATGTCGCCGTAGCCGACGGTTGTCGTTGTCACCAGCGCCCACCACAGTGCGTCGGCCAGGCTGTGGATCTCCGCATCGGGATGGTCGTGCTCGGCAGCCCACGTGAGAAAGGCGCCGGCGACGATGGTGATCAGTACCACCCCGAAGTACCAGCGGATACCGGTTCGGCGCGTCATCCGACTCAGCGCCTGCGCGGACCGTCCGGCAGAGGATCCGATTGCCACTAGTCGGAGCAGCCGAAGGGGGCGCAGGAATGGCACGACGACGATGACCGCATCGAGCCACCGCGCCCTGAGCATCCGCTTCTTCGATGGTGCCAAGTAGAGAAGTGCCAGGAACTCGGCAGCGAAGATGGCCCAGATCAGCCACAGAAGGCCTGAGACCGCTTGGCGGGCAGCGTCCGTGAAGTCCATGAACACGGTGGCCAGGAAGACGCCGGCGAACAGAATCGAGGCGACCAGCATCGGCGCCTCGGCGCGCGCCTCGAAGGCGTCGTACGCGTCGCGGTTCCGCCAGCGGGCCGGACTCACGGGACCCACCCGGGTGCGCAGGCGTCGGCAGGGGCCGGATGCTCAGGCGGAGATTGGGCCGCCAGGGATGGGGCCGTCGCCGCCGCTGCCATGGCGATGCATCGTGCCACAGGCACTCCGCGGCGCGCAGGTTGTCGCAACCCCGCTGACCTGGTGCGCCCCCTGGGATTCGAACCCAGACCCCTCGGATTAAAAGAACACTGGAGGGGGTCCCGACGCTGTCTGCCTGTCCGGAAAACCCTACAGTAGCAAGGGTTCCGGTCCGGCCAGTCTCGTACGTTCCGGGCCGGTCAGTGTGGTTGTTGGCCCAAATGTTGGCCCGCCGGATGGACTCAGCGGCGCTTGGATGCCTCGCCGGAAGCGCGGTTCCCGCTTGGGCACCGCGGTCAGGTGACCTTCCTGAGTTTGCCGTCTACACAGTCGTAGAAGTCGGGGTTCCGCTCGGCGATCAGGGCGATGAACTCATCGAAGGCGGTGCTCATCTCGATGGGCGTGTCTGGGTCACCTACGCGGTAGGTCTCCCAGTTCGGGGTGAAGGGGTTGGCATCGAGGAGGACAATGTAGAGGCGCTCGTACTGTTCATCTCGCCCGGCTGGGTCGTTCCGGCCGTCGAAGAGCTTGAGCCGGTGATGCGCATTCAGGAACGTCGATCGTCGCTGGGGTGTCCCGTCGGCCGCTGCTCCTTTGTCGAGGAATAGGAATCCGGCGAGCACGCTGTAGGGGAATCGGCGGTGCAGGGTCACGGCCTCGTAGAGGAGATCGCTGCGCCGGTTCGTGAGGTTCTTCTGGAAGTTGCCGCTGCGCTTGTCCCGAAAGTTGATCGTCTTCACCGAGACCGCTAACAGGAGTCCGGACTCCTCGGTGGCCCAGGTGACGTCGACCTTCTTCGCTCCGATGGCTCCGGCCATCCGGCGTTCGGCGCCGGACTGCCCGATCACGCCGGGCGGGGCCGGCCTGGATCCGTCCAGGCCGCGGTCGCGTAGCTCCTGTGCGAAGGCCGGGGCGACGGCGTTGGACACCTGCTCCGAGTACCGCTTCTTCTGCGGGGCGGGGACGGTGTCTGCGGGCTTCGGGGGGAGGGCTCGCAGCGCTGCGTCGAGCAGGTCGTCGATGTGAGCCATCTCAGTGCCTCGCTGAGCGGCGGTTGAACATCGCGACGCGGGCGGCCCGCAGCTGTCGGACTGCCGTCCGTTTCAGGCCGGCGCCTTCGACGAGGACCACCCGGTCGACGAGGTCGACCGCTGCGTCCAGCTCTCCGCCGCGCATCGCGGCTCCGAGCTGCGGAGCGACCGCCCGCAGCGACACGTCGATCTGTGACAGCAGTGCCGGGCTGGGGAGAGGGAGCAGCTCGGCTTCCTTCGGTTCCAGCTTGAGGATGCCGCCGCCGTACGCTCTGCCTTCCATCTCAGCGCCGAGCATGGTCATTGAGTTGAGCGCTGCGATCGGGAGTAGCTCTCGCCCGATGGTGCGGTGGCCACGGTGGAGGCGCACGCCGTGGATCGAGTTGAGGTGCACTACCCGGGCAGCGTTGCGGACCAGGCGTGGCGTGTCGTGGTTCATGTAGGTGAGGAGGAGGTCGGCGACGGGCAGCATCGGGACGCGCCACCACGGTGACCTCACTCGACACTTGTAGGCGGTGTGGACGTCGTGTTCTTCGCCGTAGCGGATGTACTCGGCGGCTGCGTCGCTGAGGTCATCGCCGCGGGGGTAGAACAGCCATGTTCGGGCGTCGTTGCCGTTGAGTTCCCTCCATGCCCGTTCGGTGAATGTCGCTCCTCTCAGGTGGCGAGAGCCGGGTGGGGATACTTTGGTGAGGTCTCGTTCGTTGAGCCCTCGGGCAGCGACCTCGTCGGTGGTGAGCGTGAAGTACTTGTTGTTGCCGGTGACCATCCCTAGGTACGCGTGGCCCCAGGTGGAGAGGGGTGAGAAGCTGCTCTCGAGCAGTTCGGCGTAGGTGCGGCCGGCGGACTCGTCGAGCAGCGCCGGCACCCACTTTCCTGCAGCGTTGGGTGGCGCCCACGAGTGTTGTGGCGGTGGTGGCTCATCGAGCTGAGCGAGGTCGTTGAACTGGCGGATCGTGAACCGGTCGGTGTGGCCTCCAGGGCCTTCGGCGAGGAGGAGCACGATCTCTTCGGTGACGCCTGGGAACACTCGATCGTCGAACAGGACGATCTCGACGTGATCGAAGTTCTCCATCAGGTGGGCCCTGATGGGCGCGGCGTAGTTCACCGAGAGCAGTTCGGCCGGCAACACGAGACCGAGGCGCCCGCCGGGAGCTAGGAAGCGGCTGGCGTGGAGGAGGAACGGCGCCCAGGAGCTGGCCAGCCCACTCATGGGGCGTCCGGCTTCGAGGGCTCTCCTCTGGGCTTTGGCTCGGGCTTCGCCGGTGAAGTCTTGGTAGCGGATGTAGGGGGGATTGCCGACTACAGCGTCGAACGACGGTGTGGGGTCGAGGTCGAAGAAGTCGCCAGTCAGGATCGTGGCCTGCACTCCGGCCTTGGCGAGTGTGAGGGCGGCTTCCTTCGCTGACGCCTCGTGGAGCTCCACGCCGTGCACCTGGTCGATGCTGACCAGCGCTGTCGAAGTGGTTGCCGGCGCACCGAGCGCCCGAACCTGAGCGCCGGCGGCGGTCAGGAACGCAGCGTCACCGCACGACGGCTCAAGGATCCGGTCGACTCCTGTTCGGATGGCCCAGCGGGCGACGTACGAACACAGCTCGGGCGGCGTGAAGAACGCCCCCCGGGCCTTCCTCAACTCGGCGGTGTCGACCTGCGCTGCTCCCACAGCTCCTGAACCTACCTACTCCGACTGCTGTCGGCGTGACACACGGTCGGAATGGCGCCGTCTCGGTTGTCCTGAAGCCTGAGATCGGGCTGTGGGCGAGAAGAAATTCTCCAGGACCCGTTGTGGGCCAGCGATCGCACAGCTATCGTACACATCGACCCTACCCAACACCAAAGGAGCGAATGCTCATGAACCTCGTACAGG
Source organism: Acidimicrobiia bacterium (assembly GCA_020832495.1). Lineage (GTDB taxonomy): Bacteria > Actinomycetota > Acidimicrobiia > Acidimicrobiales > Acidimicrobilacustridaceae > JAFIEP01. The sequence goes on along the minus strand of JAFIEP010000100.1, from coordinate 21,918 downwards.
ACACGACTGCTTCTGCGCTGGTCAGCGCAGGCGAGCAGGCCGGGCCTGAGCCGACGCCGGTACCCGCCGGACACGACGGACCCGACATGGCTGCTTTCCGCCGTGTCGATCTTGCCGACCCGACGCGGGGCGTTGCCCCGACCGGGGCGGCAACTACTGACGGAGGCTCCCATTCACCGCCCACCAACACCAAGGAGGACCAGCGCAGTCGAGTAGCCGAGAACGCGATCGCAAGGAGTGGAGTGTGCCCAAGCGCCTAAACCTGAACCTCGGCGATGAGGTTGCAGCGGCGCTTGAAGCCATGGCCAAGGAGGACGGAGTCACCGTGACCGAAATGGTGCGCCGATCCATCTCGACCGAGAAGTATCTCCGGGAAGCGCGGGCAGATGGAGACAAGCTTCTGCTCTTCACACCCGACTCCAATCTCTACCGCGAGGTCGTATTCCGTTAGTCGGCTCGATGGTCCTCTCCGTCCAGAAAGAGGAGACCATGACCGAGTTTCTTGCGCCGACCGAGACCGTAGGAGAGAACGAATCCAAGGTCGAACCCACCGACGGCGACCAGGTGTCGTCCGAGGAGGCTCTTGGCCTGACCGAACCGCTGGAACTCCCGTTTGACGTGCACGCGAGGCGGGTCGATCTGTTCATCTGCGTCGTGTGCATGCTATCCGTGACCTTTGCGTTCATCCTTGCGTTGCTCCTGCTCCTACGTACCGACGTTGGATCGTCGATCAGCGATGTGACGAACATCATCGCTGCATTGATCACCGTCGGGGCGGCAGCCCTCGCATACCTGACAGTTCGCCATCGTGCACGAGACAGAGCAGATGGCGGAAGCTAGGGCCTGATCTCGGTTGCCCGTCGTGCTGGGCCGTCGCAGGCGAAGTCCTCGGCCGGTTCAGCGCTACCAACGGCTCGCGCAAGATTGGCTAGGCAACGCGGCGGAGTTCGGCGAGGGCAACCGAGGCAACCGCCTCAGGTACGTCGAACTCGTCGGCCACGAGCTGGGCCGTCACCGCCTCTCCCATGGAGGTCCATCGTGCCACAGCGGCCTGCAACTCGCTCGGAGGAACGAGCCGGCGGGCAACCTCCCGGTCGACGTGGCGCTCCTCTCGTGCGACGACGGCACTCCACGCAGGTGGCGCATCGGCTGGGTCGTGGACGCCTCGTTCGTCGTGGATGAGTTCGTGGGCGAGGGCGGCGTTGCGGTGGCGTCGGTCGAGGTCGGGTGAGAGGACGATGATGGTGTTGGGGCCGTTGGTGGCGTGGTAGGCGCCGCCGGCGAGGTGGGCTGAGGGGTGCCGGTGGAGGTGGATGTGGTCTCGGTTGCGGAGTGCTCGCCACGGGTTCCAAGCCATGGCCGGAACGATGCCCGGGGACTGTGACGAGTTTCAGGCCTGTGACTTGCCGTCAATCCAGATCATGAACTGGATGAGCAATAGGCATGCGGCAAAGAGCGCAAGCGAAAACTGCCAACCCTCCTCGCTTTGGTCCCAGCTAAACGATAGGAAAGCACCGAGAGTCGTGAAGAACGCTGCGACCAGCCAGTAGCCCCCACTCACTCTCCATTTCAGGTGCACCGTGTCCTGGAACCACTCCGCAAGTCTTTGCAGCATTCCGTGGCGGCTCTGACTGCGGAGGATGTGACGACTGTACTTCACGACCTTGGCGCTGTTCTCAGGCGTCAGCTGCCCCATGGTCTCCGCCAAGTCATCCCAGTCCTCGCCATCTGTCATGGTCGCTCCTGATCGTCGAGGAGGGCTCGAGCGTACCCTTCGAGTTTGGCCCGGTTCTCTGGGGTGAGGTTGCCGGCGAGGGCGGCGATCTGGATCTCGTCGCCAGCGCTGGCAGCATCTGCAGCATTCGGGGGTGGAGCTCCGTCCCGAATGCGCTCGAGGGCATCCGGTGGCCAGTCCAGGGCGCGGCTGACGGCGGAGAGGGTGAGTGCCGAGGCATTAGTGCGGCCTGTTTCGACGGCCCGGTAGGTGGGTTCGCTGATGGCCTCGGTGCCGAGTTGGTCTGCAACGCGGTCTACGACCTTGCGCTGGGTGAAGCCCAGTTCGGTGCGTCGGGTCTTGACGATCTGGCCGAGTTCCTTGGGGGAGAGCACTCCTTGAGATTCTCACAGATACTTGGCGATAGCTACCGATGATGAGCGATACGACAGACCTGTGATTTTCCTGACAGCGATGTAGTTCCGCAGGTCAGACCCCCTATCGGTGGGTATCGCAAAGTAGCGTTGACACTATCGGTAGTCATCGGTACAGTGCTTCGCATGCTCATCAACGGCTCCGCCCTGGCAGCGCTCCGGGAGCGCTCGGGACTCTCGCAGTCGGCCCTCTCGAAGCTCACCGGCATGTCGCAAGGCCGGATCAGTGAGATCGAGGCGGCCGGCCATGTGAAGGTTCGTCCAGCTACCGCAACGAAGCTCGCCGAGGCGCTGGCGGTTCCGGTTGTGGTGCTGGTGGCTGTCCAGCCTGAGGGGCAGGCGTCGTGATCACGCTGCCAGATGGCATGCCCGGCACCCTGTCAGTGGACGAGGCGGCCGAGATGATGGGCGTTCCTCGGTCGACGCTGTATCAGGCGTTGAATGCGCCGGCGGGTCGGTGCTCCTCGGCGACGGGTCGGACCATCCGGGCATCCGGCTGTGGGCAACTGGACCGAACCGCATCCGGTGGGGCTCAGCGACCGGGACCGCGCTGGCCATGGCCCGTCACCGTCTCGCAGTCACCTCCACCTCGTTCACCGTTGACACGAACCTCGACACCGGACACCAGGGCCGATTGATCGACGTGCAGGCCAACAACTGCACACTCACTCTCGCCGGGCGCACCGGCCTGCCAGTGCCGATCCTCGACCTCGACATCATCAACACCAGTTCCACGCCGTGCACGATCGTGGCCGGTGGTTCAGCCGCCGCAGTGCATGTGGTGGCCGGCAAGGTCGCCCAGATCCCGCCCAACGGCCGTGCTCGCGCTGTGTCCACCGGCACCAACGTCTGGCGACTCACCGGCGACCTGGTCAACGCCTGACCTGCGCGATCTACCGCGCGGCCCAACCGATCCCTCGCGTGGCCCCTGCCTTCGGGTGGGGGCCACACCCGCGTCCGTGGGCCAGTTCGCCGACTGCATGGGATCTCGAGCGCTGGGTAGGTGTGCGTCTGGTTGGGTTGGTGGCGGATCTCCGCCATCCGCCGCCACCCAACTACACCTGCGGTGGCCAGTCAGGCGCGCTGGTGAGGCCGCTTCGCGTCCACGGGCTGACGCGTGATCGAAGGTCCCGACGGAGGTCAGGCCCCGCCGCACCCTTGTTGGAGGGGCTATGGTCGATGGCTACTCGGGCGGATGAAAGGGCGAGTTGATGAGTGACGAGATCCCTGATGGGGCGCCGAGTCCGGCGCAGCCGTCGAAGGGCCGGCAGGCCGGGTACGTCCTGATCGGATTTGTGGTGGTCCTAGCGATCGCTGGGGTCGGCTTCGGCGTGTACCAGGCGGTGCAGCCGGGCGACCCGTTGGAGATCCGAGGCACCTACACGCTGTTCTCTCCTGGTGGGATCGTGCGTACGGGCGACACGTGCAGAGGTGAGCGCGGCTACTCGGACTTCGCTCCGGGCGTGCGGGTGTCGGTCCGGGACGGCGATGGGAGCATCGTTGGGTCCGGTCGTACCGTCTCGGTCGGTGAGCTTGATCACCCGGACCTGCAAGACGGCGATGACATCGCTCCCAACGTGGTGTGCACGCTCGTCTTCGCTGTCGAGGTCCAGGACGTCGACTTCTACGACATCGAGATCGGAAGCCGCGGCTCCATGGTGATGAGCCGCACCGAACTCGAGGCCGACGACTGGTTCGTCGAGCTGACGTTGGGCACGTAGCCGTTGGCTACGCTTTTCGGCTGGTTGGGTGGTGGCGGCATCCCGCCCCGCCACCACCCAACCTCAGGAGTTGCGGCCTGGCCTACCTACTTGGCGTCAGGGCGGGCCTCGACGTCAGCCTTGCCACCTGCGGCTTCGATCGCTGCCTTCGCTGCGGCGGCGCCCTCGGTGACAGCCTGTTTGGCGACGGCGGTGATGTCGAGGAGGGGCGGAACGTCGTGGATGGTCACCTGTTGCCCCTCGTTCGCGATGACGAAGACCTTGCCGTCCTTGATGTCGCAGTTCGTGACGAACTTGATTTCGTCTCCACGGAAGTCGACGGCTTGACGGCACTCATCCTTCGCCAGAAGCCAATCCATCAGGGTGGCGACCGCAGCGGCGGTGAGGATGCCGCCGATCACAGGGACGAGGGGAAGCAGCGCAGCGACGTCGCGGTGCGGTTCGAGCGGAACCCCTTCGGCTTGGGCCCATTCCAGCAGTGCTGTGGCCTCGGCTTCGTCTCCCGGGTGCAGCTCCACTGCGAACTCGTCATCGGTCATGGTCATCTCCCATCGATTGGCCTAGAGCCGAGGGTGGCTGCTTGGGCTCGCTTGTGGGCAGCACCTTAGCCGGCAAGCGTGCGGCTGGTTGGGTGGTCGGCGGTATCCCGCCCCGCCACCACCCAACCTTCACCGAGGGGGCCAGTGCCGTTGTCATGGCAGTGTGCTGCGGTCCCGGAGCGAGGCCTGGGCTTCTGTCCACACTGAGTAGAGAAACTCGGCTGAAGGTCGGCTGAGGCCTATCGCCGCGAGGTCGTCGATGGTGGAGACTGCACGCTCGTCGTCCTGCGGAGGCCGCATCCGCCGATTTGCAAGCACCCGGACGACAGCCCGGGCCCAGGCTGGCAGCTGCCTGAGGTTGCTGAGCAACCACGGGATGCTGGACAGGGTGAAGGTGAGTAGGAGGATCGGGTACGGCCGGTTCGCCCGCTTGAGCTGCCGATGGCCGTAGGCGAGGAACCAGGCCGATGGGATGCCACGCGCCTCGGCGAGATGTCCGGCCAGGAGTGCCGTGCAGCCGTCGGCGGCTCGAACGAGACCCTGTCTCGGGATCGCGCCGAGCGGACGTCGGCGCAGGGCGTTGCTCCCGACTGATCGGTAGCGGGCGAGAGAGGCCCCGGTGGTGTGTACAGCCGTCTCGCACAGCGGAACGTAGAACTCCCAGTAGAGAAGACGTCCGACCGGTGGATCCCCGACGGCGTCGACCCGGTCAGCGATCTGGGACAGGTTGGGCATTCCCCGTGAGTCAGGCAGGCCCAGCGACTCCCAGAGACCAAGGATCGGATCGTCTACCTCGCCGAGCCACGGCTTCGATAGGCGGGATGCCGATTTGACTGCACCGCGAGCGACGCGAAGCGACACGTCGTCGGGGTCGGCTTCCAGCGAGTAGAGGCCGATCAGTGTTGCCTCGATGGTGGAGCGACAGACCGAAGCGAGGGCCTCTCTCTGGCGCAGTAGCGAGGTGCGTCGTGCCTCACGCTGGAGCGTCAGTGCACGACGCAGGCAGAGCTCGGCTGTGGCGTGCGGGCCCACTTCAGCGGTTGGTCCTGTGTGTAGAACCGAACGAACGCGTCGACGGAACCTGATGTAGAGGGTCTTCTCGTACACCCAGTTGGACAGCGATGGCGGCACCACAGGAGTGCTAGCACAACCCGCTGTGCGGTGACGCGGCCGGTCGAGCTGGCGTGCCCAGAGTGGGATCACTCACGGTGGCCAGCGCCACCACGGTGATCGGGCGGTGGCCACGATGGTGGCCATGGCCATGGCACCCGATGAGATCCGATCCAACCATGCCGTCATCGCCGCGTGGCTGCGTTCCTGGGCGGTAGAGAACGAGCAGTACCCGCGCCGCCCGCCCGAGTGGACCGCTGGGTACGTCGAGGCCCTCACCGAGGTAGCCGATCACCTCGAGCGGGGCGACCTCGCTCCCGGTGGGGTCGTTCACGACGAGGAGGTGGGGGTCGCCTGGCCGTAGCAGGGTCAGATGCTGGGCAGACGGGGGAGCCGTTCGACTTCGGCGCCCACCGGCTACCCCGTGCGGGCAGGAGGCCAGCCTTCGATCCACGTTGGCCGGATGAGGAACTCCCACCTGGTGTCACGGCCGAGCCACCACGCAGTCATGTCGCTGGCTTCCGCCCACGCCTCCAGAACTGGCGCTGGATCGAAGACCTCGTCCGCGTCGAGTACTCCAAGATCGAGGCCTGTCGTGGAATCGTCCTCGTAGAGCCAATACCGGACCCGAGGGGAATCGGCGGGCCAATCGAGGTACTCACCGACGATGCGGCCCGAGAAGAAGCCCTTGTCGACTGCTGGCAGTGTTTCCATGCATTCCATAGTATCGAGTGCCCTGGCAATCCGTGGGGTCCCTGCGCTGCTCTCAGAGGGGGGTCCGGTGGGAGAGTCGTTCGACTCCGGGTTCCACCGGCTACCGACGGCGGCGGTGGAGGCCGGCCTGGCGACTGGCTGCGTCGGGGCGCTGGCCCTGTCGGACCATCGATCAGGCGCCGAACCATCGGTGACCGGGAACCCGATCGGCTAGCCTGAAGCGCCCATGAGCGACCAAGGCGGGACACCACCTGCCCCCGTCGTGTTCGGGGACTTGCTACCCAACCAGCGGAAGGCGCGTTTCGGTGTCGCGTATGTGCGGGCACTATGCGCCCAAGCGGGCTACCGGCTGACCGAGGTGTCAGCAGATGAGGACCAGGCCGCGTACGACTGCAACGTCGGCTTTCCGGGTGTCGAGGTGCGCGTGCAGGTGAAATGCACGTCGAGTGCGTTCACTGTGAGGAAGTGCACGCTCGGATGGACGGTCACGCCCCACTGGCGGCAGGCGTGGTCGGCATCGCACTACCCCGTCTACTTCGTCGTGGTGAAGCTGTGGGACGACGACTGTGAAGGCTGGGTTCGCCACCATCGGGAATCAACGCGTCACACAGCGACCGCATACTGGACGCGCATCGACCCAACAGCAGTTCCCGATCGGGTTGAGGTAAGGCGCTCCAGTACCTTCACCATCGAAACGTTCGCGGAGTGGCTCACAGACATCGAGGAGAACTAGTGGAGCACACCGATCACGAGAGGCTCCTCAGGTTCATCAAGGACGTAGGGTGGAAACGCGATCGGATGGGATCCCGGGGGGCCGTGTGGAAGAAGGGCGACGCCATCCTCCGGATTCCCTACGGCGTGGACCGAAATAGCTTCGAATGGAGCGGCTTGATCGAACGAGCCGCTGTAGCCGATGGGGTGGATCCAGCGACGCTACAGCAGAGGCTCGAGAACTGGCTCGTCGACATGACCGAGATGAGGGCTGTCGGCGGTGCCTCTGGCTCCATCGCTTTGGAGCAGGGGATCACTCTGGTGACTTCTGCACGATCGATCTTGCGAACGAGCGCCACAACCTCACGCACACCTAGGGCCCAACTTGGCTACCAGTACTCCGCCGTGGGCGATCGGATCACTAGGAAGGCGCGCATGGGCCACACAAGGCCCGGCTCCTACGTGATCCCGATCCTGATGCCAGTCGAGCCGGCCGACGAGGACCCGGACGACAGGCAAGAATCGCTGGACGGCACCGCTGCCTACGTCGAGCCCGAGGAGCGTCGTGCGACGAGGACGATGGCGCAAGCTCTCGATTCCATACAGCAGCGAGTGATTGGACCTGCCCGGGAGCCCGCCGCCGGCGACGTTTCGGCCATGGTGGTGGCCGGCGTGGCCCGCGAGACAGTCGTCGCCATCCGGAATCTCCTGAAACACGAAGTCTCACTTGGTGTGCAGTTCGAGTGGGCTGCCGGGCTCGAAGGTGGCAACAGACTCCCGAGCGAGATGCAGTTCCCGTCCGAAGCCGAGGAGTTGCTGGACCTAACTGCGAAGAAACTGCGCACCCATCGACGCTCGAAAGCGGAGCGCCTTACTGGCTACATCGTCCAGATGAGGCGGGAGCCTCAGGCGTCGTTTCGGCTTCAGACCGTACGCTCTGGGCGCGAGTGCGAGGTAGAGGTCGACATTCCTCCAGCGAGGCTTGAGGAGGCACTGCAATGGTTCGCTGATCGTGAGTCGTTGCTCGTGCAGGGCAACGTCGAGCGTCGTCCTGGCCATTCGCTGCGGGTGCCAAGACCTGAGCTGATGGTTCCGCTCCGTGACCTCAAGCTCGACCTGTAGTCGCTCTGTGGTCACTGCTTCGACACCGCCGGGCATGTGAACCGAGATGTGCACTCGCGGCCGCTGACCTGGGCTGGGGGTGGGAGGTGTGTGCCTACCGGTCGTCGTCGTCCTGGTCCCCGTTGCCGTCCTCGCCTTTGTCCTCGTCGAAGAACGCGCCGCCGGCGATGTCGGCGGCTTCGGAGTCGCGGGCGGCGACGGCGTGGGTGTAGATGTTGGCGGTGGTGGTGAGGTTGGCGTGTCCGAGTCGTTGGGAGACGACGGGGAGGGGGATGCCGGCGTCGATGAGGATGGTGGCTTGGAGGTGGCGGAGGTCGTGAAGGCGGAAGCCTTCGACCTTGGTGGCGTCCCGGGCTCGGTTCCATGCTTCGGTGAGGCTGCTGGGGTTGGGTGGCCGGTTGGCTTCGACGCGGAGGGACCAGAGCCACGGGTCGTCTGGGAGCACGACGTCGAGCTCGGCGGCGACCTCCTTCTGCCACGTTTTGCGGGCGGCGACGAGCTGGGCGGCAGCGTCGGGCAGTAGGAGCCGGCGGCCTTGCCTGGTCTTCGGTTCCTTCTCGATGATCTCGCCCTTGACGACGGCGATGGACCGTCGCACCCGCAGTTCCTGGCCGTTGATGTCGGACCAGCGGAGCCCAGCAAGTTCGCCTCGGCGGAGGCCGGACGCTGCGGCGAGTCGCCACAGGCCTGCGAGCTCGGGATGCAGCTTGTCGGCGGCGGCGAACACAGTGAGCGCCGCGTCGAGGTCTGGTGCGTCGCGTTCGGGTGGCCGCACGACCGGCGGCGATGCCCTCGCTGCGGGGTTGGTGGCCATCCAGCCCCACTTGACGGCCTGGGCGCAAGCCCTCGAGATGAGTGCGTGGACGCGGCGCACCGAGCTGGGCGACAGTCCCTCATCCGTGAGGGCGGTGTAGAAGGCGTCGAGGTCGGCTGGGCCCAGGCGGTGGAGGCGCTTGGCGCCGAGCGCTGGGATGACGCGCTTGTCGGCGAGCCGCCGGTACTCGGCGGCGGTGGTGGGTGATCGGTCGCGGTCGACCAGGTCGAGCCACCGTTCGAGGAGGTGCTCGAGGGTGCCTTCGGGGACGGCCCGGTGTTGGGCTTCGACTTCGGCGACGAACGTGGCCAGCGCCGACTCGGCGGTCCGTCGTCCGCCTCGGACGGTGCGATGACGCATCACTTGGCGGCCTGCGGTGTTCCGCCCGCAGTAGACGCGTAGCTGCCAGACGCCGGGCTTCTTCTCTCGCATGGAACCTCTCACAGCACGATCCTCCTGGTCGGGTGTGACAGGAAGCAGTGCCGTGAGTTGGCCTACGAGTTGGCCCTATAGGGAAGTCGCTTGTTGCAGCAACCCTGCTGAGCTGGTGCGCCCCCTGGGATTCGAACCCAGACCCCTCGGATTAAAAGTCCGGTACTCTGCCGTTGAGCTAGAGGCGCGCCGACGGCGCGGTGGTCGCGCCGGCAGTCTGGTCATGGTAGGGCGGCGGGAGACCGCCCAGCGCAGTCAGCTGGCCGCTGCGTCGTCGCCCGTGGTCCCGTCCGCGGTGACGGGCTGGCGTCGCCCCCTGTTCCGCACGGCGAGCACCGCGGCAGCGGCAGCGCCGGCCGCGACCACGCCGCCGCCCACCAGCAGCCCGGTCGAGGATCCGCCGCCGTTGCTCCCCGAGGTGCCGGCCGCGCGGAGTGTGTCGGTGGTGGTCGTCGTCGTGGAGCTGGTGGCGGTTGCCGCAGCACGCCGGGCCTCGACCCCACGGAACGGTCCGGTGACCTCGTAGGTCACCCCGACGCCGAGCCCGTCTGCTCCTCGCTGGCTCGAGAAGTAGAGCCGGCTGCCGTCCGGGCTGAAGGCCGGGCCGGTCAGCTCGGAGCCGCCATGTCCCTCGAGGCGGAGGAACGGGGTCATCTCTCGCTCGGCAGTCAGGAGGACGATCTCCATGTCGCCGCCGTCCTCGGCCACGTAGATGTCCCCCGAGTACTCCTCGAAGGTGAGGTTGTCGACGCCCCGCAGCGGCGCATCCGGCCCGACGACCTCGGGATCGTAGAGCACCTCGTAGCGCCCGGTGGCCGTCTCGAAGGCGTGCACCCTGTCGTCGCCCTTGGTGGTGAAGGCCACCGTGCCGTCCTGGTACCACATGCCCTCCCCGCCGTCGAAGCGCGTGGCGGCGTCGCCGAGTTGGTCGCTCGGCCGCTGTTCGAGTGCCGAGGGGTCGGGCACCTCCACCCAGGTGAGCTCGTCGCCGTCGAGCAGTGCTGCCTCGAGGAGACCCTCGCTCAGGTCGGGGTAGGACGTGGGGGTGAAGCGGTAGAGGAGGCCGTCGGGGCGGTCCTCGGTCATGTAGACGCACTCGCCGAGGGGATCGACGGCGGCCGCCTCGTGTTGGAACACCCCCATGGCAGGACGCACCTCGCCTTGGCCCGGACCGAACGGGTCGCACTCCCAGACCCGCCCACCGTTGACGCCGGCCACTTCGGCGAGGTCGGGGAAGTCGTGCAGATCGAATTCCTCGCACGACAGCCAGGTACCCCACGGGGTGGGTCCACCGGCGCAGTTCATGTTGGTGCCCTCGAGGATCGAGTAGGCATCCACGACCGTTCCCTCGCTGTCGAAACGGATGGCGCCGACGCCGCCCGTGAAGGGGAAGACCTCGGAGTTCGACACGTAGATCCAGCCCTCGTCATCGGTGGGGAAGCAGGCACCGCCGTCCGGCCATTCGTGCCACTGGTAGTCGCTGTCGGCCACCTGATCGCCGGTGACGGCCACGACCCTCGCCGAGAAGCCCGCCGGCAGCAGCAGCCCGTGTGGGTCGGGTGTGGCGGCGAGCGGACCGTAGGGCCCGTCGGTCAGCTCCACCTGCTGTAGCGGGGTGGCTGCAAGCGACACCGGGCGGAGCACCCCGGCGACGGCCAGCGTGGCGCCGGACAGGGCGGCAGTCCGGAGGAATCGGCGACGGGATGGAGCGTGGTGCATCTCCGTAGCGTAAAGCACTGTTCAGCTTCTGTTCACTCACGTCGCGAACTCGATCAGCGCTCCCGCACCGATGCCGCGCACCGTGGAACGGTGGTGACCTCGAGCACCGATGCGCGCCGTGTCACGCATCGGTGCTCGAGTCGGACCCGGCTCACTCGGCGATGGTCGAGTGCTCCTCCTCGACGCCGGTGGTGACGTTCTCGGCGAGTGCCTCTTCGAGGGTCTCGACGGCCTCCGGGGGGAGGTTGGTGGTGACGATCGAGGTGAGACCGGCGTAGCGCTTCACCTCTTCGAGGGCCGCTTCGCGGTCGACGTGGCTGACGAGCACGGCCAGATACACGTTGCCGGGCTGGATCGACTCGCGCAGCTGCTTCACGAAGTCATCGCTGATGCCCGTGTCGATGAGCTTCGCCATCAGCGCGGCGCTACCGGCGCCGATGGCCAGCCCGATCACCGGGATGAACAGGATGATGCCGAACAGCAGACCCCAGAAGGCGCCGCCCCAGGCGGCTTGGCCGGGTGACGGGTCGGTGGTCTGACGAACCTTGATCTTGCCCTTGTCGTTGCGTGTGACGAAGACGGCGTCCTGGAGGAGCAGGGTGCCCTCGGTGGACATGCGGTTCAGCGTGGTCAGCATCTCGGCGGCGCCGGCCTCGCTGTCGAAGTCGAAGACGACGATCGACTGGGGTTGCTTCTCGGACATGTGGTCTCCCTCGTTGATTGGTCGGCTCACACCGGGCAGTTCACGGTCTTCGTGCTGTCAGTGAGCGGCGTCAACCTATCGCCGAACCAGCGGGCTCGTCGCCGCGAAGCGGACGTTCACCTACTGGTCAACTGGGTCGTTCGTCGGCCCGTCGCCGCTGACGTGTTCGGCAGCCTCGGCCGGCATGGCGCGGACCACACCGAACGCCTGTGTCGGCGAACTGGTCAGCCCCGTGGCGGTCGGCGTCGTCATCAGCGTCGACAGGTCGGGGCCCTGAGCAATGGCACGCCCCGTCACCTCGAGATCGCTGGTGGCGGAGGACGTGATGTCGACGGTCCACGGTTGCACCAGCGGTTGGAGTGCGACGGCGAGGATCTCCTCGGGCAGCGCGCCGTCGTCGTCTGTGGTGCCGGCGTCGATCGCGGCCGACTCGCTGACCACCACCACGACGGTGGTGGACCCCGTGGCGGACACGGTGACCGGCACCCGCACCTCGGTCAGTGTCCCGTTCCCGATCGGGGATCCGACGTCGGGGCTGACGGCGACGCGGTCGACCTCCACTGATTCGACTGATCCCGCCGTCCCGGCGATCCGAGCTCCGACGATGACCGAAAGCTCCACTCCCGCGTCCGTTCCGTTCCCGTCGGTGGGGGCAGGCGGTTCGGCAGCGGCGGTGGAGTCGCCCGTCACCAACCCCACGGTGACCTCGATCTCCAGTCGCCCCCTGTCACCACCGCCCTCGGCGGGGCGGTCGTCGGACGCCTGGGTCGACACCGAGACGGAGGCCGTCAGTTCCACGTCCACCGGCTCGCCGTGGGCGGACACCGCCACCGTCACGACCTCCCCGGGGTGGTGGGGGATCTCACCGGCAAGGTCCAACTCGGCCAGGAACGCTTGCTCGTCGGGTTCGGCACTCCACAAGGCCAACCGACGTTCGTGGGTCATGGGACCGAGGACGCGGCCGATGCCCCGCGGTCCGGGGAGGCGTCGGTTCAACAATCGGCTGAACAACTGCGCCGCCACCACCTCGGTGGGTTCGATGCCGTCGGGTAGGGCAGCAACCTGTCCGTCCACGGCACCGTGCACGAGGAGTTCAACGATGTCGTCCGGGCCCAGCTCGTCGAGGCCCGGGACCTCCACCGGTCGGGGGGTGAGGTTGGCGAAGGCGCCGAGCGCAATGGTGTCCATGACCACCACGCCGTTGACGGACTGGCCGGTTGCGTTCCGGTGGACGGTGACCGCCTCGGCCGCCGCAGTCGGCAGATCTGGCGCATCGGTGACATCCACCAACGACCCGTCGGCCCGGCCGATGGCGCCGAGTGAGAGTTGTCCGTCGGTTGCGTCGAGCACCGTCCAGTGGGTGACCGCACCGCCGAGCTGTCGAGGGTTCGTGGGGTCGGTGAGCAGCAGGAGATAGGAACGGGGGCCGTCTCCGCCGAGCATGGAGGGCACGACTTCGAGTGCCGACGACGCCAGTTGCGCCTCCTCGTGAGCGCCGCGGACGGCCCGGTCGAAGTCGGCGACCCGCTTGGCGACGAAGGGAAGCAGCCACGGACTCTCGACGTCGGACAGGGCCACCGTCGCCGACCCGAGGCGGGTCGCTGCCCGCTCCACGCGGGGTTGGAGTTCCTCGAGCAGCGAAAGGTTCATGCGACCCTGCTCCACGCGGAGTTCGTCGTAGGTGGCGACCTCGGCCACCTCTCGAACGGCGTCGGTGAGTTGTTCCCCCTGGTGGGAAGCCACCGTGCCGGCGCGGTGGTAGGCGTCCACCAACGGCAGTGCCCGAGCTGGCCGGGCGTACCAGCGGTCGAGGGCGGCGCCGGCTTGGGCGAACCGCATGGACGCATCGTCGAGATGGCCGAGCGCCGTCTCCCGGTCCCCGTCACCGGCCGCGTCGATCCAGGCGTCGGTGGCGTCGACCGCCTGCCCGCTGCGGTGCCACGCCTCAGCGCCGGCCAGAGCGAACCCTCCGAGGAGGGCGAGCATGCCGAGGGCCGCCACGATCGCCGCCAGCGCGGTGGCTCGACGGATGAGGTGTGGCGACCGCCGCCAGCCGCTGAACAGGACCAGCGCCATGGCGATGGCCACCACCAGTGCGCCGCTGCCGTGCGGGCCGACCGATCCCAGCCACCAGGCGGCCGACAGCGCCGCGGCGGCACTGGCCGCACCGACGGGTGCAGCGACGGCCGTGTCGGGTGAGAGACGGCTTCGGACGGCGGCGAGCGCGACCGCCCCGATGGCGACGACGACCGCCGTCAACGGAGTGACGCCTTGGGCCGCACCGTTGACCGCCGTCATGGCCACCAGCCCGGCCCCGACGAACAACGACCACGGGCCGGCACGGGAGCCGGAGAGGGCAACGGTGAGAGCGAGCGCCACCCGATAGGCCAGATCGAGCGTGGGTCGGCCGGTCGGCGCGGCGTCGGCCGCTGCGGCAACGGCCCCGGCCGCCACGACGATGGCGGCGGTTCCGGCAGTCGCGGTGCGGTTGGTGGCAGCGCTGGTGGCAGCGCTGATGGCCGGGTCGGCGTCGGTCGTCGTCGTGACCGGCGGATCGGCGCTGATGTCGGATCGATCGTCGGTCGCCATCGGCGCGCATCGTAGGGGCAGCCCGCCCGGCAGCGACGTCAACGGGGTCGGCCGGTGTCCGTGGTGACGCCACTTCCGTGGGGGACTGCGCGCAGTGGGCCACCGTTGTGGTGGGTGGTTGCGCGCAGTCGGCTGGTGACGCCACTTCCGTGGGGGACTGCGCGCAGTGGGCCACCGTTGTGGTGGCTGGTTGCGCGCAGTCGGCTGGTGACTGGGCGGGTCAGCTGGCGGCGCGGCTCCAGGTCTCGAAGTCGAGGTCGAGACGCCGCTCACCGATGGCGACGCCGAGGTCACGACCACCGAAGGGCAGGCTCACCCAGGGGTTCTCCATCCGCGGGTACCCGTCGAGTGCCACCTCGGTGCCGTCCACGACGAACGGCTGCGCCGTGCCGAACTCGAGCGTGCCCTGGCTGGGGGAGGTCCATTCCACCTCGAAGCCGCCGAAGGGGTCGCTGAGCGGATCGGTGGATGCCAGCTTCGTCACCTCGGGGGTGGCTGCGACCATGGCCGCCCGGAACGCCTCGAAACCGCCGGCCCAGCGGGTGGCGTCGCCCACCTCGGTGATCCACACGTTGTCCGGACCACCGGGTGCCACCAGGTCGTAGTCCTCGGTCAGCCCGTTCTGGTTCACGACGTCGGGACCGTGGGTGCGCCACTCGGTGTCTCGCCAGGACCACAGCGCCACATAGCCGTCGCCCTTGCGCCCGAACACCCAGTTGCCTTCCTCGACGACCTCGTCGAACTCCTCGGTGGGGAACCAGGCGTGGGTGTAGTCGAGGAAGCGGAACGAGGCGAGCAGGTCCGCAAAGGGACCCTCGGTGGGGATCTCGTAGGCGGGGGCGTAGATGTGGATGGCTGCCGGCCCTTCCTGGGCGGTGTAGGGCATGGAGCCTGTCCCGGTCCAGTAGAGGTCGCCGTCCACCCAGCGGTTGCCCGTGCGGGGTTCGTTGCCCGGGTGAGTGGTGAACACCACTGCACGCGAGCCGAGCGTGGCCTGCCAGGCGTGGTACTGGTTGCCGTGAGCGCCTGGCCGGTAGTTCTGAGCGCTGGAGAGCATCACGTCGCCGGTGCGGTAGGTGTAGCTGTTGATCTCCTCCAACAGCCCGATGTTCAGCACGTCGCGCAGGGTGTGCGCCAACTGCATGGCCAGGTTGTAGTTGTAGGTGCCGTCGGGATTGGTGATGATGCCGCGGATGGCGTCGAACTGCTGGAACGACGGTACGTCCCACAGGTCGTACTGCTCGATGGTGTCGAGGGTGATCGGCACCACCGGCCAGGCAGTCAGCGCGCCGCGCTCCCACCAGAACGGCACGTTGGCGGGATCGTCGTAGTCGATGCCGAACGGCGGTGCCGGGCGCTCCCACCCGTAGGGATCCTCGGCACTCGGCACGAGCGGGACATCGAGGTCGATCGACACACCCATGCGCTCACGGTCGACCATCTCGGCGTCGCTTCGGGCGATGTCGTAGATCACCTGCGGTAGGCGATACTTCTTGGCCCGCGACAGCAGCGAGGCGCCGGGCTCGCCGCGACTCACGTACGGCTCGTCGGTCTGGTCGAAGAGCAACTTGACGATGCCGAAGACGTCCTGGTCGGGGGCGATGCTCTTGTCCTTCATGTAGGACCGCCCGGCGGTGGCACCGTTGTTCCCGTCCAAGGTGTGCAGCGCCAGGTCCAGCAGCACGACGTCGAGCATCATGGCCGCTCGCTCGGCCAGCACTGGGTCGTCGGCCCACTCGACCAGGCTCAACAGCGGCGTGACATCTTTTTGGTAGTAGACGTTCGAGTGCCATTCGCTGAAGCCGAACTCGACGCGTTCCTCGAGCCACTCGTCGATCCACACGGCTGCCCGGTCACGGTGTTCGGCGCCGGTCATGCCGGTGATGGTGAACACCGTGTCGGGGAACTCCTGGCCGGCGAGGTACTCGAGGGTGTGGAAGATGATCCGGTGGTTCTCCGACCAGTACCAGCGCTCGTCCACCACGCCGTCGGGCGACGGGTCGGTGTACCAGTACTTGAAGTCGACGAGGACCTCCTCGATCCCGTCGCGCAGGTCCTCGGTGAGGTCGTCGCCGTAGGCCAGCCAGAGGTTGATCAGGTACAGCAGATCGAAATCAGCGGTGTCGAGGTAGTTGTCGAACTTGTTCCACGAGCCGGGGAAGTCGTCCACCACCACGTCGATCTCGGTCGGGGTGAAGTCGGGATCGCGGTCGGCTCGCTCGAGGTGGTTCAGCAGGTTCAGCGCCGAGTTGCGGCTGCGGGCCTCGGTGGCGAACTCGAGGTACTCCATCTGGCGGCCGGCGAACCACTCCGGGTCAACGAAGCCGTCGGGAACCGGGGGCACCAGTTCGCTGAACTCGGCGTCGTAGCGTTGCACGAACGCCGCAGTGGCCTGGCGGGACACGGCGTTGGTCGGGCGGAACGTGCCGTCCTCATAGCCGGTGGTGATCCCGGTGCCGGCGAGCCACTCGATCTCGGTGAAGAAGGGGTGGCCGGGGGCCACGTCGCCGAAGCTGGCGAAGGGCTCGGCGATGAAGTCCTCGGGCGCCTGCAGGCGGAACAGGAATGCTGCGGTGGCCTGGCGGGACACGGCGTCGGTGGGACGGAACGTGCCGTCGTCGTAGCCGGTGGTGAGCCCGACGCTGACCATCCACTCGATGGCCGTGGAGAACTCGTGATCGAGTGGTACGTCGGCGAACGATGCCTCGTCGGGCACGAGGACATCTGCTGGGGCCACGTAGCGGAACAGGAACGCAGCCATCGCCTGGCGGGACACGGCGTCGGTGGGACGGAAGGTGCCGTCCTCGAACCCTTCGGCCAAGCCGCGGTCGGCGAGCCACGTGATCTCGGGGCAGAACGGATGGTCGATCCCCACGTCGGTGAAGGGACCCTCGGTGCACGGTGCAAGGCCGTCGGACTCCTCGTCGGCTGGTGCTCCTGCGGTCGGTTCGGCGTGGCTGGCGGGGGTCGCACCCAGTGCCACGGTGGCGGCCAGCACGGCCAGCCCGGTCAGGATGTGGAGCCACTTGGCGCGCACGTCGTCCCCCTCGGTGCCTTCGGGCACGGTCGATGACCAACTCATGGTCAGCTCGATGATCAGCGCTCACTCTGCCATGCGAGCGGCGTCGTCGCAGATCGGTCGGGCAACGGTCGTGTAGGTGCGCCGGTGGGCTCGCGGCCGGCACCACCGAGCCGTGGCGTCAGTCCAGTCGCCGAGCGCTGGCCGGGTCCGGCGTCCCCATCAGTTCGGGGTGCAGCAGCTGGGCCATGGCCTCGACCCCGTCCACCACCCGCGGCCCGGGCCGCACCACGATGCCGTCGGCGTCGATGGCCCACACCGGGACACCGTCGGGAAGCACGCCGGCTGCGGCGGCGGCGGCTGCCTGTTCGGCGGCACCATCGAGACCGAAGCCACAGGGAGCCACGACGATGACGTCGGCGTCGGCCGCTGCGAGGTCCTCGGCGCTGATGCGGACCGAAGGAGCACCGGCGGTCCCGATGGCGGCGATGCCACCGGCCCGGGTGACCATCTCGGGCACCCAGTGACCCGGGGCGAAGAGCGGGTCGACCCACTCGAGTACCGCCACCCGCGGCTGGTCGGCTCCGGCGACAGCGGTGGACACCGCGGCGAGTCGCTCCTCGAGCCCCTTCACCAGGGTGGCGGCAGCGGCCGAGCGCCCCAGGACGTCACCCGTGCGCACGATGGTCTCGAAGATGCCGTCGATGTCGTGCGGGTCGAGGGTGACCACCTCCGCCCGGCATCCCAGGTGGTCGAGCGCGGCGCGGGTGTCGTCGAGGTTGACGGCGCAGACAGCGCACAGGTCCTGGGTCAGCACCACGTCCGGATCGAGGTCTGCCAGGGCCCCTTCGTGGAGGCGGTAGAGATCCTCGCCGGCGGCCATGCGTGTCGCCACGGCAGCGTCGATCTCGGCGGGTGACAGCCCCTCGGGCAGCGCACTCGAGGTGAGGATGGTGCGAGAGCGAGCCTCGGGTGGCTCGTCACACTCGAAGGTGACGCCGACCACGTCCTCGCCAGCTCCGATGGCAAAGGCGATCTCGGTGGCCGATGGCAACAGGGAGACGATGCGCACGCCCGGTACGCTACTTCGGAGCTGCGGCGACGCCACAGGCAGGCCAGCGTGCTCGTGGTGGGAGGGGCTGAGGTTGTCCGGGGTCGAGGTGCTCCACGTGGAGTGGTTCGGTCGGGTTGGTCGGGCGAGGCGTCGGCCCTTCGGATACCGTTAGCCCGCCAATGGCGAGCCGATCAGTGCGGCCGGTTCCCGCTTCTCTCGGTGGAACGGGCGGCAACGGTTGGATCGCACGAACTCCGGGGGATCTGCCATGTCTGCCCATCTCGCTGCTGCTGAGCAGGTCGGCGCCCGACGCGCTGGTGCCGTCGGAGGCGGTGTGCGTCGCAGCGGACGACGGTCCGGTTCGCTGGCGGCCTCGCTGGTCCTCGCGCTGCTGGTGGGCGTGGTTGCTGCTGCGCCGTCGGCAGCCAACGAAGAGGTGGACGGCCCGGCATCGGTTGGGGAGTTCACCCTGTACCCCGCAGCCATCGGGAGGCCGTCGAGCATCACCACCGGAGCGGACGGGCGCCTCTGGATCAGCCGGCCCGTCTGGGCGATGGCGGCGGTATCGACCGACGGTGAGGTCACCCCCTCCACGGGGGTCGGCACGTACACGGCCGATGCTGCGCTCGGGCCTGACGGAAACCTGTGGTTGGCGCGCGGCATCCGCGGCTTCGCCGTCCTGGCGAACGACATCGGCCGGCTCTCGCCGGAGGGCGTGGTGACGACGTACACCGATCCGGTCCACATCCGCCAGCCCCGCCGCATCGTGGCCGGGCCGGACGGGGCCATGTGGTTCACCCACGACGGTGGGCTCGGACGGATCACCGTCGACGGCCAGGTGAGCGGCTTCACCGACGGGCTCGGCTGGGGTGCGTTCGGTACGGGTGATCTCGCCGTCGGCTCGGACGGTGCGTTGTGGACCCACACCGCAGGCGGAGTGGCGCGGATCACCACCGCGGGGGTGGTGACGGAGTTCGAGGACACGCTGCCCCTCTACTTCCGGGTCACTGCCGGGCCGGACGGTGCGTTGTGGTACTCGCGAGGCAACAACACGGTGGGTTACGGCATCGGGCGGATCACGACCGACGGTGAGATCAGTCGCTTCAGCGATCCGGCCATCGGCCGTGTGGTGGACATCACCACGGGGCCTGACGGTGCGCTGTGGTTCGTGCAGCAGGAACCGCAGTCGGGTGGGGCCTACTCGATCGGGCGTATGACGGTGCACGGCAAGGCGGAGCGCTTCGTGCCGGCGACGCCGTTGCCGGCGCTCGAAGCGATCACGGTCGGCCCCGACGGCAACATCTGGTTCACCGGTCTGGACCTGGTGGGTCGGATTGTTCCCCCGGGGCCTCCGGGGGCGATTGCGGGCACGGTGACCGACGAGGGTGGTGCGCCACTGGGCGGTGTGCAGGTGTTGGCCACCACCATCGGCGGTGTGGTCGGCGTCGCCAGCACCACCACGGCGCCGGACGGTACCTACGAGCTCGGCCTGCTCGACGCCGACGACTACGTGGTTGCGTTCAACGCCCCTGGTCGAGCCGGCGAGTGCTATCCGGCGTCGCTCGGGTGCGCGCCGGCGACCAACGGCCTCGTGTCGGTGGTCTCGGATCAGACCACCACCGGGGTCGACGCCGCGTTGCAACCGGCGTCGGGCGGTTCGATCTCGGGCACGGTGACGACGTCGGATCTCGAACCCGTGGCGGGCGCGCAGGTGTGGGTGTTCGGTGCCGGCTTCAGTTCGGTGTCGCTGGCCTTCACCGATGCCGAAGGTGCCTACGCCGTCGAAGGCCGTCCTGACGGGAACCACTACCTGTGGTTCAACGCTGGTGTCCTGGGGTCGCGGTGCTACGCCAACCCGGGGTGCACCTGGGCTGGCACCACCCCGGTCGTGATCACCGGCGGCGGCGACGTCGCCGGGGTCGACGCCGTCTTCCCCGTTCCCTGACGAGGCGTCCGATTCTCGGAGCGCACGTGCCGAAATAGGAATCATTCTCGAACTGGCGTAGGCTCGTGGTTCGGTGGCTTCGTGGTCACCGGCCCCCGATCGAGGAGCCAGCTGTGCAACGCCTGCCCGTCACCGTCCTGTCCGGCTTCCTGGGTGCAGGGAAGTCGACCCTGCTCGAACGCATCCTCACCAACCGTGACGGGCGGCGCGTGGCGGTCATCGTGAACGACATGAGCGAGATCAACATCGACGCCGAGCTGGTGCGTAGCGGCAACGCTGCCCTCGACCGGGTGGACGAGGAACTGGTGGAGATGACGAACGGGTGCATCTGCTGCACCCTGCGCGGCGATCTGTTGCGTGAGGTGGATCGGCTGGCCAGGGAGAACCGTTTCGACCATCTCGTCATCGAGTCGACGGGCATCAGTGAACCCATGCCGGTCGCCGCCACCTTCATCTTCGAGGCTGAGAACGGGGAGTCGCTCGGCGACGTTGCCGAGCTCGACACCATGGTGACCGTGGTCGACCCGACGCGTTTCCTCGATCACCTCCACGAGCTCACTGAGTTGGCGGACCTCGGGCTGGCCGTCGACGAGGACGACGATCGCTCGGTGGCTGAACTGCTCGTCGACCAGGTCGAGTTCGCCGACGTGCTGGTGGTGAGCAAGCCCGATCTGGTCTCGAGCGACGATCTCGACACGGTGTTGGCCCTGGTGCGGCGACTCAACCCGGTTGCGCAGGTGCTCGTTGCGGCGCACGGCGATGTGCCCCTCGGCGAGATCGTTGGCGCCCGCCGCTTCGACCCCGACCGTGCGGCGAATGCCGCTGGCTGGGTGCAGGAGCTCAACGGTGAGCCGATGCCCGAAACCGAGATCTACGGGATCGGCTCGTTCGTGTTCCGTGCTCGCCGGCCGTTCCATCCCGAGCGGTTGGCGGCTGCACTCGAGGACGGCCTCGAGGGAGTCGTTCGCTCGAAGGGCTTCTTCTGGCTGGCCAGTCGCCCGGACGTACAAGCGCTGTGGAACCAGGTGGGATCCACCGTCGTCTTCGAGCCGGTCGCACCTTTCTTCGCCGCCATGCCCGAGAGCGAATGGGACCTCGATCCGGGGGAGATCTCCGAGCTGCTCTCCCGGTGGGACGAACGCTTCGGTGACCGGGCCCAGGAGATCGTGCTCATCGGGATCGACCTCGACGAAGCCGCCCTCACGGCGAGGCTCGAAGCCTGCTTGTTGAGCGAGGAGGAGTGCGCTGGTGGCCCCGCTGGGTGGGCGTTGTTGCCCGACCCTCTACCGGCGTGGGATCTGGCCTGCCCGCTCGAATGAGGGCGCGCTGGATTCTCCTCGAGGAACTCCCCCTCGGGATGGTCCGGTAGAGGTTGATTCCATGTGACGCTCGTCTGCTCGAGGAGTCAGTCGCCAGCCCGACTCGGGCGACGCCACCGACGGCCGCACTCAGGGTGGGTCGGGGCCGGCTCGGGGGTCGCTGCCGCCCTCGCTGTCGGTAGGGGTGCTGTGGCCGCTCTTGCGCTTGCTGTCGCTGTGGCTGACGTCGCCGTTGGCGGTGTGGGTGGGGTTGGGGTTG
>JAFIEP010000086.1 GCA_020832495.1 Acidimicrobiia bacterium | reverse complement strand
TCGCCGACGGTGGTGTCCACCGACTCGGGCACCGGCTCAGCGTCACGGTCCTCGCGTCGTATCCGCTTCATGGCCCGCACCAACGACTGCAGTTGCGCGCCGCTGGCGTAGCGGGCGGCGTAGAGGACCTCGTCTTCGTTGTCGGGCGTGGCCACCGACGCACACAGATCCACGATCCCTTCCGACAGCCGACCCTCGGCGAACGCAGCCGTCAACTTGGGCAGCTCTTCGAGCCGCGTGGCCAGCCGCGCACACCGCGACGCCTCACTCTTGGTGAGCCCCACCGACATGGCCAGCCAGTGCCGCAACGTCACCTCGGGCAGGTATCGCTCCAGCGCAGCCAACTCTGCAGTGAGCTCCACCATCTTCGCCTGCCGAGCGGACACTTCCGCCGACACCCGTCGAAGCTCCTCGGTGAGTTCGCCGATGCGGGCCAACTCGGGCGGGCCGTCACCCACCGGGGTGACACCATCGAACGCCACCCGAGCACCGGTGCCCTCGGCGTCCCGGCGCTCCCCACCGCGGCGGTCACCGTTCGATTCGTCACCCACACCGGCGTCGTACACGTGTTCGAGTCTAGCAACAGCGACCGGGCCCGCAACCCCAACAGCCGAGTTCTCACGCGCCGCGGTCACCGGGTGACCGACAGCGGTCGAAGGCCACGAGGCGACCACGAATCGGCCACGAAATGACCCCGAGGCGGGCACCGCATGATCGCCACCGTCCGACCACCGCGGCTCACAACCGATCGACCACGAGCGGCGGATGACTACGAGGCGATCAACCGTCGTCGGGCACATCCCGGGCGGAACCGTCCCACGGCAGCGCGGTCGCCGGGCTCTCGGATCCGGCGGCGCCTCACACGCTGGCGGTGTCGTCCGCCCTTGCTCTGCCGTGCGTGCGAACCAGGATCGCATTGGCCACGGCAGCCAATGCGACCGCGCCGGCGACCATCGACCACTTGAACGACGTCAGGGCGACGTTTCCGGCGATGGGTTCGTCTCGATGGTCCTCGCCGGTGGCGAGCCGGCGGCCGACGTGGTCACCACGAGGCTCTCCGCGCCGGTCGACGAATCGGCGAACACCGTCAGGATGAACTGGTCTCCGTCACGGTCGAGGCGGGCGTCGAGGAACTGGCGATCGACGAGGAAGCTGTCGACCTCGGCCTCATCGGCCAGGGCCGTCAGGGCCTCGACCAGGGGGTCGCTGCTGGTGGCGGTGTCGTCGGCGGGCAGGTCGAGTGTTGCCTCGAGGGTGACCCCGCCACTGGCGATGTCGCCGGTCGACAAATGGACCTGAACGTCGACCGCGGCTGCCGAGGTCGGTTCATCGAGGAGGTCCCCGTCCCAGGTTGCCGCCCACGTGGTCGACCCGCCGGCCGGAATCGGCTCGCCGCCGTGGCAGTCGATCTGCGGGTGGGCGTGGAGTGCGCTCTCGACGAGGTCGGACTCGACGTCGTCGGGCAGTGCCGAGACTGCGTCGACGATGTCGGCAGTGGGAACGACGGTGAATCGGATGTCGTCGCAGCCGGCGCGAGTGAGCAGCGGTTGCTCGCCGAGGTTGTGCAGCGTGGCCGCCAGCGACAGCGAGCCCGCCTCCTCGTTCACCACAAGCTCGAGTTCAGCAGTGCCGTCGTCGGTGACGCTGGTGGTCAGTGGTGCACCGTCAGCGGCGATGTCGGCATCCGCCTGCTGGCCGCATCCCAGGGTGGCGGGCAGGAGGAGCACGGCCAACGCCCCAATGGCGGTGTGGCGGCTCGCCTGTGTGCGGCCGTGCGGGTCGAGCGGACGGTGAGCGATGGAGCCCACGCTACGTCATCGGCAATTGGGGTTCTTGGCGAAGAAGGTGCAGCGTTGTGCGGTCTGCAGGCTGGTGGCTTGACACGCCTGCGTCTGCGCCTACGACGGACCGACGATCGCTCAGCGGTCGAACAGGATGTCGCTGGCCGCCGACAGCAGGTCCTCGACGGTCACCTCCCCGGGACCGGCTTCGACCACGACGGTGACCACGGTGTCGTCGGAGCGCAGCGCCACCCCCGAGTTGACGAGCCCGTCGGCGCGCTGGCCGTGCACCCGCATCACACCCTCCTCGACGCCCACCGGCAGCAGCGCCGGGGGCACGGCTTCACCGCCGGGGAGCAGGAGCCGCGGCCGCCCGAGCGGTTGGCGGTGGGTCAGTACGTTCACGAGGCCGACGGTCTCGTCGCCGTCGATGAGCTGTGCCGCGAATCCCGGCTCGCCCCTGGGCAGCGAGATGTCGGTCACCTCGGCGAGATGGACCTGGCCGGGCCCCAACCCAGGTGACCGTTCCAACCAGCGCTCGATGCGGCGGGCCACATCGTCCACCGACTGTGGGGGAGCGGCCACGGGAACGTCGCTCGGCAGGTCGAGCGCGCCGTCGGCCTCGTCGCTCTCGACGGACCCGCTGCGCTCGTCGTCGGGCGCGCCGACCAGCTGCTCGCCGTTCCCTCCGAAGAACAGGAGCACGCCGGCCCCGATGAGGACGGCCACGAAGACGGCCAGCGACACGAGCACCTTTGCGTGGCTTCGATCCCGGTTCCCCTCGCCGGGATCCCCCTCGCCGCCCCTGCGGCCGCCCCTGCCACCACCGGCGTCGTCGGCATCGCCGCCGTCGGAGGGCAACCGGCGTGCCCGAGGGGGCACCGTCACGCTGGCTGCGGCGGCGTGCACGAGGGAGCGGAACTCTTGGTGTTCGGCGTCGGTGGGCATTGGCTGGTCTCCGGAGATGGGGTCGAACTCGCGGTGGCGAGGGGGTGAGGGCACGCACGACGGCTACGTCGGGCTTCGTGCGGCCAGCAGCGGCCGAAGTTCCTTCCTGCCGCGCGACAGCCAGGTCTTGATCGTGCCGACGGGCCGATCGAGGAGGGCGGCGACCTCGTCGACGGGGAGGTCGAGGTAGTAGTGGAGGACGATCGCCTCACGATGCCTGGGCCGCAGGGCGCTCAAGTCGATGGGCGACGGTCCCTCGCCCTCGCCCTCGCCCCCGCCCTCGCCCCCGGCGGCCGGCGGACCGTGGGCCGACACCAGGCGTTCGAGTAGCGAGCGTCGACGCGTGATGCCCCGCACGTGGTCGCGTGAGCGGCGGATGACGGTGCCGTACAGGTAGGAACGCGGGTCGGCCACGTGGTCCCAGTTGCGGCACAGGCTGAGGAACGCCTCCTGCACGACGTCGTCAACCGCACCTTCGAGGCCGGGCATCACCAGTGCAGCCACCCGATAGCACCCCTCGTACTCCTCGGCGTACAGGCGCTCGATCTGCCCTTCCATCTGGCGCTGGTTGGCGTCGTCCATGGGGGCGGCATCGCTTCCGGTCGCTGGGCCCTCGTCTGCTGAGTAGTCGCACGAGGCGGCCCGCAGGTTTCACCGGCCGGCAGCCGGGGGCACGAGCACCATGGCACACCGGTGCGCTCCGTATGATGTGCCGCCCATGGCTCGCCCGAACCGCCGCATGCTCGCCGTCACCCACGAGGCCAGCCGCACCGGCGCGCCCATGGTGCTGCTGCGTCTGCTCGAGTGGCTGCATGCACGAGGCGGGGTGGACATCGAGGTACTGGCCCTGCGGGGCGGTCCGTTGCTCGACCAGTTCGCCCGGGTCGGCCCGGTCCACCTCGTCGACGCCCACGGCACTGACACCACGGTGCGGCGGGTGGAGCTCGGGATGGGTCGGGTGGGCCTTGACGCCCCGGCCGAGCGGCTGCGGCTGGCCCGTTTGCGCCGCGCCACCCGAGAGCTACGAGGTTTCGACCTTCTGTACGTGAACAGCGCCACCAGCGCCGTGGCCCTGCGGGTGCTCCCCGAGGTGCCGCACTCGGTGGTGTCCCACGTCCACGAGCTCGACAGCGCCTTCAACCGTTGGATGGACGACGCCGACCGGCGGGCCATGCTGGCCGCCACCTCGGCGTTCGTGGTGGCCGCCGACTGCGTAGGCGACAACCTGGTGCGCACCCACGGGGTCGACCCGGCTCGGGTCCACCGCTGCTACGAGTTCATCGACCTGCCCGAGCCCACGAACGAGGGGATGGCCGCGGCGCGCAACGCCGTGGGGGTGGGCCCCGACGACCTGCTGGTCGGCGCCGTGGGCACGGCCGACTGGCGGAAGGGGACCGACCTGTTCCTGCAGATGGCCGCCCGGGTCCGTCGGGTCGCCCCCGATCTGGCGGTGCGCTTTGCCTGGGTGGGCAAGCAGTACGTGCACGACGCACCCCATCAGCGGGCCGACCTGGAGCGGCTGGGGCTGGGGGATGTGGCCACCTTCGTCGGCGAGGTGGCCGACCCGGCGTCGTACGTGGCGTCGTTCGACCTCTTCTGCCTGACGAGCCGCGAGGATCCCTATCCGTTGGTCAGCTTGGAGGCCGGGGCACTGGGCGTGCCGGTGGTGACCTTCGACAACGGCGGCATGGTGGAGCTGGCCGCCGCAGGAGAAGGCGAACCGCTGCTCGACTGCGTCGACTACCTCGACGTGGAGGCCATGGCCGACGTGGTGGTGGCCCGTCTGCGCGACAAGGCCGACCGACAGCGTCGCGGCGCACGGCTGCGGGACTGGGTGGTGGCCCACCACCGGTCCGAGGTCGGTGCCGCCGAGGTGGGCGAGGTCCTCCAAGGGCTGCTGGCCCGAACGGCCGCCCCTGATGCCGACGCCGAGCGCACGACCGGCGGCCCGATCAGCGGCCCGAGCGTGGAGGCGGCGCCGTGAGCCAGCTCGAGCAACGGCCGAACGCCATCGGGCAGTCGGCCGCACCCGCCCAGGTGCTGTTGGTGGGGCCGTCGGCCGTCCGCTCCAGCGCCTCCTACTGTCTGCTGGCGCTGCTGCGGTGGGCCAACAGGGAGGTGTCGACGCCGCCTCGCGCCGTGGTGCTGGCCTCGGGGCCACTGCAGGAGCAGTTCCGTCACGCCGGTGCCCGGGTGTTGGGCGAACCGTTCTCCGCCGTGCACCAGGTCGAGCGGGTGGTCGGTCGGTTGGCCTCGTTGCGCGCCGCCGGCCGCATCCGCCGTGAACGCCAGCGAGCGGCGCTCCTACGGCCGCCACGCCCGAGCTGCGTGTACGCCAGCACCGTGCACGCCGCCGGTCCGGTGGTTCGGTTCCTCGGAGGGAAGGTCCCCATCGTCGTCCACGCCTACGAGACGGCGGCCGTGCTCGACGAACTGGTCGCTTCCGAGACGATGGCCAAGCTGGTGGCCGCCACCAGCCGGTGGGTGGCGGCGTCGACGCAGATCGAGGCGGCGCTTGTCGAGCGGGGCGTGCCGGCCGAACGGATCGTGCGCTGCGCACCCTTCATCGACGAGCCGGTCTCCGAGCCGGGGGCGGTGGCCCGGGCGCGTGCCTCACTGGGTCTGCGGCCTGGCGAGGTGGTGGTCGGCGGCGTGGGTCGCTCCACGTGGGAGGACGCCCCCGAGGTGTTCCTGCGGGTGGCCTCGGTGGTGCGACGGCGGGCGCCCGAGTTGGCGGTGCGGTTCGTGTGGGTGGGGGCGCCCGCCGACGGTCCGTCGCGATGGATCCTCGACCACGATGTGCGACGAGGCGGGCTCGGCGACGTCGTCACCTTCGTCGACGGGGTCGACGACGTGGCCCCGTGGCTGTCGGTGTTCGACCTGTTGTGCCTCACCAGTCGGTTGGATCCGCCCCCGCCGGCGGTCATCGAAGCCGGCGCGCTGGCCACCCCGGCGCTGGCCTTCCAACAGGGGGACCTGGCCGAACTCGCCACCGAGGTCGCCGACCATCGGGCACTGCGCCCCATCACGTACCTCGACGTCGACGCCATGGCCCAGGCGGTCATCGAGGCGGCCGGTGACCGCGAGGGGCGGGTCATCGGGGGGCAGCGCTTCCGCGACATCGTGCAGGCTGGTCGACTCAGCACCACAGCAGCGCCGCCGCTGTGGAACGTCCTCGCCGACGCCGCCGGCCACCGCGAACAGTGGTCAGGCGACACGGTGGGCGGGGACCCGTCGCCACGGCGGTAGCCTTCGGCGCACGGTCCCCCGACGGGGAGGACCACCACCCGAGGTGTGAGCCCACGGCTCGCACACCCCAGCACTTGCAGCCAGACCCTGTGCACCGACGCCGTCCGTGCACCGACAAGAGGAGCTCCCATGAGCCAGCCGGTTCCCTTCCCCCATCCGATGGCGCAGATGTCGATGCCCGATCCGTCGTCGGAGATCTTCAAGATGCTGCTGCGCGAGCGCATCGTCATGTTGGGTTCCGAGGTCACCGACGAGGCCTCGAACCTGCTGATCGCTCAGATGCTGTACCTCGAGGGCCAGGACGCCGAGCGCGACGTGTGGTTGTACATCAACTCGCCCGGTGGGTCGGTCACCGCCGGCATGGCCATCTACGACACCATGCAGTTCATCCAACCCGACGTGGGCACCATCTGCATGGGCCTCGCTGCGTCGATGGGGCAGTTTCTGCTCTGCGCCGGCGCCCGGGGAAAGCGCTTCGCCCTTCCGCACGCTCGCATCATGATGCACCAGCCGCTCGGTGGCCTGCAGGGCCAGGCGGCGGACATCGCCATCCAGGCCGAGCAGATGAAGTACACGAAGCGCCTGATGGCGGAGCGCATCGCCGAGCACACCGGCCAGTCGGTGGAACAGGTGGAGAAGGACTCCGAGCGCGATCGCTGGTTCACCTCTGAGGAAGCCAAGGACTACGGCATCCTCGACCAGGTGATCGGCCGCCGCGGCGACATGGGCGGAGCTGACTGACCTCGCCGGCAAGGAGCGCCTGAGCGGTCAGTCTGCGTCACAGTTCGTGGGCGACGGCGTCGGCTCTGGCTACGGGTCCGGGTCGTCGGGCGCCACTGGCTCGTCCTCGCCGCCCACTGCTGGGCCGCTGTCGGTGGTGGCCGGTCCGCCCAAATCGATGTCGCACGTCTGGCGGGCGTAGTCCGCCAAACGGGCGCTGGCGGTGTTCACGATGGGCACCTCTCCACGCAGGGGCTCGGCCACCGCCTGTTCGCGGGTGCCCTGTTCGGCGGCCGCGGCCATGGTGTCGGCCGCCTCCCGGAGGGTGGTCACCTCGCTGGCCACCTCGACGGGTGCCAGTTCCTCGAGTGCTGCCAGTTCGTCGGCACCAGCGCGGAGGCCCTCGGCGTCGGGGGTGAGGCGCTCGTCGAGGTCGGCCATGGCGGTCAGTTGGGCGCAGAAGGCTTCCTCGTCGTCGACCTCGTCCTCGCTGCAGGCGCTGGCCAACCCGACGACAACGAATGCGGCCACCACCAGTCGGAGCCCGCGGTGCGAGCGACGACCCGTCATCGGAGCGCCGGTGTGTCGGTGCGGTCGGGCCATGTCGGGCAGTATGGCGTGACGGTCGCGCCCGGAGGTGGACCGCAGCCACGAACCGAGGAAGGCGCTGTGGGTCGACAACGACACGACATCACCCCGTTGTGGCTCTCCCACCACTTCCCCGAGGACTACGACCGCTGCGTGGTGGTCGGCGGCCGCCACGTGTGTCGTCGCTGTGTGGCCCTCTACCCGCCGGCGTTGCTGCTCGCTGTCGTGGCCGGGGTGACCGGTTGGTCGGCCGGCGGTGTGTGGATGGCGCTGTTCGTCGTCCTGCCGTTGCCGGCGGTCGTGGAGTTCGTGGCCGAACACCTCGGTGCGGTACGACACTCCCCGCTCCGCCAGGTGGTGGTGTCGGTCCTGGCCGGGATCGGGTTGGGCATCGGGTTCGCCCGCTACCTGCACCAGCCGGGTGACCTCGTGTTCTGGGGCGTGGTGGTGCTCTACGCCGGCGTCTGCGGGCTGGCGGCGCTCTCCCGGGCGAGACGGGTACCCTGACCGCAGGGCCCGTGGGGTGGGCACCGACACCAGCCAGCGATCAGCGAGTGGAGGCACCGTGGCCGTCATCGATCCAGGTTCTCGGACAACAGGGGGCGCCGACGCCTCGAGCGGGGAACGGGACTTCATTGCGGCCACGGATCCGCGCACCGGCGAGCGCCTGGGGTTGGTGCCCGACATGACACCCGGCGAGGTGCAGGCGGCGGTGGCCGAGGCCCGCATCGCGGCCTCGGCGTGGGCCGGCGTGCCCTACCGCGCCCGGGCGGAGCACATCCTGCGGGTGCGTGACCTGCTGCTCGACCGTCTCGACGAAGCCATCGAGACGATCTGTGCCGAGACCGGCAAGCTGGGGGTGGAAGCGCTCACCAACGAACTGCTCACGGCGTGCGAGACCATCGAGTTCTACGCCCGCAAGGGCGAGAAGGCACTCCGCCCCGAGCGGGTGTCGGCCGGGCTCATGGGCCACAAGAAGGCGTTACGGGTCTTCGAACCCCTCGGTGTCGTCGGGGTCATCAGCCCGTGGAACTACCCGTTCATCCTCACCATGACGCCGGTGATCACGGCGTTGTTCGCCGGCAACACGGTGGTGGTGAAGCCGTCGGAGGTGACACCGCTCACCGGTCGATTCATCGGTGAGCTGTTCGAGGACGCCGGTGGTCATCCCGGCATCGTGCGGGTGGTCACCGGCGGTGGTGCCACCGGGGAGGCGCTGGTGCGTTCGGGGGTCGACAAGATCTGCTTCACCGGCTCGGTGCGGACCGGGCAGCGGGTGATGGCCGCGGCGGCGGACACGCTCACCCCCGTGCTGTTGGAGCTCGGCGGCAAGGATCCGATGATCGTCTGCGCCGATGCCGACATCGAGCGGGCGGCCTCGGGTGCCGTGTGGGGTGCCTTCCAGAACTCGGGCCAGACGTGCATGTCGGTCGAGCGGGTGTACGTGGTCGACGAGGTGTACGACGCCTTCGTGGACGGGGTCGTGCGGCGCACCGAGGCGCTGCGTCAGGGCATGGGGCGAGGGCACGACATCGGGTCGATGACCTTCCCGCCGCAACTCGACGTGGTGGCCGACCACCTCGACGACGCCGTGCGACGAGGGGCGCGTATCCTCACCGGCGGCAAGCGGGTGCCGGGGCGCCCCGGGCTGTGGTTCGAGCCCACCGTGGTGGTCGACGTCGACCACCGGATGAAGCTGCTGAGCGAAGAGACCTTCGGGCCGGTACTGCCCATCATGGCGGTGGCCGACGAGGAGGAAGCGCTGCGGCTGGCCAACGACAGCGACTACGGGCTGAACTCCTCGGTGTGGACCCGTGACCTGTCCCGGGGCCGAGCGCTGGCCACCCGGGTGCACGCCGGCAACGTGTGTGTGAACGACGTCATCGTGTCCTACGGGGTGCCGGGGTTGCCCTTCGGGGGTACCAAGACGTCGGGCATCGGGCGGGTGCACGGCCTCGACGGCCTGCGCGAGTTCTCCCAGTCGAAGTCCATCCTGGTCGACCGCTTCGGCCTGGCCCGCGAGGCCTGGTGGTACCCGGTGCCCGGGCCGCTCGAAGGGCTGGCGGCGCGCACCATGCAACTGCGCTACCGCCGAGGCCTGGCCAACAAGGCCCGGGGCATCGTTCGTCCCCGCCGCCGCACGCGCTGAGGGTGAGGGGCAGGCGCCGCTCCTCGACCTCAGTTCTTCAACAGGTCCTTGAACGCCGTCGTCTTGTCGTTGTTGGGCTCCTTGGGGAGTCCGAGCACGCGCTCGCCGATGATGTTCTTCTGGATCTCGTCGGTGCCGCCGTAGATGGGCGGCGCCTGCGCGAAGAGGGACATCTCGGTGACCATGGCGTCGAGCGGGTTCACGCCGGCGGCGGTGAGCGCTTCGCGGTCCTCCGGTTCGTAGGCGTGCAGCGTGCCCTCGGCGCCGAGGATGCGCAGGCCGAGATCGCGTGACAGTCGCACGATGTTGCTCATCGACAGCTTGGCCAGGTTCGGCGGGGGAGGGGTCTGCCCGGCGGCCTTGGCCGCCTTGGCCCGCAGGTTGGTGTAGCGGGCGATCTCGTTCATGGTGTGCAACCGGGCCAGGTCCTGGCGGACCGTCGGGTTGCTGATGGCACCGTTGCCCTGGGCGAGCGACACCAGCAGCTTGTGTGCGCCGCCCATCATGCCGGCCGCACCGCCACCGCCGCCGCGACGACGACCGCCGGAGCTGACGAAGTCGCCGGCCCGCTCGCCGAGCTGGCCCATGACCTGGCCGGGGATGGCGGCCGACGCCGCCGCGCTGCCGCCGCCGGCGCCGAGGCCAGCTCGCTCGAAGGCCAGGGTGGTGTTGGCCACCGCCCAGCCGTTGTTCAGCCCACCGATCAGGGCATCGTCGCTCACCCGGGCATCGGAGAGGAACACCTCGTTGAACAGCGCCCGTCCGGTGATCTCGCGCAGCGGGCGGATGTCGACGCCGTCCTGGTCCATCTCGATGGCGAAGTAGGTGATGCCCTTGTGCTTGGGCAGATCGGCGTCGGTGCGGGCAATGAGCATCCCGAGGTCGGCCACCTGGCCGCCGGAGGTCCACACCTTCTGGCCGTTGACGATCCACTCCTCGCCGTCCCGCACTGCCCGGGCCTGCAGACCGGCCAGGTCGGAGCCGGCGTTGGGCTCGCTGAAGAGCTGGCACCAGGCCCGCTGGCCGGTGACGATGTCACGGAGGTAGCGCTGCTTCTGCTCGTCGCTGCCGTGGGTGACGATGGTCGGCCCGGCCAGCAGCAGACCCAGGCCTCCGGGAGGCCCGAGGGCGCCGAAGTCGGCCAGCTCGGCGCTGACCACATTGGCCTCGTCACGCGACAGGTCGCGGCCGAACCACTCCGATGGCCAGGTGGGTGCCACCCAGCCGGCGGTACCGAGGCGGTCCCACCAGTCGCCGACGGTGAGATCCGGGTCCCAGTTCTCTTCCA
The DNA here is from genome assembly GCA_020832495.1 of Acidimicrobiia bacterium. Taxonomy (GTDB): domain Bacteria; phylum Actinomycetota; class Acidimicrobiia; order Acidimicrobiales; family Acidimicrobilacustridaceae; genus JAFIEP01. The sequence goes on along the minus strand of JAFIEP010000086.1, from coordinate 85,017 downwards.
GCCACGTGCGCAACTCGTCGCGCAAGGCTGCGTAGCTGTCGGTCGAGGTCTCGTTGGCCGCGTCGGTCGCCGTCATGGTGCCTACCCCCTGGGTGTGCCGGGTCGGGCGTCGACCCGCTGCCCCTAGGCAACCCGATACTTGACTGACTGGTCAAGTTGTGTGGCTGGACGCGTCGTCAGGGATGGTCGAGCAGGAGGAGCACCCGGCCTCGACCGTTGGCGGCCACGTCCAACAACGACCACAGCTCCTCGCAGACGCCCACCAGATCCTGGTGGGCACGGAAGCGCCGGCGGTCGACGGCAACAAGACGGTCCCGAAGGTCAGCCACGTCGTCAGGGGAGAGCCATCCCCGCAGACCGGGGTCGAGCACCAAGTTGATGGCCGTGGCGCACTCGGCGTGGCCGTAGGCGCTGGCCAGGGCCCGCAACTGGCGACCGCTGGCTGCGCGCCGCGCATCGGCGGTGGACCAGCCCAGGTCAGGGAGGCCTCGACGGAGCTGGCCCGGGTCGCTGACCGCTGGCGCGTCGGCCAAGTGGGCGGCCATGAGGATGCGGTACCACTGGGCCAGGTGGGACTCCGAGAAGCTGACTGCCCACTCCTCGGGGAGGTCGGTGGGTAGTCGGCTCACGTAGTCCGACACCAGCGGATCGGGCGACTCCCACAGTTCGGTGGCCCGCTCGCGCAGCGGCGCAGCACCGTCGGGGCCCGACAAGGCGCCGAAGAGCGTGCAGAACTCGGCGTGGAAGGTCTCGGCGTCGAGGAGCCAGGCTTTCGGCTCGTCCAGTGACCGGCCCCCACCGGCGAGTTGCTCCGCCGGGAGCGGGTGTGCTCTGTGCAACACCTGCATGACGGAAGTCTTGTCGGCATGCCGACCCCAGTGGTGGATGGTGGCGGCGGTGAGGGGGAGCGACGCAGCGACCACTACGTTGGCCCACCGTGCCACCGCCGCCGAAGCCGTCCTGAGCCGACGTGCGAACCGACGACGTCGACTACCACCTGCCGCCCGAGGCCATCGCCCAACAGCCGGCAGCGCGACGCGACCAGGCGCGCCTGCTCGTCGACCGCCACCGGCCCGAGGATCCTCGGCACCACGTGGTGGCCGACCTGCCCGAGTTGTTGTCGCCCGGTGACCTGCTGGTGCGTAACACCACCAGGGTCCTGCCCGCCCGCCTGCTGCTGCGAAAGGCCACCGGGGGCAAGGCCGAGGTGCTGCTGCTCGAGCCGACGGCCCCGGATCGGCGGCGCTGGGCGGCGCTGGTGCGCCCTGGCCGGCGCCTGCCGCCGGGAACCCGACTTCGGGCCGACGAGCACGGGTTGCCGGCCCCGTTCGGCGAGGTGGAAGTGGTGGTCGGCGAACATCTCGACGACGGTCAGCGGGTGGTGGAGATCGAGGGGCTCCCACCGGCGGGTGATCCAGCCGGGGTCGACCTCGAGGACCTGCTCGCTGCGGTGGGTGAGCTGCCCCTGCCGCCGTACATCACCGAACCGCTGGCCGAACCCGACCGCTACCAGACGGTGTTCGCCGACCGGGCCACCTCGGTGGCGGCGCCGACCGCCGGGTTGCACCTCACCGACGAGGTACTCGCACGGTGTGTCGCCCGAGGCATCGGCGTAGCCGACGTGGAGCTGTCGGTGGGGCTGGCCACCTTCCGGCCCATCGCCGCCGACGACGTCGACGACCACCGGATGCACACGGAGCGCTACACGGTGCCCGCCACCACCCTGCGCCGTTGCGCCGAGGTGCGCTCCGGCGGTGGGGCGGTGGTGGCGATCGGCACCACCGTGGTCCGGGCGCTCGAGTCGGCCGCACTCACTGAGCCGACCAACGACGCGCCCGACGAGGCCGCCGACGTGGTGGCGTCCACTGACCTCTTCATCCGACCCGGCCACCGCTTCGCCCTCGTCGACCGTCTGCTCACCAACTTCCACCTGCCGCGCTCGAGCCTGCTGGTCCTGCTCGAGGCCTTCGTCGGAGAGCGGTGGCGTCACCTCTACGACGTGGCGCTCGCCGAGGGCTACCGGTTCCTGTCCTTCGGCGACGCCATGCTGGTGGATCGGGCCGAGTGGCCTGCCGCCGCCACGACCACCACCTCGGAGCGCTCCGATGGATGACAACCCGCTGCGCTACGAACCGGTGGCGGCGGACGGCGCTGCCCGAGCCGGCCTGCTGTGGACCCCTCGCGGCGTCATCGCCACCCCGTGCTTCATGCCGGTGGGCACCCGGGCCACCGTGCGGGCCGTCGATTCGGCGGACCTGGAGCGGCTCGGCATCCAGGTGGTGTTGGCCAACACCTACCACCTCATGCTGCGTCCGGGCGTCGAGGTGGTCGCCCAGTTGGGTGGTCTGCACGCCTTCTCCGGCTGGGACGGGCACATCCTCACCGACTCAGGGGGCTTCCAGGTCTTCTCCCTCGAGCCGAAGGTGGACGACGACGGGGTCACCTTCCGCTCCACCTACGACGGCAGCAGTCACCGGCTGACGCCGGAGACCGCAGTGGCCATCCAGGCCGACCTCGGGGCCGACATCCAGATGGTGCTCGACGTGTGTCCGCCGCTGCCGTCGTCCACCCAGGTGGTGCGCCGGGCGGTCGACCGCACGGCTGACTGGGCGGCCCGAGCGGCCGACGCCTTCGCCGAGCGTCGTCGGGAGGGGTCCACCCAGGCGCTCTTCGGCATCTGCCAGGGGGGCGTCGACGAGGCGCTGCGGGCCGAGAGCGCCGAGCGGACGGTGGCCGTGGGGTTCGACGGCTACGGCATCGGCGGGCTCTCGGTGGGCGAACCGCGCCACCAGATGCTCCCGGCGCTGGCGGCGGCCACGGCGGTGCTGCCCGCCGACCAGGCCCGCTACCTCATGGGCGTGGGCGATCCTCGCGGGTTAGTGGAGGCGGTCGGGCTCGGTGTCGACATGTTCGACTGCGTGTTGCCCACCCGCTTCGGTCGCCACGGCACCATCCTCACCTCGGCCGGGCGGGTGAACCTGCGCAACGCGGTGCACCTCACCTCTGACGAGCCCCTCGATCCGTCGTGTGGCTGTGCGGTGTGCGCCCGCTACAGCCGGGGGTACCTGCGCCATCTGCGCATGGTGAACGAACCCACGGTGGCCCGACTCTGCACGCTGCACAACCTGCACTGGCTCGGCGAGTTGGTGGGCGACGCCCGCGCCGCAGTGCTCGACGGGCGCTTCGAGGCCTTCCGCGCCGAGGTGGCGGCCGTCTGGGAGTGACCCGGGGTCGGGACGGACGTGGCGAGGCGATGCTGGCCGCCAGGACCGGCGCGCTAGCCTGTCGCTTTGCCCAAACCGCACACGTGAGGTTCGTTCGTCCCCGTGGAGATCCTGTTCCTGGTCGCCATCGTCGGTGTCATGTACGCCGTGGTGATCCGCCCCCAGCGCCAGCAGATGCTTGCCCACCGACGACTCATCGAGTCGTTGGCCGTGGGTGACGAGATCATCACCTCCGGCGGTGTGCACGGCCAGGTGGTGGATCTCGACGAGACCACCATGGTGGTCGAGGTGGCCGAGGATGTGCAGTTGCGCATGGAGCGCACCTCGGTGGCCGAACGCCCTGTGGTGGCCGAGGTGGTCGCCGACGAGTTCACCGACGACGGCGAGCTCACCGAGGGTGACGACGACTCGGTCGGGGCCGATGCCGATGGCCCCGCCGGAGAGGACGAGGAACGATGAAGCGCAAGGGCCTGGCCTCGATCGTGTTCATCGTGGCCATCGCGGCCGGCCTGCTGGGCGCTGCGTTGGCGCAGGGGTGGGCACCGTTCCTCGGGCTCGACCTGCAGGGGGGCGTGTCGGTGGTGTTGCAGCCCGACGGCGATGCCGACGAGGAACAGCTCGAGGACGCGGTGGCCATCATCCGCAACCGCGTCGACGCGCTCGGCGTGGCCGAGCCGGAGATCACCCGACAGGGGCAGACCATCGTGGTGGAGCTGCCCGGCGTGGACGACCCCGAAGCAGCCGTCGAGCTGGTCGGCCGGACCGGCGAGCTGCGGTTCCGCCCCGTGCTGGCCGAGCTCCCGCCCGGCGGCGGCGGCATGGACTTCGGCGACCTCGACTTCGGGGACCTCGACCTCGACGTGGAAGGGATCGATCTCGACGACGTTGACCTCGAGGGCCTGGACCTCGACGAGTTGGAGGGCACGGCCACCGATCCCGACGACGACGCTGACGGTGGGACCGAGGGGGACGGTGCCGACGAGGGCGCCTCCGGCGTGCCGGTGCGGCTGGCCAGCACGGCGTCGGCCACCCAGGACATCGAACCGGCGGACCCGGCCGAGCCGAGCGAACCCGGCGAGGGTGTCGACGACGAGCAGGTCATCATCGACGACCCCGACGACATCACCCTCGACATGTTCGACGACGAGACCCGGGCCCAGCTCGAGGCGCTCGGCGCCGGGGGCGACAACGAACTGACCGCCCCCGAGGACGACCTGCCCGGCGAGATCGTGGTCCTCCCGCAGTACGCCATCGTCGACGGCGAGCGGGTGGAGGTCCGCCGCTTCCGGCTCGGTCCGGTGGCGCTCACCGGCGCCGGGCTCGAGACGGCCCAGGCCAGCCTGGGCGGGCCCACACAGTCGGTGTGGGTGGTGAACCTCACCCTGCGTGGCGGACCCGACGGCATCGGGGCGTTCAACGACATCGCCGAACAGTGCTTCAACGGCACGCAGGTCTGTCCCACGCGCCAGTTGGCCGTGACCATCGACGGCGAGGTGGAGACGGCCCCGCAGATCCAAGAGCCTCGCTTCGCCGGCAACGTGCAGATCTCCGGCCCCGACGTCGATCCCTTCACCCAGGAAGAAGCTGAGGACCTGGCCACCGTGCTGCGCTTCGGTGCGCTGCCTGTCGAACTCGAGGTGGAGAGCCGCCAGCAGGTGTCGGCCAGCCTCGGCCGGGACGCCCTGCAAGCCGGCCTCATCGCCGGCGCCATCGGCTTGGGCCTCGTGGCCTTGTACATGCTGGCCTTCTACCGGCTGCTGGGGCTCACGGCCCTCGGCATGTTGGTCATCGAAGGTGCGTTGTTGTGGGGAGTGATCGCCTGGTTGGGCTCCACCCAGGGGCTGGCCCTCACCTTGGCCGGCATCACCGGCATCATCGTGTCCATCGGTGTGTCGCTCGACTCGAACATCGTGTTCTACGAGACCATCAAGAGCGACATACGCGACGGGCGCTCGGCCCGCTCGGCGGCCGAACGGTCGTTCAACGCGGCATGGAAGACCATCGTGAAGGCCGACGTGGCCACGCTCATCGCCGCCGCGCTGCTGTACGCGCTGGCCGTCGGTCCGGTGCGCGGCTTTGCCTTCTATCTGGGTCTGGCCACCGTGCTCGACCTGTTGGTGGCCTGGTTCTTCCTCCGCCCGGCGGTGGCTGCCATGTTGCGATCCAAGTTGTGCGGTCTGAAACCCGGCTTGTTCGGTCTGCCCGACACTCCGACGTTGACGCCGGGAGGCGGGCGTCCGAGACCTGCCACCGACGCAGTGGGGGCGCGCAGCGGCCCAGCCGACAGCGGGACCGACCCGGCCACGACGGGGGCAGTGTGATGGGCGCCATCAAGCGAATCCTCAACGGCACCAACGACATCGACTTCCCCAAGTGGTGGAAGCTGGGCATCGCCCTGTCCACCGTGTTGGTGGTGGTGAGCATCGGTGCGCTCGTCGTGCGCGGCCTCAACCTCGGGGTCGAGTTCACCGGTGGCATCTCCGCCGAGGTGACGGTCAGCGACGACATCTCCGCCGACGACGCCCGCGCCGTGCTCGACGCCGAGGGTCAGGGCACGGCCCGGGTGCAGATCATCGAGACGCCCGACCGTCGCAACATCCGGGTGCAGTCGGCCGACACGTCGCCCGAAGCCGAGGCGCTCATCATCGAGACCATGGCCGAGTTGGGCGACGTGCCCACCGGGCAGGTGACGCTCACCACGGTGAGTGCCTCGTGGAGCGGCGACGTCACCGGCCAGGCCGTGCGGGCCCTGGCGTTCTTCCTGGTGGCCATTCTCATCTACCTGACGATCCGCCTCGAGTTCCGCATGGCGGTGGCGGCCATCGTGGCCACTGTCCACGACCTGCTCATCTCCATCGGCATCTATGCCTTGTTCCAGTTCGAGGTGTCCTCGGGCACGGTGATCGCCTTCCTCATGATCCTCGGCTACTCGATCTACGACACCGTGGTGGTGTTCGACAAGATCAAACAGAACGAGGCCGATGCCACCCTCAGCGCCAAGATGACCTACACGGCCATGGCCAGCCGCGCCATGAACCAGGTGCTGCTCCGCTCGCTCAACACCTCCATCACCTCGCTCATGCCAGTGCTGTGCATCCTGTTCATCGGCGCCGGCATCTTCGGAGCGGTGACCCTCAGCCAGTTCGGCATCGCCCTGGCCGTCGGGCTCGCCGTGGGTACCTACTCGTCGATCATGGTGGCCGCCCCGGTGGTGGCCGCGCTCAAGGAGCGTGAGCCCCGCTACCAGCAACTCCGTGAGCGCTTGGCCATGTCCGGTGGAGGTCGGGTGGACACCGTCGTCGCCGGCGCGCCCCGCGAGGCCCGCACACCCGTCGGCGACGGCGACGGCGACACGGACGAGACCGGCAGCGAGTCGGGCACCCGATCGTCGGGGGTGTCGAAGGCCACCACGCCACGACCGGCCACGGCCATCCCGCCGCGGCCCCGCAAGAAGTCCAAGCGCCGCTGACCTCGGCCGGCTCGCGCCGGAACCACCGTTCGTCCGGCTGGACTGCGCGCAATGAACGACCGGTGTGGTGGTTGGTTGCGCGCAGTTGGGTCAGTTGGGCAGGGCGTGGCGGACTGCGCGCAGTGGACCACCGTTGCGGTGGGTGGGTGCGCGCAGAGCTCGGCAACGCCGCGCCCCGGCCCGGTCCCTCGGGCGGGGCGTCACCGAGCGCGGTGGCCGGGCCGGTACCCTGAGGCCATGACGGTGGACCCCGCCGCAGTTCTCGACGCAGTGCGCCGCTACCCCGACTGGCCGCGGCCCGGCACCACCTTCTGTGACGTGCGCGGGGTGCTGGCCGATGGCGCACTGTTCGCCTCGGTGGTCGAGCACCTCGCCGACGCCGTCGCCGACGCTGCAGAGGGCACCCCGGTGGACACGGTGCTCGGTGTCGAGACGCGGGGCCTCGCCCTCGGCGCGGCGGTGGCCCCCCGCATCGGCGCCGGCTTCGTGCCGGTGGCGCGGGCCGGCCGACTCCCGCCCGACGTCGAACACGACGAGTTCGCCCTCGAGTACGGCTCTGACCTGGTTGCCGTGCCCCGCGCCGCCGTGGGCGACGGCCGACGCGTCGTCATCATCGACGCTGTGCTGGCCACGGGCGCCACCCTGGCCGCCACCGCCCGGCTGGTCCGGCGCTGCGGGGCCGAGGTGGTCGGCGTCGGTGTGCTCGTCGAGTTGGTCGCCCTCGGTGGGCGGTCCCACCTCCCCGACCTGCCCCTGTGGGCGGTGGCGCAGGAGGACTGACGGTGTCGACGGTCGACCGGGTGCTGCCGTGGCGGCGGCAGGGCGCGCCACCCGCCGAGGAGATCGCCCCGCTGGTCGAGATCTACCGGCGGTCGCATCCGCGGGCGTCCGCCGATCTCATCGTGCGGGCCTACGAGACGGCCGCCACCGCCCACGCCGGGCAGACCCGGCGCTCGGGCGGCCCCTACGTCATGCACCCGGTGGCGGTGGCCAAGATCGTGGCCGACCTGGGGCTCGACGACACCACCATCGCCGCTGCGCTCCTGCACGACGCCGTCGAGGACACCGGCCTCACCCTTGCCGACCTCGAGCGCGACTTCGGTCCCGAGGTGGCGGCCATCGTGGACGGGGTCACCAAGCTGGAGCGGGTGAAGTTCGACACCAAGGAGGCGCAGCAGGCGGCCACCGTGCGCAAGATGCTGGTGGCCATGGCCAAGGACCTACGGGTCCTGCTCATCAAGCTGGCCGATCGGCTGCACAACATGCGCACCATTGCGGCGATGCCGGCGTGGAAGCAGGAGCGCACCGCCCAGGAGACGCTCGACATCTACTCACCGCTGGCTCACCGCCTGGGCATGGCGGACATCCGACAACAGCTCGAGGATCTGGCCTTCGCTGCGCTGCACCCCAAGCGCTACGCCGAGATCGACCACATGGTGGGTTCCCGCTCGCCCGAGCGTGAGCTCTACCTGACCCAGGTCATCGAGGACGTGCAGGGACGGCTGGCCGAGCTGCGCATCGAGGCCGACGTCACCGGGCGTCCCAAGCACCTGTGGAGCATCTACGAGAAGATGGTGGTGAAGGGCCGAGAGTTCGACGACATCTTCGACCTCGTCGGCATCCGGGTCATCGTCGACAGCGTGAAGGACTGCTACGCGGCCCTGGGCTCGATCCACGCCACCTGGAAGCCGATCCAGGGCCGGTTCAAGGACTACATCGCCATGCCCAAGTTCAACCTCTACCAGTCGTTGCACACGACGGTGGTGGGCCCGCAGGGCAAGGCGCTCGAGGTGCAGATCCGCACCCGGGAGATGCACAACCGGGCGGAGTTCGGCGTGGCTGCCCACTGGAACTACAAGGACGCCAGCCAGTCGACCAGCGACCTGGCCTGGCTGAACCGCATCATCGACTGGCAGCAGGAAACGTCGGATCCCGGCGCGTTCATGTCGATGCTGAAAGTCGACCTCGAACAGGACGAGGTCTTCGTGTTCACTCCGAAGGGCAAGGTGGTCACCCTGCCCATCCACGCCACGCCGGTCGACTTCGCCTACGCCATCCACACCGAGGTGGGCCACACGTGCATCGGCGCCCGGGTGAACGGTCGGCTGGTGCCGCTCGACACGCGCTTCGAGAGCGGCGACACAGTCGAGATCTTCACCTCGAAGGTGGAGGGGGCCGGGCCCAGTCGCGACTGGTTGGGCTTCGTGGCCACCCACCGTGCGGCCACCAAGATCAAGCAGTGGTACTCACGGGAGCGTCGTGAGGACGCCAAGGAAGCGGGTGCCGACGAACTGATCAAGGCACTCCGTCGCGAAGGGTTGCCCGTGCAGAAGCTGCGCAACGCGCCGCTGCTCGACGAGGTGGCCGAAGCCATGAACTACGCAGGTGCCGACGCCCTGCGCACGGCCATCGGCGAGCACCACGTGTCGGCGGCGTCGGTGGCCGAGCGAGTCCGTCGCATGCTCGAGCACGGCGATCCCGAGCAGGAGGACCGCCTGCCGGTCACCATGCGCGAACACCGCGAGGAGCGTGGCCATCGCCGACCTGACCTGCCCGGTGCCGGCGTGCACGTCGAAGGTCTCGACGACGTCATGGTGCGGCTGTCCCGCTGCTGCACGCCGGTCCCCGACGACGAGATCATGGGGTTCGTGACCAAGGGCCGGGGCGTGTCGGTGCACCGCACCGACTGCGCCAACGCCGTGAGCCTTGCCTCGGCGCAGAGCGACCGACTCATCGAGGTGGAGTGGGACGAGAGCCGCGCCGGCACCTTCGTGGCCTCCATCGAGGTCAAGGCGCTCGATCGCTCGAAGCTCCTGCGCGACGTCAGTGCGGCGCTCGCCGAGGCGCACGTCAACATCCTGTCGTGCAACACGCTCACCGGCAGCGACCGCATCTCCACCATGCGCTTCGACTTCGAGTTGGGCGACCCGTCGCACCTGCACTCGCTCATCCGCTCGATCAAGCGGATCGACAGCATCTACGACGCTTACCGGGTGCTGCCCGGCAAGGGGAGTTGACGTCGACGACGTTCAGCTGTCGACGACGTTCAGCTGTCGACGACGATGGGGCGGGGCACCGGGCCGGGTGCCCGTTCCTCGCTCGTGTCCTCACGCAGCGTGTCCATGAAGGCCCCGGCTCCGTCGAGCACGGCCTTGCCGACCTTGCGGCCCACCTGGCTGCCGAGCGCACCGCCGGCCACGGCTCCCACGAACGTGCCCACCACGGGCACGGGGATCAGCATGGACCCGAGGCGGGCTCCGCTGGCCAGACCCAGTCCGAGCCCGGCCACCTTGCCGATGTCTTCCTTCTCGCGGTCGTCCATGGCGTCACCTCCGTACGATGTCCCCCCAGCGTACGCCGTGGCCGGTCGAGGTGCTGAACCGGTTCGGGATCGGCGGGTGGCCACGACTACGCTCCGCCCACGTGCCCGAGCCCTCCGAACCGACCGGCCCGCCGTTCGCTGCGCCGATCGGCACCCGTGACGTCCTCCCGCCCGATTCGCGCCGCTGGGAGGCACTGGTGGCACGTTTCGCCGGCGAGGCCGACCGGGCCGGCTACGGGCTGCTGCTGAGCCCGCTGTTCGAGTCGGTCGGCGTGTTCGCCCGCATGGGCGAGGGCACCGACGTGGTCCGCAAGGAGATGTACGACTTCGCCGACAAGGGCGGTCGTCACCTGGCGTTGCGTCCGGAGGGCACGGCATCGGTGGTGCGGGCCTTCGTGGAACACCACCCGGTGGTGCCGTGGAAGGTTTGGTACGTCACCCCGGCGTTCCGCTACGAACGCCCCCAAGCCGGTCGCTACCGCCAACACCACCAGGTGGGGGTGGAGGCCATCGGCTCGCCGGACCCCGACCTCGACGTCGAGGTCATCGCCCTGCTGGCCGGCTTCTACCGGGCGCTCGGGCTGGAACAGGTGTCGCTGGTGGTGAACACCATGGGCACCCCCGCCGACCGGGTGGCCTACGCCGCTGCGGTGGCGGATCACCTCCGCGCCCACCTCGGCGACCTCGACCCCGAGGACGCCGAGAAGGTCGACCGGCATCCGTTGCGCGTGCTCGACTCGAAGCGCCGGGCCACCCAGCAGGTGTTGGCCACCGCCCCCAGCATCTTGGACTCGCTCGACGACGTGGCCGTCGCCCACTTCGAGCGCGTGCGCGCCGGCCTGGTGGCACTCGGCATCGCCCACGAGGTGGAACCCCGCCTGGTCCGGGGGCTCGACTACTACACCCACACGCTGTTCGAGTTCCGCAGCGGCGCGCTGAGCTCCGCACAGAACGCCATCGGTGGCGGTGGTCGCTACGACGGGTTGGTCGAGGCGCTGGGGGGACCGCCCACGCCGGGGATCGGCTTCGGTGCGGGCATCGAGCGGATCCTGCTCACCTGCGAGGCCGAAGGTGTGTTCTCGGTGCCCCCGGGTGCGGTCGACGTGTTCGTGGTGGACGTGACCGGTGGCGAGCGGGCCCGGGATCTCACCGTGGCACTCCGCCGCGCCGGCCTGGGGGCGTCCCGAGCTTTCGACGCCAGGTCGATGAAGGCGCAGATGAAGGCCGCCGACCGTTCCGGCGCCGCCGTGGCCGTCATCGTCGGGCCCGACGAGGTCGCTGCTGACGAGATCACCGTGCGCCCCCTGCGCGGTGGTGGCGACCAACAACGGGTCGCTTCGGCGGACGTCGTTCCCCACCTGCGTGCCCTGCTCGGCGAGGACCGCCCGTGACCGCCGACCTGTTCGATCCTCTCAGCCGCCCGACGCTCGCCCAGCACGAACCCAGGAGCCAACCGTGACCGCCCCCCACAGCCCGTCGACCCTGCCGCCTTCGCCCGCTCGCACCCACTACGCCGGTGACCTGCGAGCCGAGCACGTCGGCCAGGCCGTTGCGGTGTGCGGCTGGGTGGCCCGCCGTCGAGAGCACGGTGAGCACCTGGCTTTCCTCGACGTGCGGGACCGCACCGGCCTCGTGCAGTGCGTGGTCGACGGCGCCCACGACCTGCGCAGCGAGTACGTGGTGCGGGTCACCGGCACGGTGCGACCCCGGCCGGAAGGCACCGAGAACCCGGCGCTGGCCACCGGAGCCGTCGAGGTGGGCGACTGTGAGGTCGAGGTGCTGTCGGTGGCCGAACCGCCGCCGTTCCCGCTCGAGGGGCGGGTGGAGGTCGACGAGACCATTCGCCTCCGGCACCGGTACGTCGACCTGCGCAGCGAGCGCATGCAGCGCAACCTGGCCGTGCGTGCCGCCGCCATCGGCGCCATCCGTGGGGCCATGGCCGACCAGGGCTTCCTCGAGGTGGAGACCCCGCTGCTCATCGCCTCCACCCCCGAAGGCGCCCGTGACTTCGTGGTGCCGTCGCGCCAGTCGCCCGGCGAGTTCTACGCCCTGCCCCAGAGCCCGCAGTTGTTCAAGCAGCTCTGCATGGTCGGCGGCGTGGATCGCTACTACCAGATCGCCCGCTGCCTGCGAGACGAGGACCTGCGAGCCGACCGCCAGTTCGAGTTCACCCAGCTCGACGCCGAAGCCAGCTTCGTGACCCAGGACGAGGTGCTGGCCTTCATCACCGAAGCGGTGGGTGCCGCCGTGGAGGCGGCCACCGGGGAGCGGCCCGGATCCTTCGGCGCCATTTCCTGGCGTGAGGCCATGGACCGGTTCGGCTCCGACAAGCCCGACCTGCGCTTCGGTCTGGAGCTGGTCGACGTCACCGAGGTGTTCGCCGCCACGGGGTTCAACGCCTTCAAGGCACCGTGCGTCAAGGCCATCCGAGTGCCCGATGGCGGAGATGCCACCCGCAGCCGGCTCGATGACCTCACCGACCGGGCCAAGCGTTGGGGCGCCAAGGGCCTGGTGTGGATGCGCGTCGAAGCCGACGAGATCACCTCGCCGGTGGCCAAGTTCCTGAGCGCCGAGGAATTGGCCGAGCTGCGTCGCGCCACCGAGGCGGAGACGGGCGACCTGCTGCTCTTGGTGGCCGACAGCTGGCACACCACCTGCCATGTGCTGGGCCTGCTCCGCCTGGAACTGGGGCGCCCACCGGTGACCGAGGGCGGGTTCCACTTCACCTGGGTGGTGGACTTCCCATTGTTCGAGTCGATCAGCGACGACGGCCAACCGGTGCCAGCCCACCACCCGTTCACCATGCCGCACCCCGACGACATCGAGCTGCTCGATGGCGCCACGGGCGACGACCTGTTGGCCGTGCGCTCGCAGTCCTACGACCTGGTGCTCAACGGTTGGGAGCTCGGGTCGGGCAGCGTGCGAATCCACCGGGCCGACATCCAGCAGCGCATCTTCGGTCTGCTGGGCATCAGCGAGGACGAGGCGCAGGCCAAGTTCGGGTTCCTGCTCGACGCCTTCCGCTACGGGGCACCGCCTCACGCCGGGTTCGCCTTCGGGATCGACCGGCTGGTGGCGCTGCTGGCCGGGGAGGAGAACATCCGCGAGGTGATCGCCTTCCCCAAGACCCAGTCGGGTGCCGATCCGCTCACCGGTGCCCCGGGACCGGTGGCGCCGGCACAGCTCGAGGAGCTCGGCTTGCGGCTGCTGCCCCGCTCGACGGCCTGAGAGCCTGCAGATGAGGAGCAAACCGCCGGCCGTCCCACAGGTGTCGGTGACGCTGCGGACCTTCGCCGAGGCCGGCCAGGGCTCGTGGTCGACGCTGCTCGACGCCGCCGAGATGATCGAACGAGCTGGGGTGGACCGCCTCGTGGTGTCGGACCACGTGGCGTTCGGCGAGGCGCTCGATGACTATGCCCGTCCCGAGCTCGGGGGGCGGGTGGGTGGCACCCAGCCCACGGGGTCCGACGGCGAATGGCTGGAGCCGCTGACCGTGCTCAGCGCCGTGGCGGCGCGGACCACGCGCATCCGCCTCGGTACCTCGATCCTGCAGGCTGCCCTGCGGCGGCCGGTGGTGCTGGCCAAGACGGTCGCCACCCTCGACGTCCTGAGCGGCGGGCGGGTCGATCTCGGGGTCGGCGTCGGGTGGCAGCGGGCGGAGTACGACGCCGCGGGCCTGGGCTTCGAGGAGCGCGGACGCCTGCTCGACGAGTGCCTGGCCACATGCCGGTCACTGTGGACCGAGCCCGTGCTCGACCTGCCCACCGGCCCGGTGCACCAGATGCCGAAGCCGTTGCAGGCCGGTGGCGTCCCCGTCTGGGTGAGCGGGCGGTCGACCAACCGGCGGGTGGTCGAGCGGGTGGTCCGCTTCGGCTCGGGCTGGATTCCCTGGGGCGACGACGCCGACGATCCTGCTCCCGGCATCGCCAGGTTGCGTGCTGCCCTGGCCGCTGCCGGGCGTTCGGGCGATCAGTTACAGGTGACCGCCACCATGCCCGACGACCCCGATCGCTTCGCTGACCTCGTGGCAGCCGGGGTCACCGATGTCCGGCTGCGTGGTGTGGCCGCTGACGAGGCGCGGCTCGCCGAGCAGGTCGAGCGCGTGCGCCAGTGGTCGCTCAGATCACCTCGCACTCGATGAGCACGTTGTTGGTGGGCACGTCGGGGAATCGACGTTGGCCGGCGATGGCGGCCAGGGCGGCCCGCGGGTAGAGCACCAACTCGACCCGGTCCGGGGCGCGGTCAGCCATGAGCGTGCCCGCCGAGGGGCTCCACACGATGAAGCCGGCTTTCCGCAACGCCGCTGCCACAGCCGCGCCGACGGTCGGACCGTCGGCCGAGCCGGTGGTGAAGGTGGCCCGGCGGGTGGCGAGCGAGGGAGCGTTCATGTCCACCAGCGGCGTCAGGTCACACGGCCATGACACACCTTGCAACGCGTCCACCACCGAGGCGGACCGGTTGGGGTCGGTCCGGTCAGGGCCGTCGCTGCGGACGCTCGGCGGGGCGTCGGTGGGGACGTCGTCACCCCAGATGGCTGCCGTCGACGTGGTGACATCGGTGCCGGCCGGAGGATTGACCACCGGTGGGGCCATGGGCTGGGCGGCGGTCATGGGGACGGGAGCCAGTGGGTCGCTGCCGGCGGTCGAGGTCGGTGGGGCGGCTGGTGGTGTGGACGGTGGCGCGGCCGTTGCCGACCGGGCACCTCTGGCGCGGCGAGGGTCCAGTTTGGCGGCCAGCTCGTCGGCGGTGGCGGCGGCGTGGGGCGATCCCGAGGTGACGCCGTCGAGTGGCCGGCCGAAGAAATCCAGCCCCTTGCGCTTGTTGATGCGCAGCCAGATCCATGCCGCGAGCGAGACCGCGGCCCACGTCCACACAATGATGCCCAAGGCACTCATGGGAAGATGGTGGCACACGGATCGGGCTGGGGTGGCGGTACTGTCGCGGAGTGAGCGATGACCTGTTCGGCGTGGCAGCGGAAGCGGCCCTGAGCACCAGTGGTCCGCTGGCCGCCCGACTGCGTCCGACCACGCTCGACGACGTCGTTGGACAGGACCACCTGTTGGGCCCCGACCGACCGTTACGGCGGCTCATCGAGGCCGACCGGTTGTCGTCGGTCATCTTGTGGGGGCCGCCGGGCACGGGCAAGACGACCATTGCGCAGCTGTGCGCCCACACCACGGCGAAGCACTTCGAACAACTGTCGGCGGTCACGGCCAGCGTGGCCGACGTGCGGGCCGTGTTGGCCGGCGCCCGGCAGCGCCTGGGGGAGCGCGGCCAGGGAACGATCCTCTTCCTCGACGAGGTGCACCGGTTCAACAAGGCGCAGCAGGATGCCCTCTTGCCCGGGGTCGAATCCGGGCTCCTGGTTCTCGTCGGCGCCACCACGGAGAACCCCCACTTCGAGGTGAACCCGCCACTGTTGAGCCGCTCCACGTTGTTCCGGTTGGAACCGATCACCGAACCGGCGCTCCGCCGATTGCTCGAGCGGGCACTCGAGGTGGAAAGGGCGTCGGCCACGCCAGAGGCGGTGGAACTGCTGGCTGCCCGCGCCGGTGGCGACGGTCGGCGTGCCCTGGGCAGCCTCGAGGTGGCCATGGCCCTGGCATCGGCGCGCCCGGACCCGACCGTGGTGGCCGACGACGTGGACCAGGCCCTGGGCACCGCTTCGGTGCGGTACGGGAGCGACGACCACTACGACGTGGTGTCGGCGTTCATCAAGAGCATCCGAGGGTCCGATGTCGATGCTGCGCTCCACTGGTTGGCCCGCATGCTCGAGGCCGGTGAGGACCCCCGCTTCATCGCCCGCCGCCTCGTCATCCTGGCCAGTGAGGACGTGGGCATGGCCGACTCGATGTCGCTCGTGGTGGCCGACGCCGCCGCTCGAGCGGTGGAGTTCGTGGGGTTGCCCGAGGCGAGGCTGAACCTGGCGCACGCCACCGTGCACCTGGCCACCGCCCCGAAGTCGAACCGGGTCACGGTGGCGCTCGGGGCGGCGACCGCCGACGTACGGCAGCGGTCGGTGGGGGAGGTGCCGGCCCACCTGCGCGACGGCCACTACCAGGGGGCCGCCGCCCTCGGTCACGGACGTGGCTACCGCTATCCCCACGATGACCCCTCCGGATGGGTGGACCAGCAGTACCTGCCCGACGTGCTGGTCGGACAGCGCTACTACGAGCCCTCTCCGCACGGTGACGAGGCGCTGCTGTCGTCGGCCCGTCGCCAGGGCACGTCCGCACGACAGCGGCGCGACGGGGGCCGGCCGCGCGACGATGATGCGCGGGGAGGACCCGCCTCACCCGAGGGCATCGAGGAGCGCAGTTGACCGCCGAGGACCTGGCCACGCTGCTCGTGGCGATCACTGCCACCGTGGTGGTGGCGGTGGCCGTGCTGTGCACGGTGGCCCTGGTGCGTGCCCTGGCGGCCACGCGGCGCACGCTCGACCGCCTCGACCGTCGCCTGGATGCGGCGCTCGTGGAACTCGAGCGCACGGCAGCCCAGGCCACCCGAGAGGTCCGCCAGCTCGACGAGGTCCTCGACGAGGCCTGCGCCCTCACCGCAGAGTTGGACGCCACCAACCGCTTCGTCGACGCCACTGTGACGAATCCCCTGATCCGCGCCGTAGCGCTGCTACGAGGCGCCGGCCGCGCAGCGCGGGGCCGCAACCGCCGAGCCCGTCGACGAGCCCGGCGTGCGGCGCGCCGCCGCACCGATGTGGGCGCCACCCCGACGGCCTCCCGCCGTGAGGCGGCCTGATGGGCCGACGACTCACCTGGATGGGTATCGGCGCGGCCGCCGGCTTCCTGGGCGCCGCCTACTCCTACGGCCGGCTGCGGGCGAGCGCCAAGCAGCTCGGGCCAGAACAGGTGGCCGACGCCGTCGTGTTGGTGGTCGACGAGGTGGCCGACCGGGTGGGCGGCTTCGCCTCGGAGGTGCGGCGAGAAGCGGACGAGGTGGAGCGCGAGATCCGAACAGCCCGGGCGCTGCGTCTGCCGCAGGGCCGCCCGGCCCTGCCGGCGGGGGATACCACCCGCCCAATGGCCCTGCCCCGAGGCGAACGCGGGGTCACCCGTGCGCTCGAGTTGCCGGCCGCGTCCACCGAGCTCCACGGGCGTTCGCCACGGCGCCGGGTCCGCAGTGTCAGAGGGGGTCGTTAGGCTGTGGCCACCATGGGTGCCATGACCGCAGATCAGCTCCGTCGCTCCTTCCTCGAGTTCTTCGCCGACCGGGGGCACACCATCGTGCCCTCGGCCAGCCTCATTCCTCACGATCCCGAGCTGATGTTCACCGTGGCGGGCATGGTGCCGTTCAAGCCCTACTTCGAGGGCGAGCAGGTCGCACCGTGGCCCCGGGCCACCACGGTGCAGCGCGTGCTGCGTGCGGGCGGTAAGGACTCCGACCTCGAGGAGGTCGGCCGCGACCGGCGCCACCTGTCGTTCTTCGAGATGCTGGGGAACTTCTCCTTCGGTGACTACTTCAAGGCCGAGGCCATCCCCATGGCCTGGGAGATGGTGACCGAGCTGTTCGGCATCGATCCCGACGTCCTGTGGGTCACGGTCCATGACTCCGACGACGAAGCAGCCGAGATCTGGCGGGACGCCGTCGGCGTGGCGCCCGATCGCATCCAACGACTCGACGCCGACAACTGGTGGGGTCCTCCCGGTGGCCCGCCGGGCCCGTGTGGCCCGTCGTCGGAGATCCACGTGGACCGAGGTCCGTCCTACGGTCCCGACGGTGGTCCTGCCCACGGGGGCGACGAACGTTTCCTCGAGATCTGGAACCTGGTGTTCATGCAGTACCAGCGCAACGTCGACGGTGTCGACAGCGAGCTGCCCCGCAAGAACATCGACACCGGTGCGGGCTTCGAGCGGGTGCTCGCCGTGTTGCAAGGCGTCGACTCGGTGTTCGACACCGACGTGCTCCGGCCGCTCGTCGAGGCAGCGCAGTCGACCACCGGGGTCGTGGCCGGCAAGGACGAGCGTTCCGACGTGTCGCTGCGCATCCTGGCCGAGCACGCCCGCGCCATGACCTTCCTGGTCAGCGACGGGGTCTTCCCCTCGAACAACGGTCGTGGCTACGTGCTGCGTCGCATCATCCGCCGGGCGGTGCGGCACGCCTTCCTGCTGGGCGTCGAGGCACCCGTCACCGGCCCGCTGGTCGAACGCACCGTCGAGGTCATGGGGGAGGCGTATCCCGAGTTGCGGCGCAACCACGACTTCGTGGCCGGCGTCATCGAACGGGAGGAGGACGCCTTCCGTCGCACCCTGCGAACCGGGATGGGCATCCTCGACGTGGCGCTCGCCGATGTCGACGAAGGTGGTGTGCTCGACGGATCGGTGGCCTTCACCCTCCACGACACCCACGGCTTCCCTCTGGAGCTGACCGAGGAGATCGTGGCCGAGCGCGGTGTCGGGGTGGACCGGGAGGCGTTCGCCGCCGACATGGCCCGCCAGCGTGAGCGGGCGCGTGAGGCGCGCAAGGTCGAGGGGCTCGGCGACGACCTCGACGACTACCAGGCCATCCTCGAGCAGTTCGGTCCCACCGACTTCACCGGCCGCGAAGAGGACGAGTCGAAGGCCCGGGTGCTCGGCGTGGTCGGCGACATGGTCGTGCTCGATCGCACCCCGTTCTACGCCGAGTCGGGCGGGCAGGTGGGCGACACCGGGTGGATCGTGGCCGACACCGGCACTGCCGAGGTGCTCGACTGCACCTACGCCCTCAGCGGACAGGTGCGCCATCGCGTGGTCGTCACCGAGGGCGAGCTGTCGGTCGGCCAGGAGGTGGTGGCCCGCATCGACGCGACGCGTCGAGCCGCCATCCGGCGGAATCACACGGCCACCCACCTCCTCCACTGGGCGTTGCGCGAGGTGTTGGGCGATCACGTCAAGCAGCAGGGCTCGTTGGTGGCACCCGATCGGCTTCGTTTCGACTTCTCCCACTACGAGGCGCTCACCCCCGAGCAAGTGGCCGCGGTCGAAGACCTGGTCAACGCCGAGGTGCTCGACAACCATCCAGCGCGTCACTACGAGACCACCCGTGAGTACGCCGAGCAGATCGGGGCCATTGCCTTCTTCGGCGACAAGTACGGGGACACCGTCCGGGTGCTCGAGGCCGGCCCCCACTCCACCGAACTGTGCGGGGGCACCCACGTGCGTGCCCTGGGGGACATCGGCGCCGTGAAGGTGATCAGCGAAGGGTCCATCGGTTCGAACATCCGCCGGATCGAAGCCATCACCGGCATGGCCCCCATCGAGCGACTGCGCCAGGAGGAAGCATCGCTGGCTCGCGCCTCGGCACTGCTCGGCGTGTCGGTCGATGAGGTGGTCGACGCCGTGGAACGGCGGGTGGCGGAGACGAAGGAACTCCGCGAGCAGGTGCGCGATCTCAAGCGCAGCGCCGCTCGGCAGCAAGCGGGCGCCTTGGCGTCGGGTGCCGAGAACGGGCTGGTGGTGGCCCGGGTCGACGGCCTCGATCGCGACGACCTGCGCGAGCTCGCCCTGGCCGTGCGGGACCGGGACGGTGTGCGGGGTGTGGTCCTCGGCGGCTTGCCCGACGGCGGCGGGGTGGCATTGGTGGCGGCCGTGCGGGCCGACGAGGGTCTGCACGCCGGCGACCTGATCGGTGCTGCGGCCAAGGCAGTGGGCGGTGGCGGCGGCAAGGGTCCGGACCTGGCGGTGGCCGGAGGCCGCAACCCCGACGGTCTCGACGAGGCCCTCGACGTGGCCCGGGCCGCCGTCGGTCTCCGCTGACGTGCGGGTGCTGGCCATCGACCTGGGCTCCAAGCGCATCGGTGTGGCGGTGAGCGATCCGACCGGCACCCTGGCCACGCCGGTCACGGTGGTGCAACGCAGCGGGGACGAGCAGGGTGATCACCGCCGGCTCGTGGCGCTCGTCGACGAGTGGGAGGCCGCCGAGGTCGTCGTCGGTCTGCCCATCGATCTCCGGGGCGAGATCGGTCCGGCGGCCCAGGGGGTACTGGCCGAGGTGGAGCGCTTGGGTGACGTGTGTCCGGTGCCGATTCACCTCTACGATGAACGCCTGACCACCCGCATCGCCGACCGCCGACTCCAGGAGTTGGAACTCGACGGTCGGGCCCGTCGCAAGGTGGTCGACAAGGTGGCCGCAGCGGTGTTGTTGCAGGCCTGGCTCGATCGTGACAGCGCCGAGGGCGGCGTCGACGGTCCACTCCGAGCGGAGGCTCCTCCAGGTGACCCAGGCTGACGACCCCGACGACGTAGGCACCGACGTCCCAGGGCCACCCGACCCCGGGGCGACCGAGACCCCCTGGCCCGACGAGGTTGCGCCCGACGCCGTGGCTGAAGGTGACAGCGAGTGGGCCTCCGATTGGCCGGCCGAGGATCACCTCGATGGTGAGAGGGACGCCACCGACACCCACGACGTGGTGGCTGGTGACCCCGACGCGGTCGACGCCGGATGGTACGACGACGACCCGGCACTCGAGGGCGACTACGTCTACGTCCCCGACGACCGCAGCATCTGGCGACGGGCGGGCACGGTCGCCGTGCTGTTCTTCGTGGTGCTCGGCATCGCCGCCGGCGGGGCCGGGCTGTGGGTGCGAGGCAAGCTCGAGCCGTCCGGGCCGCAGGAGTCCGTCGAGTTCTCCATCCCCCAGGCGGCCACCACCGCGCAGATCGCCCGCCAACTCGAAGAGCGGGAGATCATCAGCGACGCCACCATCTTCCGCTACTACGTGCGCTGGCGTGATGCCGGGCCGTTCCAGGCCGGCGTGTACGACGGCCTGACCACCAACTCCGCCATGCACGCCGTGGTCGACGTCCTCGAAGCCGGCCCGCAGGCGCCGTCGTACACCGATCTCACCATTCCCGAAGGTCTGTGGCTCTCGGAGATCCGCGAGCGAGTCCTCGAGGCCTACCCCGAGATGCATCCCGACGAGTGGGATGCTGCGGTGCAGCGGGTGCGCTCCCGCTACCAGCCCGAAGGGGCCAGCCTCGAGGGATTCCTGTTCCCGGCCACCTATCGGGTGCTCGACGAGCATCGCCACGACGCCCAGCGACTGGTCGAGGAGATGGTGACCACCTTCGACCGGGTGGCCGACGAGGAGGGGCTGGGTGACGCGACGGCTCGCCTCGAGGGGGCGGCCGGCTCGCGCCCGATCACTCCGTTCGAGGCGCTGGTGGTGGCCTCGATGATCGAGTCCGAGACCCGCATCCCCGAGGAGAAGCCCATGGTGGCGCGGGTCATCTACAACCGGCTGCTGCGCGACATGCGTCTCGACATCGACGCCACCGTGCTCTACGCCATCGGTGAGCGGGTCGAGACCCTCACCCAGAGCCAGCTCGACACCGACTCGCCGTACAACACCCGGGCCTCGTTCGGGATCCCGCCGGGGCCGATCGCCGCGCCGGGGCGCGATTCGATCGCCGCCGCGCTGGCACCCGCCGAGGGGGACTGGCTGTTCTACGTGCTCGCCGAGGAGGATGGCCGCCACTTCTTCACCAACAACTACGACGAGTTCCTGCGCGTGGCCGACGAATCCCGCGCCCGAGGCCTGTTCGAGTGAGTGACCCGTCGGGCGTGTCCCACCCGCTGACCGCCGCCACCACCGTGGCCGGCGTGATCGGTGACCCCGTGCGGCACTCGCGCTCGCCTGCCATCCACAACGCCGCCTTTCGTTCCTGCGGGCTGGACTGGGTGTTCGCCGGTTGGGAGGTGGGCGCCGGCGGCGGGGCGGCGGCGGTGGAGGCGATGCGCACACTCGGGCTGGGTGGGTTGTCGGTGACCATGCCGCTCAAGGCCGAGGTCGCCGCCGCGGTCGACCGCTGCTCGGGAGCGGCCACCACGCTCGGGGCGGTGAACTGCGTCGCGGTCGAGGGGTCGGAGCTCGTCGGGCACAACACCGACGGTGCCGGGTTCGTGGCATCGCTGCGAGCCGAGGGCATCGACCCCGCTGGTCGTCGGGTGGTGGTCCTCGGCGCCGGCGGTGCCGCCCGGGCTGTGGTGGCCGCCATGGCCGAGGCCGGTGCCGAGTCCGTCACGGTGGTGAACCGTGACGAGGCGCGCGGGCGCCGGGCCGCGATGCTGGCCGGTGACCGCGGTCGGCTCGGCACCACCGCCGACGTGGCCGGCGCCGACCTGCTGGTGAACGCCACGCCCGTGGGTATGGCGGGCACGCCCGGCCTGCCGGTCCCCGCCGAGGTGCTCGAAGGGGTCGCTGCGGTGGCGGACCTGGTGTACCAGCCGCTCGAGACCGAGTTGCTGACCGAGGCTCGCCGAGCGGGCGTCGTCGCCATCGACGGTCTCGGCATGCTGGTGCACCAGGCGGCTGCCGCCTTCGAGCTGTGGACGGGCCGACCGGCCCCTGTGGCGGTCATGCGCCAGGCAGCCGACACCGGCGCCTCGTCCGTCGTGTAGGTTCCGCTGCTGCCGGGAGGTTGATCGGAATCCTCCACACCGGCGCCAACCTGCCGACAGAGAGCAGGTAGTCCGTTCGCAGTGTCGATCCGGAGGTCAAACGTGGCTCTGCAGGGCAGTATCGAGACGTTCGCACTTGCTGACGTGCTCCGTCTCTTGGCGTCCACGTCGAAGACCGGGCGGCTGCGCCTGTCCGGCACCCGTGGCTCGGGGAGCCTGTGGGCAGTGGAAGGAAAGCTGGTGGGCGGCGACGTGTCGACGGCCACGACGGCCACCCCCACCGACGTGCTCTTCGAACTGCTGCGCTTCCCCGACGGCGACTTCAGTTTCGACCAGGACGAGCTGGCGCCCGAGGTCGGCGCACCGGTGGAGGTCGAGACGGCACTCACCGACGCCGAAGCCATGCTCGCCGAATGGCAGGAACTCGAGGCCGTCGTGCCCTCGCTCGACGCCTGGGTGTCGCTGCGTGCCGAGCTGTCCGCTGACAGCATCACCTTGGATGCGGCTCAGTGGAAGGCCGTGGTGGCAGTCGAAGGTGGCCGGCGGGTGGGCGACTACGCAGCCGCCACCGAACTGGGTGAGCTGGCCGTCATGCGCCAGGTGCGCGACCTGGTGGAGCTGGGTGTGGCCGAGGTGGGAGATGCCCCTGCCGATGCTCCTGAGGCTCCCGTCGCCGAGCCGAGCGTCCCCGAGGTCGACGACGTGGTGGCGCCGCCGGCCGAGTCGACCGATGACGTCGCAACCGAATCGGCGGAGGCCACCGATGAGGGCGAGGGCCTCGCCGCATTCGGTGGGGTCGACGAGGTGGTCGAGGGGGCCGAGTCCGAGTCGTTCGAGTCGTTCGATCCCGACGGATTGGTCGTCGAGGACAGCTGGAGTGTCGACGAGTCGCCCAGTGACACCCTGGCAGAGGAGGACACCCTCGTCGAGGCCTCCGACGACGCAGCGGCGGGCGCCGACCTCGACGGCGGCGCCGAACCCGAGATGGATGCCGCCGACATCGCTCGCCAGTTGGCCACCTTGAGTCCGGCGGCCGCACGAGCGGTGGCTGCCGCGGCCAAGGCGTCCACGCCCGAGGAGCGTGAGGAAGCGCTGGCCGGTATCCCCGAGGAGGAGGGCTCGCTCAACCGCGACCTGTTGCTCAAGTTCTTGGGTTCGGTGAACTCCTGAGCACTCCGACGGTCGAGCCGTCGTGGTGATCACCCCCGAGGCGTCGGTGTTGGCGCTGGTGTGCGCCGTCGTGTCGCTGCCGGCCGGCTGGTTCGCCGGAGTCTTGGCCACGCGGGTGCCCGACCGCGAGAACCTGGTTCGTCCGTGGCCCGGCTGGCGGCCCGACGAGCACCAACTGGTGATCAGCCTGACCACCACGGCGCTGTTCGTGGCCTGCGGCTGGCGGTTCGCCGATCAGCCGTTGCCCTACCTGCTCGGGGCGCTGGCGCTGGTGGTGGGTCTGGTCCCGCTCGCCGTGGTGGACATCCGCGTGCAACGACTACCCGACGCCATCGTGGCGCCGCTGTACGTCGTCATCTTCACCATCGTGGTCGGCGGCTCGCTGCTCATGGACGAACCAGCGCGTATCCGGTGGGCGCTGGCCGGCGGTGCCGTGTGGGTCGTCTGCTTGGGCGTCGGGTGGTTGATCGGGATGGGCTTCGGCGACGTGAAGGCCGGCGGCGTCATGGGGTTGTACCTCGGGTGGTTGGCGCCCGACGGCCTGCAAGCGGTGGGGCTGGTGCTCTACGCACTGATGATCGGGGTGCTGCTGGCCTCGGTGTACGGCATCGTGGATCGCATCGTCTACACGGTGCGGGTGCCCATCGAAGAGCGCCGATCCCGCCCCCGACGCTGGTTCGCTCTGGGGCCGTTCCTCGTCGCCGGCGCGCTGACCGTGGTGTTCGTGTACCCGTCGCTCACCACCCTCACGATCTGAGCCCCCGGATCCGGTTCGGGCCGGGTCGTCCGACGCCGGTAGATTGCAGGGGTGCTCCGCTTCCTCACCGCCGGCGAGTCCCATGGCCGTGGCCTGGTGGTCATCGTCGAAGGCCTGCCGGCAGGCCTGCCCATCACCGTCGCGCAGATCGCCGACGAATTGGCCCGACGCCGCCTGGGGTTCGGCCGCGGGCCGCGCATGCGCTTCGAGGCCGACGAGGTCACCCTCCTGGCCGGTGTTCGCCACGGCCGCACCCTCGGCTCTCCAGTGGCGGTGGAGATCGGCAACAGCGAGTGGGAGCGCGGGAAGTGGAATGCCGAGATGGACCCGGCGCCCGGTCGCACCGAGGCGCCACTGACCAAGCCCCGACCGGGTCACGCCGATCTGGCCGGCATGCAGAAGTACGGCTTCGACGATGCGCGCAACGTGCTCGAGCGGGCGTCGGCTCGCGAGACGGCCGCCCGGGTGGCAGCCGGCGCGCTGGCCAAGGCGCTGCTGGCCGAGTTGGGGGTGTCGATCCTGAGCCACGTGGTGCGCATCGGCGACGCCGCCGTGCCCGATGACATGGCGGGCCCCGAGCCCGGGGCTCTCGAGCGCATCGACGCCTCCGAGGTGCGCTGTGTGCATCCTGAGGCCGAGGCGGCCATGGTCGACGCCATCAAGGCTGCCGCTCGCGACGGTGATTCGCTGGGTGGCACCGTCGAGGTGGTGGCCCACGGGGTGCCGGTCGGGTTGGGGAGCCACGTCCACTGGGATCGCAAGCTCGACGGGCTCCTGGCGCAGGCCTTCATGAGCATCCAGGCGGTCAAGGCGGTAGAGCTCGGGGCCGGGGTGGCGTTGGCTGCCCAGCGTGGCTCGGTGGCCCACGACGCCATCGGCTGGGACGAGGCCGACGGACGCTACGTGCGAGCCACGACGCGCGCCGGCGGCCTCGAAGGGGGCATCAGCACCGGTGGGCCCCTGGTGGCCCGCGTGTCGATGAAGCCGCTGGCCACCCTCAACCGACCTGTCCTGGGAACGGTCGACACCGCCACCAAGGAGGCCACGGTGTCGTTCCGCGAGCGCACCGACGTCACCGCGGTACCCGCGCTCGGGGTGGTGGCCGAGACCATGTGTGCCCTGGTGGTGGCCTCGGAGGCGCTGCGGAAGTTCGGTGGCGACTCGGTGGGGGAGCTGCGCCGCAACGCGGCGGGCTTCGCTCGCCAGGTCGCCGAGCAGGCCCAGGCCACGACCGACGCCGTGGACGACGTCGCCTTCAACTGGGATCCCGACGAGGCGTTCCGTGCCTGAGACCGCCGCCTCCCTGCCCGATGGCCCGCTGGTGCTGGTCGGCATGATGGGGTCGGGGAAGTCCAGCGTCGGCCGGCGACTGGCCGAGCGCTGCGACCGCCCCTTCGTTGATCTCGACGAGCTGGTGGAGGAGCGCCTCGGTGCCACCGTGGCCGAGGTGTTCGATCGCCACGGCGAGGCCACCTTCCGCGCCGCCGAGCGCCAGGCCTTGGCCGACGTCCTCGCCGACGGGCGCAACGCCGTGGTGGCCACCGGCGGCGGCGTCGTCACCGACGCGACCAACCGGGCGCTGCTCGAGCGGGAAGGTCTGGCCGTGTGGCTGCGGGCCCAGGTGCCTACCTTGGTGGCGCGCCTCGATGGTGACCCCGCCGATCGACCGCTCCTGCGACCCGATCCGACGGCTGGCGGCAACGGCGCCGCCCCCGGGACCCGGGCCGAGCCCACGTCGCCGGTCGAGCCCGCCGTCGCCCGCCTGGCCGCCGAGCGCGAGGTGCTCTATCACTCGGTGGCCGCTGCGGTGGTCGACACCGACGGTCTCGAGGTGGACGACGTGGTCGATCGCATCCTGCGTCTCGGGGTGGTGCAGCCGTGATCGAGCTGGCCGTACCTCTCGGTGAGCGCACCTACCCGGTGTTCGTGGGCGCCGGCGCACGCCATGAGCTGGCGTCGGTGGTGCCGCCTGCGGCGGCTCGCGCCGTGGTGGTCACCCAGGCGTCGGTGGGCGTCGACGTCGATCCGGGCTGTGAACACCTCACCTGCGTCATCGACGACGGTGAGCAGGCCAAGTCGCTGGCCACTGTGGAGGACCTGTGCCGTTCGTGGGCACGCTGGGGTCTCACCCGGTCCGACGTGGTGGTCGCCGTCGGCGGTGGCCTGGTCACCGACGTGGCCGGCTTCGCCGCTGCCGTCTATCACCGGGGGGTGTCGGTGGTCTACGTGTCCACCACCCTGCTGGGGCAGATCGACGCGGCCATCGGGGGCAAGACGGGGGTCAACCTGCCCGAGGGCAAGAACCTCGTGGGTGCCTTCTGGCAGCCGAGCGCCGTGCTGTGCGACACCGAGGTGCTGGCCACCCTGCCGCCACGAGAGTTGCGATCAGGACTCGGTGAGCTGGCCAAGTACCACTTCCTGGGTGGCGGTGACCTCGACGCCCTGCCACTCGACGAGCGGGTGGCGGCCTGCGTGCAACTGAAGGCCGATGTGGTGGCCGCCGACGAGCGCGAGGGCGGCCGGCGGGCGCTGCTCAATTACGGCCACACGCTGGCGCATGCGCTCGAGACCGCCGGACGCTACGACCTGCGTCACGGCGAGGCCGTGGCCGTGGGCCTGGTGTTCGCCGCCGAGCTGGCACACACCCTCGGGCGGATCGACTCCGACCGGGTGGAGGAACACCGGCGGGTGGTGGCCACCTATGACCTGCCCGCCACCCTGCCCCCAGGCGCCGATGCCGATGAGCTGATCGTGCTCATGGGTCGTGACAAGAAGGCCACCGACGGCTTGACCTTCGTCCTCGACGGCCCCCACGGACCCGAGGTGGTGGCCCCCGTCGACGAGTCGGCGGTGCGCTCAGCCCTCGAGGCGGTGCGGCCATGAGTGGCACCGGCGTCCCCCAGCTACAGCACGGTCGGCTCCGGTTGTTGTCCGGCCCGAACCTGAATCTCCTGGGCGAACGCGAGCCGGCTGTCTACGGGACGACCACCCTGGCGCAGATCGTGGAGGAAGCTGCCGCCGAGGCGGCCCGCTACGGAGTGGACCTCGACCACGTGCAGTCGAACCACGAGGGTGTGCTCATCGACGCCGTGCACGCTGCTCGCAGCGAGGTGGACGCCGTCGTCATCAACCCCGGTGCCTTCACCCACTACGCGTGGGGGCTGCACGACGCCCTGGCGGCCTTCGACGGGCCGATTCTGGAGGTGCACCTGTCGAACCCCCAGCGACGGGAGGCGTGGCGCCACACCTCGGTGGTCGCCCCGGTGGCCACCGGCACCATCTCTGGGTTGGGGGCAGCGGGCTACGTACTGGCCGTGCGCGCCGTGGCCGGCCTGCTGGGCCTGGCAGAGGAGACCTGATGACCATCGCCGCTGATCCGTCCCACCACGAACTCTCCGTCGACGAGTTGACCGCCCGTCTGGGCGACCTCGACCCCATGGACATCGCCGGGCGCCTCCCGCGCCTGCGCCAAGCCATGGCGGAGGCCGAGTGTGACGGGCTCCTGGTCACGTCGCTGACCAACATCCGCTACCTCTGTGGGTTCACCGGCTCGGCCGGGTTGTTGTGGGTGGGTGGCGACGAGGCGCTGTTCGTCTCCGACGGCCGTTACCGCACCCAGGCGGCCGACGAGATCGCCCAGGGTGGCGCCGAGGTGCGCGTCGAGATCCCTGCCACCGCCGACGGCCAGCGCGAGGCCGTGGCCGCAGCCGCCGGCGGTGCGGCCCGGGTGGGTCTCGAGGCCGGGGACGTCACGTGGGCCCGGGTGCAGACGTTCGACTCGGAGTGGTTCCCCGACGCGTCACTGGTCCCCACCGGCGAGTTGGTCGAGCAACTGCGCCTGGTGAAGGACGCCGGTGAAGTGCAGCGGATCGAGTTGGCCTGCGCCATTGCCGATGTGGCGCTCACCCGGGTGCGTGGGCGCCTACTCGACGAGCCCACCGAGGCCGAGTTCGGCCTCGAACTCGACACCGAGATGCGCCGCCTGGGTGCGGCGGATCTGTCGTTCGAGACGATCGTGGCCGCCGGCCCGAACGGCGCCAAGCCGCACGCTCGGCCGTCGAACCGGCGGATCACCGACGGCGACCTGGTGGTCTGCGACTTCGGCGCCATGGTCGACGGCTACCACTCCGACATGACCCGCACCTTCTGGGTGGGCGAGCCCACCGCGCTGCAGCGGCGCATGTGGGAGGTGGTCGAGGCAGCGCAGGCCGCCGGCGTGGCCGCGGTGCGCGCCGGTGCCACGGTGGCCGAGGTGGACAAGGCCTGCCGCGCCGTCATCGACGAGGCCGGTTGGTCCGATGCCTTCGTGCACTCCACCGGTCACGGCGTGGGTCTCGACATCCACGAGGCCCCGCGGGTGGCCGGGACGGTCGATGCTACGCTCGCCACCGGTTACGTGGTGACCGTCGAGCCCGGGGTCTACCTGCCGCCGCACGGCGGGGTTCGCATCGAGGACATCGTCGTCGTCACCGACGACGGCTGTCGGCGGCTCACGTCCACACCCCGCGTCCCCCACCCCTGAGGCCCGAGCCGACGCGCTCGGCGGCCTCCCGAGATGATCCCCGGAGCCCCCATGCCCACCATCAGCACCAACGACCTCAAGAACGGCATGACGCTCGAATTGGACTCGAACCTGTTCGACGTCGTCGAGTTCCAACACGTCAAGCCGGGCAAGGGAGGCGCCTTCGTGCGCACGACGCTCAAGAACACCCGCACCGGGGCCGTGGTGGAGCGCACCTTCCGTGCCGACGAGAAGGTGGAACGGGCCATCATCGACAAGCGCGAGATGCAGTTCCTCTACCGGGACGGTAGCGACTACGTGTTCATGGACAACACCACCTACGACCAGACGACGTTGACCCCCGAGACGCTCGGTGTGGCGGCCGACTACCTCGTGGAGAACGCCAACGCCGTGCTGAACCTGCACGGCGACGACATCGTCGGCGTCGATCTTCCGCCTGCCGTGGAGCTGACGGTGGCCGAGACCGAGCCCGGGATCCAGGGTGATCGGGTGTCGGGCGCCCGCAAGCCGGCCACGCTCGAGACAGGACTCGTGGTGCAGGTGCCGTTGTTCGTCGACGTGGGCCAGCGCATCAAGGTCGACACCCGCAGCGGCGAGTACCTCACCCGTGCTTGAGGGCGGCGCCACGGCCGACCGCCGGGGCCACGTGGTCACATGGACCCGCTGACCGCCGGCCGGTCCGACGCCAGGGAGCGGGCGGTGCACCTGTTGTACGAGGCGGACGCCCGCGCCGTGTCGGCCAGCGAGGCCCTTGCCGCGTTGCCCATCGCTCCCGACGACTACACGATCCGGCTGGTGGAAGGGGTCGACGACCGCCTCGGCGACCTCGATGCCCTCCTGGGCCGTCACGCGCGAGGGTGGAGTGTGGAGCGCATGGCCTGGTTGGACCGCGCCGTGCTGCGGGTGGCCAGCTTCGAGTTGCTGGCCTGCGACGACGTGCCGACGGCGGTGGTGATCGACGAGGCGGTGGAGTTGGCCAAGACCTACTCCACCGACGACTCGCCCCGCTTCGTGAACGGCATCCTCGCCGCCGTGGCCCGCGACGTGCGGCCCGACGA
Source organism: Acidimicrobiia bacterium (assembly GCA_020832495.1). Classification (GTDB taxonomy): domain Bacteria; phylum Actinomycetota; class Acidimicrobiia; order Acidimicrobiales; family Acidimicrobilacustridaceae; genus JAFIEP01. Next base: position 55,105 of record JAFIEP010000086.1, on the reverse strand, counting down.
GCAGCCCTAGGTCGACCGCTCGGGCGACGTCGGCGACGTTCGCACCGGTGCCCGGGCGGTGCTACGGTTCGCATCTGACCGTGAAGTGGGTCCGGTGAGGCCCGCACGGACAGGAAGGACCACTGCGTGGCTGAACGCGAGCGGAGACTGACGCCCCCCTTCGGGGGCGTTTTCGTTGCCCGGACACGGGTGATGACCTCCGACGACACCGAACGTGCGGTGTGGCGGATGGCCCATGAGATCCTCGAGCGCAACCACGGCATCGACGACGTCCTCCTGGTGGGGCTGCAGACCGGCGGGGTGCCCCTCGCCCGCAACCTGGCCGACGCCCTCGAGCGCATCGAGGAAGGTGCGTCGGTGGTGGTGGGCACCCTGGACGTGGCCTTCTACCGCGACGACATCGGCTTGCGCCCGGTACTGCCCGAGGCCACCACCGACATCCCCTACGACCTGACCGGCCGGACGGTGGTGCTGGTCGATGACGTGCTCTTCACCGGGCGCACCATCCGCGCCGCGCTCGATGCGCTCACCGACTTCGGTCGCCCGCGGGCGGTGCAGTTGGCCGTGATGGTGGACCGGGGTCACCGGGAGCTGCCCATCCGACCCGACTACGTGGGCAAGAACCTGCCCACCCGTCGCGACGAGGTCGTGAACGTCGGGCCGGACGGCGTGGATCTCGGGGAGATGGTCAAGTGAGACGGGAGGACGAGCGGTGAAGCACCTGCTGTCGGTGGCCGACCTCGATGCCGACGACTTCGAGGAGTTGTTCCGCCTCAGCGACTCCTTCGCCGAGGTCTCGGCCCGACGCATCCCCAAGGTGCCGGCCTTGCGCGGCCGCACCGTGGTGTCGCTCTTCTTCGAGGACTCCACCCGTACCCGGCTGTCGTTCGAGACCGCAGCCAAGCGCCTCGGTGCCGACACCATGACGTTCTCGGTGGCGTCGTCGTCGATGCGCAAGGGCGAGTCTGTGCGCGACACGATCGAGACGATCGACGCCATGGGCGTTGACGCGATGGTGGTGCGCCACGGCTCGGCCGGGGTGCCCCAGCGCATCACCGACTGGACCGACGTGAGCGTGGTGAACGCTGGCGACGGCTGGCACGAGCACCCCACCCAGGCGTTGCTCGACGCCTACACGCTCCGTGGTCGCTTCGGGTCCCTGGCCGGACGTCGGGTGGCCATCGTGGGTGACATCGCCCACTCCCGGGTGGCCCGATCGAACGTGGTGGCCTTCAGCACCCTCGGTGCCGAGGTGATCCTGGTGGCGCCGGCCACCCTGCTGCCCCCGTCGCTCGACGGGTGGCCGGTCAAGGTCACCGAGGACCTCGACGGGGTGATCGACAGCGTCGACGTCCTCTACCTGCTGCGCATGCAGCGTGAGCGGATGACCGAGCACCTCGTGCCCAGCCTGCGCGAGTACAGCCGCCGCTTCGGCCTGGATCATGCCCGCGCCGACCGATTGCGTGACGGCGCCGTGGTGCTCCACCCCGGCCCGATGAACCGCGGGGTGGAGATCGCCGGGGACGTGGTGGACCGTGCCGAACTCGCCGTGGTGGATCAGGTGCGCAACGGCGTGGCCGTCCGCATGGCGGTGCTGTGGTCGATGCTCGGTGCCGGCACCGACCTCGTGGCGGAACCCGACGAGCAGCAGGGAGCGCAGCAGTGACGAACACTGAGACGACGACACGGGGCGCGGTGGTCATCCGCGGTGGTCTGGTGGTGGACCGCACCGGTGAGCGTCGGGCCGACGTGGCCGTGTCGGCCGACGGCTGTATCGCCGAGGTGGCCGCCGAGATCGATCCGCACGGTGCCCCCGTGCTCGACGCCGCCGGTTGCGTGGTCGCTCCCGGGTTCGTCGACCTGCACACCCACCTGCGCCAGCCCGGCAAGGAAGAAGCAGAGACGATCGAGAGCGGCGCCTGGTGTGCAGTGACCGGTGGGTACACCGCCGTGGTGGCCATGCCCAACACCACGCCGCCCATCGACTCCGCCGCCGTGGTGCGCGAGGTACTCGAGTTGGGGCGCGCCGCGTTGTGCGACGTCTACACCACCGGTGCCATCACCGAAGGACGCGCCGGGGAGCGGCTGGCGCCCCTGGCCGAGATGGCCGACCTGGGCGTGCGCATGTTCACCGACGACGGCACCGGCGTGCAGGACGACCGGTTGATGCGTCGGGCCTTCGAGTACGCCCGAGGGTTGGGTGTCACCTTGGCGCAGCACTGCGAGGTGGACGCCCTGGCCGCCGGCGGACACATGCACGAGGGCGAGTGGTCGGCCCGCCTGGGCATCCCCGGCCAACCGGCGGAGTCCGAGGACCTCATGGTGGCCCGCGACCTGCTGCTGGCCGAGCGGACCGGCGCCCCGGCGCACTTCCAGCACCTGTCCACCGCCCGTTCGGTGGCCATGGTGCGCGAGGCCAAGGCCCGAGGGCTGGCCGTCACCGCCGAGGCCACCACCCACCACTTCACGCTCACCCACGCTGCCTGTGCGTCCTACGACCCGGTGTTCAAGGTGAACCCGCCGTTGCGCACCGACGAGGACGTGGCGGCGGTGCGAGCCGGGCTGGCCGACGGCACCATCGACGTCATCGCCACCGACCACGCCCCGCACACCCAGGAGTCGAAGGAACTGCCCTTCGACCAGGCGCCCCCGGGCATGCTGGGGCTCGAGACGGCCCTGGCCCTGGCGCTCACCGAACTCGACCTGCCCCTGGTGCGGCTGGTGGAGTTGCTGTCGTCCCGCCCGGCGGAGATCGGCCGGATGGCTGACCGCCATGGCGGACCGATCGCTGCGGGGCGCCCCGCCAACCTGTGCGTGTTCGATCCGCAGACCCGCTGGACGGTCGAGCCGGCGAAGAGCCGGAGCCGCTCACGCAACATCCCCTACGCCGGCCGGGAGGTGCGCGGTCGTGTCCGCCACACCCTGGTCGACGGCCGTCCCGTCCTCGTCGATGGAGAACTCCGCCCATGACCACTACAGGTCCGACCCCCCGCCCCTCGGTGCGCGCTGCTGTGCTGGTGCTGGCCGACGGCACGTTGTTCGAAGGAGAAGCCATCGGCGCCGACGTGCCCGACGGCGTGTCGAGCGGTGAGGTGGTGTTCAACACGGCGCTCACCGGGTACCAGGAGATCCTGTCCGACCCGTCCTACGCCGGGCAGATCATCACCTTCACCTACCCCCACATCGGCAACTACGGCGTCACCGAGGCCGACGGCGAGGCGGTCACACCTCACTGCCGGGGCGTGGTGGTGCGAGACCTGGCCCGACGCCATTCCAACTGGCGCAGTGACGCCCACCTCGACGGGTGGTTGCGCTCTCACGGTCTGGCCGGCATCGCCGGGGTGGACACCCGCCGGTTGACCCGCCACATCCGCGACGCCGGGGCGATGCCCGGGGCGTTCGGCACGGCCGACGAGGCCACGCTGCGCGCTGCTGCCGCTGCAGAGCCCGGCACCGACGGGGTCGACCTGGTGGCCACCGTGACCACCACCGAGCCCTACACGGTGGGAACCGGCCCCCACCGGGTGGTGGCCTACGACTTCGGCATCAAGCGCACCATCTTGCGCCACCTCGGTCGGATCGCCACCGTCGAGGTGGTGCCCGCCTCCACGCCGGCCGCGGACGTGCTCGCCCGCCGGCCCGACGGCGTGTTCCTCTCCAACGGCCCCGGCGATCCCGCAGCGGTGAGCGGTGCCGTCGACAACGTGCGAGACCTGCTCGGCGAGGTGCCGGTGTTCGGCATCTGCCTCGGCCACCAGATCCTCGGGGCGGCGCTCGGCGGGGCGACCACCAAGCTGCCGTTCGGGCACCATGGAGGCAACCACCCGGTGCGGGACCTCACCACCGGCGCGGTGGAGATCACCAGCCAGAACCACAACTTCGTGGTGGATCAGGGCTCGCTCGAGGGCGTCGAGGTCACCCACGTGAACCTCAACGACGGCACCATCGAGGGTCTCTCGTCGGAGCGGCTGCGTGCCTTCGGGGTGCAGCACCATCCCGAGGCAGGTCCGGGACCGCACGACGCTGCCCACTTGTTCGACCGCTTCGCCGAATTGATGGAAGGGAGCGCCCGTGCCGCGTCGTGAGGACATCGAGTCGATCCTGCTGATCGGCTCCGGACCGATCGTGATCGGTCAAGCCTGTGAATTCGACTACTCCGGTACCCAGGCCTGCCGCGTCCTGCGCCAGGAGGGCTATCGGGTGATCCTGGCCAACTCCAACCCGGCCACCATCATGACCGACCCCGATTTCGCCGACGCCACCTACGTCGAACCGCTCGACATCGACGTGCTGACCCGCATCATCGAACGGGAACGCCCCGATGCCCTGCTGCCCACCCTCGGGGGACAGACCGCGCTGAACCTGGCCATGGAACTGGTGGCCTCGGGAGCGCTGGAGGCCAACGGCGTCGAGCTCATCGGCGCCAACGCCGAGGCCATTGCCACCGCCGAGGACCGTGAGCGGTTCAAGTCGGCCATGACCGGCATCGGCATGGACGTGCCGTCGTCGGGCATCGCCCGCACCATGGACGAGGCGCGCGCCGTGGTGGCCGACATCGGCCTGCCCGTCGTCATCCGCCCGGCGTACATCCTCGGTGGCCGCGGCACGGGCATTGCAGCCACCGACGAGCAGTTCGACAAGCTCGCTGCGCTCGGGTTGTCGGCCAGCCCCATCAGCGAGATCCTCATCGAGAAGTCGATCGCCGGGTGGAAGGAGTACGAGCTCGAGGTCATGCGTGACCGGGCCGACAACTGCGTCATCATCTGCTCGATCGAGAACCTCGACCCGATGGGGGTGCACACCGGCGACTCCATCACCGTCGCCCCGGCGCAGACTCTCTCCGACGTCGAGTACCAGCGGATGCGCGACGACGCCTTCGCCTGCATCCGCCGTGTCGGCGTGGAGACCGGCGGCTCCAACGTCCAGTTCGCCGTGAACCCGGCCACCGGCGACCAGGTCATCATCGAGATGAACCCCAGGGTCAGCCGCTCCTCGGCGCTGGCCTCGAAAGCCACCGGCTTCCCCATTGCGAAGATCGCCGCCAAGTTGGCCGTGGGCTACACCCTCGACGAGATCCCCAACGACATCACCCGCAAGACGCCGGCCAGTTTCGAACCGACCATCGACTACGTGGTCACCAAGGTGCCGCGGTGGGCGTTCGAGAAGTTCCCCGGCACCTCGTCGGTGCTCGGCACCCAGATGCAGTCGGTGGGCGAGGCCATGGCCATCGGTCGCACCTTCCCCGAGTCCCTGCAGAAGGCCATGCGCTCCCTCGAACAGGGGCGCTACGGGCTCAACTGTGACCCCGGCGAGGCGGCATTCGACGACCTCGACGACGCCACGCTGCTCGAACGGGCCGCGGTCGGCACCCCCGACCGGGCCTTCCAGCTCGAGGCGCTCCTACGGCGGGGCGTGACCGTCGACGACGTCCACGCCTCCACCAAGGTCGACCCCTGGTTCCTGGACCAGATCCTGGCCATCGTGGAGGAGCGTGAACACCTCGCCGGGCTCACCCTCTCGCAGATGGCTCGCACCGACTGGCGTCGGGCCAAGCGCCTGGGCTTCGGCGACGCCCAGATGGCCTATCTGTGGGATGTGCCCGAGGCCGACGTGCGTCGCGCCCGCCTCGAGGCGGGGGTGGTGCCCACCTTCAAGACGGTCGACACCTGCGCGGCGGAGTTCGAGGCGGCCACCCCCTACCACTACTCGACCTGGGAGGACGAGACCGAGGTCGAGCCGTCCGACCGACCCAAGGTGCTGATCCTCGGGAGCGGACCGAACCGCATCGGGCAGGGCATCGAGTTCGACTACTGCTGCGTCCACGCCAGCTTCGCCCTGCGCGACGCCGGCTACGAGACGATCATGTTGAACTGCAACCCCGAGACGGTCTCCACCGACTACGACACCTCCGATCGGCTCTACTTCGAGCCGGTGACGATCGAGGAGGTGTTGGCCGTCATCGACGCCGAGCAACCCGAGGCGGTGGTGGTGTCCCTCGGTGGGCAGACCCCCCTCAAGCTAGCCGGCGAACTGCCCCCGGAGTTGGTGGCCGGCACCCCGGCGGCATCGATCGACTTGGCCGAGGACCGCGACCAGTGGAACCTGCTCTGCGCCCGCCTCGAGATCCCCCAACCGGCAGGGGGGACGGCCACCACGGTCGAGGCCGCCCTCGACGTCGTGGCCAAGGTCGGCTACCCGGTGCTGGTCCGCCCCTCCTACGTGCTCGGGGGACGAGCCATGGAGATCGTCTACGACGACGAGGGGTTGCGCCGAGCCATGGCCGAGCTGGCCGGGTTCGGCTCGCTCGGTCGCGAGGGTGGCCTGTCGGCCACCCGGCCGGTGCTCGTCGACCGCTTCCTCGAGGACGCCACCGAGGTCGACGTCGACGCCGTGCGCGACCACACCGGTGTCGTGCTGATCGGCGGGGTGATGGAGCACGTCGAGGAGGCCGGGGTGCACTCGGGTGACTCGGCCTGCGTGATCCCGCCGCACTCGCTCAGCGACGAGACCATCGGGGTGATCGAGGACTACACCCGCCGCATCGCCGAGGCGCTGTCGGTGGTGGGCCCGCTGAACGTGCAGTACGCGGTGAAGGCCAACCAGGTCTTCGCCATCGAGGCCAACCCTCGGGCCAGCCGCACGCTGCCCTTCGTGGCCAAGGCCACCGGCGTACCGCTGGCCAAGGTGGCCGCCCGGGTCATGCTGGGTGCCACGCTCGAGGAGTTGCGCGACGAGGGTCTCGTCCGCCCACACGCCACCGGCCACGTGGCCGTCAAGGAAGCCGTGCTGCCCTTCAGCCGGTTCCCCGACGCCGACGCCGTGCTGGGCCCCGAGATGCGCTCCACCGGCGAGGTCATGGGCATCGACCGTACGGTCGGGCTGGCCTTCGGGAAGGCCCAGCTGGCCGCAGGCACTCGACTCCCCACCGAGGGGACGGTGTTCCTCTCGCTCGCCGACCGGGACAAGGTCGTCGGCGTGGAGGCAGCGAAGGGCTTCGCCGCCCTGGGCTTCGACATCGTGGCCACCGAGGGCACCGCCGCGGTGTTGGCCGACGCCAGCGTGCCGGTGGCCACTGTGGTGGCCAAGCTGGGCGAGGAGGGCACCGACGCCGTCGAACTCATCGCCGAGGGGAAGGTGCAGCTGGTGGTCAACAGCCCGCGCGGACGCGGCCCGCGTGCCGACGGCGCCTACATCCGCACCGCGGCGGGGGCTCATCAGGTGCCGTTGTTGACCACCGCCGCAGCGGCCCTGGCCGCCGTGGGGGGCATGGCCGACGGCGTCACCCACGAACCGACGGTGCGGACCCTGCAGGAGTACCACCAGGGCAGTGAGGGCGACCAACTGGATCTGGGGCTCTGAGTCGATGGCCGGCGCACGTCCCGACGGGGGGCGGGTAGCTCCGCTCCTCGATCGCGCCCGGCGATCGCTCGACCGGTTGCGCCAGCCGGTGGTGGCGCCCAACGGGTGCAGCGACGGGGTGGACCTGGCCGCACGCGTGGGCTCGGTGCGGTTGCCCTCGCCGGTCATGACGGCGTCGGGCACTGCCGGGCACGGCGTCGAGCTGGGGCGCTACGTCGAGCTGTCGAGTCTCGGGGCGGTGGTGTCCAAGTCGCTGGCCCCTGGGCCGTGGGCCGGCAACCCGGCGCCGAGGGTGCACGAGACCCCGGCGGGCATGCTCAACAGCGTGGGCCTGCAGGGCCCCGGCGTGCCGCGGTGGCTGGAGCACGAGCTCCCGGGCCTGCTCGACGCCGGTGCCACCGTGGTGGCGTCGGTGTGGGGCCAGACGGTGGACGAGTTCGCCGCCGCTGCCGAGGCCCTCGCCGGGGCACCGCCCGAGGTGGTGGCCGTGGAGGTCAACGTCTCCTGCCCCAACCTGCACGACGGCTCGCGCATGTTCTCCCACTCACCGACGGCGGCCGCCGAGGCGGTGGCGGCCACTGCGCTGTGCGGACGTCCCCGCTGGGCGAAGCTCAGCCCCAACGGTGGTGACCTCCTGCCTGTGGTCGACGCCGTGGTCGAGGCGGGCGCCGAGGCGGTGACGCTCGTCAACACGGTCATGGGCCTCGACGTCGACACCGAACGCTGGCAGGTGCGCCTCGGTGGGCGTGGTGGTGGCCTCTCCGGTCCCGCCATCCGACCGGTGGCACTGCGCGCCGTGCACACGGTGGCAGCGGCCCGACCCGACGTGCCCGTCGTGGGCGTCGGCGGTATCGCCCGCGGCGCCCACGCCGCCGCGTTCCTGCTGGTGGGTGCCTCGGCAGTGCAGGTGGGCACCGCCTCGTTCGCCGACCCACGGGCCTGCGGCATCGTGGCCAGAGAACTGCACGACTGGTGTCGCCACCACGGCGTCACCTCCCTCGACGAAGTGATCGGAGCGGTCCATGAGCGATGAACCCACAGCAGCAACGGCGGGCTCGACGGCCCCCCGCGACCCTGCCGGCGACGACGGTCGGGTGCCGGGAGCGGAGCGGCTCGTCGTTCCCCTCGACGTGGACGACCTCGTCTCGGCGTTGCGCCTGGCCCGACAAGTGCAGCCCTACGCCGCCACCGTGAAGGTCGGCCTCGAGCTGTACAGCGCAGCGGGACCCGACGCGGTCAGCAGCCTGGCGGAGATGGGCTTCGACGTGTTCGTCGACCTGAAGATGTTCGACATCCCCACCACCGTCGAGCGGGCGGCACGCGTGGTGGGAGCGCTCGGGGCGCGCTACCTCACCCTGCACGCCCGTGACGACGCCCCCATGCTGCGTGCCGGTGTGGAAGGGCTGCTCGACGGCGCCTCGGAGGCCGGTCTGCCGGAGCCGGCGGCGTTGGCCGTTACCGTGCTGACCAGCGACCCGGGGGCACCGCCCCACGTGCTGCCCCGCCGGGTGGCACTGGCGGTCGAGTGCGGCTGCGCCGGGGTGGTGTGCGCTGCCGCAGACCTCAAAGACGTGCGGGAGATCGCACCGCGGGTGCAGACCGTGGTGCCCGGTATCCGTCCTGCGGGGGCCAACGTCCACGACCAGGCGCGGGTGGCCACCCCGGCCGAGGCGGTGGCGGCCGGCGCCGACCTGCTGGTCATCGGTCGACCCATCACCCAAGCTGACGACCCCGCTGCCGCGGCCGCAGCCATCGCCGCCAGCGTGGCCTGACCGAGCACAGGTGGCGCCACGGGCGCGCCCCGTCGGCAGCGTCGGTTAGGTTCGCTGCTCGTGGCGATGGCGTCGGGGCTGCTGCTCGTGGTGTGTCTCGCTTGCGCCGCGTACGCTGCGATCTACCACGTTCGACTCTGGCGCGTGTGGCACGCTGCGAGAGGAGTCGAGACCAAGGGTTGGCAGGTCCTCGGCGAGGAGTTCCGCGCTCTCGGGCCTGTTGGACCGATGACCCGCCACGCCTGTCCTGGCGTCGTGGTGCACGGTCGGAAGGGTTCGGCCTGGTGTGTGGTCGTGGCCGACGAGGCGACGTTGGTGGTCGTGGTCGTGGAGGTGTTCTCGGTGCGGCGATTCCACCTCGATCGGCGGTACCACACCCACTGCTTCCGCACGGACAAGACCATGTGGGCGAGGACGTCTCTCGACCTGTGGCCGCTGCCCGTCGCCGTGAGCCCGACCTATGCGGGTTCGCTGCTCGACGAACTGCGCCGGCGTCGATGGTGTGTGCAGTGAGTATGGGTATCCGCGGGCGTCGCCCACGGTCCGAGCGCGGGCCCGCCGGGTTCCCGAGCGACCCCGTAGCCTCGTTGCCCGCCCGCTGGTTGGGATAGGGTGCGCGCCATGTCGACTGCACCCAAGCCGCCCCAACTCTCTCCGGAGGCGCGCCAAGCGGCGCTGGAGAAGGCCGGTCGTGTTCGCCGAGAACGCGCTGATCTGAAGAACCTGCTGAAGATGGGTTCGGTCACCCTCGACGAGTTGTTCGAGCGGGCCGAGGGCGACGATGTCGTGGGCAAGATGAAGGTCGTGGCCGTGCTCGAGTCGCTGCCCGGTGTCGGCAAGGTCAAGGCGCGGCGGACCATGGAGGAGATCGGGATCGCCGAGACCCGCCGTATGCGTGGCCTGGGTGACCAGCAGCGCTCGGCGTTGCTCGAGGCTTTTCCCGGTCAGCGACGTTGATCATCGTGGTGTCCGGCGCCGGCGGCGTCGGTAAGGGCACGGTGGTCAAGGCGCTCGTGGACGAGGATCCCGCGCTGTGGCTCAGCCGTTCGTGGACCACCCGCGCTCGTCGACAGGGCGAGGCACAGGACGCCTACCACTTCGTCGACCGAGCCACCTTCGAGGCGCACGCCGAGGCGGGCGGGTTCCTCGAGTGGGCGGAGTTCCTCGGCAACCTCTACGGAACGCCGTTCCCCGACCCCGAGCCGGGCCAGGACGTGGTGCTCGAAATCGACGTGCAGGGGGCAGCACAGGTCATCGACCGCCACCCGGATGCCCTGCTCATCTTTCTCGAAGCTCCTTCCGACGAGGTGCAGGAGCAACGGCTGCGCGGACGGGGTGATCCGCCAGAGCAGATCCGTGAGCGGTTGGCCAAGGGAGTCGAGGAGCGCGCCGCCGGCCGGGAACTCGGTGGTGAGCGGGTGGTGAACGACGACGTGGCTCGCACGGTGGCCGGCATCCGGGCGCTGATCGACCGCCACCGAGCAGCGGTGCACGGTCGCTGAGATGCAGGTGCGCCGCCTCTGGTGCACTACCATTCTCGTGCTCGACCGTTCCTGAGCGCGCCAGCAGCCCCAGCGGAGGACCTCCACGTGATCTCGACCGATGACTCGATGATGAACCCACGGATCGAGGAACTGCTGACCAAGGTCGACTCGAAGTTCACCCTCGTCACCCTCGGGGCGCTCCGAGCGCGTCAGATCAACTCGTACTACAACCAGCTCGGCGATGCCTCCGGGCTGAGCATTCCCCCGCAGGTGACCTCGGTGGCCCGCAAGCCGCTGTCCATCGCCTTCGAGGAGATCGCCGCCGACAAGATCGTGGTGACCCACGTCGATCCGGCCGGCGAGTCGACCCAGGCCGACGGCGACGTCGACGCCGAGAGCTGAGCTGCTGGCGGTGGTGACCGCGACCGTCACCCCGACAACGACCCGACGCCGATGAGTGACACCGACGACCTCGGAGCCCTCCAGGGCCGGTTCGTCGTGCTCGGCGTGGCCGGCGGCATCGCTGCCTACAAGGCGGTGGAGGTCTGCCGCCGCTTGGTCGACGCCGGTGCCCACGTGGCGCCGGTGCTCACCGACGGGGCTCGCCGCTTCGTCGGCGAGGTCACGTTCTCGGCGCTGGCATCGGAGCCGGTGGGCACCTCGTTGTGGGACGAGCCGAGTCCCATCCCTCACACCCGCCTTGGCCAGCGGGCCGACGTCATCGTGGTGGCACCGGCCACGGCATCGTTGCTGGGTCGGTATGCGGCGGGCATCAGCGACGACCTGCTCACGGCCACGCTGTTGGCCACCCGGGCGCAGGTGGTGGTCTGCCCAGCCATGCACACCGAGATGTGGGAGCACCCTGCGGTGCAGGAGAACCTCGACGTGTTGCGCCGGCGTGGCGTGGTGGTGGTGCCGCCCGAGGAGGGTCGCCTCGCCGGGGGCGATGTGGGTGCCGGTCGTCTGGCCGAACCGAGTGACATCGTCGCCGCTGTTGCCGACGTGGTGGGTCGGGGTGACCTGGCGGGCCGCTCGGTGTTGGTCACCGCCGGGGGGACCCGCGAACCCATCGACCCGGTCCGGGTGCTGACCAACCGCTCCTCGGGCAAGCAGGGCTACGCCATCGCCGCCGCCGCCGCTCGTCGAGGTGCGGCCGTCACCCTCGTCACCTGCGCCGACCTGCCGATCCCACCGGGCGTGCACGAGGTGGTGTCGGTGGCCACTGCTGCGGAACTGCAGGAGGCGGTCAGCCAGCGCGCAGCGGGGTGCGACGTGGTGGTGATGGCGGCGGCGGTGGCCGATTTCCGGCCCGTACGCCGTCACGACCGCAAGGTGAAGAAACGCGACGGGGTGCCGCCGCCGATCGAACTCGAGCCGACACCGGACATCCTGGCCGGCCTGGGCACGGACAAGCCGAATGGCCAGGTCCTCGTCGGCTTCGCCGCCGAGACCGACGACGTGCTGGCCAACGCCCGCCAGAAGCTGGACCGCAAGGGTGCTGATCTCATCGTGGCCAACGACGTGAGTGCGCCCGGTGTCGGCTTCGAACACGACACCAACGCCGTCACGATCGTGGCCGCTGAGGACGCCACGACGGTGCCGCTGACCTCGAAGGCGGAAGTCGCCGACGCCGTGCTCGACGCCGTGGTGGCGCGCTTGTCCGACTGACCTGCGCGTTCAGGTGGCGGGACCGGCGAAGGCCGGGTCCGACAACCACGTGGGGAGCTTCACGGGGCGACCGTCGGGCCGCACGGCGGCGTGCACGGTCACGGCAGTTGCTCGGGCCTCGCCGTCGACGGCCAACAGGTAGCCGATCTGCACGGTGCTGCGGGTGGTGTGCCCGACCCGCAGGTGCACGGCCACCACGTCGTCGAAGTGCAGCGGGCGCCGGTACTGCACGAAGCTCTCGATCACGGCGAAGTCGATGCCCCCGTCGCGGACCTCGGCGTAGTTGCGTCCCACCTCGGCCAGCCAGGCCACACGTGCTTCCTCGAGGTAGAGGAGGTAGTTGGCGTGGTGGATGACGCCCATGGCGTCGGTCTCGGCGAAGCGGGTGCGGACCCGGTGCTCGTAGGCGTACTCGGCGGGGTCGAGGGACGGGCGGTGGGAGAGGCGCACCCCGGCAACCTAGCGGAGGGGGCGCGGGACGAGGGAAGGCTGGGCGGGGCACCTCGGTCGGGTAGGGTTCCCGCCGTGGTGGGCGCCGCATGGGCGCCCTGCGATCTCTTCGACAAGGAGCCATGGTGAGCAGCTGGACCTTCACATCGGAGTCGGTGACCGAGGGGCACCCCGACAAGATGGCCGATCAGATCTCCGACGCCATCCTCGATGCGTTGCTCGACGCCGACCCGGCCAGTCGGGTGGCGTGCGAGACGCTGGTCACCACCGGTTTGTGCATCGTGGCGGGGGAGATCACCACGCAGGGCTATGTCGACATCCCCGCCATCGTGCGCGAGACGATCCGCGGCATCGGCTACGACCGCGAGTCCTACGGCTACGACGGGTCGACCGCCGGGGTGATGGTGGCCCTCGACGAGCAGTCGCCCGACATCGCCCAAGGGGTGGACGCCAGCGAAGAGGTGCGCTCGGGCGCTGCGGGGGAAGAGGACGATCTCGACAAGCAGGGCGCCGGCGACCAGGGGATGATGTTCGGCTACGCCTGTGACGAGACCGACGTGCTCATGCCCCAGCCGATCCACCTGGCGCACCGCATGGCCGAGCGGCTGGCCGAGGTACGGCGCTCCGGCGTCGTGCCCTACCTCCGCCCTGACGGCAAGACCCAGGTGACCTTCGACTACGAGGACGGCCGACCGGTGCGGCTGCGCACCGTGCTCATCTCCACCCAGCACAACGACGGCGTGGAGCGCGACAGCGAGATCAAGCCCGACCTCATCGAGCACGTCATCCGCCCGGTTGTGCCCGAGGCCTTCGCCGATGACGGTTACGAGGTGCTGGTCAACCCCACCGGGAAGTTCGTGATCGGTGGTCCGGTGGGTGACGCCGGCCTCACCGGCCGCAAGATCATCGTCGACACCTACGGCGGTGCCGCCCGCCACGGTGGTGGTGCGTTTTCGGGCAAGGACCCCTCCAAGGTCGACCGGTCGGCTGCCTACGCCGCACGCTGGGTGGCCAAGAACCTGGTGGCCGCCGGGGCGGCTCAGCGCTGCGAGGTGCAGGTGGCCTACGCCATCGGCGTCGCCCATCCGGTGTCGGTGATGGTGGAGACGTTCGGCACCGAGGCCACCGATCCCGACAAGATCAGCGCCGCGGTGCGCGAGGTGTTCGACCTCCGCCCGGCCGCCATCAACCGTGACCTCGATCTGCGCCGCCCGATCTACAAGCGCACCGCGGCCTACGGCCACTTCGGTCGGGAGGACGGCGAAGGCTTCACCTGGGAGCGCACCGACCGGGTGGCCGACCTGAAGGGCGCCCTCGGGCTGTGACCCCCACGGGGCGGTCTCCCCAGTCGCCGCCCCTCGACACCGCAGCACGGCAACGGGTCGTCCGGGTGGTACCGGACGTTCGGGGTCTGGCGCGTGCCTTCGACTACCTGGTACCGCCGGCGCTCGATGCGGACGTGCGGGTGGGCACCGTGGTGCGCATCGTGCTGCACGGACGCCGGGTGCGCGGCTGGGTGGTGGCCGACGACGTCGAACCGCCCCCAGGGGTGACGCTGCGTCCGTTGGCCAAGGTCACCGGTTGGGGGCCGACCCCTGAAGAAGTGGCCCTCACCGAGTGGGCGGCGTGGCGCTGGGCCGGACCGCGCAGTTCCCTGCTGGCAGCGGCCACACCGGAACGTGCCGTGCCGAGCGTGCCGGTGACCACGCGTCCGAGGTCGCCCTCGCCGCCGACGGCGGCCACCACGACCACGGGCCTCGCCGTGGCCGACGTGGTGCGCGCTGCCGCCGCGCACCCGGTCTCCACCGTCAGGGTGCCCCCGGCGGTCGACCCCCTGGCCGTGGTCGAGCCGCTCTGTCACACCGGTCCCGTGGTGGTGGTGGCCCCGACCCACGAGGTGGCGGCAGGCCTCGGCGTCCGGTTGCGCCGGGGCGGGGTGCCCGTCGCCGTCCTGCCACGAGGGTGGCCCGACGCCCGCGCCGGTGGTGTGAGCGTGGTGGGCGCCCGGCTGGCCGCATGGGCGCCGTGTCCCGAGGCGGCGGCGATCGTCGTGCTCGACGAACACGACGAAGCGCACCAGGAGGAGCGCACCCCGACCTGGCACGCCCGGGACGTGGCCGTCGAGCGGGCGCGGCGCGCCGGGGTGCCCTGCGTGCTGGTGTCGCCCATGCCCAGCCTCGAGGCAGGGCAGATGGGGCCGGTCCACGTGCTGGCTCGGCGGGTGGAGCGTTCGGGGTGGCCGATCGTGGACGTGGTCGACCAGCGCAGCGAGGACCCGACGAAGGGGCTCCTCGGTGAACGGTTGGTGGCGGCGGTGCGCGACGGCCGTCGGGTGGTGTGCGTGGTCAACCGCACAGGCCGCGCCCGGCTGGTGGCCTGTGTGGGCTGTGGGCGGGTGGGGGAGTGCGAACGCTGTGGGGCGGCGGTGGTCCAACCCGGCGAAGGGGTGCTCGAGTGTCGTCGGTGCGGCACCACTCGACCGGTGGTGTGCCTGCACTGCCATCGCACCCGCTTCAAGCTGCTGCGGCGAGGGGTGAGTCGGCTGCGTGAGGAGCTCGAGGTGCTCGCCGGTGAACCGGTGGTCGAGATCACCGCCTCGACCGATGCCGCCCAGGCCAGCTCACGGGTGGTGGTGGGCACCGAAGCGGCGCTGCACCGGGTGGAGCGGGCCGACGTGGTGGCGTTCCTGGATTTCGACCAGGAGCTGTTGGCCCCTCGCTACCGAGCGGCGACCGAGGCACTGACGCTGTTGGTGCGAGCCGGGCGGGTGGTCGGTGGACGAGGCAGCCCCGGCGCTGGTCGGGTCCTGGTGCAGACCCGCCTGCCGCAGCACGAGGCCATCTCCGCAGCAGTGCTGGGCGACCCCACCCGCCTCGACGACGTGGAGCGAGAACGCCGGGCCATGTTGGGGTTCCCGCCGGCGAAGGTGCTGGCCGAGATCAGCGGGCCGTCGGCGGAGACCTACACCGAGCGACTGGCCGAGGCGGCGCTCGACGGGGTGGAGCTGCTCGGGCCTGCCGACGGACGCTGGTTGCTGCGCGCCCCGACCCACACGGTGCTGTGTGATGCGCTGGCTGCCGTGCCCCGACCACCGGGGCGCCTGCGAGTGGCCGTCGACCCCCTGCGGGTGTGATGGCCCGCCCGGGGCACTACTCGGTGGCGGCGCTCCAGTGTTGGCGGCGCACCTCGTAGAGAGCCATGGCGGCCGCCTGGGCGACGTTCAACGACGCCACCTTGCCGGTGTGGGGGATGTAGACCACCTCGTCGCAGGCCCGAAGGCAGGTGGCGGACAGGCCACGGTCCTCGTGTCCCACGGCGAGGCACACGTCACCGCCGAGGTCGGCGGCAAACAGCGGGTGAGCGCCGTCGGCCAGTTCCACACCCACCAGGCGCAACCCTTCGGAGGCCACGGTGCTCAGTGCCTCGTCGAGGGGGACGTGGCTGGAGGGCAGGTAGCGATGGGTGCCGAGTGCCGTCTTGGCCACCTTGGAGTCGCCGGGGGAGGGCACCTGCCCGCAGCGCCACAGGTGTTCGACGCGCAGGGCCGCTGCGGTGCGGATGATGGACCCCACGTTGAAGGGGTTGCCCACGGCATCGAGCAGCACGTGCAGCCGACCCGCCGGGAGTCGTCGCCACTGGCGTTGCAGGCGCTTCAACTCGGTGGCGCCGAGCGGCCGGGGCGCAGGGGGTTGGTTGCTCACGGCTGCTCCGGGTGTGCGTCGGGGGCGGGGAGGTCACGGTCGTCTCGTCGGGACACCTCGAGAAGGCGGATGCCCCGACGAGACAGCCGACGGGTCACCTGCCACCCGGCACCCTCGAGGGAACGGTGCAGCGAGTCGGCGCCGAGGTGGCGATGTACCACCAGGTGGGCCAGGCCCGTGGCGGTCAGTCGGTCGAGCGCGGTCGACACCAGCGCCGTCATCGCCGCCTTGCCGATGCGCACCGGGGGGTTGGACCAGATGCCGGCGAAGCGGATGTCGTCGGGCACCCCGGCGAAGGGCTCGTCGTCGGTGCTCACGCAGGGCCGCACGTGGTCGAGCCCGTGCGCGCGGGCGTTGGCCCGGCACAGCGCCACGGCGCGCTCGTTGGTGTCGATCGCCCACACGGTGGCGGTGGGGAAGCGTCTGGCCAGGGTGAGGGCGATCGGTCCGTACCCACAGCCCAGATCGAGCAGGTGCGGGTCGGTGTGCTCGGCGGCTGTCGGGCCGAGGTCGGTGGCCTCCTGCAGGAGCAGCTTGGTGGCCGGGTCGATGCGCTCGGGTGAGAACACCCCGGCGTCGGTGGTGAGCGTCATGGTGAGATCTGGCAGCGCCAGCTCGACCTGGCGGGGACGTGACGGAGCAGCCGGTTGGCTGGAGAAGTAGTGGTCGCCGCTCACCGGGCCACGGTACCGGACCGCGCCGTATCGCCCTCGCCGCCCGCCAGACTGCCGGAGCGTTGCTCCGATCCTCTAGCCTTGTCACATGGCCCCGTACGCGATCCGCTTGATCGGCGACCCCGTCCTGCGCCGTCGCGCCTCCGACGTCACCGACATCGACGGCGGCGTCGCCCGCTTGGTCGACGACATGTTCACCACCATGTACGAGGCTCCCGGGCTGGGGCTGGCCGCGCCGCAGGTGGGGGTGAGCAAGCGCATCTTCGTGTACGACCACGACGACCGCCCGGGCGTGCTCATCAACCCGGAGGTGGCCGAGAGCGACGGGGAGTGGGTCTACCCCGAGGGGTGCCTGTCGGTGCCGGGGCTCCACTGGGACATCGTGCGCCCCAAGCAGGTGCTGATCCGCGGATTGGACCTGAACGGCAACGAGGTGAGCATCGAAGCCGACGAACTCGAGGCCAGGGTGTTCCTCCACGAACTCGACCACCTCGACGGCATCTTGCTGATCGAACGTCTCGAAGCCGACGAGCGCAAGGCGGCCAAGCGCGCCCTGCGTGAGCTGGCGCTGGGCAGCGACGTCGAGCCCTCGTCGCTCGGCGGCGCGTTGGGTGTCCCTGGCGGAGCAGCGGCGAGCACCGGCTCATCGGCGTCGCCGGGGCTGTCGCTCCCGTGACCGACGGGGCCCTGGCGGTCCCGCCCACCCACCCGCGGCGCCTGGCCTTCCTGGGCACCCCGCAGTGGGCGGTGCCCACCCTCGAGGCGTTGGTCGCCGGGGGCTTCGAGGTGGCCGTCGTGGTCACCGGGCCGGATCGACGGCGTGGACGCGGTGGTGCCACCAGCCCCAGCCCGGTGAAGGCAGCCGCCGAGCGACTCGGGCTGCGCGTGGCCCACGACGTCGAGGCGGTTGTCGATGCCGAGGTCGACCTCGGCGTGGTGGTGGCCTTCGGACACATCCTCGGCCGTGAGGTGCTCGAGGCCGTCCCGATGGTGAACCTGCACTTCTCGCTGCTGCCCCGCTGGCGAGGTGCGGCGCCGGTCCAGCGGGCGGTCATGGCCGGTGACGAGCGCACCGGCGTGTGCGTGATGGCGGTGGAGGAAGGGCTGGACACCGGCGGCGTGTACGCCGTGGTCGACGTGCCGATCGGGCCGACCACCACCGTCGACGAGTTGGGCACCACGTTGGCCGACCTCGGTGCCGAGCTCATGGTGGCCACGCTCACCAGCGGGCTGGCCGAGCCGGAACCACAACTCGGCGAACCCACCTACGCCCGCAAGCTGACCCCCGACGACCTGCGTCTCGACTGGTCGCTGCCCGCGGAGCACCTCGGGCGAGTCGTGCGTGTGGGTGGTGCCTGGACGACGCTCGACGGCCGCCGCCTCAAGATCCATCGGGCCGAGCCGGTCCCGGCGCCACCCCCCGGCATTGACACCTCCGGCACCCCCGACACCGACACCGCCGACACCGACGACGGCGAGGCCGAACCGGGAGCGGAGTGCGGCACCGGACCCGGGGACGGGATCGACGTGTGGACCGGTGACGGTGTGCTTCGCCTGGTCGAGGTGCAGCCCGAGGGCAAGGCACGCCAGGGGGCGGACGCCTGGCGTCGAGGTCTGCGGTACGACCGCGTGGTGCTCGGTACGTGAGCACGGGTGATCAACCGACGAGCGACGGCGTGGCGCCACGGCGGCTGGCCATCGAAGCGCTGGTGCGGATCGAGGCCGAAGGGGCCTACGCCAACCTGGTCCTGGCCGACATGCTCGAACGCAGCGGCCTGCCCGAGCGTGAGCGCGCCTTCGTCACCACGCTCGTCTACGGGACGACGCGCATGCGTCGCTCGTGCGCCTGGTTGGTCGACCGTTTCCTGACCGACGCGCCGCCGCCCGCCGCCCGTGCCGCCCTGGCAGTGGGTGCCTACCAACTGGCCTTCCTCCACACCCCGGCCCACGCCGCAGTCGACGCCACCGTGTCGGCGTCACCCCGACGGTTCCGCGGCTTGGTGAACGCCGTGCTCCGCAAGGTCGCCGGTGCGCTGCCCGCCGCCGACGGCTGGCCCGACGAACCCACGCGGCTCAGCTACCCGACCTGGATCGTGGAGCGGTTGCGTACCGATCTCGGCGAAGAACTGGCCCTCGGTGCGCTCGAGGTGATGAACGAGCCGCCGCCGGTGCACGTGCGGGCCGACGGCTACGTGCAGGACCTGGCCTCGCAGTGGGTCGCAGCGGCGGTCGGCGCCCGGGAAGGCGACGTGGTGGCCGACCTGTGCGCTGCACCGGGCGGAAAGGCCACGGCCATGGCGGCCGGGGGTGCCACCGTGGTGGCCGCCGATGTGCGTTGGTCCCGGGTGACGCTGTTGGCCGGCAATGTGGCCCGTCTGGCAGCCGTCGATCCGGCGGCCTCGGCCGGCAGGGTCGTGGTGGTGGCGGCGGACGCCGCGCACCCGCCGTTCCGCAACGACTCGATGGACCGGGTGCTGGTGGATGCGCCCTGTTCGGGGTTGGGCACGCTGCGGCGGCGGCCGGATGCCCGCTGGCGCATCGAGGTCGACGACGTGGGTCGACTGGCGGCGTTGCAGCGCACCGTGGTGTCCGATGCTGCTGGCTTGGTGCGTCCCGGCGGGGTGCTGGTCTACAGCGTGTGCACGCTCACCGGCGAGGAGACCCTCGACGTGGACGCTCACCTGGCCGAGGTCCGACCCGACTTCGAACCGCTCGAGCCGCCGAGCGGCCCGTGGCACCCGTGGGGTCGAGGAGCGCTGCTGGTGCCCCAGGCCGCCGACACCGACGGGATGTTCCTGTTGGCCCTCCGCCGCCGCGGGTGACCACCTGCCGGCCACACCGGAGGAGACGGGCCACGGCACTGCAGACGCCCCCGAGCGGCACGGTACGGTGAGGCGATGAGCAGCGACGACGGTGGTCACCACCACGAGCACGCACACCGTGACGCCGACGGCCCGCCGTTGGCCGCCAAGGTGCTGACCGTGTCCGACGGCGTGGTGGCCGGGACCCGCGAGGACCGGGGTGGCCCGGCGCTGGTGGCGGCCCTCGAGGGCGCAGGGTACGTCGTGGTGGCGCACCGCGTGGTGGCCGACGGACGCCACACCGTGGGCGAGGCGTTGGCCGAGATGGCCGAGGGGTTCGCCGGGCTGATCCTGACCACCGGCGGTACCGGATTCAGCCCACGGGACCTGACTCCCGAAGGTACGGCCATCATCCTCGATCGGGAGGCCCCCGGCCTGGCCGAGGCCATGCGGAACGTGAACCCGCTGGGGCGGCTCAGCCGGGGTCGGGCCGGCACCAGGGGATCGGCACTCGTGCTGAACCTGCCCGGGTCCACCAAGGGTGCCGTCGAGTGTTTCGAGGCCGTGGCTGACGTGCTACCGCATGCGCTGCGGTTGTTGGCCGAGCAACCCACCGAGCACTGAGACGGAGGCCACGGCGGACGATTGCCGCTCCATCGGCGGGTTCCCTAGACTGGTCGTATTCGCCACGACCGTGTCGAGATTCGACCAGCCTCGGGCGCAACGAGCGTGGAGCCCTACCTCTTCCGACCACACGACCCCGATCTCGAGGGGATGCAGCGGGCCATCGCTGCCGCGTGGTGCGCTCGACGGTCGGTGTCGCCGCGTCCATGGGTCGGTGCAGCAGTGGTGCCGGCCGGGGTGGACCCCTCCGTCGGACCTGTCTACACCGGCGCCACCGACGGTCGCACCGGGCCTCACGCCGAGGTGAACGCCTTGGCGGCCGCCGGGGACGCTGCCCGGGGGGCCACCCTCTACTGCACGCTCGAACCGTGCTCGCACCACGGCACCACTCCGCCGTGCGCCGACGCCATCATCGACGCAGGCATCGCCCGGGTGGTGGTGGCCCTGGTGGACCCCGATCCGCACGTGGCCGGCGCCGGACTCGACCGGCTGGGCGCGGCCGGCATCGCCGTCGAGGTGGGGACGTGCGCCGATCAGGCCGAGGCGCAACTCGCCCCCTACCTGGCGCATCGCCGCACGGGACGCCCCTGGGTGGTGCTGAAGCTGGCGGCCACGCTCGACGGCGCCACCGCTGCACCCGACGGAACCAGTCAGTGGATCACCGGCGCTGAGGCCCGCCTCGATGCCCACGGTCTGCGAGCCGACAGCGACGCAGTGCTCGTCGGAGCGGGCACCGTGCGAGCCGACGACCCGCGGCTGACCGTTCGCTCGGCGCTCGGTGAGCCGGCTACCGAGCAACCCCTGCGGGTGGTGCTGGGCGCCGCGCCTCCCGGGGCGGCGGTCCATCCGGCGCTGGAGGTCGACGGACCGCTCGAGGACGTGCTCGACGACCTCGGCCAGCGGGGCGTGTTGCAACTCCTCGTGGAAGGAGGTGCCACCGTGGCCCACGCCTTTCACACCGCAGGGTTGGTCGATCGCTACGTCATGTACCTGGCGCCGGCCCTGGTCGGCGGTGACGACGCACGTGGCATGTTCGCTGGCCAGGGTGCGGCCACGCTGGCCGACGTCTGGCGGGGCGAGATCGTGTCGGTGCGGCGACTGGGTGCGGACGTGCGTCTCGATCTCGAGCCGGTCCGCGCCGACGCCGAGGATCGACCGGCTGTGGCCCACCCACCGCTCGTGGCGACGGAGTCCTGATGTTCACCGGCATCGTCGAGGAACTGGGTCGGGTGGCAGCGCGCAGCGGCACGCGGCTGCGCATCGAGGCGAGCGAGGTGCTCGACGACGCCCGCATCGGCGACTCCATCGCGGTGAACGGGTGCTGTCTCACCGTGGTGACCATCGCCGAGGATCGCTCCTGGTGGGAAGCCGACGTCAGCGACGAGACCTGGCACCGCACCTGCCTGGGGGCACTGGCTGCTGGCGACCCGGTCAACCTGGAGCGGCCGGTGCGCCTGGCCGACCGCCTCGGTGGCCACCTCGTGCAGGGCCACGTCGACGGGGTGGGGACGTTGACCGCGCCGGCACCCGACCTGGCCGTTGCTGCCGCCGAGCCGCTGCGGCGCTACCTGGTGGAGAAGGGGTCGGTCACCGTCGACGGGGTGAGCCTCACCGTGGTGGACGTCACCGACGAGGGCTTCACGGTTGCGCTCATCCCGCACACGGCGGCAGTCACCACGCTGGGTCACAAGGGTGTCGGCGACCCGGTCAACCTCGAGATGGACGTCATTGCCAAGTACGTGGAGCGGCTGGTTGCCCCCCACACACCACCGGCACAGACTGCGTCCGATGTCGCCGGCCCCGCCGGCGACCCGCTCTTCCCTGCATCGTCCCCTCAGCCTGCATCGTCCCCTCAGGAGGACTCGCCATGACCAACCCCGACGCGGCGAGCTACGCCGAGCACTTCGCCACCATCCCCGAGGCGGTGGCAGCGATCGGTCGTGGTGAGATCGTGGTGGTGGTCGACGACGAGGACCGCGAGAACGAGGGCGACCTCATCATGGCTGCCGAAGCGGCCACCCCCGAGAAGATCGCCTTCTTCGTGCGTCACACCTCGGGGGTGATCTGCACGCCGCTGACCGGCGAACGGCTCGACGAACTCGAGATCCCGCTCATGGTGCGCGACAACACCGAGTCGCAGCGCACGGCGTTCACCTACTCGGTCGACTACCAGCACGGAACGACCACCGGCATCTCGGCCGCCGATCGTTCGACCACCATCCGGTCGCTCATCGACCCCGCCACTCGACCAGCAGACCTGGCCCGGCCGGGGCACATCTTCCCGCTGCGGTACAGCGAGGGCGGCGTACTCAAGCGGGCCGGGCACACCGAGGCCGCCGTCGACCTCGCCCGCATGGCCGGGCTGTACCCAGCCGGCGTGCTCTGTGAGATCGTGCGGGACGACGGCGACATGGCCCGGGTCCCGGATCTGGTCGACTTCTGCGCCGAGCACGACCTCCTGCTCATCTCCATTGCGGAACTCATCCGCTACCGCCGCCAGCACGAGAAGCTGATCCGCCGAGTGGCCGAGGCGCGCCTGCCCACCGACTGGGGCGAGTTCACCTGCTACGTCTACGAGTCGGTGCTCGACGGCGAGCAGCACCTGGCCATGGTGCGCGGCGCCGTGCAGGGTGAGGACAACGTGTTGGTGCGGGTGCACTCCGAGTGCCTCACCGGCGACATCTTCGGCTCGCTGCGCTGTGATTGCGGCATCCAGCTCGATGCGGCGATGCAACGGATCGCCGAGGAAGGCCTCGGTGCGCTCGTCTACCTGCGCGGCCATGAGGGCCGGGGCATCGGGTTGGGTCACAAGATCCGCGCCTACTCGCTGCAGGACCAGGGCGCCGACACGGTCGACGCCAACCTACAGCTGGGCCTGCCCATCGACAGCCGCGAGTACGGGATCGGTTCGCAGATCCTGGTCGATCTGGGCATCACCACCATGCGGGTGATGACCAACAACCCCCAGAAGTACGGCGGCCTCGACGGCTTCGGTCTGGAGATCACCGAGCGCGTGCCCCTGCAGGTGGCACCGAACCCCGAGAACCTCCGCTACCTTCGCACAAAGGTGGAGCGGATGGGTCACATCATGGAAGGACTCGACGCCACCTGAGTCGTGGTCGCGATCGCTGCCCCTGGTCGGCGCGGTCGTGACCGTGCCGTGCAGCGTGCCGGGCCACCGAAGCGAGGAGACACCGTGTCGACCAATTTCCGAGCGAGTACCGACCTCACCGGTGAGGTGGACGGCGCAGGTATGCGCATTGCCATCGTGTGCGGGCGGTTCAACGATCTGATCACCACCCGCCTGTTGGACGGGACCCTGGCCGGGTTGGGGTTGCACGGCGTGTCCGAGGACGACGTCACCGTGGCCTGGGTGCCGGGCGCCTACGAACTCCCGCTGGCGGCGCGAGCATTCGCCACGTCGGGTCGGTGTGACGCCGTCATCGCGCTCGGTGCGGTCATCCGGGGCGACACGCCGCACTTCGACTACGTGGCCGGCGGGTGCGCCAACGGCCTGCAGCAGGTGGCCCTCGACACCGGGCTGCCGGTGGTGTTCGGGGTGCTCACCACCGAGGATCTCGACCAGGCGCTGGTGCGCAGCGAACCCGAGGGCGACAACAAGGGCGAGGAAGCGGCCCGCACCGCCATCGAGATGGTGGACCTGCTCCGACGGGTGGCCGCCGGCAGCTGACGGCGTTCCTCGGCTGGTGCCGCACGGAACGGGCTTCGGAACGACGGTGAGCGGGCGCTACCGTGCACCCCATGCTGAAGCTGGTGTTGCCGAAGGGGTCGCTCGAGAAGTCGACCATGGAACTGTTCGAAGCGGCCGACCTCAAGATCCGCCGCGACTCGGCGGTGACCTACAAGGCGAGCGTCGATGACCCTCGCATCGACGAGGTGCGCATCCTGCGGCCACAGGAGATCCCCCGGTACGTGGCCGAGGGCTTGTTCGACCTGGGCATCACCGGGCGCGACTGGGTGGAGGAGACCGACTCCGAGGTCACGTCGCTCGGCGAGCTCCGCTACTCGAAGGCCACCGAGCTGCCGGTGCGCATCGTGGTGGCCGTCCCGGCCGATTCGCCCTTCGAGTCGGTGGCCGACCTGCCGTCGGGTGTGCGGGTGTCGAGCGAGTACCCCGAGCTCACCCGGCGATTCTTCGCCGACCGGGGAATCGACGCCGACATCCGGCTCTCCTACGGGGCCACCGAGGCCAAGGTGCCCGACATCGTGGATTGCATCGTCGACTTGACCGAGACCGGGCGCGCCCTGCGGGCCGCCGGGCTGAAGATCATCGACACCATCCTGACGTCCTACACCGAGCTGGTGGCCAACCCCGC
The DNA here is from genome assembly GCA_020832495.1 of Acidimicrobiia bacterium. Classification (GTDB taxonomy): domain Bacteria; phylum Actinomycetota; class Acidimicrobiia; order Acidimicrobiales; family Acidimicrobilacustridaceae; genus JAFIEP01. The sequence goes on along the minus strand of JAFIEP010000086.1, from coordinate 30,235 downwards.
CAGCGCGGCCGACCCGGCCAAGGCGCACGCCATGGCCCAGTTGCACACCCTGCTCGAGGGTGTCCTCGAGGCCCGGGGCAAGGTGCTGGTGAAGGTGAACGTGCCCAAGGGTCGCCTCGACGAGGTCATCGACCTGCTGCCGTCCATGAAGGCGCCGACGGTCAACGAGCTCTACGGCGGCGAGGGCTACGCCGTGGAGACCGTGGTGCCGAAGAACGCCATCAACACGCTGATCCCGGCGCTCAGCGACGCCGGTGGGTCCGACATCATCGAGTTGCCCATCTCGAAGATCGTGCACTGATGGCCCGGGTCACCGAGCGATCGGGGATCGTCGAGGAGTTCGACGAGGACGGTGGGCAGGGCACCATCGTCGAGCCGTCGGGGGCGCGCTGGTGGTTCCACTGCACGGCGGTGAGCGACGGCAGCCGAACGATCCCGACCGACACCGCGGTCGCCTTCACCCTGGTGCCCGGCCATCTCGGTCGGTTCGAACCGACGGGCGTGCGCCCGCTCTGATCGTTCCGACGAGCAAGAAACGGTGGCTCACGGACCATCCACCCGGAACACCGCGGTGGCGCGAGCCCTGGGCACCAGCTCGAGGTAGCGACCACCGTCGAAGGCATCACGGACTTCGAGCGCCTCGAGGCGTTCGAACTCGGCGCGCTCGTCGGGGTCCAGCAGGTCGCACCGCGCCACCTCGGTCACATCAGAGCGCGTCTCCCAGTGCCGGATGGCAGCACCCGCCACCACGACGAGTTGCACCGACCCGGCATGCGGCTCGATCGCCCGCTGGTGGACGAAGAACCCGAGACGTTCCCCGATCTCGACGGCGCTGGCTGAGCGGTCCAGCTCGTTGAACAACCCGGCGGCCGAGACCGGCCAGAACTCGCTCGTCTCCATGTGGACAGGCTGGCTCCCGACCTCGGTGCGGACAGGGGAGAGGAGTTCTTCCAGGCACTGTGCCTCCACGGCACGGTTGTCCGGCTGGTAGACGGGGACTGTCGGGTCGCCGCTGACCGCCACCAGACGCACCGCCGCCACGACCACCAGGGCGACCGCCGTGGCCGTGATCGCTGAGGTCCAGTCGGGGCGTCGGCCGAGGATGCGTGCGGCGGCGGCCCACACGGCGCCGAGGGCCAGCGCGGCGGCCACGACCCAGGCGAATCGCACCACGTAGGGGAACACTCTTCCGACCTCGAGCACGACCGCCGATCCGATGGCGGCGAGCAGTGCAGTGGTCAGGACCAGAGCGAGTGCCCGCAGTGAGCGGTCGCCCCGACTCCACCACCAGGTCGCACCGAGGAGCACGACGGGGAAGCTCAGGTGCCACAGCGACGAACTGTTGACCTGCAGTGTGGTGGGATCGACTGCCTCGGTGAACCCCAGCCAGGGAGCCGACCATCCACTGACCTGTGCCATCAGGCCCGATGCGCCATCGAGGCCGACACGACCCGTCTCGGTGTCGCTGCCGAACCGCTGCCAACCCCTGCGCAGGTTTCCCGGCTCGGCACCCGCGAGATTCACCACCGGTCCCGCCCAGCAGACGGCGAGTACGACGGCGGTCGTCGCCACGGGCCGTCGCAGCGGTGGCGGTCGGGGCGTTGCCCGGGGCTGTGTGGAGGCGGTCCTGTCCTCGGTCGAGGAGCCATCGCACCGGCGCCGACGGCGCACGATCAATGACGCCGCACAGAGCGCTCCCAGCATCGCCACCGTCGGCAGGTAGCCGACGTGTGCCTGCACGACGAACGAGCCGACGAGCGCGGCGGCGGGCAATGCCCACAGGTCGCCGTCGAGCACCGACCAGGCCAGCAGCACCAACAGCAGGTAGGGCACGACGGCGACCCAGGGGTTCCACGGGTCGACCAGCGTCCCGGTGGGGAAGGAGCCGACCATCCACAGCACAACCGCCATGGTGAGCGCCACCAGCACGGTGCCGCCACGCCGCCAGGCGGTGGCGCCGATCGCTGCGGTGGTGCCCACCGCCAACGCCCCCGCCGCCAGCGACAGGGCACGCGGATCGGATCCGAAGAGCCGGTAGAACGGTGCCAAGGCGTAGTAGATCAGCGGCCCCGGATGGTGGAACCCATCGGCGGAGGGTACGCCGAGGAGGGGCATCCGCCGACCCACCGCTCGCACCTCGGCCTCGATCAGCGCCCAGTCGGTGGTCGGTACCCACGCACTGGCCGATCGAACCACCACGGCGGCCAGCACCCCCGAGGCGCACACGACCACGGCCGCCGCCACCCTGGGGTTGCGCCCCAGCGCGCCACGTTCGGCACGAGTGGGGGTGTCGTCACCGGTCGTGGTGGGAGGTGTCGGCTCACCCCACATCGGTCGCGCCTTGCCGGGAGCTGTCGATTCTTCCGGAGGCTGCGGACGCGGGCCGCGCCGCCGACAGATACATGGTCGGCAGCGTAAAGTGTCAGACGTCCGACCTCGCCGGCTATTCGAAAGATGGTTTCAGTGTGGCGGGGTCACCCCTGCCCAGCAGCCTCTTTCGCCTCGACGAACCCGAGCTGCACGGCGTTGAGCGCCTGGGTCAGCGTCTCGGTGGCCTCACCCAACTGCTCGCCGACGGCATCGACGAGCGCCCGCAGGGCCTCGATGGCCAGTTTGGCCTCGTCGAGCTGCGGTGGGTCGGAGGCGGTCAGCTTGATGGCGGCCAGTTCGTACAGGCCCATGGCGTGGTTGGCCACCAGGTCGGCAGCCGGCGTCGCAGCGATGCGGGCCTGGCTCTCGGCGAGCTGCGCCACCATTTGCTCGGCCTGGGCCCGCTGCTCGGCGGTGAGCTGGGTTGGGTCGATGCCGAGCGCCTCGAGCTGTTCGTCGCTGAGCGCGACCGCCTCGGGTCCGGCGGCGGGGCCGGGCTGGGGGGACTGCTGGCCACTGCGATCGACGGGCACCTCGCCGCCGGGGGTCCACAGGCTCATCGGTCGGATCTCCTTGACTGGGGAGTCCCTGTCTACCAGAGGCCGCTGGGTGGGGCGACGTCCCGGCGCGGTGTGCGGGGCTCGGTGGCGCGTCATGTAGTGGCGCTGCTACGATGCTCAGGACAACTGACCGGAAGCGTGGGCCTTCGGGCCCCCACCCGGCCACAGCGTTCCCACCGCCAGGTGAGTGCGCCGGTGCGCCGGGTCGATGACTGAAGCGGCCTCGACGAGGCCGTCGCGGACGTCGGCTCCCGGCGTCCGCTCCTCCTTTTTTCGGAGCGGGCGATACCCGCCGTAGTGCCGTGAGGAGGAGCTGCGCTTGATGAGGAGTGACGGGTCATAGCACCGCCGTCGAACAACGAAGCACGGATCAACGACCGCATCCGGGCCCGCGAAGTCAGGGTCATCGCCCGAGACGGGGAGCAGCTCGGTATCAAGCCGCTGCCCGAAGCGCTGAACCTGGCCCGTGAGCAGGGACTCGATCTCGTCGAGGTGGCCGACAAGGCCTCCCCTCCGGTGGTCCGCATCATGGACTATGGGAAGTACAAGTACGAGGCAGCCCAGAAGGTCAAGGAATCCAGGCGCAACGCCGCTCACGTCTCGGTCAAGGAGATGAAGTACCGACCGAAGATCGGCGAGGCCGACTTCGAGACCAAGACGAAGAAGGTTGCCAAGTTCCTCGGTGAGGGCCACAAGGTCAAAATCACCATCATGTTCCGGGGTCGCGAGACACAGCATCCCGAGCTGGGTCGCAAGATCCTCGACGAGGTGGCCGAGGCCGTGGAAGAGGTGGGCAAGGTCGAGACCTACCCCCGCCTCGACGGCCGCAACATGACCATGGTGCTCGGACCGGACCGCAAGTCGGGCTCGAAGAAGCGGAGTCGCTCCGACGAGGGAACCGCTCGACCGCCAGCCCCGGCCCCGCAGGCCGACAGTGCGCCGGCGGCGACACCACCCGCTCCCGAGTCTCCTCCCGCGAGCACCGACACCACGCCCACCGCCGCCGAACAGCAGCAGTAGCGGGCCCGCCTCCGAGTGCGGGTCCGCCCGCACCGAAACGATGGAGACCTCCATGCCCAAGATGAAGACGCACCGAGGCGCGGCCAAGCGCTTCAAGGTCACCGGCTCCGGCAAGATCGTCCGCCGCCGGGCCAACCTGAGCCACATCCTCGAGAAGAAGTCGAGCCGCCGCAAGCGCCGCCTCCGCGGCGTCGGCGAGGTGGACGCCGCCAACCGCGACGCCGTCCGCCGCCAGCTCGGCATCTGAACAGCCCGGCAGTCCCGCTGCCGCACCGATCTCGGGGCCTCGGTGGCCCCCACCTCATCGAAAGGAGTTCGTGATGGCCCGTGTCAAGCGCGCTGTGCACGCCAAGAAGAAGCGTCGGGTGACGCTCGAGCGAGCGAAGGGGTACTACGGCAACAAGAGCCGTTCCTGGCGCTCCGCCAACGAGCAGGTCATGCACTCGCTGCAGTACGCCCATCGGGACCGTCGCGCCCGGAAGGGCGAGTTCCGTAAGCTGTGGATCCAGCGGATCAACGCCGCCTGTCGCGCCGAGGGCATCAGCTACAGCCGTTTCATCGCCGGGTTGCGGGCTGCCGAGATCGAGGTGGACCGCAAGATCCTGGCCGACCTGGCCGTTCGTGAGCCGGCGGCGTTCGCCGCGCTGGTGGCCACGGCCAAGGAGCATGCGCCGGGCGCAGCCAATGCCGAAGCGGTGAGCGAGTCGGCCTGATCGGTCCGCGCCACCCCGAGCTGCAGCGGGTCCGCCATCTCTTGGCGCGCCCCGACGTGCGCCGTGGTGAGAACGTGCTGGTCCTCGAAGGACCCACCGTCGTGCTCGACGCGGTGGCCAGCGGGGCACAGCTCGAGGTGGTGTTCGCCGAGGAGGGCGACGACCCCAAGGTGGCTGAGGCGGTGTCGGTGGCCATCGCCGCCGGGTGCCGGGTCCGCACGGTCCGCCCCGGCGTCCTCGGTGCGCTCAGCGATGCCGTCGCCCCACGACCCGTGCTGGCGGTGGCCGCTCGACCGACGCCCTCGTTCGTCGACGTGCTGGGCGCCGTCGACGGCGAACACCCGGGGCTCGTGCTCTGCGGTGTCGCCGACCCCGGCAACGCCGGCACGCTGGTGCGCAGCGCCGAGGGCGCCGGTGTGGCCGGGGTGGCTGCCACCGCCGGCAGTACCGACCTGTTCGCCCCGAAGGTCGTTCGGGCAGCCGCCGGTTCGTTGTTGCGACTCCCGGTGGTCGTGGGGGTGTCGATCGACGACCTCGTGGAGGGTCTGGGAGACCTGCACGTCGTGGGGGCCGATGCCGGGGGACGTCCCTACGACGCGCCCGAGGCCATGCGACGACCAGCCGGGCGGCGGGGGACGGTGCTGGTGCTCGGCAACGAGACCCACGGCATCGACCCGGCGCTGGCGGAGCGTCTCGACGAGACGGTGGCCATCCCCATGGCCGGTGGGCTGGAGAGCCTCAACGTGGCCGTGGCCGGGTCGATCCTGCTGTTCGAACTGGCCCGTCGCCGCCGGCACACCGACGACGGTGCAGAGCCGTGACACCACCCGGCCCGAGCGGGAAGTATTCGATTTGTCGGCGGTGGTTGGGCGAGGGCAGGGTGAGAGCATGAACGCCGAGGATGTGGACCGCGCCGCCAGCGAAGCGGTGGCCTCGGTGCGAGCAGCCGACGACCTCGAGTCGCTGGCCGCCGTGGAAGCCGCCCTCGGTGCCAAGTCGGCGCCGCTGAACGCGGCGAAGCGGTCGCTGGGTGCGCTCGAGCCGGACCAACGCAAGGAGCTCGGGCGACGACTCAACGAAGCCCGGGCCGAGGTGGCCACTGCCGTGGAGACACGGCGCAGTGAACTGGCCGCGGCAGCCCGGGCCGAGCTGCTCGAGGCCGAACGGCTCGACCTGACCGAGTCACCCGGCGGTCGCGCCGGCCACCTCCACCTCGTCACCCAGGCCCGCGACGAGCTCGAGGACGTGTTCGTCGGCATGGGCTTCACCGTGGCCGAAGGTCCCGAGGTGGAGACCGACTGGTACAACTTCGAGGCGCTGAACCTGCCGCCGGCGCACCCGGCGCGAGGCATGTGGGACACCCTCTACCTCGATTCGGGTGAACCCGGCACCGTGCTGTTGCGGACCCACACCTCGCCGGTGCAGATCCGGGTGATGTCCGAGAGCGAACCGCCCATTTACTCGGTGATGCCGGGACGGGTGTACCGCCGGGACACCGCCGATGCCTCCCACACGCCCGTGTTCCACCAGATCGAGGGGCTGGTGGTCGACCGGGGGATCTCCTTCGCCGACCTGGCCGGCACGCTCGAGGCGTTCACCACCACCTACTTCGGTCGCTCCATTCACTCGAGGTTGCGGCCCTCCTACTTCCCTTTCACCGAACCGTCGGCCGAATTCGACATCACCTGCGTGTTCTGCGGTGGCGACGGCTGCCGTTCCTGCGGTGGCACCGGCTGGTTGGAGCTGGGGGGCTGCGGCATGGTGCACCCGAACGTGTTCGCTGCGGTGGGCTACGACCCCGAGGAGTGGACGGGCTTCGCCTTCGGGTTCGGCATCGACCGCATGACCGCGCAGCGCAACGGCGTCGACGACCTGCGCGAGCTGTTCACCAACGACATCCGCTTCCTGGAGCAGTTCTGATGAAGGTGCTCCTGTCATGGCTACGCGAGTTCGCCCCCTTCGAGGGCGACCCGGTCGAGTTGGGCGACCAGATGAGTGACCTCGGCATGGCCGTCGAGTCGATCGACCACGTCGGTGGCGGACTCGACGGGGTCGTGGTGGCCCGTGTGCTGGCCTTGCGACCCCATCCCGACGCCGAGCGCATCCAACTCGTCGACGTCGACGCCGGCGACGGCGAGGCCACCCAGATCTGTTGCGGGGCGTTCAACATGGCCGAGGGCGACCTCGTCCCGTTGGCCACGTTGGGCACCACCATGGCCAACGGCATGACCATCGAACGCCGCAAGCTGCGCGGCGAATGGTCGAACGGGATGCTGTGCTCCGCTCGGGAGCTGGCCATGGGCGACGACCACGAAGGCATCTGGGTCCTCCCCGGTGACCTGGCTCTGGGCACGCCGCTGGCCGAGGCGATCGGGGTCACCCCCGACGTGCTCTACGACCTCGAGATCAACCCCAACCGTCCCGACGCCATGTCGGTCGCCGGCGTGGCCCGCGACCTGGCGGCTCGGCTGCGCCTTCCGTTCGAGCTGCCCACGCCGAAGCCTCGGCGGGCCGGGGCCGACGCACCCTGGGGCGCGGGCCGGCCGCCCACGGTCGAGATCTCGGCACCGGAGCTGTGCGGCCGCTTCCACGTTCGGGTGCTCGAGGACGTCGTCGTCGGTTCGTCGCCGGCGTGGATGGCCCATCGGTTGCGCTGTGCGGGGATGCGGCCCATCAACTCGGTGGTGGACGTCTCCAACTACGTGATGTTGGAGTTGGGCCAACCGAACCACACCTACGACCTCGACCTGGTGAGCGGGCCAGGGCTGCGGGTCCGCTGGGCGAACGACGGCGAGCGCATCACCACCCTCGACGACGCCGAACGCACCCTGGACGGGGCCGACGGCGTCATCGCCGATGCCGAGGACCGGGCCATCGGCATCGCCGGGGTCATGGGTGGTGCTTCCACCGAGATCTCGGCGTCGACCCAGCGGGTACTGCTCGAGATGGCCTGGTGGGACCCGATGACCATCGCCCGTTCGTCGCGTCGCCTGGGTCTGCGCAGCGAGGCGTCGATGCGTTTCGAACGTGGCTGTGATCCCGAGGTGGTGGAGCGGGCGGCCGAACGCTTCGCCGAGTTGCTGGCCACGAGCGGCGCCACGCTGCTCGCCGGTTCGCTCGATGCACGCGGTGAGCTGCCCGACCGCCAGCCGGTACGGGTGCGCACTGCGCGGGTGAACCGACTGCTCGGCACCGACCTCGATGCGGGTGCCGTGGCCGCCGAACTCACCCCGATCGGCTTCACCTGCGCGTCGGCCGGCGCTGACCTCGATGTCGTGGTGCCGTCGTATCGCTACGACACCCGGACCGAGACCGACGTGGTCGAGGAGGTGGCTCGCCACCTCAGCTATTCGTCGCTGCCGTCGCGGCGACCGGCGTCGCCCCAGACGGGATCGCTCACCGATCGCCAACGGGACCGTCGTCGACTGCGAGCAGTGGTGGCCGGCCTGGGTCTGGCCGAGGCCATGCCGTCGCCGCTGCTGTCGCCCGAGCAGCTCGAGCGCTGCGGTGCTCCCACCGACGCCATGGTCCTCACCAACCCGATGGCCGCCGAGGAGTCGGTGCTACGCACCTCGTTGCGTCCCGGGCTGCTTGCAGCCGTCGCCCACAACGCAGCCCACCGCAACCCCGGTGTGCGGCTGTTCGAGGTGGGCACCGTGTTCCTGCCCACCGACGGGGTGCTGCCGGACGAACCCGAGCACCTCGGTGTGGCACTGGCCGGTGACGAGGCGCCGGCAGCGGTTGCCGTGCTCGACGTCGTGCTCGAGTCCTTCGGCATCGAGGGGTGGGACCTGCACAACGAGCCGACGCCCGGACTGCACCCCACCCGCTCGGCGCGCATCCTGCTGCCGGCGGGCGCTGGGCCCACGGAGGCCGGCTGGGTGGGGGAGATCGACCCGGCGGTGGTCGAGGCGCTGGGTATCGACGAGCGGGTGGCCTGGCTGGAACTGGACCTGGCCGCCGTGCTGGCCCGCCCGGCTGGCCCGGCCCACTACCGCACGGTGTCGCGCTTCCCCTCGAGCGACGTCGACCTGGCCTTCGTGGTGTCCGACGACGTGTCGGCCATGGCCTTGCGGCGCACCCTGGTAGCCGCCGGTGGCGACCTGGTGGCCTGGGTGCGGTTGTTCGACACGTACCGCGGGGCGGGCATCGAGGACGGACACCGCTCGCTCGCCTACCGGGTGCGGCTGCAGGCCGCCGACCGGACACTCACCGACGCCGAGGTAGCCGAGGTGAGCGCCGCCATGGTGGCGGCGGCCGGATCGCACCACCAGGCGCGCCAACGCGGCTGAGCCCGGGGAGCGGCCGGTCAGCGGCGACTGGTCGAGCCCCATTAGGGTCGTCGCCGTGTCGGACGACGTCTGGTTCGCCGTGGTGGGCATCGTGGCCAGCGGCGGCACGGTCGTGCTCTGCATTCGCTACCTGATGGCCATGCGCCGTGACGACGGCAACGACGACGAGGGAGCGTGGGGTCCGTGAGCACCGAACAACGGCAGCGATCGTGGTGGGGATGGGGTTGGGAGGACGAGGCGCTCACCGACGAGCAGACGGCCAAGCTGGCCACCAGCATCGCTGCGCGCTTCGGTCTCGACGGCCTCGAGGTTCGCCCGGCCCCGCGGCTGGCCGACCTGGACCTTCCCCGGCCTCGCATCGAGCCGCCCGCGGCACTGGCCCACCTCTGCTCGATCACCGATCGTGACCGCGCCGGCCACAGTCTGGGCAAGGCCTACCGCGACGTGGTGCAGGCCAGTTACGGGCAGCTCCCGCACCCACCCGACGTGGTCGTGCACCCCCGCGACGAAGCCGATGTGGTGGCGGTGCTCGAATGGTGCAGCGACGCCGACATCGCCGTCGTGCCCTACGGCGGCGGCTCGTCGGTGGTGGGTGGGGTGGAGCCGGACGTGGGTGAGGGCTTCGCCGGGGCGGTGAGCCTGGACCTCACGCGCATGGATAGGGTGCTCGAGGTGGAGCGCACGTCGCGCTCGGCCCGTATCCAGGCGGGCGCCCTCGGTCCGGTGCTCGAGGACCAACTCCGCCCGCACGGGCTCACCCTGCGGCACTTCCCGCAGTCATTCGAGTTCTCCACCCTCGGCGGCTGGTTGGCCACCCGCTCCGGTGGTCACTACGCCACGGTGCTCACCCACATCGACGACATGGTGGCGTCGATGCGCACGGTGACCCCCACCGGCATCAGCGAGTCCCGCCGCCTGCCCGGCTCCGGGGCCGGGCCGTCGCCCGATCGGCTGTTCCTGGGCTCGGAAGGCTCGTTGGGGGTGATCACCGAGGCGTGGATGCGCCTGCAGGACCGCCCGCGCTTCAAAGCGTCGGCCGGGGTGCACTTCGCGAACCTCGCCACCGGCGCCGAGGCCGTGCGCGCCCTGTCACAATCAGGGCTGGCACCCAGCAACTGTCGGCTGTTGGACGGGGGAGAGGCAGCGCTGTCCGCCGGCGTGGAGGACGGCTCGGCACTGCTGGTGCTGGGCTTCGAGTCGGCCGACCACCCGCCGTCGGCTGCCATGGAGCGTGCCGTCGAGCTCTGTGGGGACCACGGCGGTCGAGTGCCGGCCGGCGTGACGCACACCGACACGGCGTCCACCGACGCCGCCGGACGCGAGGGAGCGGTCGGCGCCTGGCGGAACTCGTTCCTGCGGGCGCCCTACACCCGCGACGCTCTGGTGCGCATGAGCATGATCGTCGAGACCTTCGAGACCGCCTGCCCCTGGGATCGGTTTGGCGACCTGCACACAGCGGTCACCGATGCCGTGCACGAGGTGACCGCCCGGCGGTGTGGGTTCGGCGTGGTGACCTGTCGGTTCACCCACGTCTACCCCGACGGACCCGCTCCCTACTTCACGGTCTATGCCCCGGGCCGCCCCGGCGACGAGATGGCCATATGGGACGAGATCAAGGCAGCAGCCTCTGAGGCACTGTTGTCCAACAGTGGCACCATCACCCACCACCACGCTGTCGGTCGCCACCACATGCCGTGGTACGAGCAGCAGCGGCCCGATGTGGTCGGGCGGGCCATCGCTGCGGCCAAGAGCGCATTGGACCCTGCCGGTGTCTGCAACCCGGGCGTCATCGTGGGCCGTTCGCGATGACCGAGGCGAGTCGTGACTGAGACGACACCTCCTCAGCGGCTCGTTCGTCGCCGCTCCCGCCGTCACGCCGAGACACCCTACGAACGCTGGGACCGGGTCTCGCGGCCGTTCATCATCCTGGCGGCGATCATCCCGCTCATCGTGGTGTTCGACGGCGGGATCGGCGAGCGGGGCGAGCGTGTGGTCGAGGTGCTCGACTTCGTGTTCTGGGGTGTGTTCCTCATCGACTTCGTCGTCCGGATGAAGCTGAGGTCCAACTACCTGCGCTCGGGCTGGGGACGCGTGGACCTGCTCATCGTGGTGGCGACGTTCCCCTGGTACGTCGTGTTCGGGGCGTCGAGCCAGTTGCTCGGCGTGCTGCGTCTGGCTCGCCTGGTGCGCATTGCCGTCGCCGTGGCGGCCATGCCGGGTTTCCGCCGTCTGGTCGACCGGCTCAACAAGGCCATCATCTACTTCGTCGCCATCTGGTTGGGCTGCTCCTACATCGTCTACCAGGCAGAGGACGGCGCGGCGGGGTTCGACAGCTACGGCGACGCCGTGTGGTGGGGCATCGTGACGGTGGCCACCGTCGGCTACGGCGACCTGGTGCCGACCACCGACTTCGCTCGTTGGGTGGCCGGTCTGCTCATCGTGTCCGGTGTGGCGTTGTTCGGCACGATGGCCGGATCGTTGGCATCACTGTTCCAGAGCGAGGACGACGACTACGTCGACGATGGTGGCCAGGGCGATGCTCCGGCCGACGAGCGGGATCCGGCAGGCGATCGACCGTCGGCGACCACTGCGGGAACGTCGGCTGCCGTGGCAGGTGCCGCAGCGGTCGCAGGAGCCACGGAGTCCGAGACCGAAGTCAGGGTCCTCTTGAGCGAGATCCGGGAGTTGCGGGCCGAGGTGGCCGACTTGCGTCGGGTGCTCGACGCCCGCCGCCCGGACTGAGGGAGCGGCGGGCGCCGGTCGTTGGAGTGTTGGCGTCATCGGTGTGGACCGGGAGCTCGCCGCTCAGTGGTCCTTGATGGCGTCGGGACCCAACTGCGGTGGCGGGGTCATGCCCGCTCGTAGGTAGTCGTCGCGGACGATGGCGTCGTCGGGAAGCGCAGCCAGCGACGGTTCGAGGGGTGGAATCTCCCAGCGCCGGCGCAGGTCGCTCACCTGCTCGTCGACGTGGTCCCAGAAGTCCCAGTGTCCCGAGTAGACGTCGCAGGTCATGGCCCGTCCACGGCCCCACGCGGCCCACAGCTTCGCCGGGTCGAGGCCCAGGTGGACGTTGCCCTGGTAGTTGTCGCGCCACGACGGATCAGCCGCCATGCGTTCGGCATCGCCGGCGTTGAGACCCTTGTTGATGTCGATACCCATGTGGTAGATGAGGATCGTCGGGAGGATGTGGCTCTCCATCAGGTCGTCGTCACGTCGGAGCATGCCGCCGGTGAAGGCGGCCACGAGCAGCTCCCCCTGGGCCGACGTCGAGTAGCCCGACAGGATGTGCAGGCAGTCGTGTGCGGTGGCCCACACCTCGGCCACGGCATCGGGTAGCCCCGGAAGGGCGTAGCCGTTCGACCGGTAGTGGTGGACGAAGGCGCGTCCCAGGCTGCCCGGTGGGCGGTCGGCGAGTGATTCGTAACGTGCGGTCAGGGGCGGGTCGTCGTTGCCGTCGCGGTAGGGGAGGAAGGGGGCGTAGGGGTGGTCGGGCTCCCACGGCATGCCCGGGATGGTGGCCACGTTGTGGCGGATCTCGTCGAACGCCGCCCATCCGATGTCGTTGCGCAGCAGATGGGCCAGCGCCTCGACGAAGTCGGCGTGCACGTCGAGCGCCTCGGCCAACTGTCCCACCAGTGACAGCTTGGCGTCCTCGACCACCCCGTCGACCAGCGCCATGACCGCAACCAGTCGCACGGCCGTGAGTCGGAGATCGCCTTCGGTGGGGAGCGCAGTGGCGACGGCGCCCGTGTCGAGCGAGGGGAGGTCGTCGGAATCGACGTCACCGTCGAGCCCGAACACGGTGTGCCACGCAGCGGCGATGCCTCGCCGGTCGGCGTTCGACATCGGCATGGTGCCGCCACCGGTGGCCACGAGGCGCATGGCGGCCAACACGGCGGTTGCCTGCGCCTTCGTGGCGTGGACGAGCACGGCTGCCTCCTCGTGACCGCTGGTGGTCCTCGGTGGTCGTGCACCAGCCTGCCACAGTGAGGGGTCGGTGGGCGTTGCGCTCAGCGGGGGCTGTCCTGCTCGGCCTCGCGGTGACCGTCGAAGAAGTCGTCGCGGTCGTGCCGCCGAGCGGCGCTGGGCTTGCTGCGCATGGTGCGGAGCCCACGCGACACGCTGCGGAAGGCGGCGTCGGCGCCGTCGGCGTTCCGGTCCCAGCCGCTGGTGCTGCCTCGGTGCACCCCCAGCCGCTCACCGGTGGCGTAGGCGTCCTGATCGGCGCCGAGGAAGACGAACGTCCAGCCGTCGGCCGATTGCTTGGTCGCGATGCGAGCAAACACCTGCTGGCGTGTGCACCGCCGGCTGGCGTTCTCGAGCCCGTCGGTCATGACCACGACGATCACGTCCTCCTCCCGGCCGTGGTCGGCCAAGTGCTGTGCAGCGTGCCGCTCGGCGTGGGTGATGGCGGCGTCGATGGCGTCGTAGAGCGGTGTGGTGGCACGAGGTATGTAGGAGGCAGCGTCGAGCGGGGCGACCTCGGCCAGTGGCTTGTCGACGACGACGGGGGCGAAGGGGGCCCGGCCATCGAACTGGGCGACGGTCATCGTGCAGTCGTCGTGGCCGAACGCTTGCTGATCGCGGAGGAACCCGTTGAAGCCACCGATCACGTCGGAGGTGATCGATGCCATCGACCCGGATCGGTCGAGGAGGAACATGACGTGGACGGCGTCGCCCGAGGGGTGTGTGAGGGCATCAGGGGACATGGAGTTCCTTTGCAGCTGGTGAGGGGCTGCTGTGCAGGTAGCAGACAGCCGTGACACGGCAGGGTCCCGCCCCTGAGCCCCACCATCGAGCGACCCTGCTGACGTGCGTGTGGCGCGGCGTCTGCCGCTCAGTCGACGGCCAGCACCCGGCTGAGCCGGCAGGTGATGGTGGTCCCGCCGCCGAGCTCGCCGACCTCGGCCAGCTCGCGGAACAACCCCACTCGTTCGGGGAACACGGTGCCCGCGTGCGCTTCGACGGCTCCCACGGCGCGTCCGGCGCTGTCGAACACCATCAGCTCGACCATCATCGTGCGGGCGTCGGATCCGAGGTTGCGCACCCGCCCGTTGATGAGGACCGAGGAGCTTCCCACGGCATCACATCCCAGGAGGAGGACCTCCCAGTCGCCCCGTGGCAGGCTGCGGAAGCTGGGTCGCTCGGCGATGGCGGCGGCGGTGGTTGCCTCCCGCTGCTCTCGATGGTCGACCGCCAGCCCGGCAGCGCCACCGGCGAGGGCCATGACGACGATCACCGCGGCGGCACGTAGCAGGCCCCAGCCCCGGCGACGTGCCCGACTCGGGGCCGGCTCGACGACGGGGACATCGGGCGGAGCGAACGCCGCCCGGGTGGGTGCACCGGTCGGGGGGACGGTGGGCGTGGTGCCGATCCCGCTCGCCGGCGGGGGCTGCTGCTCGAGGGAGGTCGACGGGTGGCTGGCCCCGGCTGCCGGTGGACCCTGTGGGGGCTGGGTCGGCCAGTGGTCGGAGAATGGTGGACCTCCGGAGCGGGCGGCCAGCGCTTCGGACGGTGGGGATCCGTTCGATGCGGGTCGGCGGCGGCGGGAGGACATGGCTCAAGGTGTCGGTCTGGTCACGACCGGGAAGCGATCGGGCTCGTCGTTGCCATACCCGGTGATGGCCGTGGAGATGATGAGCCACAGCATCGGCACCACGATGGCGGCCAGGATCACGATGGCCACCACGCGGCTGGCTCGGTCCCGCCGGCCTGGTGGCGGCCCGCCCGGGTCGCCACCAGGGTCGGACCCAGGCCCGGCGCGCGGACCGCCGGACCCGTCGCCCGAAGGTGCACCACCACCGTCGGTCCGGTCGGTGGCCGGGTGCCCCTCAGGCCGTTGCCCGGCCATCGCCTTGCTCGCGCTCGGGCTGTGAGCCGCGGTGCACCGCCGCCGGTGCGGAAGCTGGGCTGCTCGACCCATGGCCCGAGCCACTCGTCGCCCGGCGCACCTCGTCGAGTGTCGCATCGGCCTCGACACTGGCCAGGGCACGGTGCGCCTCCTCGAAGGCCCCGATCGACTGGTCGATCTGCTCGAGCTCTCGGGCGATCTGCACCCCGGCGGGTTCGGCGGCCACGGGGGTCGGCCGCGCCTCGTGGGCCAGCATGCGCAGCCGGACGGTGAGGTGGTCCAGTCGATCGATCTGGGTGGTCACCGTGGCCAGCGCCGCCGGGCGGTGGCGTTTCGGCATTCGGGCCACCACCACGAGTTCGCGGTCGAGTCGGACCGCCTGGTCGACCAGGCGGTCGCGCACGGCGAGATCGGTGGTGGGGTCGTCGAGGCTGCGGAGCCAGGTCACGAGCGAACGCAGGCGGCGATGAGCGATGGCTGGCCGGCTGGGCGACCACAACCAGCTCAGCGGTGCCGTGGTGGGGACCTTGGGGTGCACGCGATTGCGGCGCGCCATGGCCCACCACGCCGCGCCGATGGCGACTCCGACCATGACGAGGCTGATGATGAGCATCCACAGCAAGGTGACGAGTAGCTCGGTCACCCCCTCAGCCTACCGGCGGACCGTTCGATGGCGAAGGTCGGAACCGGGGTGCGGGGCAGGGCGAAGGTGCCCGAGCACGCCACGATGCGGATCCGCGCTGCCCGGTCCTCGAGCCAGCGGGCCACGGCCACCAACTCGTCCACTTCGTGGGTGCCCGCCACCCACTGTGAGTCGTCCGTCGTCAGGAGGAGGGCGTCGCCGTCGGCGACGTGGTGCGGTGAGGGGTCGGCGGCCGACCCGGGAGGGTCGGGATCGAGCAGCCGGGTCTGCCCGTCAGGTCCCCACGACTCGCGCAGCACGCCGCCGATGAGTCGTGCACCTCCGGCACCGGGGTCCTCCACCACCAACTCGCCGCTGGCTCGCAGCGAGGTGAGCTGGCGGCTGCGGCGCAGCACGGCGGCCACGGCCGCCGCTCGGTCCCGCACGTCGGCTGCCTCCTCGAAGCGCTCGGCGCCCGCCAGCGTGGCCATCCGCCGGCGCAGGGGTTCGAGGAACACCTCGTGCGCCCCGCCGAAGCCGGCCATGGCGGCCTCGACTGCTGCGGCGTATGCGGACGCCACCCCGGCGGGGTCGGCGCACGGACAGAGGGAGGCGCCGAGCTGCGCCGCAGTACAGGGCTGGGCACGTGTCGGCAGGCGTCCGAGTCGCTGGGTGCATCGTCGTAGCGGGACCGCCGACTCGATCGCTTCGACCACCGCTCGTGCCCGTGCGGTGGACGACACCGGCCCGAGGTGGAGTCCCTTGGCCGGATCAGGGGTGCGGACCACCGACAGCCGAGGGAACGGCTCGCCCACGGTGAGCCGCACGTAGCGGTACCGCTCGGGATCGCGCGCCACCCGGTTGAAGCGCGGCCGCAGGGCGTGCATCCAGCGCAGTTCGACCACGGCGGCCTCGAGGCTGGTGGCGCACTCGCGATGGTCGATCTGGTGGGCCTCGCGCAGGAGTTGGCCGACCTTGCGTCGATCATCGGACGAGAAATAGGACCGCACTCGGGCCCGGAGGTCGGTGGCCTTGCCCACGTACAGGGGACGCCCGCCCCGGTCGCGGAACAAGTAGACACCGGGGCGTGGTGGCAGGTCGCGCGTCAGCCGAAGCTTGGCGCCCTGGGGGTGCCCGGCCATGCGAGGCAGATCGACGAGGTCGACGAGGCCGGTCACGCCGAAGGTGGCCGCCCGTTCGAGGAGACAGTGGAGGAGTTCTCCCGTGGCCAGGGCGTCGTCGAGCGCTCGGTGGGTGGGTTCGGTGCGGAGTCGGAAGTGCCGGGCCAGCGTGCCGAGCTTGCAGTCGCGGACCTCGTCGCGCACCAACCGCCGGGCCAGGGCGCAGGTGTCGACTCGGCGGTTGGTGAGCGGCGGACGACCTCGGGCGGTGAGCGCGGCATCGAGGAAGCCGACGTCGAAGCGGACGTTGTGGCCGACGATCACGGCGTCGCCGATGAACTCCATGAGTGCCGGCAGTACCTCGTCGAGGGGTGGCGCGGGGAACACCATGGCCTCGGTGATGCCGGTCAGCACGGTGATCGACGGGGGGATGGGGCACCCGGGGTTGACCAGCGTCTGGAACGTGCCCAGGCACTCGCCACCGCGCAGGCGTACGGCCCCGATCTCGGTGATGGCGTCACCCTTGGGCGAGCCGCCGGTGGTCTCGAGGTCCACCACGCAGAACGTGACGTCGTACAGCGGGGTGCCGAGCTCGTCGAAGCTCCGTTGCGTGTCAGTGCGATCCTGTCGGGCCTCGACGGGTGGTGGCGCCATCGCCACAGGTTGGTCGAACGGGCGTTCGGGGTCAAGGACCTCGGGCAGGCGGGTTCGGGGTCGGGGGTGGGCGGTACCATGATCAGGTGACCCGCTACCGCTGCAGTGCCTGCGGCAACCTCACTCGCTTCGACGTGGTTGCCACCCGACGGACCCGTGCCTTCCACCACTTCACGGTCGGTGGTGAGCTGTCGATCGAGGACGAGGAGGTGCTGTCGGAGACCGTCGAAGAGGTGTCGTGCCGCTGGTGCGGGAGTGGGTCGTCGGTGGTGGTGATGGACGACGCCGAGGTGGCAGCCGCCAACGCCGCGGAGTCGTCCCCGTCGGGGAGCACAGGCTGAACGCCCTCGCCGAACTGCTCCGCCCGACGCTCGAGGCGACGCTCCGCTGCATCAGCGCGCTGGAGGACCCGCCCCGGTCGCTGCTGCCCTTCGTCCGCTTCACCCGTTTCCCCACGAAGGCCCTCGACGCCGCTCGGCGAGCACTCGACGCGCCCGAGTTCCGAGGCGAGGTGGTGGAGTTGCTCGACCTGTCGTCGCTCGACGAAGCGGGGCGCCTCTTCCTCGAGCGTCCCCAGGGGTGGGAGGAGCGACTGGCGGCACTGGTGGCCGTACGCGAACGCGCCGCGCAGGCCGCAGAGGACGAGCGGGAGGAACAACGAGCCCGACGCCGGGTGAGCGCGCTCGAAGCCCTGGTCGAGCAGCTCCGTGCCGAGCTCGACGGGCGGGCAGCGGAACTCGACCGGCTCCGGAGCACGCTGGCCGACGAGCGAGCGACACGGGAGGTGCTCGAGCAGACGCTCACCGATGCGCAACAGGCCCGGCGGGCAGCCGAAGAGGCCGGTGAGCGGGCCGAGGAACGGCGTCGGGCGGCCGAGCAGGCCAGGGGAGACCTCACCAAGGAGCTGCGTCGGGCACGCGACGCAGCGGCCGCTGCGCAGGCTACCCGTGGTGCCGCCGAGCGGCCTGGGGATGCCGAGCAGCCTGGCGATGTCGAGGAGCCGGGCGATGCCGAGGAACCGGGTGATGCCGCCACCGCGGAGGACGTCGTGGCTGGGGTGGCCGTCGTGCCCGCTCGACTGGCGGCGGAGCTCGGTGCGGCGGCGCGCGCCGCAGCGGAGCTGGCCGCGGCACTGGCCCGTGCGGCCGGGGACATGCCAGGGGAACCGGTGGCCGGAGCGGGCGATTCGGGGAGCGGTGCCGACGGGCAGTCGGCGCCGAGCATCGATGGTGACCAGCACCGCGGCGACGAACAGCGTCGGCCGGCCAGCCTGCCCGGAGGCGTGCTCGACGATTCCGTGCAGGCGGCCCGTCACCTGGTCCGACTACCGGCTGCCGTGCTGATCGTCGACGGCTACAACGTGTCGATGCAGGGCTGGCCGGAGCTGCCCCTGGCCACGCAGCGGCGGCGGCTGGTGGAGGCGCTGCGCAACCTGCAGGCCCGTACCGGAGTTGAACCCTTCGTGGTGTTCGACGGGGTCGACGCCGACGGCGGCCCCAGCGGCTCGCTGCCCCGTTCCGTGCAGGTGTACTTCTCGCCGAGCGGCACCACCGCCGACGAGGTGGTGGTGCGTGCCGTCGAGCGGGTGTCGTCCGACCGCCCGGTGGTGGTGGCCTCCTCCGACCGCGAGGTGGCCGACGGTGCCCGCTCGCGGGGTGCCAACGTCGTGCCCTCGGCGGTGTTGGTCGACCTGTTGCGTGCTGGCTGACCACGCTTCGTGTCATACCCCCTTCGTACGGTGACGACATGGCAACCAACCATCTCACCATCGACTGTGCCGAGTGCGCCTACGACGGCACACCGACGTGCGACGACTGCATGGTCACGTTCCTGTGCTCCCGCCGAGAGGGCGAAGCGGTGGTCATCGACCTCGAGGAGGCCCGAGCCGTTCGTCTGATCGGCGAGTCCGGCCTGACGCCACCGCTGCGTCACGAGGTGCGTCGCCAGGACCACGGCTGACCGGCTCATCTGCATCGCCATGTCGTGGGACCATGGACCCATGGCCGATGCCGATCACTCCATGGCCGATCTCCGACTGCGCCAGCGAGTGGTCGACGCCGGCCTGGCCGGCGGTCTGGTGGCCATCGGGGTGACCGACGCTGCACCGCTGCACGAGGCGCGGGTCGTGCTCGAGGAACGGCGGGCCGAGGGTCTGCACGGCGGGATGCAGTTCACCTATCGCAATCCGGCGCGCTCCACCGAGCCCGGGCGGATCCTCGCTGGTGCCGCTGCGATCGTGGTGGGTGCACTGCCGTATTCACCGGTGCGCCCCCCGAGTAACCAGGCCGACCACCCCGCAGCGGCGGTGGCCCGCTATGCCACCGCTGACCACTACGCCGAGCTGCGCCAGGCCCTCGCAGGGGTGGCCGCCGTGCTCGAAGGTGCGGGGCACGCCACGCGGGTGGTGGCCGACGACAACGCCCTGGTCGACCGCGCCGTCGCCCACCGGGCCGGACTCGGCTGGTGGGGCAAGAACACCAACCTGCTCGTCCCCGGACACGGGTCGTGGGTGGTGCTGGGCTCGGTGGTCACCGATGCGCCACTCGCTCCGTCGGAGGCGGTGGTGCCCGACGGGTGTGGGGGCTGTCGGCGGTGCCTCGACGGGTGCCCGACGGGGGCCATCGTGGCGCCGGGCGTGCTCGACGCCCGTCGGTGTCTGGCGTGGCTCGTGCAGGACGACGGGGTGTTCCCTCGGCGTTGGCGGACGGCGCTCGGCAACCGCATCTACGGGTGCGACGACTGCCAGGAGGTGTGTCCTCCCAGCCGCCCGAAGGCGTCGAGCGCCTCGGTGGGTGCCGTTGCGGAGGCCCCGGTCGGCGTCGGCGGCGGCTCGGGTACGAGCGGTCGGTCGCACCCGCCCCTCGGCGATGAGCAGACACCTCACCGAGGGGCGTGGGTTCCGCTCATCGACCTGTTGGCGGCCAGCGACGACGTCCTGATGGCCCGTCACGGCCGTTGGTACATCCCACGACGGGAGGCGCGCTACCTCCGGCGCAACGCCCTGGTGGCCCTGGGCAACGTGGGTGATCCCGCTGACGAACGAGTGGTGCACGTGCTGGCCGAGCACGTGGCCCACCCTGATCCGTTGGTGCAGGCCCACGCCGTGTGGGCGTGTCGCCGGTTGGGTCTCGATCACCTGGTGGCGGGGGTGCGGGACCCGTCCCATCCACTGGTGGCCGACGAGCTCGCTGCCGACGTCGCCCGCGCCCGATAGCGTCGAGGGGCCGATGCGACACCTCCTCGTGACCAACGACTTCCCCCCGAAGCTCGGGGGCATCCAGAGCTACCTGTGGGAGCTCTGGCGTCGACTGCCGCCCGACGACGTCTGTGTGCTCACCACTGCCCATCCCGACGCCGCGCACTGGGACGCCGCCCAGCCTTACCGAGTCGAACGGATGGGCCAGTCGGTCTTGGTGCCGGGCCCGGCGTTACGCCGACGCGTCGAACGCCTGGCGGCAGAGACCGGCGCGGAGCTGGTGGTGGTCGACCCCGTCGGCCCGCTCGCCCCGCTGGCGGCGCGCCTGGACCTGCCCTATGCAGTGGTGGTGCACGGCGCCGAGTTGGTGGTGCCCGCCTACGCGCCGGGGGTGCAACTCCTCGTGCGACGGTGCCTGCGGGACGCCGCGCTGGTGGTGGCCGCCGGCGCCTACCCCGCAGCCATGGCCCGGCGCGCCGCCGGGCGACCACTGCCGACTGTGGTGGTCCCACCGGGGGTCGACCACGAACGATTCCTCCCCCTCGATGCCGCTCGGCGGGCGGAGGTCCGCACCGGGCTGGGGCTCGTGGCCGACCAGCCGACCGTGGTCAGCGTCAGCCGTCTGGTGCCCCGCAAGGGGATGGACACGCTCATCCAGGCCGTCGGACGCGCCGGCGAACTGGCCGGACCCCTGCAGTTGGCCATCGCTGGTACCGGACGCGACCTCGACCGCCTGGCCCGGCTGGCGTCGTCGTTGAGCGTCGACGTGCACTTCCTGGGGGCGGTGCCCGATGAGCAGTTGGCCGACGTCTACGGCATGGCCGACGTGTTTGCCATGCTGTGCCGAGACCGGTGGATGGGTCTCGAACAGGAGGGCTTCGGCATCGTCTTCCTCGAGGCCGCCGCCGCAGGGGTGCCGCAGATCGCCGGGGCCAGCGGCGGCGCGGGCGACGCCGTGGCCGATGGACAGACCGGTTTCGTGGTCGACCCGCCCACCGACGTCGAGCAGGTCACCGAGCGGCTGGTGGCCCTGATCGAGGACGAGGGGCTTCGCAGGCAGCTGGGAACGGCAGCACGCCAGCGCGCCGTGACCTCGTTCGACTACGACGTCCTCGCCCGCGACCTCGGCGCCGCTCTGGCGGCCAGCGTCCCGGCCACCAGCGGACCCAGCCGGCCGTGACCCCGACCCCGTCCGGACGCCCGGAACCGGAGTTCGGGCCACAGGTGGGGCGCGAGGATGAGCGTCCGCCGGTGGCGGCACCCGACACCGGTGCCGGCATCGTCCGGCTCGACCTGGTGGCCACCGCGGTGTTCGTGGCGGTCTCGGTGGCCGCTGCGGTGTGGCCTCGGGTGTTCATCATCCCCGTGGTGGTGGTGTCGGTCACCATGTTCGTGGTCGGCACCGTGGCGTTCCTGTGGGCCTACGTCATCGCCATCGGCCGCAGCCGAACCGACGCCATCGGCATGGGCGGGCTGTTCTTCCTTGCCGGGAGCGCACCGCGCCAGGTGGCCCGAACGATGCGCTGGCTGTTCGCCACACAGGTGGTGGTGGCCTTCGTCGTGTCGTCGGTGCGGATCTTCACCGGTGTGGCCTTCTCCCTGCTCGGTCCCATGCTCGGCATCGGCTTGCTCGGCCTGTGGGGTGCCCGCCACGGCGTCTTCCCACCGAGGGTGCTCCCCGGGCAGCGCTCGCGCGCTGATGAAGACACGTCAGACGATGCGTTCGATGACGACGACGAGCCAGCCGACGACGAGGCGTGACCGGTCTCGTTCCCTCACGGTCGGCGGGCGGTAGTCTCGTCCCGCCGCCGAGCCCGAGGAGCAGTTCCATGGCAGATGAGGCCCGCGAATCCATCTCCGTCGATGCGCCGCTCGTTGCGGTCTTCGCCGTACTCGTCGACCTCGAGCGCTACACCGAGTGGGTGCCCGACCTCAAGCAGGTCGACGTCATCGAGCGCGACGACGACGGACGGGGGACGCTCGTGGAGTTCCGCGCCGCGGGGCTGGGTCGTTCCACCACCTATCGGCTCCGCTACGACTACAGCGACGCACCGGCCTCCATGGGATGGACCCTCGACGGGGGTGACATCCAGCGGGCCATCGACGGGTCGTACCGCCTCGAGGCCCTCGACGACGACCGCACCGAGGTGGTCTACGAGCTGGCCATCTCGCTGAAGGTGCCGGTCCCCGGCTTCGTGAAGCGGCGGGCCGAGGAGCGCATCATGAAGTCGGCGCTCCATGCGTTGCGCGATCGCGTCGAGACCGGCGACCACGAGTCAGCTGTGGGCGAGGAGTGACGACCTCGCCGGGAGATGAGGACAGTGCCCGCATCCTGCTCCTCACCGGCAAGGGCGGCGTGGGCAAGACCACCACCGCTGCTGCCACCGCGGCCGTGTGCGCCGCCCGGGGCGCACGGACGCTGGTGCTGTCCACCGACCCGGCCCACTCGCTCGCCGATGCCTTCGACCTGCCCTTGGCCGACCAGCCGGCGCCCCTGCACGGATCACTGTGGGGTCAGCAACTCGATGCGCAGGCGCGCATGGAGGAGTCGTGGGGTGAGATCGCCGACTACCTCGCCGAGGTGTTCCGCTGGGCCGGACTCGACGACGTCGCCGCCGAGGAGTTGGCCGTGTTGCCGGGTCTCGACGAGGTGTTCGCCCTGAGCGACATCCGCACCCATGCCCGCTCGGGAGAGTGGGACGTGGTGGTCGTCGACTGCGCACCCACCGCCGAGACGATCCGGCTCCTCTCCCTCCCGGAGATCCTGGCCTGGTACATGGAACGGGTCTTCCCGGTCAGCCGCCGGGTGAATCGACTCGTCTCCCCGGTGCTGGGCCGGGTCACCTCGCTGCCCGTCGCCGGTGACGAGGTGTTCGGCGCCGGCCGCCGCTTCTACGAACGCCTCGAAGGTGTGAAGGAACTCCTCGGCGACGCCGAGCGCGCCTCGGTCCGCCTGGTGGTGAACCCCGAGCGGATGGTCATCGCCGAAGCCCGTCGCACCCACACCTACCTCTCGTTGTTCGGCTACCACGTCGATGCCGTGGTGGCCAACCGCCTCCTCCCGGCCGAGATCGACGATCCCTGGTTCGACCGCTGGAAGGAACTGCAGGCCCTCCACATGTCGAGCATCGAGGAGGGGTTCGCCCCGGTGCCCGTGTTGCGGGCGACGCTGGCCGACACCGAGATCATC
Source organism: Acidimicrobiia bacterium (assembly GCA_020832495.1). Lineage (GTDB taxonomy): Bacteria > Actinomycetota > Acidimicrobiia > Acidimicrobiales > Acidimicrobilacustridaceae > JAFIEP01. Next base: position 6,646 of record JAFIEP010000086.1, on the reverse strand, counting down.
GGGCTCGAGGCGCTCGAGGCGTTCGGCTCGGCGCTCTACGGCGAAGCCGACCCCACCAGCGTGCTCCACCGGGGCACGCCGTTGCGTGTGCGACGTGTGGGCGACGATCACATCCTCGAGATGGATCTCCCCTTCGCCGAGCGAGACGTACTCGAGCTGGCCCGCCACGCCGACGAACTCCTCGTGAAGGTGGGACCGTACCGGCGTGCGGTCGTGCTACCCGATACGCTGCGTCGGCGGGACGTTGCAGGTGCGAGCCTGCGCGACGGTGTCCTGCGCATTACCTTTGACGATCGACACGAGGGCGACGTGTCCCAGCACGAGGGAGCGACGAGCGATGGCCGATGAGCGAGCAGCCGAGGGTGTCGAGCACCTCCAGCGCGCCGCCATGGAGATGATCGACGCCGCCCGGGCCTTCCTCGACGTCGCCGAGAGTGTCGTGGCTGATCGTGAGCGGGTCGCCGATGTGGTGGCCACCGTGGGTGCGGTTGCCGATGCCGCGGTCCGCTCAGTGCGTACCATGCCTACCGACCGACCTGGTGCCAGAGTCGGCTCCGAATGGACAGGGGCCACCGACGGGGAGCCCCCGGGGTCCGACAGCGCCAGGATCCAACACATCCGGGTCTCCTGACCCCGGCTCGTCACCGGAGCGACATGCGCCTGCTGCAACTGAACCCCACTGGGTCCGAAGCCGATGCCCTCGACTTCCACCCCATGGTGACCGTCGTGACCGGATTGTCCGACGAAGGACGCCAGCGCGTGCGGTCTGCGGTCACCGCGCTGCCCCGCAGCGGCGATCCCGGGTGTCCCGGGCTGCTCGAGGCGCACGGCATCTTCTTGGACCTCGACGTCGAGACCCTCGCCATGTTGGACCTCGATGCCGACGTGCAGGTGGTGCTCGAGAGCTCCGACCTCAAGCAGGTCGGCATCGCTGCCCCGCAGGCCGTGCTCGAAGCGGTGGCACTCGACGACGGTCCCATCACCGCAGAGCAACTGCTCGAGATGACGCCGGTCGGTGTGAACCCGGTGCTCGACGCCGCCCGTAAGGCGCAGTCCGACAGCCGCGAGGCATTGGCCATCCTCCGCACTGCGGCCGAGTCCGCCCGGACCGAACTCGACGAGGTGTCCGCCCGACGTCGTCGTGCACAGGCCGCACTCGACGCCTCCACTGCCGGCGACGAGGCCGACGCAGCGGCGCTCGACCTCGCCACCCGCACCGCCGAGACGGAACGGCTCGCCACCCGGGCCGAGGAGCTCGAGGCCGAACTGCAGCGCATCAACCGGGGTATCGCCGAGCTGCGCGGTCTCGACATCCGCCCCATCGAGGTGCTGCTCGAGGCCATCCGCAACCCTGAACCGGTGGAGTACGTGGCGTCGGACCGGGCGCGTGAGTTGGTCGAGGAGATGCGCCAGATCAAGTCCGAGCTGGACCGCATGGAGGAGGCGCTCGAGCAGCAGGGGCGTGGGCCACGAACGGCGATGGCGGCGCTCGAAGCGGCGAGAGCCGAGTTGGCCGAGGCAGAACGCCGCATGGCCAAGCCTGAGCTCTCACCCGAGCAGGAGGCCGAACTCGAAGCCGCCCACGAAGCGGTCCTCGAGGCCGACCGCAAGGCCTCTGGTGGCATCGGCCGCAAGGCTGCGCAGCGCCGTCTCGAGGAAGCGCTGGCTCGTGAGGAAGCGGCGCTTGCCGCTGCCGGCTTCCCGACCTGGTCGGCGTACGTGATGGGCGCCGACCTTCTCGAGATCGACCTGGTGGCCCAGGAGCGGGTGGAGAAGGCGCGCTTCGAGGTCGAAGCGGCCGAAGCCCAGTGGGCGCAGGTGTCCCAGGAGATGCTCTCCGACCCTGCCCACATCTCGCTCATCGAGCAGATGGAAGCCCACTACATGGAAGCCATCGACCTACTCGGCGGGGAGCCCGAGGGCGACCTCGAGACCGAGCTGCTGAACCTGAAGGTGGCAAAGCGCGAGGTGACCGTCGACGAACTCGTCGACGCCTTGGCGTATCAGCTCGATCTGATCGGCATGCCGCTCGGGCCGAACCCCGTGCTCGACATGACCGTGCGGGTGGCCGAGGCCTTCGTCGAGGAGGCGAGCAACGTCGCCCCGCGCATCGCGGAACTCGAGGAAGAGCGCTCTACCGTCGAAGCGGAGTTGGCGGCAGCCGAACGTCAGATGCACAACCTCGAGCAGGCAGAGCACGCAGCGCTCGACGTGGTCGGCGACGTCCTGACGGACGGCGTCACCGACCCCGAGTTGGAGGTGGTGCTGGCCGAGGCCATCGAGGCCGAGGAGGAAGCGCGCGAATTCCTCGAGGCGCGTGAGGCCCTGTTGGACGCCGCCATCCAGATCGAGAGCGTGCAGACCGGCCGGCTGAAGAAGCTGGCGGCAGAACTGGCGGCTACCGAGACCGATGTGCGGGCTGCAGACCCGTTGGCCGCGTTCGACGACACCCGGATCGGCGCTGCCACCGAGATCTCGTTCGTGGACACCGCCGATGCCGACGCCGGCAAGGAAGCGTTGGAGTTCTTCCTCCTCTCCCGTCTGGCGGCCGTGCGGTCCCTGTCGTTCGCCGGCTCGGTGCCGCTCGTGCTGGACAACGCCCTCGTGGACCTCGACCCCGAGGCACGCCGAGAGGTGCTCGAGAAGCTCGAGAAGATGTCGGACTCGGTGCAACTGATCTACCTGAGCGATGCGCCCGACGTGGCTGGGTGGGCACAGGAAGTGGGGTTCCAACGGGCCGCCGTGGTGGAAGCACCCGTGGCCTTTGCCTGAGCGACGCTCGGTCCCGACCGGGCCGGGATGGTCGGCGAGAGCAGTAGCATCGGGACACACCACCGAAGGGGGTCTGTTGTGACCGTGCTCGCTGACGTCGACGTCCGGAAGCTGGCAGAGCTGCGGGGAGGTGCCGGCCCCATCGTCACCTGCTACCTGGATGTCGACGGACGGCACCACGCCCGGGTGGAGGACTGCCACATCGAACTGGACCGGGCGTTGAGCGCGGCGAACGGGTCGGTGCCGCCCGAGGACGCCCGCCGCTTGCGGGACCACCTGAGCACGCTCGACCGCTCGAACGTGCGCGGCGTGGCGCTCTTCAGCGGCGCCGACGACGGCATCTGGGCGGCCGTGCATCTCCCGATCGCCGTGCGCTCCCGAGTGGTGGTGAACAACGCACCGGCGCTGGCGCAGCTCGAGGCGGTGCTGGCCGAGTCGGAGCGTGTCGGCTTGGTGCTCTGCGACCGCCAACGCGCCCGGCTGCTGGTATTCGAACTCGGCCAGGTGATCGAAGCTGTCGACGTCGACGACGACCTGCCTCGCGACGTGGACACGGTCGGTCACCGTGACCACGGCGAACCCACGGCGCACACCGAGGAGATGGTGGCCCAGCACGTGCGGCGCGTCGCTCGGCGGGCGTTCGAGGTCTTCGAGCAGCGTGGTGTGCGACATGTGGTCCTCGGTGTCCCCGATGCACTCGTGGCCGAGCTGGAGTCGGACCTGCACCCCTACGTGCGTGAGCGGGTGCGGGAGCGGACCCACCTGCGGGTGGACACACCGGCGGGCGAGCTGCGCGAGTACGTCCTGGCGGCCGAACACCGCTTCGAAGCAACACGCACCGGTGCGTTGGTGGACCTGCTCCGCCAGGAGGTGCACCGGGGCGGCAAGGGTCTTGCCGGGCTGGCTGCCAGCCTCGAGGCCGTGGTGGACAGCCGCGCCGAGCATCTGCTGGTGTCCGAGGGCTACTCCGACACCGGCTGGCACTGCGCCACCTGCGGCATGCTGGCGGCGGTCGGCCGGTCGTGCCCGCGCTGCGGGTCGGAGATGTCGGCGGTTCCCGACGTGGTGGAGGATGTGATCGACCTGGCGTTGCAGCACGGCTGCAGCGTCGAGGTGTGCCCCGACGCTGCCGATCTCGACGTGCTGGGGCGCATCGGAGTCCTGTTGCGGTTCTGATCGTGCCCGAGCGAGCGTATGCCGCTGGGGTCGACCTCGGCGGCACGAAGATCCTGGCCCATGTGTTCGACCCGGACGAGCCGTCCCGGCGACTCGCCGAGGTGCGCTGCGACACGCCGCGTGGTGGTGAACAGATCGCCTCTGCCATCGTCGGTGTGGTGGAGGCAGCGGCAGGGCAGCTCGACGAACAGGGTCTCGGGCCGGTCACCGCCGTGGGCGTCGGGGCGGCGGGGCTCGTCGATGCCCACGGGTCGCTGCGCTATGCGCCGAACCTGCCGGGCGTGATCGAGTTCCCGTTGCGCCACACGCTGGCCACCCGGCTGGGTGTGGACGTGGTGGTGGAGAACGATGCCACCGCCGCCACCTGGGCCGAATTCCAGGTGGGCGCAGCGCAGGGCTGTCGGGACATGGTCCTCGTCACTCTCGGCACGGGCATTGGTGCCGGCATCGTGGCCGGCGGCGTACTGCAGCGCGGGGCGAACGGCTTCGCCGGGGAGCTGGGCCACATGCTGGTCGATCCTGCAGGCCCCCCTTGTCCCTGCGGTCGCCGGGGTTGTTGGGAGCGGATGGCCTCGGGCAGCGGCCTCGGGCGCCTGGCTCGGGACGCCGCCCATGCAGGGCGGGCCGACCACCTGGTGGCACTCGCCGGCGGCGACCCCGACGCCGTGCGGGGCGAGCACGTCGGCGACGCCGCTGCGGTCGGCGATCCCGATGGGGTGCGCATCCTCGGCGACTTCGCCTGGTGGGTGGCAGTCGGCATCGCCAACGTGGTGAACATGGTGGATCCCGAGGTGGTGGTGGTCGGGGGCGGTCTGTCGGGCATCGGGGAGCTGCTGTTGTCCCCCGTCCGCTCCCACTTCGACGGATTGGTGATGGCCACCGAGCACCGACGACCGGTACGCATCGTCCGTGCCGAGTTGGGTCCTGAAGCCGGCTCGGTGGGAGCGTGGCTCCTGGCCACCGACCACGTCGCCGAATCGGCGCGAAGGGTCGGGGGAGCGGCGGAGTAGCCTCCGGGGAATGGAGTTCCGCCGCATCACGTCGCTTCCCCCGTACGTCTTCACCATCATCGACTCACTCAAGGTGGAGGCCCGTCGCCAAGGGGTCGATGTGATCGACCTGGGGTTCGGCAACCCCGATCTGGCCAGCCCCGACGTGGCTGTCGAGAAGGTCGTGGAGGCGGTGCGCAACCCTCGGAACCATCGCTACTCGGCCAGTCGGGGCCTGCCCAAGCTGCGGGAGGCCGTGGCCGCGCTGTACCAGCGACGCTTCGGGGTGACGCTCGACCCAGAGACCGAGGTCATCAACACCATCGGTGCCAAGGAGGGCTTCTCCCACCTCATGTGGGTGTTGCTCGGGCAGGGTGACGCGGCGCTGGTGCCGTCGCCGTCGTACCCGATCCACATCTACGCCCCCCTGTTTGCCGGGGCCGACATCCGCGAGGTTCCCCTGGCCACCGGCGAGGTGTTCATCGAGAACCTGCGTGAGGCGTGGGAGTACTCGTGGCCCAAGCCGCGGGTCATCGTCATCTCGTTCCCCCACAACCCCACCACCACCTGTGTTGACCTCGAGTTCATGCAGAAGGTGGTGGACTTCGCCCGCGAGCGCGAAGTGGTGGTGGTGCACGACAACGCCTATGCCGACCTGGGGTTCGACGGCTACGAGCCTCCCTCGATCCTGCAGGCCGAGGGGGCCAAGGAGGTGGCCGTCGAGTTGTACTCGATGACCAAGTCGTTCTCGATGGCCGGCTGGCGGGTGGCCTTCCTCGTCGGGAACCCCGAGGTGGTGCAGGCCCTGGCCAAGCTGAAGAGCTACCTCGACTACGGGACGTTCCAGCCGGTGCAGATCGCCGCCACGGTGACGCTCAACGAGATGCCGGATTACCCGAAGGAAGCCCGCGACGTCTACCAGACCCGTCGGGATGCACTGTGCTCGGGGTTGGAGCGCATCGGGTGGGACATGCAGCCGCCCATGGGCACCATGTTCGCCTGGGCGCCCATTCCCGAGCAGTATGCCGAGATGGGCTCGGTCGAGTTCGCATCATTCCTCGTGCGCGAGGCCCACGTGGCCACCTCGCCGGGCGTCGGCTTCGGTCCCGGTGGCGAAGGGCACGTGCGCTTCGCCCTCATCGAGAACGAGCAGCGCATCGGCCAGGCCGTGCGGAACCTGCGTCGCGCCCTGACTCGCCTGGACGGCTGACCCCAGCATCCTCCGACCAGGGGTGTGGTCACTCTCCGCGGTCTCGAGGGGGAATCTGTCGGTCAGGGTTGCGGGTTCCCGTCCAGCTGCTAGAGTCGAACATGTGTACGATGCTTGTGCGGGTGACGAACCGACGGGGATGCCTGGGGGCGGTGTTGGGGTTGCGTTCGATGGTGTCACTCCGGTGTTCGACGGCCCACCCGAGCAGGCCCGCATTGCCGAGTTGACCGAGCAGTTGCGGGTGGTGTCGGCGGAGGTGTCCGCTCGGCAGGCGAAGATGGTGGAGCTCACTGCAGAGTTGGCCGTGTTGGACAGGTCGTTGCCTGGGGTGACGTTGCGGCACTGGCTGGCCATGTCGGTGGGGCTCACCAAGAGTGAGGCGTCGCGGTGTGCGCGGCTGGCCACGCGGCTCGAAGAGCTGCCCAAGTTGACGGCTGCGTTTGCCGAGGGTCGGCTGTCGGAAGGGATCGTGGATCTGTGTGCGTCGGTGGCCACGCCC
>JAFIEP010000085.1 GCA_020832495.1 Acidimicrobiia bacterium | reverse complement strand
GCCGTGGCGGCGGCCCGCCGCGCCTACGACGAGACCGACTGGGTCGACGACCACGCCTTCCGAGCCCGCTGTCTGCGGCAACTGCGCGACGCCCTGGTGGAAGAGACCGAGGCGCTGCGGCGGCTGACCATCGCCGAAGTGGGTGCGCCGCGCTTTCTCACCTCGGGTGCCCACCTCGAGGCACCCGTCGACGACCTGGGCTGGTTCGCCGAGCTGGCCGAGCACTACGAACGCTGGGACGAGGACCTGGGCGAGGCCTCCCCGATGGGCGTGCGCAGCCGGCGCCGCGTCCTGCGCCGGGGGGCGGGGGTGGTGGGGGCCATCACCCCATGGAACTTCCCGCACCAGATCAACCTGGCCAAGGTGGGCCCGGCCCTGGCCGCCGGCTGCACCGTGGTGCTGAAACCAGCGCCGGAGACGCCGTGGTGCGCCGCGGCGGTGGCCCGTCTGGCCGCCGAGCGGACCGATCTCCCTGCCGGGGTGCTGAACGTGGTCACCTCGTCGCGCCACGACCTCGGCGCCCAACTGGTGGCCGACCCGCGGGTCGACCTGGTGTCGTTCACCGGTTCGACGGCCACCGGACGTCGGGTCATGACCAGCGCCGCCGAGCACATCACCCGGGTGTTCCTCGAACTGGGTGGCAAGTCGGCGTTCGTGGTGCTCGACGACGCCGACATCGCCGGCGCCTGTTCCTTGGCCGGCTTCACGGCCTCCACCCACGCCGGACAGGGGTGTGCGCTCACCACCCGACTGCTGCTGCCGCGGGCTCGGTTCGACGAAGGGGTGGAGGCAGCTGCAGCCATCATGGCGTCACTCGGCTGTGGCGACCCCGACGACGCGGGCACGGTGTGCGGCCCGGTCATCAGCGAACGCCAGCGCGACCGGGTGGAGGGCTACCTGCAGTTGGCACGGGACGAAGGCGGACGCTTCGCCGCCGGCGGTGGACGACCCGCCGACCGCGACCGGGGCTGGTGGATCGAGCCGACGCTGGTGGTGGGGCTCGACAACACGGCCCGGGTGGCCCGCGAGGAGATCTTCGGCCCCGTGCTGGTGGCCATCCCCCACGACGGGGACGACGACGCCGTGGCCATCGCCAACGACTCGCCCTACGGACTGTCCGCCTCGGTGGCCTCCGAGGACGCGGAGCGGGCCTGGTCGGTGGGCCGTCGCATCCGCAGCGGCACGGTCAGCATCAACGGGGGTGTCTGGTACAGCGGCGACGTGCCCTTCGGCGGGGTGAAGCAGTCCGGCATCGGCCGCGAGATGGGCGTGGCCGGCTTCGAGGAGTACCTGGAGTTGACCGCGGTGGCGGAGGGAGTGCGATGAGCGCAGAGGAGACGAACGAGTCGGGCTCGGCCAGATCGACCGGCGACGGTCGCTTCGCCGGCAAGGTCAGCATCGTCACCGGGTCCGGTGGCGGGATCGGGGAGGCCTACGCACGGGCCCTGGCCGTCGAGGGCGCCTCGGTGGTGGTGGCCGACATCGCCGCCGACGCCGCACAGGCCGTGGCCTCGTCGATCAGCGACGACGGCGGCACAGCGCTGGCTGTCACGGTCGACGTGGGCGACGAAGGATCGACCAAGGCCATGGCCGAGGCCACCGTGGAGGCCTACGGCCGCATCGACCACCTGGTCAACAACGCCGCCATCTACGGCACCATGGAACTCGACTCCCTGCTGCGGGTCCCGTGGGACTACTACCGCCGGTTCATGGGGGTGAACATGGACGGGGCGCTGCTGTGCACTCGGGCCTGCGCCCGACATCTGCGGCGTGACGGCGGCGGGGCCATCGTCAACCAGTCCTCCACCGCGGCGTGGCTGTACGCCGGGTTCTACGGCCTGGCCAAGGTGGGGGTGAACGGCCTCACCCAACAGTTGGCACACGAACTGGGCGGGCAGGGCGTGCGGGTCAACGCCATCGCCCCCGGCCCGATCGACACCGAAGCCACCCGATCGCAGGTGCCGTCGGAGTACCTCGACGAACTGGTGGGCGCCCTGGCCATCAAGCGGCGAGGTCTCCCCACTGACCTGGTGGGGCTGTGCCTGTTCCTACTCTCCGACGACGCCGCCTGGATCACCGGTCAGATCATCAACGTCGACGGCGGCCAGGTGTTCCGCTCGTGAGCGACGCACACGTCGAGTCAGCCACTGCGCCCGTGGGCTTCATCGGCCTCGGGCAGATCGGCGCGCCCATGGCCACCCACCTGCTGCGCTGGCCCAGCGGACTGGTGGTCTGCGATCCGGCGCCGGGTGCGGTCGACCCTTTCGTCGGTGCGGGAGCCACGGCCGTTGCCGATCCCGGTGCGGTTGCTGCCACCTGCGGGATCGTGTCGGTCATGGTGCGTGACGACGCCCAGGTGACCGACGTGGTGGACGGGCCACGCGGCATCCTGCGCACCGCCCGCCCGGGCACGGTGGTGGTCATCCACTCCACCATCACACCCGACACGGCCGAGACCCTGGCGTCGGCTGCTGCCGAGGTGGACGTGGCCGTGGTCGACGCCCCCGTCAGCGGTGGGGCCATCGGCGCCGCCGAGGGCACCCTGGCTGTCATGGTGGGCGGCGACGAGACGGCCGTCGAACGCTGCCGGCCGGCGCTCGAGCACTTCGCCAGCCTCGTGCTGCACTTCGGCCCGGTGGGCAGCGGCACCCGGGCCAAGGTGGCCCGGAACCTGATCTCCTTCGTCGGCTTTGCGGCCGCCGCCGAAGCGCAACGGCTGGCCGAGGCCTCCGGGCTGGGCCTGCGCCGACTGGGCCGCATCGTCCGCCACTCCGACGGGGTGACCGGCGGGGTGGGCGCCATCTTCTTGCGGGGTGACACGGCGCCGCTCGCCGACGACGACCCGCTGCGACCGATCCTGGAGCACACCCGCAGCCTGGGGGAGAAGGACCTGGCCTTGGCGCTCGAGTTGGCTGCCGAGCTGGGCGTCGACGCTCCCTTCGCCGCCCTGGCCGCCGAGCAACTGGCCGCTGCCCTCGGGGTGCCCCACGACACCGACCCCCGGCCACCGACATCGGAGGACCACCCGTGACCCCGCCACTTTCGGACCCGGCCAGCGACAGCGGCGAGGACTCGGCCCGCGCTCGTGGCCTCGAGATGATGCGCCAGGTCTACGGCTGGGAGCTCGGCGAACCGTCGGACGAGTTCGTGGCCCTCACCGTCGACCACCTCTTCGGGCGCATCTGGGCCGACGGCCAGCTCAGCGTCCGTGAACGTCGGCTACTGCTGATCGGCTTGCTGGTGGGCACCGGCCAGGACGACGTGGCCGAACTACAACTCGACTGCGCGCTGGGTATCGGCGAGCTCGAACCGGACGAGATCCGCGAACTGGTGGTGCTGTTGGCCCACTACGCCGGATGGCCCCGTGCCGCCAAGCTGCACACGGCCACCGAAGGGCTGCTGGCCCGCCACGCCCGCCGGGCGGCCGACGACACGGGCGAGTGACCCCATGATCGAGCGGTCCCGGGACGAGCTGGTGACCTGGGTGCGCGAGCTGCTGTTGGCCGGCCACCTCATCGACCGGGCCGGTATGCCCGCCCTGTTGTCCCACGTGGCACCCGATGTGATGGCCGAGGTGGCCATCGAGGAGTGGCGGGGCGCCAGCCCCCTCTACACCCGGCGAATGCAGCGGCTGTTGGACTTCGTGGGCGACGACGTGGCCACCATCTTCAAGGGCATGCAGCTCGACATCGGGGCGCCACCGCAGTTCCTCGACTTCCGCTACACGGTGCACGAGGAGCACCACGGTGAGTTCCAACTGGCGCACTGTGGCGCACTGGCCGACGTGGAGCCGATGGGCGAGGAACTGGTGCACGCCATGTGCCACGCGATCGAGGACCCCACCTTCCCGGCTACGGCGTGGGCCACCAACCCTCGGGCCACGGTGGCGCCGGTGCACCGGCCGCCTCGGAGTCCTGCTGCGCTGGCGGTGAACCAGCGTCCGCACTGCCACTGGACGGTGACCATCGACCCGGCGCGTCCCGCCGACCCCGAACCGACCGAGGCCGCCCGGCTGGCCGGCTCCATGGCGGCGCAGCTCCCGGTGGCTCACCCCAACGACAGCTCGGATGGCCGCACCCACTACCGGGGGCCACTGGAAGCCGACGTCGACCTGGCCGCTTTCTCGCCCGCCACCCTGGTGGCCATCGGGGAGGAAGCCGCGGTCCAAGGCCACCTGCTGGTGCTGTCGTTCGCCCTGGCGGTGGCCGATCGCCTCGGCGACGAGGTAGCCGACGATCTCGGCGTGGCCCAGTTGGCCGGCGCCGGCGGGGTGGTGGCCGGACGGCTGTCGGCGGCCATGGGGGAGGGAGACGGTCTGGCGCGGGTGGCGTCGGTGCTGCGCCTGCACCCGTTGTTGCGGCCGTCGGGCTATGTGGCTGCGGACGTGCGACTGGACGACGACGTCGAGCGGCTGGTGCTGGTACTCGGCGACTGTCCGGCCTTGCAGGAGACGATGGCCCGCTCCTGGCCGCAGCTGCTGGTGGGGAGCGGCGAGCAGGGCGACGCGGCGCTGGCCGCGGTGGTGCGGGGGGTCGACGCACGGTGCGAGGTGCGACGAATGGCTGACAGCGAGCACGCCGGGCTCGGTGACGAGGTGGCGGCGGCGTGGGAGGTCACCCTCGGGGAGGTCGCCCATCCCGACGCCGACCCCGTCACCCTCACCAAGTTCTCCACCGGCGCCACCTTCGTGTTCGAGGACCGCTGAAGGCCGGCGCCTGGTGTGCGGCGGGCGGTCGTCGTGGCACACTGCGCGCATGGCTCGCCTCCTCGTGGTGCACCACACGCCGTCGCCAGCGCTCGACAGCCTCCACCGCGCCGTCCTCGACGGCGCCGGCGCCGACGGGCTGGAGGACGTCGAGGTGGTGAGTCGACCGGCGCTGCTGGCCGGAGCCACCGATGCCTTGGAGGCGGACGGCTACATCGTGGGGGCACCGGCCAACCTGGGATCGATGGCCGGGGCGCTGAAGCACTTCTTCGACCTGGCCTACTACCCGTGCCTGGAGGCCACGGTCGGTCGACCCTACGGCGTCTACCTGCACGGCAACGACGACCTCGGCGGCGCCCAGCGCGACCTCGAGCGGATCGTGACGGGGCTGCGCTGGCGCGAGGCCCACGCCGCGGTGCACGTCACCGGCGCACCCAGCGCCGACGACCTGGCCGCGGCCTGGGACCTGGGGGCCACCGTGGCCGCCAACCTGCTGGATCCCTGACGCCGGAGGCGCCCGGTTCGCCCGGAGCATCGCCCCGAGCGGAATAGCTGACGGGGCACCAGTCGTTGAAACAGGTGTGAACAACATCCGGAAGTCCCTTACTCGTCGTGGATTCCGGGTGCTCAACCGGTTTGCCGTCCCCGCAGTCAAGCGTGGTGTGGCCTCCCCCCTTCCGGTCGGGTTGGGTCTGGTGGTTCTGGAGACGGTCGGTCGTCGCAGCGGCTTACCCCGACAGGTTCCACTCGTTGCTGTTCGGGTGCGCGACGCGCTCGTGGTGAGCACGGTGCGTCAGCGGTCCCAATGGATCGACAACGCTGCGGCGAACCCTTCGGTGGGGGTGTGGCTCGGCGGCGCTCGCCGGCCCGGTTCGGCCACCGTCCGCAGAGGGGTGTTGCAGTTCATGGTCCTCGATGTCCACGACAGAGCCGCACCGGACGCAGCGCTCGCGTGCTGATCGACGGCTCCAGGTCGAGCGGGCCGTGCCCGTGATGGACCGACCACGCGGAGCCGTGCAGGGTCGGCCCGTGGTCATGAGCCAGACCTGGAGTTCGATCGTCTGGTGCCATTGGCGTGTGCCCCTCGAGGCGCTCGACGACCGTTTCCCGCCGGGTGTGCGCCCGGACGTGTACGACGGATGCGCCTGGGTCGGGTTGGTGCCATTCGAGATGCGTGACCTCCGCCCCGTCATTGCAGGGCGGTCGCTGCCGCCGATCCCGACCACCGAGGCGTTCAGCGAGGTGAACGTGCGGACCTACGTGACCGGGCCGATGGGACCTGGCGTGTGGTTCGACACTCTCGATGCCTCGTCACGCCTGGGTGCCTTCGTCGCTCGATCGGCCTGGTCGCTGCCCTACGTGGCGAGTCGGATCACCGGTGCGGCCGAGGATGGTCCGTCGAGGCGAACCTGGGTGGTCGAGCGCGCTGACGGCACGACCACGCGAGTGAGTGTGACGGCGGGCAGCACGATCACCGACCCGACACCACTCGACGAGTTCCTCACCGAGCGCTACGCGCTCTATGCGCGTGCCTGGTGGTCCCCGAAGCGGTCCCTGTGGGCACCGGTGGCTCACGAGCGCTGGACGCTGCGCTCGAGCCTCGACGTGGCGGTCCGAGCCGACGTGGTGCGGGCGGCCGGGTACCGAGTGAGTGACGAACCCGAGCACGTGCGCTGCGGCGACGCCGCTCGCGTCGACATCGGGCTGCCTCGGCTGCTGTAGCCGTCACGTCCTTCATTTCGAGCCGCAGCGGCAGTGGTCAACGAGGCGGAGCACACAGGCTTCCCGTTGTGGGTGACGTGGGTTCTCGCACCAGGCTCGCAGGGACGACTTAGCAATAAAAGGAATGCTGCTCGTCCGGTTCACGTTGTCATGAATGTGACCATCACCAAAGATCGTGCCAAGACCAAAGACGCTGCTCGCCTTGCCGTCCGTCACCCTCTCATCAAGGTGAAGCTGCTGTTTCTCACTGCGAGTTTTATCTCGCTTGTGCTCTCGGTGTCTCTGTACTTCGGAGGCAACGAACAGCAAGGCATATTCGTGGGCATCTGGGTGCCGTCCATCCTTTCGCTGGGGGCGCTGCTCCTTGCCGGCGAGAACGGTGAATCGCGATGAGTGACCTCCTGCTCTTCTCGATCGGTGGGATCGTCTTCTCCATCACCGTCGTTGCCACACTTCTCTACGGCTACTTCGCTCTCGACCGCTTCGACCGTGCGGACGTCTCCGAACCAC
>JAFIEP010000091.1 GCA_020832495.1 Acidimicrobiia bacterium | reverse complement strand
CAAGAGCGCTTCCGCTGTGGTTCAGGACATCAGGGCGACGAGTTGGTCGAGGGCGGCGCCCCAGCCATCGGCGAAGCCCATGTCGGCATGCTTGGCGCAGGCGTCTTCGGCGGCGTGCATGGCGATGGCGCGGTAGTGGGTGCCGCCGCCAGGTGCCGGCTCGATCTCGATTCGTGCGGTGAAGGCGAGGTCGTCACCACCGTCGGGAAGAGGGCGGAAATCTTCGGTCATCACGCTGGTGAACACGAGGAGACGGTTCGGTTCGACCTGGAGGTAGCAGCCCGAGTTCGGGTACGTCTCGCCGTCAGGGGACTCCATGGTCGTGTCACAGCGGCCGCCGGGCCGCACGTCGAGCTCGGCGGCGATCGTCTTCCAGGGTGCCGGAGTGAACCACTGCATCAACAGCTCCGGTTCGGTCCATGCCGCCCAGACCTTCTCGGGCGTCACGGGGATGGTGCGCTCGAGCACGAGGTCGAGGGCGGGGTCGTGGGTGAAGTTGCTCATCGTGGCTCCTTGGGCGTGGTCGGGTGGCTGTCCGACGGTGTGGTGTGGTTGGTCGTGATCAAGAGGTGGGCGAGTTGGTCGAGCTTGCGCTCCCAGTGGTTGCGGAACTCGGCCAGCCATGCCGAGGCAAGTTGCAACGCGTCGGGAGCGAGCTGGTAGGTGCGGGTCCGTCCGCTCTTGTGTGACGTCACGATCCCGGCACGCTCCAGCACGCCCATGTGCTGCATGAACGACGGGAGCGCCATGGCGAACGGCTCGGCCAGCTCGCTCGCCGACGCCGGCGCCACGCTCAACCGCTCCACGACCGCCAGGCGGGTGGGGTCTGACAACGCTCGGAAGATCTCCGCGAGAGCGGGGTCAGCCGGTTGGCTCTGGCGCATGTCCAGGAAGATGGGAGGCAAGAAAGACAGCTGATAATCTTCCTTCATGGCGATCAACATCAAGGACGAAGGCACAGATCGTCTGGCTCGTGAGCTGGCCGAGCTGACCGGTCAACCGATCACCGTTGCGGTGCGGATCGCCATCGAGGAGCGGCTCTCCCTGCTGCGACGGCGGCAGGCTGTAGCGAGCGCGCCCGATCTCGGCGAGATCATCACCCGGGGGCGACAGCGGGCAGTCCTCGACGATCGAGCCGAAGCCGAGATCCTCGGCTACGACGACGACGGGCTTCCGGCGTGATCGCCGTCGACACGTCGTCGCTCGTTGCGGTGGTGTTGGGGGAGAGCGACGCCGAGCGCCACCTCGAGCGTCTGCAGCGTGGGCCGGCGCGGCTGTCGAGCGTGTCGCTCGTCGAGGCGACCATCGTGGTTGACGCGCGCCAAGGCGCCGATGCGGTTCGAGACCTCGAGCTGCTCGTCGAAGCCACCGCGGGGGTCGTTGCGGTCGACGTCGACCATGCCCGCGTCGCGGTTGCCGCGTGGCGTCGGTTCGGCAAGGGCCGGCATCCGGCTGCGCTGAACTTCGGGGACTGCTTCTCGTACGCGCTGGCGCGTCTCGCCGGTGTGCCGCTGCTCTACAAAGGCGACGATTTCGCGCAGACCGACGTCGAAGCGGCGCTCTGACGTCGACCTCTCAGCACTCGGCCCAGGCGCGAACGACGTCGGGGCCTCAGCTGGCGATGTGGACCTCGTAGACGCAGGTGTGGGCACCGGCGGTCTTGTGGGTCACACGGTTGACCGCCGCGTCGGGGAGGAGGTCTTGGATGAAGGTGAGCTCGGCGTTGCAGGCCTGGCGGTAGCGGCTGGCCACCGGCCAGATGGCACAGCTGCGGAGGTTGATGCGGTAGTGGCCGTCGTCGACCTTCTCGAGGTCGGCCAGGTAACCCTGTTCGTCGAGTAGTTGTGCGACGACGTCGACGCGTTCGTCGACCGGCTTGCCGGCAACCCGTTGTCGGCACCGTTCGACGAGGCCACTGCGACGACGGTCGAAGATGCGGGCGACCAAGTCGGGATCCTCCGCCTCGACCTGTTCGAGTATCTCGATCGACAGCCTGCTGTCCTCGCCACCCGACATCGGTTCGGCCTGTTCGGTGGCGACGTAGCGTTCGGCCGGCCGCCCCAGCTGTCCCCGTTGGCGCTGGGAGGTGACCACCTCGGCGGAACGCAGGGCGCTGAGGTGTTGCCGCACGGCGCTCGGGGAGATGTCGAGCTTTGCTGCCAGCTCATCGGCAGTTGCCTCACCGAGGCGCTTCAGCTCCATCAGCACGGTGCGCTGTGCTGGCGAGAGCCCGGCGACCGATGTGTCCATAGAATCAAGGTACCACCGAAGGCCCTATTGGTAAAGTTTCACATGGTGAAACTTGTAGAACTGCTCCGCCCTTGGTAGACAAGGGATGTGGGTCCACCCGAGGGTCCCTCCGAAAGGTCACCTCCATGAGCGAGACACTGCGAGACATCGAGAAGCTGGCCGACGCCAGCTACGAATTCGGCTTCAGCACCGATCTCGACACCGACGTCGCGCCACCTGGGCTGACCGAGGACACCGTTCGGTTGATCGCCGCCAAGAAGGACGAGCCCGACTGGCTGCTGGAGTGGCGGCTCAAGGCCTTCGCCGCGTGGCAGCAGATGGAGGAGCCGGACTGGGCCAAGCTCCAGATCGCCCCCATCGACTACCAGTCCATCAGCTACTGGGCGGCGCCCAAGAAGAAGCCGGTGCTCGACAGCCTCGACGAGGTCGATCCCGAGATCCGCGAGATGTTCGACAAGCTCGGCATCCCGCTGCACGAACAGAAGATGCTGAGCAACGTGGCGGTGGACGCCATCGTCGACTCGGTGTCGGTCACCACTACCTTCAAGGAGACGCTGGCCGAGGCCGGCGTGATCTTCTGCTCGTTCTCCGAGGCGGTGCGGGACCACCCCGACCTGGTGCGCGAGCACCTCGGCTCCGTCGTTCCCGTGCGGGACAACTTCTTCGCAGCACTCAACTCTGCGGTGTTCTCCGACGGCTCGTTCTGTTACATCCCCAAGGGGGTGCGCTGCCCGATGGAGCTGAGCACCTACTTCCGCATCAACTCGATGAACACCGGCCAGTTCGAACGCACGCTCATCGTGGCCGAGGACGACTCCCACGTCTCCTATCTCGAGGGTTGCACGGCGCCCCAGCGCGACGAGAACCAGCTCCACGCCGCGGTGGTCGAACTCGTGGCCAAGGACCGTGCCGAGATCAAGTACTCGACCGTGCAGAACTGGTACCCCGGCGACGAGAACGGGGTGGGTGGCATCTACAACTTCGTCACCAAGCGGGGTCGGGCTCACACCGACGCCAAGATCTCCTGGACGCAGGTGGAGACCGGCTCGGCCATCACCTGGAAGTACCCGAGCGTGATCCTCCAGGGTGACCGTTCGGTCGGCGAGTTCTACTCCGTGGCGCTCTCGAGCAAGCGTCAGCAGGCCGACACCGGCACCAAGATGGTCCACATCGGCGCCGACACCACCAGCTCGATCATCTCGAAGGGCATCTCGGCCGGCAACGGCCAGAACACCTATCGAGGTCTGGTCAAGATGATGCGATCGGCCGAGAACGCCCGCAACTACACCCAGTGCGACTCGCTGCTGTTGGGCAAGCGCTGCGGCGCCCACACCGTGCCCTACATCGAGGTGAAGAACCCGTCGGCGCAGGTCGAGCACGAGGCGTCGACCTCCACCGTCGGTGAGGACCAGCTGTACTACTGCCGCCAGCGCGGCATGAGCGAAGAGGACGCCATGGCGATGATCGTCAACGGCTTCTGCCGTGAGGTGTTCGACGAGCTCCCCATGGAGTTCGCCGTCGAAGCTCAGCGCCTGCTGAGTGCGAGTCTGGAAGGAAGTGTTGGCTGATGTTGCACGTGGACGACCTCACCGTGTCGATCGGGGGCACCCCCATCCTCAAGGGTCTCGACCTCGAGGTCGGCCCCGGGGAGGTGCACGCCATCATGGGGCCGAACGGCTCGGGGAAGAGCACGTTCGCCCATGCGCTCGCCGGTCGTGAGGGGTACGACGTCGAGGGTACGGTCACCCTCGACGGTGCCGACCTGCTGGCCATGGAGCCGGAGGACCGCGCCGCTGCCGGTGTCTTCATGGGGTTCCAGTACCCCGTCGAGATCCCTGGGGTGAACAACATGTACTTCTTGCGCACCGCGTTGAACTCGGTGCGTCGCAGCCGCGGTGAGGACGAGATCAGCGCCCGCGAGTTCCTCAAGGTGGCCCAGGAGGCCATGGACCTCGTGGAGATGAAGCAGGACTTCCTCAACCGCTCGGTCAACGCCGGGTTCAGCGGCGGCGAGAAGAAGCGCAACGAGATCCTCCAGATGGCCGTCATGCAGCCGAAGCTTGCCGTGCTCGACGAGACCGACTCCGGGCTCGACATCGACGCGCTGCGTGTCGTGGCATCCGGCGTGAACGCGCTCCGCGGCCCCGAACGCTCGATGATCGTCATCACCCACTACCAACGGCTGCTCGACTACATCAAGCCCGACTACGTGCACGTGCTGGTCAACGGCCGCATCGTCGAATCCGGCGATCACACGCTGGCCCTCCACCTCGAGGAGAAGGGCTACGCCGACTTCCTGGGAGAAGACGCCGAGCTCACGGGAGCCTCGGCGTGACCGTCGCAGCGCCGACGTGGCAGGCCGATGCGTTGGAGCAACTGGCGTCCCTCGCGCTGCCGACCAAGCGCGACGAGGCCTGGCGCTACTCGCCCCACGCCAAGCTGAGCCAGCTCACTTTTGGTCCGGCCGCTGCCCTCGACGAGGTGCCGAGCGACGTCGAGGCCCAGATCCCGGTGCTCGACGGTCCCCGCTTGGTGCTCGTCAACGGCGTCGTCGACCCCGGACGCACCAACCTCGGCGCGTTGGCTGACGGCGTGGTGTTCTGTGCTCTCAGCGAGGCGCCGCCGCCGGCGGCGGCGCGGCTGCAGCAGACCCACGAGAGCCCCGACGACGCCTTCTCGGTCATCAACCGGGCGTACGGCACCGAGGGCGCACTCGTGCAGGTCAGCGGACAGGTGGACGTGCTGCTGCACATCGTCGACGTGTCGGTGCCGGGTGCCACCCACAACGCCTCGGCCAGCAGGGTCGTGATCGATCTGGCCGAGGGAGCGTCGGCCACCGTCGTCGAGACCCGCATCGGCAGTGGCACCGGCTTCGGCGGTTCGAACGTCCGCACCGAGATCACCCTCGGTGCCGAGGCCACCCTCGAGCACATCATCTTGCAGGACCTCCCGGCGTCGCAGCTCCACATCGGCCGCGTCGACGTCGACCAAGCAGCGTCGAGCACGCTGCGGGCGCGACTGTTCAACCTCGGCGCCGACTACGGGCGAGTGGCCTACCACGTCCACCTCGTCGGCGAAGGTGCTCGCGCCGAGCTCTCGGGCCTCTACTTCGGTTTCGGCGACCAGACCCTCGATCAGCAGATCACGGTGGTCCACGAGGCCAAGGACTGCACCAGCCGCCAGTCCTACCGGGGTGTGCTCGACGACTCGAGCACCGGGATCTGGAACGGCTGCGTCGACGTCCGACCGGGCGCCGACGGCACGGACTCCGAGCAGTCGAACGACAACTTGCTGTTGTCGAAGACCGCCGAGGTGAACACGATGCCCCGGCTCGAGATCCTCGCCGACGAGGTCTCGTGCCAGCACGGCGCCACCGTCGGTCAACTCGACGACACCGCGCTCTACTACCTGCGTTCGCGCGGTATTCGCAAGGACGAGGCCAGTCGGCTCCTGATCAACGGCTTCGCCGATCAGGTGATGGACGACCTCGAGCACCACGGGGTCCGAGGGTGGGTCACGGCACGCCTGGGGCACGGCCATGAGTGAAGTCGAGTCGCACGTCACCATCGGCGGGTCCGACACCTTCGTGGTGCCCCGCGAGGTGAAGGTCACCGTTATCCCCGCCGGCCATCCTGCCGTGCTCGCCGAGGGTGAACGGGTCAAGGTGCTCCAAGCGCTCGGTACCTCCGCCACCGTCACCCGGCGCGACGGCGAGATGGCCAGGTTGACCCCGGAGGACTCCGTCGAGTTCGGCCTGGTGCCCGCTTCCGCGGTGCGACCGGCCGCCGAGGGCGACGCCGCCGGCGAGTTCAGCATCGACGCCGTCTGGCAAGCGGCCACCACCGTCTACGACCCCGAGATCCCCGTCGACATCGTCGAACTCGGGCTCGTCTACCGAGTGGAGGCGACCGACCTCCTGAGCGGTGCCAAGCGGGTCGACATCGACATGTCGGTGACGGCGCCGTTCTGCGGGATGGGCGACATCCTCCGTCAGGACCTCCACGACGCCGTCGCTGCGCTCCCTGGTGTCGAGGAGGTCGAGGTCAAACTCGTCTTCGACCCCCCGTGGGACGCCTCGAGGATGTCCGATGTGGCTCGACTCGAACTGGGAATGATGTGACCGACCCGACCCTGCTCGCCCAGACCGTGGACGACGACGCCTCGTCGGATGCCCCAGCCCCGCCGGCGCCGGAGGTGTCGGTGCCTGCCGTCGACGGCGACGATGTCGACGAGGCCGCCATCACCAACGCACTGCGTGGCGTGATCGACCCCGAACTGGGCGACAACGTCGTCGACCTCGGCATGGTCAAACGGTACGAGCGCAGCGCCGACGGCGTGCTGCACGTCACCATCGCGCTGACCACCGCCGGCTGTCCGTTGCGCGCCCAGATCATGCGGGACGCCAAGGCCCGGGTCGGCTCGCTCCCCGGTATCGACGAGGTCAAGGTCCACTTCGGCGAGATGACCGCTGACGAGCGGAGCAAGGTCATGTCCCGGGCTCGCTGGAAGGCCCGGGACAACGCGCTCGAGACCGACATCCCCGCCACCTGCCGGATCCTGGCCATCTCGTCGGGCAAGGGTGGCGTCGGCAAGTCGTCGGTCACCGCCAACCTCGCCGTCCTGCTCGCTGCCCGGGGTCACACCGTCGGGGTGCTCGACGCCGACGTGGGTGGCTTCTCGATGCCACAACTGCTCGGTCTCGAAGGCCAGATCGAAGGGGAGCGGGCCGGCGCCGGCAAGACGGTGATGAAGCCCGTGTCGAAGAAGGTCGGCGAGGGCACCCTCCGTGTGGTGTCGATGGGTTCGGTTGCCGGCTCCAGCGAGAACGAAGCCATCATGTGGCGCGGCCTGATGCTCAACCGTGCGGTGCAACACTTCCTCGAGGACGTCCAGTGGGGTGACCTCGACTACCTGCTCATCGACACGCCGCCGGGGACGTCCGACATCCAGATGGGCCTGGCCCGGATGCTGCCACGCACCGACGTCCTGATCGTCACCACCCCCGCCAAGGCCGCCCAGCAGGTGGCGGCCCGGGCAGCGGACATGGCCCGCAAGGGCTTCCTCCGGGTAGCGGGCGTCATCGAGAACATGGGTCCGTCGGTGGGGCCGGACGGCACGGTGACCGCCATGTTCGGTGAGGGTGGCGGGCAGGCGCTCGCCGACACGATCGGGGTGCCGCTGCTGGCATCCATCCCCCTTGACACCGCCGTGGCTGCCGGCGGCGATGCCGGGTCACCAGCGGCGCTCGAGCATCCGGACTCCTCAGCCGGCCAGGTCTATGCCGAGTTGGCCGAACTGATCGTCACTGACGTGGCCCCGCCGGTCGAGATCGCCGACTGCAGCCTCCGTGGTGCGCTGGTTCGGTCCGGCGCCGATCTCGAGGGCGCCCGACGCCGCGCCGAGGAACGACGCCGCGCCGAGGTCGCCGAGGGTTGAACCACCTGGGCTGCGCAGCGTCCGTTCACCATCGTTGGCGTGCTTCCTCGGCGAATCCCTGGATCCCTTCGAAGCTCAGCTCGAGGCCGTCGTCGGTGCGCAGCCGACCCGACCACGTGCCGAACACCTGGTGGGTCTCGCTGCCGAACTCGCCGCCGTCGACGGCGCTGTGCTTGTCGAACCGCGGTGTCAGCGTCACGTCGAGCTGACCGCCGGGATCCACGACGCGCCAGGGCGCCATCGGTTCGTCCCACTCGTACTGCCAGCCCAGCTCCCGCCCGATCTTGGACAGGCGCCCGTCGACGATCAGGCCGTTCTCGGTGAACCC
Organism: Acidimicrobiia bacterium; assembly: GCA_020832495.1. GTDB lineage: Bacteria > Actinomycetota > Acidimicrobiia > Acidimicrobiales > Acidimicrobilacustridaceae > JAFIEP01. The sequence goes on along the minus strand of JAFIEP010000091.1, from coordinate 25,200 downwards.
GGACCCCTCGGTCCACTTGGCACCGAACTGCAGTCCGACGACGTGGTCGTCGACCCGGCCTGCACCCCCGCCCCAGTTCCAGGCGATCTCCGATGGCCACCGGCCTCGGCCCACGTCGAGCACGCCCCACGCCGTCGACGGACCGTCGCCTCCGACCACCCACTGGCGGTCTCCGACGACCAGCTCACCCACGACTGGTCGAGCCTGATGTTTCGAGGTGAAGTTGAACTGCCGGTCGTTCCAGGGGATGACCACGTTGAGCGACTCATGTCCTGCCGGTAGCTCGACCACCAGGTCGAGACGTCCGAGTCGTCCATCGGGCTCGGTCCACGACGCACGCAGGGTGGTGCCCTGTTCGCTATCGGTGATTGCCAGGTCCAGCCCGTCGCGGTGCACCAGCAAGGGTGCGGTGCCGGGCACCTCCGGCAGCGCCACCGCATCGGCCGGCACCAGGATGGCTTTGCCGCCCGTCTCGCCCGACACGAGGTCGGCCCAGTAGACGTCGGCGAGTCCGAAGTGATCGATGTCGGAGTACACCGCCGAGATCACCAGGTCGCCGGCCAGCACCGCCCAGTAGTCCCAGCGCTTGTTGGTTCCGAAGCAACCGTGCAGGTTCGCCCGGTGCAAAGACCGGCGCGACCAGCCCCGTGCTCGAGGGTTGAGGGCGCTGCCGTCTTCGACGCACAGCGCCACCGGTTCGGTCAGTTCGCGTTCGTCGGTGGTCATGGGCGCTCTTCCTGCTCACGGGGTTGGTGCTCACCCCGAGCACCGCTGGACCAAGTCTGAACGAGGTTGTCCGATGAGTCCAAGGTCCCTGGTCGGCCGCGCTGCAGCCCGGCACACTCGAGCTGTGGCCACCTCTCCGCGCTCCTCGTCCAGTTCTGCGTCGGCAGCGAGTGATGTCGGAGCGAACGGCGGCGCCGAAGCTCCCGACGCCGCCCCGACACCGGCTGAGCAGTCGCCTGAGCGCCGCCATCACCGCCTGCGGTGGGCGCTCGTGACGATGGCCGCCGTGGTGGTCGGTGTGATCGGGGTCGGGTGGCTCGTGGTGGTGGTGGGCCATCGGCCGCCCGAAGAGCGTTCACTGGTGGATGCGGTCGACGAGTTCCGGGCCGCGGCAGGTGACGCCGACGGGCCGACCGACGCGCTGCCACTCACCCCGGCACCCGGGGTCTACGCAGCGACGGGCAGCGGCAACGAGTTCGTCGGGTTCTCGCCCCTCGACGAGCCCTTCGGGCCCGAGGTGCCGGTCACCGTGACCTCCGCCACCGACGGTTGTTGGACGCTGCGGGCCGATCTCAACAGTCACCACTGGCGGTCGTGGACCCTGTGCCCCGGAGCCGATGGAGACCTCGCCCGGCGCGAGGCAGTCACCGCTACCGAGCGGAACTTCCCCGGCATCAACTACGCCACCACCACGACGTTCACCTGCGAGCCGCCGGCGCCGTTGCTGTGGTCGTCCGACGAGCCGGAGCGGACGAGCTCGTGCACGGGCGTCTCGAGCACCGTCGACGGCACGACCACCGCCGTGGGCGTCACGCGCCTCGTGGGCACCGAGACGATCACGGTGGGCGACGCCACCGTCGACACCCTGCACGTGCAGGTTCGTTCGGAACTCGAGGGGGTGCAGCCGGGGACCGACGAGCTCGACTTTTGGTTGGATCCCGACAGCGGATTGCCGCTGCGCATCAGCTTCGACTCGTCGGTGGATGCGCCCACCCCGTTCGGCACGATCCCGTACCGAGATGCCGGCGAGGTCGTCCTCACCGCCGCCACGCCGCGCACCTGAGCCAGCGCAGATCCGGTGGGTGGACGCGCCTGGCCAACGCTGGCCCACTTACGGCAGGTGAATGGTACAGTCACTCCATGAGTGGGATGCACGTGATCCAGATGGGAGACCGTGGTCGGCTGGTCGTGCCGGCGGAGGTGCGTGCGCGGGTCGGGCTCGCCGAGGGCACCCCGCTCGTACTGCTCGAGTCGCCCGCTGGACTGGTGCTGATGACCCGGGACCAACTGAAGGCTCGGGTTCGCGACGAGTTGAGTGGTCTCGACCTCGTGGATCAGCTCTTGGCCGACCGTCGTCGGGCTGCCGCAGCGGAGGACGCGGCGTGAGCGTCGTGTTGGACTCCTCGGCGATCCTCGCCTTCCTGCAGGGAGAGGACGGTGCTGACGTGGTCGAGGCGCATCTCCACGACGACCCGCGTTGCGGCGCTGCGAATTGGTCCGAGGTCGGCCAGAAGGTCATCGCCGCCGGGCGTGACTGGGAGCTGGTCCGAGCGTTGTTGGCCAGCTACGACGTGCATGTCGAGCCGGTGAGTGAAGCCGACGCCGACTGGGCGGCCCGTCGTTGGAAGGCCGGCGAAGGTTTGTCGCTCGCTGATCGACTGTGCCTCGGTCTGGCCAACCGACTCGACGTGGACGTCGTGACCGCCGATCTCGCCTGGGGGTCCGGCGACGGGGTCCGCCAGATCCGCTGAGCGCCCCGTCGCCCCGTCGCCCCGTCGCCGCGGGACGTGCGGGACGTGCGGGACCTCCTGCGAGGCCTGATCGAGCAGGCCGCCCTCGGCGGCGTCATGTCCGGGGCTCACAGTGCAGGGTCATCGTCGTTCGCCGCTGACCGGCGCGTGCAGCCAGTGGGGATAGCGTGGTGCGGTGAACGAACCCGTCCTGCATGCCTTCCGTGACGATGCCCTCGGCGATGCCGACGGGGTGGAGTTGGCCCGGCGTATCGCGGATGGCGAGGTCAGCGCCACCGAGGTGATCGAAGCGGTGATCGCCCGAGCCGAGATCGTCGAGCCGCTGGCCGCCGTGGTGGTCGACGCCTTCGAGCGGGCCATGATCGAGGCGAGCTCGCACCTCCCGGCGGCCGGACGGGGCGCCTTCGCCGGGGTGCCGACCTTCATCAAGGATCAGATCGACGTGGCGGGCCTCCCCACCCGCTACGGATCCGACGCCCACCCCGGCCATCAGCCGGCCAAGCGCAACGACCCCATCGCCCAGCAACTGTTCGACATGGGGATGATCTGCGCCGGCAAGAGCACGCTGCCCGAGTACGGGTTCGTGCCGTCCACCGAGTTCCCGAGCGCGGCGCCCACCCGCAACCCGTGGAACCCGGCCCGCACCGCCGGTGGCTCTTCCGGTGGCGCGGCGGTGCTGGTGGCCGGTGGCGTGGTGCCCATTGCCCATGCGGCCGACGGCGGGGGCTCGATCCGGATCCCCGCCTCGTGTTGCGGGCTGGTAGGACTCAAACCCAGCCGTGGTCGACTGCCTCACTCTGGGATGCACGAGCCGTTCGTCGGGCTCGTCACCGACGGCGTCGTGTCCCGATCGGTGCGCGACACCGCCGTCTACCTGGCGGAGGCCGAACGGCTCGACCCGGCGAAGCGCCTGGCGCCCATCGGGCTGGTCACCGAGCCCTCGCCGCGTCCGCTGCGCATCGGGGTCGTCACCGAGTCGCCGACCGGCGCCACCCTCGATGCCCCCACCGTGGCGGCAGTGCGCGCCACCGCCGAGGTGGCCGCCTCGCTCGGTCACCACGTCGAGGACTATGCGCCGCCGATCGACGAGCAATTCGCAGCCGACTTCGCCCTCTACTGGTCGACCCTGGCGCTCCTGACCCGCGAGACGGCCCGCCTGCGCCTCGACCGCCACTTCGACAAGGCGGCGCTGGCTCGCTTCACCCACGGCCTGGCCGACAACGCCCGCGCCTCGCTGCGCGACCTACCGGGCGCCGTGCGCCGGCTGCGCGCCTCGAAGGACGCCCTGCGCGACGTGCATCCGGATCTCGACGTGGTGCTCAGCCCCACGGTCGGTCAGGTGCCTCCCGAACTCGGTGAGCTCACCATTGACCAGGAGTTCGAGGTGCTGCTGCCCAAGCTCACCGAGTGGACGTGCTTCACGCCGCTGGCCAACGCCACCGGCGCACCGGCCGTGAGCCTGCCGCTGGGGTTCGACGACGCGACCCGTCTGCCGATCGGCGTGATGTTCTCCGCCGACCTCGGGCGCGAGAGGACCCTCCTGGAGCTGGCTTTGCAACTCGAGCAGGCGGCGCCGTTCCGCCGCATCCAGGACCAGGGCTGAGGGGAGCTGCTGGCCGGTCAGGGCAGGCGGTCGGCAGCGGCGTCGAGGAGCGCGAGCAGCGTGTCCTGGTCGATCAACTCGACTGCAGTGACCTGCACGCTGATGACGCGGGTATCGACCACGGCGACGCCGAGGGCCGACACGAGGTTGTCGTCGGGCGGCGTCATCAGCGTCTCGAAGGTGGCGTGCGGCACCGGTTCGCCGCCTTCCTGCCGGATGTCATGACGGTGAGGCTGCGCGCCAGGCGATCGAACGTGGCCGAGTACCACGCCTCGAAGCCTCCGTACTCCATGAAATCCTCGCCTTCCCGTGTCTCGACCGAGGTGTTCGGTGTGTCGTCCAAGCTCAACATCGCCCTGTCAGAGCCCCGAGCACCGCCGAATCTTTACCGTGCCCATGGAAACTCGATCCAGGGCGTCGGGCCGGCTCGCCCGACAGGGGAACACCGTTCTTACCTGCGCTGCTGATGTCCGTTGTCAGCTGCCGGTGTAGAGCCGTTCCAGGTCGATGACTTCGACGTCGCTGCGCCTGTCGGCCTCACGGCGCACGTCGGTGTCGAATTGGGTCCCGAACAGGGCCAGGCTGGCATCGACCGCCCGGTCGCCGAGCGCCGATCGTGCCGCTTGCAGCCGTCGAAGGTGGCTGGTGCGGATCAGTTCGCCTGCCTTGGCTTCGCCGATCATGTGGACGGCCCGCTGCGCGTGCGTCTCGCCGGCGCCTGCGACGACCACGTCCAACTCGACCGGCGTGCCGTCGACGGTCACGCTGGACGGGCCGATGTGGTCGCGAACCGAGACGCTGGTATCGGAGCTGAACCGCCGAACCCATGTGCGAGCTTGCTCTTCGAACACCGGACCGCGGACCTGGGAGTCGAAGGTGGCGGCGAGACGCTTGTTCCAGGTGTCTGCGGGGTTGCGGTCTCGCAGCAACGAGGTATGGGGAGCGAGTACGGCGTAGTGGAATTGCAGGAACGGGTCGTTGAGCGCGTACAGCGGCCGCTGGGCTCGGATGGGGTCCTCGTGTCGGAGGACGAAGCCCGCAGCGATGAGCCGGTTCAGGGCGGGGGCGAGGTTCGACACCGGTTTGCCGACCTTGCCCGAGATCTGTCCGGCGGTGACCGAGCCGTTGGCGATGGCCGACAGAATCCCGTGGTGCAGTGCCGCGCCGGGGCCGGAGACCGTCGGGTCTTCGGCGAGCAACGTCACCGCTTCGTGGTGCAAGGTGGCGGCGGGCGACAGCACTCGCTCGATGATCCAGCGGTCGAAGTCGCGTCGGCTGGTGGGGAGGTCGAACCCGACCATGTCGGTTGCGTAGCCCACCACCCCGCCGATGACGGCGAAGGTGCGACAGGCGACAGCCAGATCACTCGAGGTCAGGCGGGTCGCCGCCACCCGAAAGTCGTCGGGCTGCATGACGAGCTCGAGCGAGGCTCGGCCTCGCAAGGGCGCTTCGCCTCCGGTCAGAGCTCGCATCAACGCCATGGCGGAGCCGCACAGCACCATTCGTGCCTGGCTCGTGCGACCCCGCCGGGCACCCGGACCGAAGGCCTTGGCCAGCTGCGAGTCGACCGTCGGGTCGGCTTCGAGGATGTGTCCGAACTCGTCGAGAACGACTGGTACCGAGCGGCGGTCGCCCAGTCGCACGAGGGCGTCGATGGCGTCGCTCCAGCTGTTGAACGCGAGTGGACCCACGCCGAGGTGCTCGCCGAGCTCGCGACCGAGGGAGTCGAGCTGTGCGGGGATGCCGCCACGAGTTGCCTCGAAGTAGAAGCCGGAACGGCGGTCCGTGGCGGCGACCAGCATGGTGGATTTGCCGATTCGTCGACGGCCGTAGATGAGCCCCAGCGTGGGACGCTCGACCGTCGAGTCCAAGAAGCTGTCCACCGCTGCGCGTGTGTCCACGTCGCCCTCTCCGTCAAATACTATGGGCGCCAATAGTATGCAACATCATAGCATTAGGGATGACCCTGGTCAGCCGCCGCTCACTGCGGGCAGGATGGCGACCTCGACGCCGTTGGCGAGCACGGTGGCAGGGCCGTCGAGGTCTCGGATGTTGTCGGTCCCCACGAACACGTTGACGTGGCGGCGGATGCGTCCCTGCTCGTCGCGCACCCGCCGGGCCAGCGCTGGGTGGTCGCTGGCCACCACGGCGAGCAGGTCGTCGACCGAGGCGCCGTCGGGCACCTCGACGGTGAGCCGGGGATGGTGACCGGCCAGCTCGGCCAGGCCGGGGTTCAGACGCAGGTCGACTCGCACGGCGTCGTCAGCCTCAAGTGGCGTAGGCCCGCACACAGGTGATCGGCGGGAGGTGGCGAGCCACGCAGCTCCAGTGCTCGCCGGTGTCGCGCGAGGCGAACAGTTCGCCGGTGCGGGTGCCGAACCACAGGCCGGGCACGTCGAGCGGGTCGGCGCAGAAGGCGTCGCGCAACACGGTGAGGTAGGCGTCCTGCTGAGGCAGGCCCTGCTCGAGAGCCTCCCAGGTGTCGCCGGCGTCGCGGGAGCGGTACACCCGGCAGCGACCGTCGACCGTCCAGCGTTGGGCGTCGCTGGCCAGCGGGATGACGAAGACGGTGTCGGGGTCGTGGGGATGCACCACGATGGGGAAGCCGAACGGGCGTGGCTCGGAGCCGATGGGCGGCGGGTCGGCGGGGATCGCCTCGCCGGTCGACACCCAGGTGGTGCCCCGGTCGTCGGAGCGATAGGTGCCCCAGTGGTGCTGCAGGTAGAGGCGGTCGGGCCGGTCGGGGTGGCGGTCCATCTTGTGGACGCACTGGCCGAACTCGGGAGGCTCGTCGCCCTCGGGGGCGAAGGGCACGCGTATGCCGCCGTTGGCCGCCTCCCAGGTGTCGCCGCCGTCGGTGGTGCGGTACACACCGGCGGCGGAGACGGCGATCCACATGGCGGCCGGGTCGGTGTCGTCGAGCACCACGGTGTGCAGGCACAGCCCACCGCCGCCCGGCTGCCAGTCGGGGCGGTGCGGGTGATCCCACAAGCCCCGCACCAGCTGGTAGGTCTCGCCGCCGTCGTCGGAGCGGAACAACGACGCCGGCTCAGCACCGGCGTACACCACCCCCGGCTGGTCGGCGCCGGCGGGCACGAGTTGCCAGATGCGCTCGAGTGAGGTGTCGGTATCGGGCGGAAAGGCAATGGCCCCCTCGGGCGGGTCCACCCAGGTGGCGCCCAGGTCGTCGGACCAACGGATGGCCGGACCCCAGTGCCAGCTGAGCGTGCCCGCCAGCAGGCGCGGCGGGTCGGCGCGCTGGTCGAGGGCCATGGCGTACACCTCTTCACCGCCGAGGAGGGGACCGTCGATGGTCACCTCCTCGCCTTCCGACGGCGCCCGGCCGACGAAGGCGCCCTTGGTCGTTCCGATCAGGACCGTCACCCCGTTGTCCATGCAGCAGGACTCTACTGCGATCGTCGAAGCAGTGCGCCGTGATCAGGCCGTTGCCTCGTGATCGGGCCGATGCTGCTGCTACCGGCCGACCGCCACCACCAGGCGCATCTCCAGCGACATGCGCACCACCCGGCGCCGAGCCTGGCCCGATCGGGCGAGCCAGCCGTCTGCTCGGTCCTGGCAGATCTCGCCTGGCGCGCTGCCGGCCTCGGCCGCCACGGCAGCCATCGCATCGACGGCGGCGCGCAACGCCAACGGGGTGTCGCCCGGGATCGCCAGTTCGCCGAGCGGTGTGACCGCGGCGAGGAGGGCGTCGACGTCGCCGGCAGCAACGGCAGCCTCGGCGGCCTCCAAAGCGCGGTAGAAGTGTTCGGCGACGTCCTCGCCGGCCAGGGTGCAGGCGCCGTGCGGTGTACTCAACGTGTTGAACACATAGGCGCGGTCGTGGTCCATGTCCGAGCGCAGGTACCAACGCTGGTCGGGGTGGTGCAGGAACGTCCAGATGTCGTTGACCGTCATGTCATCGTTGCGGTCGAGGAACGACTCGGTGGCCAGCCCGTAGCGGAGTTGGTGGCGACGGCGGTCGATGCTCCGTCCGTCGGCCAGGGCCAACGGTTGGGTGATCTGCTGCAGCGGGATCCACAGGTTGACGAGCATGAGCGTGGCGTCGTGGTTGTGCCCGTCGGGTGAGTCGTGGCGGAACAGCGACGGTGCCCGACCGTCCATCAGTTGGGTGAGCGGTGTGCCGAACACGTCCTGGTCGGCATGGACGGAGGTGGCCCCACCGTGGCCGTTCATGCCCTTCGACCCCGTCCCGCCGACCGGCATGCCGTTGGGGCCGGCGATGCGCATGATGAAGCCCTCCTCGGCGATGAACTGCACCGTGAGGGTTCGGCCGCCGGCGGACCGCAGTCGGGTGCCCTGCAGCGACGAACGGATCGTGGTCGCCTCGGCGTCGGTGACGATGCCCGCCTGGCGGACGCGAGCGCAGGCCCGCTGGAGGTCGTCGAGGGGCGAGAGGTCGACCGTGTCGAAACCGAACTCGAACAGGTCGGGCTGTACGGCGTCGTCGGCGCACAGGTCGGTGGCCCGGCAGACGTGCCGCTCGACGTTGTCCCGGGCGTAGGGCGCTGCAGCGCGTGGCCCGGCTCGGAGGAGCCCGGGACGTTCGAGGTCGGGAACAGTCACCTCGCTGGGCACGAAGCCCAACGTCACCGCCAGCGGGGCGTCGTCGATGCTCATCGCTGCAGGTCCACGGCACGACCCTCGCTGGCCGCAGCCATGGCGGCGAAGGCGATGCGATGGCTCTCCCACGCCTCGCGAGCGGAGGTGGCACCGTCGTCGTCGCCGTTGACGCCGGCGAGGAAGGCGTCCACCAGGGGTGCCTCGCCGCCGCCGTGGCCATCGGTGCCGAGAGGAAAGCGCTGCCGTCGCCGACGACCGGACCGGTGGTCGGTCACCTCGAGCCAGGACTCCAACCCGGCCAGTTCACCCATGGCGGTGCCCCGGGTGCCGTCGACGCGCACCTGGCGCATCGAGCGGTGCGACGTCGTCTGCAAGGTGAACGAGGCCAGCACGCCGTTGGTGAACTCGATGTCGACCGTCTGGGCCGAGGGCTGGTCGTTGTCCCCGACGCGCCACGCGCACCGTCCCCACCGGGTGGTGCGCAGCGCCTCGGTGACCGCCTCGGGGGAGGGGTCGTCGGACACGGCGGTGAGTGGCCAGCGCCGCCACTCCGCAGCGCGACGCACCGAGGCCAGCGGGGCGTCCTGGGCCATCGAGCGCACCTTGCCGAGCGCTGGTGCCACTGCCCGCAGCCCGGGTGGCCACCGGTGCTGGCCGAGGTCGCGCAGCATCGGTTCGAGGCGGACGTACATGGCCACTGCGTCGTAGGGGCACGTCGGCTGGTGTGGACACCCGTCGGTGCAACGCTCGGGGGCGCCCGGCGGTGCGTTGGCCTCGGTGAGCTCGGTCGGGCGCACCAACGAGGTGACGCGCCGTGCTGGCGCGCCGGCCAGCCAGGCCAGCAGGTCGAGGTCGTGGCACGACTTCTGCAACAGCATGGGCACTCGGCTCGAGCGGGTGAGGCCCCGGACGTAGGAGTGGGCGTGGTGCCAATAGGCCACGTTCTCCGACAACTGGATGCTGACCACGTTCCCCAGCTGTCCCGAGGTGATGACCTCGTGCAGGCGAGAGAACAGGTGACTGGTGCGGTAGACGTGGCACACCGCCACCGTGCGTTCAGCGGCTTCGGACGCCTCCACGATACGGCGGCAGTCGGCGTCATCGAGCGCCATCGGCTTCTCGAGCAGCACGTGCCATCCGGCGGCCAACGCGCCGAGGGTGGGTTCGACGTGGTGGGCGTCGCCGGTCGCCACCACGGCGGCGTCGGCGTCGGGCGGCGCGGCGAACAGGTCGTCCCAGGAGCGCACCGCCGCGCCGTCGCCGAGGCCGAATCGCTCCACGGCGTGCGCCCGTCGGTCGTCGTCGGGTTCGGCCACCGCCACCACCGTTGCGCGCGGATCGGTGTGCAGGCGGGCGCCGTAGACGTTGGCGCCACGCTCGCCGGCGCCGATGATCACCACCCGCACCGGTCGCGCCACAGCCACGAGCGCACCGTAGCTGACGCCGCGGCGGAAGATGGTGGGTCGGCTCGCCTCAGCAGCGGACGGCGTGGGCCAAGGCGTCGCAGACCTCGACCATCCGGTCCTCGCTCAGGCCGGTGATGCGTTCGGTGCACAACGCCGTGCGGATCGGCGCCACGTTGTCGAGGCTCAGCACGCACGGCACCGGCATACCGTCGGTCTCGTCGACGGCCACCTCGGTGGGGATGTGGCGGCGGGTGCGGGTCGCCGGAGCGGCGAGCACCTGGTTCAGCACCGGGATCGCCTCGGTGCGGGTGAGGACGAGCCAGGGTCGCCTTCCCGCCTCGGGGTGCTCGTACCACCAGATCTCGCCCCGAGCTACCACGGTTCGAACCCTGCTGCTCGCTCCTCGGCAGCGAGGCGTTGGGCCACCTCCTCGGTGGACACGGCGGCCTGGTCGGTGACATCACCCCACTCGTCGGGAGTGGCCGGCGGCAGGCGGCGGTAGCCGTCCACGATCCGGTCGGTGATCGCCTGCTCGGTGACGTCGGCCAGGTAGGCGCCGATGGCGTCGCGGATCACCGCGGAGCGGGAACTGCCTTGCCGAGCCGCTTCAGCGTCGAGCAGTTCCACCAGTTCGTCGGTGAGTTGCACCATCGTCTGCATTCGGGCCACAGCCCTATGATAGCCCTATGGCTTTCTGGGCGGCCGCCGCTGGCTGCCCGAAGCCCGAGCGCCCGAAACGCGGTTGCCGGGTCGTTGCCGGTGGTCCACATTCACCGTTCGTGCGGGGCTCTGGTCCTCGCATCCACCGCCACGAAGGAGGGGGGTGAGATGCCCACCACCATCAACGACAAGCTCATCTCGTGGGCGACTGACATCGACCCCGGCGCCATCCGCCAGGCCGAGACGACCGCTCGTCTGCCCATCGTTGCCGGCCACGTGGCCCTGATGCCCGACGCGCATGTCGGCCTTGGTGCAACGGTGGGGTCGGTGATCCCCACCAGCGGCGCGGTCATCCCCGCCGCCGTCGGTGTCGACATCGGGTGCGGGATGGTGGCTGCCGAGCTCGACGTGTCCGAGGACCAGTTGCCCGACTCGCTCGAGCCGCTGCTCGGGCGCATCGAGAAGGCGATTCCCGCCGGCGTCGGTCGCGGCCACGACGAGGTGGGCCGCGCCGCCGACCGGTGGCTGGCCGCGCATCGGCCGGCCACGACCCTGGCCAACAAGCAGTCGGCCAAGGCCGCCAAGCAGTTCGGCACGCTCGGTTCGGGCAACCACTTCTTCGAGTTGTGCATCGACGAGCGCGCCCGGGTGTGGGTGGTGTTGCACTCGGGCAGCCGCGGCATCGGCAACCAGCTCGCCCAGATGCACATCGCCGCCGCGAAGCGTCTGGCCAAGGATCTCGAGCTGCGCCTCGAGGACCCGGACCTGGCCTACTTCGTGGAGGACACCCCTGAGTTCGAGGCGTACATCGGCGACATGTTGTGGGCACAGGAGTACGCCCGCGCCAACCGCGACCAGATGATGGACAACGCCATGGGTGAGGTGTTCGGCTTCCTCGGCTTCGGCCGAGAGACGCGGCGCATCAACTGCCATCACAACTTCACCCAGCGCGAGACCCACGGCGATCGGTCGCTGTGGATCACCCGCAAGGGCGCCATCAAGGCCGACACCGGCGACCTGGGCGTGATCCCCGGCTCGATGGGTACCCGCAGCTACATCGTGGCCGGCAAGGGAAGTTCGGCGAGTTGGACGTCGTGCAGCCACGGCGCCGGCCGCCGGCACTCCCGCAGCCGCGCCAAGAAGCTGTTCACCACCGACGACCTTGCCCGCCAGATGGCCGGCAAGGTCTGGTTGGCGCACCGAGCCGATGCGCTGGTCGACGAGATCCCGTCGGCCTACAAGGACATCGACCAGGTCATGGGCGACCAGACCGACCTGGTCGACGTGCTGCACGAACTGCGCCAGGTCCTCAACTACAAGGGCACGTAGTCGCTGGTCAGCGAACGTCGGTGGCCGGTCGGACGGTCTCGAGCGGGGTGAACCTTGCGAAGTCGCCGTCGAGGGTTGCCAGGCGCGCACCGTGGTCCAGGGTGATCGCAGCGAGGTAGGCGTCCATGGCCAGATCACCGTTGGCGCTGTACTCCACGCAGAGCTGCTCGAACAGCTCGAGGTGGCGTCTGCTCGGGGTCGACGACTCGTGGTTCGGTTGGGCGCGAACGGCCCGAATGAACTCGAAGGCGTCGGCCATGGGTGTGGGGAGCTCGAAGATCCGCCGGTTCGTGGTGATCCGGATGAACGACGCCCACACCGCGTCAGGCACCGAGAACCGGTCCGTGCCGGCGAGCAGCTCGTCGAACCAGGGACGGACGAGCTGGTGGTGCGGGTGGTCGTCGCGGTGGGCGGCCAGCACCACGTTCACGTCGAGGACGATCACGGGATGCGATCCAAGGCGTCGTCGTCGAGCGCCTCGGCGATCGAGCGGTAGGAGCTGAGGTCGACGCCGGGTCGTGCGCCGGTTCCTTTGAACACCGGCACAGTTGGCCCGGTCGGGCGCGACTCGCCGCTGGCGAGTTCTCGTCGCAACGCGTCCTCGATGAGTCTGCCGAGGGTGAGGTTCCGCTCCCGGGCGCGCTCCTTGGCTCGCTCGAGAAGATGGTCGTCGATGGCGACGGTGGTGCGCATGATGTGCAGCCTAGCGCATCACTGACATCACCAAGCTGTGCTCGGCGCACCCTGCTGCCGTGTCGAGGTGTCGACGCCCCCGAGCGCGCCAGTAGGGTGCCCGACCATGGGACGACTCGAGGACCAGATCGCCATCGTGACCGGGGCCGGGTCGGGCATCGGCCGGGTGGCGTGCGAGCGGTTCGCCGCCGAGGGGGCCCGTGTGGTGGCGGTCGACCTCGACGCGGACACAGCCGCCCACACCGCAGAGGCAGTGGGGGGTGTCGCCGTGGTCGGTGACGTGGCCGACCCCGAACTGTGGGCGCGCGTGGTGGCGACCACCGACGAGCTGGGTGGCATCGACCTCGCCTATCTGAACGCCGGGGTCTACGGCCACAGCGGGCCGATCGACGAGCTGTCCGACGGCGTCTACTCGCGCACGGTGGGGGCGAACGTCGGGGGAGTGGTGCTGGGGGTGCGGGCCGTGGTGCCGGTCATGCGTGCCGCAGGCGGAGGAGCGATCGTGGCCACGGCGTCGGTAGCCGGGCTGGTTCCCTTTGCCGGCAACCCGATCTACTCGGCCACCAAGCACGCCGTGGCTGCGTTCGTGGCGGCATCGGCGCCCAGCCTGGCCGGCGACGGCATCACCATCGACGCCGTCTGCCCCGGCATCGTGGACACCCCCATGACCGAGGGCGCGGCCGGTGGCCTGGACCTCGCCGCGCTGGGCATCGACCTCATCGAACCCGCCGAGGTGGTGACCGCCGCGCTCGACCTGGCGACCAGCGAGGGCACGGGCCGCTGTGTGGTGGTGCGAGCAGGGCAACCACCTCACCCGTGGGAGTTGCCCACCTTTGCTGACCTGATGGCGCCGCCTGGTGACTGACAGCGTCGGGCTACCAGGTGAAGGGGCGGCGTCCTGTGACCAAGAAGATGGCGATCCGCCGGAACGACACCTGCGCAGGGTGCGGGGTCGATCTCCCGGCAGGTACGACGGCATACTGGATTGCGGCTGAACGCATCGTGCGGTGTGTCACCTGTCAGGAAGCCGGTGACATCGTCGAGGCCGCAGAGCACCAGCTCGACGTCGCTTCGAGCGATGCCCCGGCCGCGACCCCGGCGGTCATGCCGCCTGCGGTCGATCCCACCGACGAAGAGGTGCAGGATCAGGCCGGCCGTTCAGCGCAGGTCGAGTACGACAAGCGCGCCGCGCGAGAGCTCGCTGCCAAACGAGCACGCGTGGCCGAGGACACCGAGTGGCGCAGGTCCATCAAGGACCGACGCCCGGTAGTGGGTCGGATCGCCGCAGGACTCACCCCGAAGCCGCAGATCGGTCCGGAAGCACAGGCGACCACGGCTTGGAAGATCGGCGCCGAGGGCGAGCGGCGAGTTGCCGAGGTTCTCGCACAGGTTGCCGGCATCGAGGTGCTGCACGATCGACGCGTGCCGGGGAGTCGGGCCAACATCGATCACCTGGTGGTGGGACCGAAGGGTGTCTTTGTGATTGATGCCAAGAAGTACACCGGTGAGATCGAGGTTCGCGACGTCGGCGGTCTGTTTCGGCTCGACGAGCGTCTCTACGTCAACAGGCGGGATCGAACCAAGCTGGTCGACGGGGTGTTGGGACAGATCGAGGTGGTACGTGGCGCGATGGGTGAGGAGTTCGCACACGTCGAGGTCCAGGGCGTGCTCTGCTTCATTGGCTGTGAGTGGGGTTGGATCATGCGCAAGAAGCGCGTCAAGGGTGTGACCGCGCTGTGGCCGAAGGCGCTTGCCGACCATGTCGCAGCGCCGGGACACCTCGACGATGAGATCGAGGCTGTCGCCAACCACTTGCGCAGCAGGCTCCGTCCGGCCACCTGAGCATCGATTCGCCGAGGCGGGGTCCGGCTGAGCGGGCTTGGCCTCGGCCGGGACCGAGGGCTACCAGGTGAAGGGGCGGCCGTAGGCCTCCGCTGCACAGGCCAACATGCGGCGACGTCGTCCCAGCAGGGTGCCGATGGGTCCGAGGATGCCCTTGAGCACGATGCGTTGGAACCACACGGGCATCCCGAGGTAGAGGTCGACGTCGACGAGGAACGGGGCGAGGTCCAAGAGCCCGGGCTCCTTGCCCGTCCGGTCGATGTAGGCGGCGATCATCTGGAACCACTCGCGATTGCGCCCCGCCGGGCGGTACTCGACGTGGCAGTGGACCTCGGTGTCACCGAGGTTCTGGAGCGTGTGCAAGGTCCCCGGCGGTAGATCCACCTCGTCACCCGGGCCGAGCTGAGCCGGCGCACCGTTGACGGTGACGTCGAGCGTGCCGCTGATGCACCGGAGGTGCTCGGACTGTGAACGGTGACGGTGGTTGTCTTTCACGCCGCCACCGGGCTCGACGTAGAAGTCGAAGGCCAGCACCGAGGTGTCGCTCGGATCCGACCGCAGGACGAACCGTTCGCCGGTCGGGGCGAAGCTGAACTCGGTCTCGGAGAGGCGGCGGGTTCTCGCCGGTGTGTCGGGCGTGGTGCTCATCGGCTCGTCCCATCTTGAGTTGGTGCTTCCTGACAGGTAGCATGCCGGAATGGCAGACAGTCTGTCAACCTCTTCGGACGCCTCCATGACGGCGACCCAGCGCAACGTGGCGCGCACCCGGGACGACCTCATCGGCGCAGCGGTGCGCCTCGTGGAGCGCAGCGAGGAACCGACGATGCGCGCCGTGGCGGCGGCGGCCGGCGTGGGGGAACGGACGGTCTACCGCTACTTCGAGAGTCGTGAGGGGCTGGCCGAGGCGGTGGCCGAGGCCATCGGTCCTCGCCTGGGAGTGCCGCTGTGTGCAAGCCTCGACGAGCTCCACGACTACGTCGACGCGCTGTTCGCCGTGTTCGAGGCGAACCACGGGATCACTGTCGCCACGGTGACCTCACCGTGGGTGCAGCCCTACCTGGCACAGTCGCGCAGCCGAAACCTGCGCGACATGACCGACCTCGTCCGATCAGCGTTCCCCGGCGTCGACCCGGACGAGCTCACCTCGGCAGCGGCGGCCTTGCGAACCGCGCTCTCCGGCGCGGGCTGGGTCTACCAACGGGAATCGTGTGCCCTGCCGGCGGCGGCGGTAGTGGCCAACGCCCACTGGCTCGTGGACACGGTCACCGCCCGGCTCGCCAGACTGGCGGAGTCACCGCCGGGTTGAGCGAAGCCGTCCAGCGTGCCGTTCCTGCAACGGGCCAGACTGTGGTCACGTCGGACGGACCGTGCCACCCAGGCGGGCCAGTTTCCGGCGGAACACCTGGCGGGTCGGCTCGTTCGTGGCAGTGGCCAGAGCGGCGAGGTAGGCGTGGCGGGCGTCGTCGATGCGTCCCAGGCGGTGCAGGACGTCGGCTCGCACGGCGTGGAGCGTGTGCGAATCGGCGACACGGTCGTCGGCTACCAGCGCGTCGAGCAGCGGCAGCGCGGCCCCCGGACCGTCGGCGAACGACACGGCCACGGCCCGGTTGACCTGCACCACCGGGGACGCTGTGAGCTCGGCCAACTGGTCGTAGTTCGCCACGATCGTCGGCCAGTCGGTGGCCTCCCAGCTCGCCGCCCGGGCATGTGCGGCGGCGATGGCCGCTTGCAGAAGGTAGGCGGCCGCTCCGGCGTTGATGGTGGGGTGTCGTCCGGCCCGATCCAGCCAGGTCATGCCCTCGGCGATGAGGTCGTGGTCCCAGCGGGAACGGTCCTGGTCGGCGAGCAACACCACCTCCCCGTGGTCGTCGAGGCGGGTGACCCGCCGACTGTCCTGGAGCAGCAGCAGCGCCAGTAGGGCCTCTGCTGCGGGATCGACGGGCTCGAGTGCCGCCACCAGGCGGGCGAGACGCACGGCGTCGTCGCACAACTGGTGGCGGATCAACTGCTCGCCGGCGGTAGCGGCGTACCCCTCGGTGAAGGTGAGGTAGATGCACTCGAGTACCCCAGGGGTGCGTTCGGCGAGCAGCTCCGGCGGGGGGACGCGCAGCGGGATGTGTGCCTGGCGGATCTTGGCCTTGGCCCGGCCGATGCGCTTGGCCACGGCCTCCTCGCCGTGCAGCAGCAGCCGGGCGATCTCGTGCACCTGCAGCCCGCACACCAACCGCAGGGTGAGCGCCACCCGTGACTCCTCGGTCAGCGCCGGGTGACAGCACGTGAACATGACCCGGAGCTGGTCGTCGGCCACCGGGTGCAGGATCGGCGGCGTGTCGTCGAGCGACTCCCGCACGGACCGCAGCTCGCGCTTCGGGCGGGTCGACTCGCGGCGGATGACGTCGAGCGCTTTGTTGCGCGCCGTGGTAGTGATCCACGCTCCCGGGTTGTCGGGCACGCCGGAGGTCGGCCAGTGCGATAATGCGGTGGCGAAGGCCTCCTGCACGGCATCCTCGGCCAGGTCGAGGTCGCCGACCAGGCGGGCGATGGTGGCCAGCGCCCGCCCTGACTCGGCGCGGAACACCCCCTCGACGTCGACCAGCGGGTCGACCATCAGTCTCAGTCCAGTTCGAGGACGGGTCGCACCTCGACTGCGCCGCCGTCGTTGACGGGGATGGCGCTCGCCAGTTCCATCACCGAGTCGTCGGTGCTACGCAGCAGGTAGAACCCGCCCACGATCTGGGTGGCCTCGCAGAACGGCCCGTCGGTGACTATCAACTCGCCGTCGCGCATACGGATGGTGGTGGCGGTGGATGTGGGGTGGACTGCACCACCGCCCACGATGGCATCGCCGGCGATCTCGCCGAAGGCCTGGTGGGCGTCGATGGCGGCGTCCCACTCGGCCGAGTTCGGCGTGTCGGCAGCGGTCTCGGGGCCGTGCATCGTGGCCAGGTAGCGGGTGGTGCCCTCGGGAGCCGGGCTGTCCGTCGGAGGATCGATCCATTGGGCAAGGGGCCGGATCTCGATGGCTCCTTGGGTCACGACCGGGATGCGACGAGCCAGTTCGATGACGTCGTCGAGCGTGGGGGCCTCGAGCACGTAGAACCCGCCCAGCACCTCGGTGGTCTCGGCGAAGGGTCCGTCGGTCACCCGCACGGACGTGCCGTCGTGGCGGACGGTGCGCGCCGTCGCCGAGCCATGCAACGCCTCACCGCCGACCACGGCGTCGCCGGCCAACTCGTCGAAGGCGGCGTAGCCGGCGAGGTCGGCGTCCCACTCGGGTGTGCCGTACTCGGGGGCAGCGGCTTCGTTGTCGTAGAGCAGAACCAGGTAGCGCATGTCGATCTCCTTGGGTCGGGACGCGGTTCGCCTCCGTTGCTCTGACGACGATCGGCCCGGGCCGTATCGGACATCGTGCACCGCATTTTCGCTGGCGGCGAACAATCTGCGGGGAACCGACGGCCGAGTTGGGACGTCGGAGGGTCGTGTGGTTGCGACGAGGGTTGATCCCGCTGTGCCTCGTGGTGACGGCGTCGGCGTGCACGACGAACGACCGAGTCGTCACTTCGGCGGGCGAACCGGAGGGTTCTGCCGACGATCAGGTGGTCTGTGCCGACATCGAGCGATTCGCCGAGGCACTCGTGGACACGGGCATCGCCTACGACTATCTGCCCTCCGAGTCGCCTGCCGATCTCGCTGCCGAGGTCGATGTGGTGTTCGGCGGGCAACTCACCGGGCAGGTCCGCGCCGTCGGGGAGGACACACCGGGCGGCACCTTCAGTCCGTCGTCCGTCGTGTACGACGTCGAGGTCACCCGTGCCGTGGCGAGCTCGCCGGAGGTCGGGGTCGGCGACACGGTCGAGGTTCTCGTCCCGTTCAACCCGGGACACCAGGAGCTGGCCGAGTACCGAGAGGCCGTGACCCCCGGCATCGAGGTGGCGATCTTCGCCATCCACCACGGCATCACCGGCGACGTCTTCGGCGAGATCGAAGGGTTCATCACGGCATGTCCGGACGGCCCACTGCTCGGCTGGACCGGGTTCCGGAGAGGCTGGGATGAGCTGAGCTCGGTGAACGACGTCCTCGATGCCGCCGACGTCGAGCGCTGACCGCCGGGGTGGGCTCGAGGAACGAATGAGCTGGTGAGCGAGTCTTGGGACCCAAGGCGACGGTCGGCGCGGCCAGCCGCTACCCGCTGCCGTGGGCAGCCTCGTAGGCGGCGGCGATCGAGCGTGGAATCCGACCCTTGGGTGAGATCTCGTAGCCGTTGGCCACCGCCCAGGCGCGGACGGCGGCAGGTGTGGGTGGCGCCGGAGGGAGCGGTCCGGCGGCGGGGAGTGAGTGGGCGAGCTGGTCGACGGCGGTGTGGTCGAGGTGGTGGGCGACGGCGGCGCCGAGGAAGCGGTAGGTCCACTCCTGGGCCAGGGGTCGGGTCTCGCAGAAGATGATCGGCACGGTCGGGAAGCGCACCTGCGCCTCAGCGAGGCCCTCGGCCACGACCGCCGGGCGGGTGTGGGTGACCTTGAACACCGCTGAGTAGCGATCCTCCACCACCAGGGCCGCTCGTGGCAGCTCGGCCAGCGCGGCGAGCAGATAGCGCAGCTTGCCCGTGGTCATGGTCGACACCAGATCGGCCATGCTCTTGCGTTCGACCACCGCCACGATCGTGTCGTCGACCTCGGTGGCGTAGTCGCCTGCGGGAAGTGCCTGTCGGCGGGTGGTGGCCTGTTGGGCGGTGAACTTCCACGCGTACCGTTCGTGGCTGTCGACGAGGATCTCGAGCGCCCGGCCCGAGGCCCGTCGGGTGGGAACGGCAACGTTCGGGCGCGCCTGGCGAGCGGTGCGAGCACTCTGCCAGAAAATGACCTCGCGTCCGCGAGCACGGGTGAACACGAACTGCGAGCGGTTCTCCCGGCCCCGGTCGAGCACCAGATCGATCGCTGCGCCGCGGCGCACGCACGACCGAACGCCCACCCGCTCGACGATCTCGGGGTCTGCTGGCCAGTCTGTCGACGGATGGCAGTAGACTTTCGCCGTCCGGGGCCAGGTGTCGCGGACCTTGAGCACGATGCCGGCCTCGTCGATCGGGAGGCGAACCAGGTACGGCAGGGTCGACTCCAGGTCGGGATTGCGTGCCACGACGAAGTCCTCCACGGCTGCCATTGTGGCGGCCGTGGTCGTGCTGGCGGTGCATCACGACCGAGTACACGGCGGGCCGGGCTCACCCTGATCCTGCGCACGGTCGAGTGGGCGATCAGGCGATGTGGTCGATCGCTTGTCCGTGGGGTCCCGTGAAGGCGACGCATCGACCGTCGACGGTGAGGAGGAAGCTGCCTTTTGGTGCGTTGATGCCCTGTACCTGCGCCAGTTCCGACAAGACCAGCGGAGATTCGTTGCTGATCCAGGTGACCGGGAGCTGGCCGACCTGGTGGACGAAGTCGTCGATGGCTCGGCGCGACGGCAGGTAGCTGAGCACTGCGGAGTGGAACACCACCACGTGTGTGTCGTCAGGCGCCTCGTGGACGAGCTCGGCCAGGTCGTGGAGAAGGTCACCCTGGTGGACCGTCGGTGGGTCGTTCACCGCAACCGAGATGGCTCGGTCGAGACGCGAGGAGCGCTCGTCGTGCTCGGGCCACACCAGCGTGCGGAGCCACGACACTTCGTCGTCGCTTCTCAGGTCGACGGGGTGCAGGTCGAGGCCGACACGCCAGGCCACCTGGGGCATGGCCTCCGGGACCGGTACAGCGCCACGGACCTCGCAGGGGAACTCGGGAGCCTCGTTCGGCGACCCGAGGGTGGCAGCCAGGTGCACATCGCCGAAGCGGTAGTTGTAGTGGTCGGGTAGGAGGCACAGACCGGCGGACGCGCCGACCTCGATGAGCGCGAGCGGCTGGGGAAGCTGGGCGAGCGCCGGGAGCAGCGTTGCGCACCGAGCGGGTTCGTTGGTTTGCACACGGCGCTCGGCCATCACCGAGCTGATCTGGTCAGGTTCCTCGGTCAGCGTGCCGAGGAACTCGTCGGCCGAGCCCGGCGTGCCGAACAGGTAGCGCACTGCGGCGAACAGCAGGTTGGGTTGTCGCTTCTCGATGGGGAGCGACGCCAGGAAGCGCAGGGCACCCTCGTCCTGAGCGACACCCAGGGCCCACTGCTCGTAGGTTGCCGAGACGCCGTGCGCCTCGTAGCGAGCGAAGCGTCGGTAGCGCTGGGCAACCGTCTCGAGCTCGGGGTCCTCGATCTCGCTGGGAGCATCCTGCCTGCCCATGTCGTTGCATCTCCCGTCGCTGGAGCCGTGAGTGTTGGTGATGAACCTAGCGAGTCGAGGGCCTCAGCCGTGGTCGAGCAGCCCGCGGATGTCGTCCTCGGTCAGTGCCTTGGACAAGGTGCCCTCGGAGCTCATCACGCTGTCGAACAGATCGGACTTGCGGGCCTTCAGCTCCACCACCTTCTCTTCGATGGTGCCGACCGACACGTAGCGGTACACCATCACCGGGTTCACCTGGCCGATGCGGTGGGCCCGGTCGACGGCCTGGGTCTCGGTGGCGGGGTTCCACCACGGATCGAGCACGAAGCAGTAGTCGGCCTCGGTGAGGTTCAGGCCGAACCCGCCGGCCTTGAGGCTGATGACGAACACCGGGACGTCGCCGTCGGTGAAGCGCGCAATGGCCTCGTCGCGATTGCGGGTGCGGCCGTCGAGATAGCTGTGGTCGATGCCGGCGGCGTCGAGGCGGGTGCGTAGCCGGGCCAGGTAGCGGGTGAACTGGCTGAAGATCAGGGCCCGGTGACCCTCGGCCACCACCTGGGTGAGGTCGTCGAGCAGCCGGTCCAACTTCGCCGAGCCGACGTCGTCGTGAGCGTCGTCGACCAGGCCGGGGTCGAGGGCGAGCTGGCGCAGGATGGTGAGTGACTTGAGGATCTCGAAGCGGTTTCTGCGCACGTCGCCGACGAGCCCGAGCACCTTCTGGCGCTGGCGCTGCAACTGGGTGGCGTAGATGCGGGCGTGGCGGGCGTTGAGCTGCACCTCGACCGTCTGCTCGACCTTCGGTGGGAGGTCGGTGAGGACCTCGGACTTCGTCCGCCGACGTAGCAGGGGGGCGATGCGACGCCGCAGGGTGGCCAGCAGCTCGGGGGCGTTGCCGCTCTCGATGGGCTTGCGGTAGGTCTCGTCGAAGCGCTGGGGGTCGGCGTAGAGGCCGGGGGCGGTGATCGACAGCAGCGACCACAGATCCATCAGGGTGTTCTCGAGCGGGGTGCCGGTGAGGGCGATCTTGCTGGCGGCGTTCAGGCGACGCACGCACTGGTGGGTCTTGCCCTGGTGGTTCTTGACGAACTGGGCCTCGTCGAGCAGCACCAGTTCCCAGTCGTGGCGGTCGTAGTCGTCGA
The DNA here is from genome assembly GCA_020832495.1 of Acidimicrobiia bacterium. GTDB lineage: Bacteria > Actinomycetota > Acidimicrobiia > Acidimicrobiales > Acidimicrobilacustridaceae > JAFIEP01. Next base: position 3,235 of record JAFIEP010000091.1, on the reverse strand, counting down.
ACTCGAGGCGGAACAAGGCGTAGGAGGTGACCACGATGGTGGCGTCGGCGATCTCCTCGGCGAGGGTGGTGCGGCGCCGGGCTTCGGTCTGGCTGATGGTGCACACGTTCACCCCGGGCGCGAACCGGGCGGCTTCGCGGGCCCAGTTCTGCACCACGCTGGTGGGCGCCACCACCAAGAAGCGCGCATCGGGGCGCTGCTCGAGGACGTGCAGGCACAGCGCCAGCGTCTGGACGGTCTTGCCCAGGCCCATGTCGTCGGCCAGGATGCCGCCGAGGCCGTGGCGGTGGAGGAAGGCCAGCCAGTCGAGGCCCTCCTGTTGGTAGGGGCGCAGCTCGGCTTGCAGGGCGGCGGGCGGTTCGACCGGCTCGGGCGCCGCCAGCTCGGACATGCGCGCCACGCTGGCGGTCCACCGCTCCGACTGCTCGGTGACCACGCCGAGCGCAGCGAGTTCGTCCCACCAGCCGGCTTGGAACGGGTTGAGGCGGGCCACGCCGGTACCGGCCGGGTCGGCCAGGCTCCTCGCCTCCTCGATGAGGTCGCGCAGTTGTTCGAGTTCGGGGCGGTCGTCGAGGTACAGCCAGGTGCCCGACGGGAGGATCAGCACTTCCTCGTCACGGTTGAGCGCGGTGAACAAGGCGACGAAGTCGACCGTCTCGCCGTCGACGCTGACGTTCACGTCGAGGTCGAACCAGTCGTTGCCGTCGCGGGGGTGGTCGCTGTCGGTGACGGTGAGGCTGATGATCGGGTCCTCGACCGCTTGGCGCAGCGCCGGGAACTCGCCGACGAGCTCGACATCGACCTGGCCCTGGGCCTCGAGCCAGGGAACCACCCGGACCAACAGCGTGGCCGCCAACGGTCCGGTCAGCGCCAGGTCCTGGGGGGAACCGGTCGTGTCGACCAGTTCAGCCAGCACGTCGAGGGGGAGCTTCAGCTCGTCGAGCGCCGCCGCTTCGGCGGCCGGATCTCGACCGGTGCCGCACCGCTGGTGCAGCGGGTGGCTCATGGTTCGCTCGCCCCGGCGGTAACGGGCCGACCACACGGCGGTGGCTGCCATGTGGTCGGTGCGTTCGACGGTGAGCACCAGGGAATCGAACAGCGTGGTGGTGAGCGGCACGCTGGCGTCGGATGATGCAACGGTGGCGTGGCGGGCGAGGGCCGGCTGGTAGATGTCGAGCAACTCGTCGACGTCGCCCTCGGGCACGACGACCCCACCGTCGGTTGCCAGGCGCGCCACCGACGGGTGCAGCGGGGCAGCGAAGGGCACCAGGAACAGTTCGTCGCCTCGCGTCACCCAGAGCGCGTGGGGTGGTGACCCGATCAGCCCGCCTCCATCGGGGGGCACGGCCAGCGGCTGACCGTCGACGACGAAGCCTGCCGCCACGAGCACCGACCCGTCGGCATCGGCGGTGAGATCGACGTGGGCGGTGGCCGGTACCGGCGACAGCGCGACGGTGCGGTGGTCCCCGCCGCCGACGAGGACGACGCCGGCCTCGAGAGCTCGCTCGAGCTGGTACCACAGGTCGGGCCCGAAGCTGGTGAGCGACACGGCTTGGGAGGTGGCGTAGTAGAGGTCGCCGCTGCAGCTGGTGGTGAGCGCCCGCAGCGCGGCGCGGTGGGAGCGGTCGACGTCCGCCATGTCGCGGTTGTACGGCGAGGTGATGTCGCGCCAGGACGCACCGGTCTTGACCCATCTGCCCGACCGGCCGCGACGCAGGGGTCGTATGGTGAGGCGGGGGGTGGACGCCGCCGAGGCGAAGCGGCTCCGCTCAGGGCGGTGCACGACGATCTGCAGGGCCAACCCGGTGTGCTCCACGTGGTGCTCGTCGTGGGTGAGGTCGGCCAGTGCCTGGCGCCAGTCGACGAGCGCCGATCCCCCCACCGACGCGGCGGCGGCTGGTGCTGCGGCGGTGGCCGCCCCGTCACGGCCCTGCGGGCGCTGGCTCTGGTCACGAACAGTGACGATGGTGGCCACGCAGTGCTTGCAGGCCCCGCCGAGGGGGCACGTGCAGTCATCGTCGAGGTTCAGGACGCCGTGTGAGCGCGTCCACCGGATGCGCACCAGGTAGGTGGCCCGTCCCGACCCGAGACACACCGCGGTGATGGACCGGGCATCGGAGCTGACGATCGTGACGCGTCCCTCCTCTGCGTAGGTCTGGCCGCGGGCCAGCGCCCCTGGGTCGTAGAGGTCGTCGAGTTGGTCGTCGGCCAACTCGTCGATGTTGATCGGTTCGGACACGGCAACAGGCTTTCGGGAGGTGACGCCGGGGTACGGATCACCCTACGCGGCCCCTCTGACAGCCAATCCTTGTCCTGATCGGGTGCGGCCCCGGGTCGGTCGGCCGATGCGTCACTCGGCGAGCACGGCGGCGGTGAGTTCGACGAGGTCCTCGGGCGGGATCGACTCGCGCTCCCCGTTGCGGGTGTGGCCCGAGACGGCAATGACGTGGTTGTCGACCCGCACGATCAGGTCGTTGCGTGAGATGAACGCACCGTCGCCGACACCGCCGACAGGCTCCGCTCGGGATCCGAAGCCGCCTGGGCCCGAGCCGGCGGGCCGAGACGTCGCTGCCTCCCACCGCCGTTCGTCACTGATGGACGCTCGCACCTCGAGATCCGAGTCCGCCAGCTCGACACGGCAGGTCTGCGTCTCGAACTCGATGCCGTCGGTCTGGCCGCCGCCGAAGCCGGTGCGGGGGTCGCCCTCGTGTCCGCCGAACACGTCGTCCACTGCGTCCACCACCGCATCGCACAGCCCGTTGACACCGATCGGCGTGGCCTGCGCCACAGCGACGGCGATGTCGACGAGCGCCTCGAGGTCCCCCGCCGTCGGGTCCACGCCGAAGCCGCCCAACGACAGGTGGTAGGTGGTGTCGTTCACCAGGAGCAGAATGTCGTCGTCGTCGACGAGCACTCCGTCCACCGTGGCGCCGGCCGTCTCGACGCGTTCGGTGATGTGCCCGGTCCGCTCGTCCGCTGCTGCGCCGGCGTCCTCGGCGGCGGCAACCTCGGCCTCGAGGGCCTCCCACACGGCGAGGGGGTCGGTCGTCGTGCCGTCCCCCACGTCGGCGGCCACGTACTCACCGAACCGGTAGGAGACCCCGTCGGTCCGCACGGTGCACGTCTCGGTCGAGTTGACGACGCCGCCGATGGTCACACCGCCGCCGAAGCTCCGCCGTGCCTCGACGACCTCCTCGCCGAGGTGGGTCTCGACGACCTCTCCGAGCTCGTCACA
>JAFIEP010000081.1 GCA_020832495.1 Acidimicrobiia bacterium | reverse complement strand
CCCCCCCCCCCGGGGGGGCCCGCGCGGCCCCCGGGGGGGGGCCCCAACCGCCGCCGGGGGGGGGGGCGCGCCCCCGCCCCCGCGGGGGGGGGCCCGCCACGCCGGCACCTACGAACTACTGCGCGGCCGGCTCGAGACCGCCACCGCCGAGCTGACCAACCGTGTGGCGACGCTCAACGCCGACCGCCTCGAGCACTTCGGGTCCAGCCGGTTCGAGCCAGTGGGCAGTTCCCGCATCCGCACCGAGAACAACTGCATCCCCCGCGACATCGCCGGGGTGGGGCCCTACCTGCTGTTCGGGTACAACGTCTACATCGGCCTCCGCTCGGAGACGTCGGTGTCCGACGTGTTCAGCATCCACCGCTTCGAGCGGGACCTGCCCGACGGCCCCGAGGGCGATCCCGTCGTGCGCTTCGAGCCGGTGGATCCCGAGACGGTGCCCGGCCTGCTCGAGGACGCGGCGTTCCAGAACCACTTCCGCGAGCTCTACACCTACTACCGCAACACCCGCCTGGTCGGTCTGCACCGCCCCGACGAGCGCCTGCTGGCCGTGTTCCAGACCGGCGACACGCTCGACGACCTGCGGGTGTTCCGCTGGAGCGTGGCGGTCGACGGCACCACCACCTACATCGACGACCGCGGCGAGCGTGAGCACTCGTTCCCGCCGACCCACGACATGGAGTGGGTGGAGACCACCCGCGCCGACCACGTCACCGGACGGTTCCCCCACATCAACGTTGCCGACGAACTTTTCGTCCACACCGACGGCGGCGAGCTCACCATCCGGGTGGAGAACAACACCGAGCGCGGCGAAGTGGTGTGGCGCGAATCGGTTGCGGAGGGCACCCAGTCGCTGGCCGACGCCTCGGTGCACTACGCCCGCGCCGGGCACCTCCTGTTGCTGCGCGTCCTGCCCTACAAGGAACACACCTGGCGCTACTTCGTCTACACGCCGCGCATCCGCCAAGTCGAGCGGCTCGACGCCGTCGGTCTGGCCTGCCAACAGCTCCCCGAGGACCACGGCATCATCTTCCCCGGCGGCTACCACCTCGAGAACGGCGACACCCGCACGTTCGACGTGGACCTCGAGGGCATGGTCTTCAAGGAAGTCGTCCGTTCCCCCAACGGTGAGGACGTCCTCTACGTCTTCCACGACCAAGCCAGCGGCCGGTCGATCCTGTCGTCGTACAACGTCATCCGCCGCCAGGTGTCCACCCCCATTGCCTGCCACGGCTACAGCCGCTTCGACGACGGCACCATCGTGGTGTTCCAGGGCGAAGGCGAGGAACCCACCCGGCTGCACCGCATGCAGGTGTGGGACACGCCCTACACCAGCGAGGACTACGCCACCGGCCAACCCACCAGCGGCACCTTCCTCGACACCATCGGCAACGCCGAGGTGGTGCGGGCCATCAGCGACCTCTACGCCCTCGCCGGTCTGGTCACTGGCGAATCGGCGTCGTCGGCCACCTACGAGCGCCTCATCGCCGAGGCCAGCCGCATCATCGACGCCTACTTCTGGCTGGGTGCCCCCGAAGTGCACCGGCTGGCCGACGCCGTGGCCTCGGTGCGCTCGGTGGGGGAGCTCGTCCTCGGCGAGTTCGACCGCACCGAGCAGCTGCGCACCCAAGCGGAACGGGCGGTGAACGAGGCGGCTGAGTCGCTGCACGCCGTGGTCACCGAACTCGAGCTGTCGCCACCCGACTCGGTGGACGGTCACGTGGAGGGACTCGTCGACCTGCGCCGCCAGCAGGGACACCTGCTGTCGCTGCGCGACCTGCGCTACGTGGACACCGACCGCCTCGACGAACTCGACGAGCGTGTGGTGGCGGCCTTCGACGCCCAGGTGGCCACCACCGTCGGGTTCCTCAGCGAAGGGGACGCCTTCGGCGCCTACCACCAGCGGCTCGAGGAACTCGAGCAGGCGGTGGCCGAGGCGGGCACCGTGGCCGACGCCGACGAACTCACCGAGCAACTCGACCGGGTGGCTACCGGGCTCGAGCTGCTCACCGAGGTGGTGGCCGGGCTCACCGTGTCCGACGCCACCGTGCGCACCGTCATCCTCGAAGAGGTGTCCAAGGTGCTCGGCGGGGTCAACCGGGTGCGGGCGCTGCTCGACGGCCGCCGAGCCGACCTGCGCCGCCACGAGAACGTGGCCGCCTTCGGTGCCGAGTTCCTGGTGTTGGGCCAGTCGGTCCAGTCGTCGCTGTCGATGGCCGACACGCCCGAGGCCTGCGACGACCAACTGGCCCGCATGCTGGCCCAGGTCGAGGGTCTCGAGACCCGCTTCGGGGACACCGAGGAGTTTGCCGAGCAGTTGGCCACCCGCCGCGAGGAGATCTACGAGGCGTTCACTTCCCGCAAGCAGACCCTCACCGACGAGCGGCAACGTCGGGTGGAACGCATGGTCACCGCAGCGCGCCGGGTGCTCGACACCGTGGCTCGTCGGGCGGCCACCTTCAGCGAACTCGACGAGCTCAACGCCTTCTTCGCCGGTGACCCCACCGTCGCCCGGGTACGTGACCTGGTCCGGGACCTGCGCCAGTTGGGCGAGTCCGTGCGGGCCGACGAGTTGACCGGCCGCCTGGCCACGCTGCGCGAAGAGGCCGGCCGTTTCCAGCGCGACCGGGCCGACCTCTACGAGGACGGCGACAACGTCATCCGCCTCGGCACCCGACGGTTCAGCGTCAACTCCCAGCCACTGGACGTGACCCTGGTCCCCGGCGAGGACACCATGGACGTCCTGTTGTCGGGCACCGACTACCGCCATCCGGTCGACGACCCCGACTTCGTCGAGACCCGACCCTGGTGGTCACAGGTGCTGGTGTCGGAGAACGACGACCTGTCACGCGCCGAGTTCCTGGCCACGTCGCTGTTGGCCGCCGCCGAATCCGGCGACGAAGGGCTCTCCACCGCGTTGTTGGCCGACGCCGACCTGGATCTGGCCGAACTCGGCAACCTGGTGCGCCACCACGCCGAGGAGCGCTACGACGAAGGCTACGAGCGGGGGGTGCACGACCACGACGCCGCCGCCATCCTCGACGCCCTGGTGCGGTTGCGGGCCACCGCCGGGCTGTTGCGCTTCGCCGGACCGGCACGGGCCGTGGCCCGTTGGTGGTGGACGTCGCTGTCACGCTCCGAGGCCGAGCGTTGGCTGCGACGGTGCCGGTCGGCCATGGCGGTGCGCCACGCCGTGGGCGGCGCCGACGCCACCGGCGATGTGGCCACCGATCTGTCGGCCGTGGTGGCCGAGTTCGTCGATGCCCACGGGCTCCCGCCGGTCGACACCCACACGGCGGGTGCCTACCTGGTGGAGGAACTGGCCGGACCCGACGGCGGCGGTGGGGAGCAGATGGTGTGCTCGGCGTCGGCGGCGGAGCTGCGGGACCGCCTCACCACCGACAACGACCCGGCGCGAGACCTGCCCGGGGGTGTCGGGGCCGATTCGCTGGTGGACGAGCTGGCCGAGCTCGGCGTGCGGGACCGCCACCGGCTGGCCTCTGCCTGGGTGCAGGGCTGGTTGCGCCGAGCCGACGAGACCACTCGCGACCGGTTGGCCCCGGCGGCCGAGGAGGCGGCGGGGCTGCTGGCCACCGCCGACGGCCGGACCCGGCCCGAGGTCAGTCACGCCACCGAGGCCATCACGGTCAGCGGGCTGCTGAGCCGCCACCGGCGCATCCAGGGCGGGTCGCTCGAGGTGCGCCTCGATGACCTGGTGGCCCGAGCCGACCGCTTCCGCCGCGAGGTGGTGCCGGGCTTCCGGGCCTACCAGGCTCGTCGCCACGAGCTGCTCGAACGCGAGCGCCGCATGTTGCGCCTCGAGGAGCTGATCCCCCAGCCCATGGCCGGCTTCGTCCGCAACCACCTCATCGACCAGGTCTACCTGCCGCTCATCGGCGACAACCTGGCGCGCCAGCTGGGCACGGTGGGCGAGGGCGGGGCCGACCGCTCCGGCCTGCTGATGGTGGTGTCGCCCCCGGGCTACGGCAAGACCACGCTCATGGAGTACGTGGCCGGCCGCCTGGGTTTGGTGATGGTGAAGGTGAACGGCCCGGCGCTCGGCACCGGGGTGACGTCGGTCGACCCCGACGAGGCGCCCAACGCCACGGCGCGCCAGGAGGTGGAGCGCATCAACCTGGCCCTCGAGATGGGCAACAACGTGATGCTGTATCTCGACGACATCCAGCACTGCAATCCGGAGTTGCTCCAGCGGTTCATCCCGCTGTGCGACGCCCAGCGGCGGATGGAAGGGGTGTGGCAGGGCCAGACCCGCACCTACGACCTGCGGGGCAAGCGGTTCTGCGTGGTGATGGCCGGCAACCCCTACACCGAATCCGGCGACCGCTTCCGCATCCCCGACATGCTGGCCAACCGGGCCGACACCCACAACCTGGGTGAGGTGCTGGGCAGCCACCGCGAGCTGTTCGAGCTGAGCTACCTCGAGAACGCGCTCACCTCCAACGCCGTCACCGCGCCGCTCGCCGGCCGAGCGGCGGGGGACATCCTGCTGTTGGTGCGTATGGCGAGGGGCGAGCAGGTGCCGCCCGATCAGCTCTCCCACCCCTACGGCCGGGCCGAACTCGAGGAATTGCTGGCGGTGCTCGGGCACCTGGTGCGCGTGCAGGGGGTGGTGTCGACGGTGAACAGTGCCTACATCGCCTCCGCCGCGCAGCGCGACGCCGATCGCACCGAGCCGCCGTTCTACCTCCAGGGCAGCTACCGCAACATGAACCGCATGGCGCAGCGGGTGGTGGCGGCCATGAACGACGACGAGGTCGAGCGGCTCATCGACGACCACTACCAGGGCGAGGCGCAGACCCTCACCTCGGGCACCGAGGAGAACCTGCTGAAGCTGGCGGCGTTGCGGGGCACCCTCGAGGGCGACCGTCTGGCCCGCTGGGACGAGATCTGCTCCGGCTATCGGCGTCGGCAGTCGCTGGGCGGGGAGGACGACCCCATGGACCGCATCGTGTTGCAGCTCGCCCGCCTGGCCGAGGGTTTCGAGCGCCGCTGACCGCGCCGATCCCGGTTGCAGCGCTGCTCGGGCCGCCGCCTTGGGTGGGGTGACCGGCCGGCCCGTGGGATCGCGCGCAGTGGGCCACCGATTCGGTGGTTGGTTGCGCGCAGTTGGGTGGTGGCGGGTGGGGTGACCGGCCGGCCCGTGGGGTCGCGCGCAGTGGGTCACCGTTTCGGTGGTTGGTTGCGCGCAGTTGGGTGGTGGCGGGGTCGGCGGGGCGACCGCCCCTCAGCCTCCGACGACCAAGCCCACGAGATCCTCGCTGAAGGCATCGACGCAGACCGCCCAGGCCTGCATTTCGGGGTCATCGGGCTCGTTGCCATCGGCCAGCCACTCGATGACGTCGGTGCACTGGTCGAGGCCGAAGGTGAGGCGGGCCAGGGAGACGAGAACGGCGGGCGGCATGGTGACGGGCATGATCGTGTCGAGGTTGTCGATGGTGATCGGTGGGGCCGTTCCGATCCGGAACCGGCTGGTGTCTCCCAGCAGTGCAGCCACGGTCGAGGTGCGCACGTGCTGGTACCGCCCCGGCGCTGGCAAGGCCCATTCCCGGGTCTCCGATGGGTGGGGGAGTCGCACGTCGCCGGGCAGGTGCCAGTTGGCGTGCGGGACGACGTCGCGGAGATCGACCAGGGCCAGCGGCTCGAAACGACCGTCCCCGTCGAGATCCACCACTGACGGGAAGCCGATCCCCATGCCAGTGGCCACCGGCTCGCTGACACCCTGCACCAACACCTCGCCGGTCAGCGGTCGGTACACCGCCAGGTCCGCCCGCCCGTCGCCCGTGTAATCGGCCGGCAACGGGACGTCGGCCAGCGTGTCGAGATCGAACGCCGTCGTGGGCACCTCGCCGAACACCACGGGATCGCGGTCGGCGAAGTGCCAGGTGGCCGTCATCTCGCAGTACCAGGCCGGTTCTGCCCGGCCGTCCCCGCTGTAGTCCGCCGGTACCGGGGACGCCACCTCCCACTGCACGTCGCACGGAGGGGGCGCCAGGGTGCCCACCGTCCCCGCGGTCGTGATCCACTCGCCGGCCGAGGTGACGAAGGCCACCTCCGTGCGACCGTTGCCGCTGTAGTCCGCGGGTACCGGCACGACCACCGTCGCGCCCGGGGCCAGCACCACCTCGGCGATGGTGACCGCCCCGACCGGGCCGACGTCGTCGGCCGGAACCATCTGAGCGCTGCCCGAGGTCGACCAGCCGTCGAGGAACACCCGGTCGGTGAGCCCGTCGCCGGTCACGTCCCCCGGCGTGCCCACACCCGGGCACGCAAACCCCAGCTCCGCCGGATCCTCGAACGGGTCGCCGAGCAGCGCCCGGTCGAGGAACGACTCGGCCCAGGTGGCGCACACCGTCTCGGTGTGGTGGACGTGTGGTGCCATGACGACGCCGGCTGCGGGCACCGACGCAGGATGGGCACCCCCGGCGCAGGGGGCGTCGGCGACGTCCAGCATCGTGTCGTCGAGGAAGTGGAAGCGCAGGTCGCACGCACCCCCGACGTCGGACGTGCCCAGCGAGAAGGTGGCGGGTGCCGACTGCGCATCACCGTTCCAGTCACCCACTGCGGGCCACCGCGTGTCGGCCGGGTGCTCGGGACGTTCGCTGGGCGCACCGCCACCAGCGATCCGCCACTCACCGGTGACCACCGAGAACACCATTGGGGTGGCCCGCCCGTCGCCGTCGAGGTCGGCGGCCATGGGAAGCCCCGCACCGAGGTGCACGGCGAGCGGCAGTTCCTCGCCCTCGAGGTGGAACCGACCCATGGTGGGGTCGTAGACGGCGAGGTCGGCCTGTCCGTCGCCGGTGTAGTCAGCGGGCACGGGAATGTCGCCCACAGCGTCGGTCGCCCAGTCGGTGGGGGTGCCGAATGTGATGGTGGTGTTGCCGGGGAGATGCCAGGTGGCACCCAGCGTGCAATACCACGCCGGGTCGGTGCGTCCGTTGCCGGTGTAGTCGGCTGGCACCGGGAGGAGCGCCGAGCCGCTGACGCTGTCACAGACGGGTGGCCACGGGACATCTGGCACGGCGACGACGGACCCATCCGTCATCGCCCACCACCACTCGCCGGTGGTCAGGTCGGCGATGGCGGGGGTGGTGATCCCGTCGCCGTTGTAGTCCCCGGCGACGGGGATCCACGGACCGGCCGAGCCCCCCACGTCGAAGGTGGCCAGCGGCGTGGGATCGTCGCCGAGGTACCACGCACCCTCGTTCACCCACACCGGATCGGCCCGGCCGTCACCGGTGAAGTCGAAGGCCACCGATGCGCAGCGGTTGAGGTGCAGCGGGCGGTCGGGGCACCGGTCGGCGAGCCACCCCTCGTAGCGCTGGAGGAACGCGGCCGTTGCCTGGCGGCTGACGGCGATCGTGGGGCGGAAGGTGCCGTCACCGAAGCCGGTGGTGGTGCCGGTGTCGATCAGCCAGCAGATGGGTTGGGCGAAGGGGTGGTCGGTGGGGACGTCGCTGAAGGGGTCGTTGCAGGCGTGGTGGGGGTGGGGTTGGCCGGCGAGGCGCCACAGGAACGCGGCCATCGCCTGGCGGCTGACAGCGATGGTGGGGCGGAAGGTGCCGTCACCGAAGCCGGTAGTGATGTCCTGCTCGACGAGCCAACTGATCTCCTCGGCGAAGGGGTGACCCGGCGGGACGTCGGAGAACGAGCCGTGCTCGTCGGTCCGTCCCTCGAGGTCCGATGCTGGAAAAGAGGCCGTCGTTGGTGCCGCTCCGGTCGCCACGAGCAGGAGCGTGGCTACCAGCGCCGTGGTCAGGTGTCGGTGTCGCATCTCGTGTCCCTTGTCGCACCGGTTGCATCCGCGCTGCGCCGATTCGCTCTCGACGCCACAGCGGGAAGGGTAGATGGCCAAGAGTGCGGTGTGCAGGCGGATGGAGATCAGCGGTCGCTGGCCGTTCCAATGTCCGCTCCGGACGCCCAGGGTGTAGGAGTTCAGGGTGCCCGAACGATGGAGTGAGTGGTGACCGAACCACTCGCACACCCGCAGAGTCCTGGGCTGCTCGACCTCTACGACGTCGCCCTCCCCCAGGTCTACGGCTACCTGTCGGCCCGCTGCGGGTCGACCAGCCTCGCCGAGGATCTCACCGCCGAGACATTCCTGGCCGCCGTCGATGCCCTGCGACGTGAGCGGGTACCGGAGCTTTCGGTGGCCTGGCTGATCGGGGTGGCCCGCCACAAGCTGGTCGACCACTGGCGGCGGCGCGAGCGCGAGGAGCGGTCCCTGCGGGCCGTGGAGACGGCCGCCGCACCCGAGGCGGTGGACGAATGGGACGTGCACCTCGATGCGCACCTGGCCCACCGCACCTTGGAGCGCCTTGGTGACCACCACCGCAGTGCACTCGTGCTGCGCTACCTCGACGGGCTCCCCGTGCGCGAGGTGGCTGCCTGCCTCGGCCGTACCGAAGGCGCCACCGAGGTGCTGCTGGTGCGGGCCCGGCGAGCCTTCCGAGACCTTTACGAAACCGGGGAGGAGGGCTGATGAGTGCTCCGCACGATCCGTTCGAGTCGTTGGCCCAGCCCGTCGTGCCCCGTGCACCGCGGCTCGAGTTCGCTCGGCAGCTCCGGGACCGTCTCGAGGCGGAACTCGAGGCCGAACCCGCCACCGGCCTCGACGCCGAACCCGGGCCGGCTGGCGACTCGCCCACCGACCCGTCCACCGGCCCGCAACGGCTCGACGACGTCCCCGACCTCTCGACCATTCCCGTTGTCCAACTCTCCAGGAGAACCGCCATGACTGCAGACATCACCCCCGGGGCCACTGCCGGGTCGACGGCGCCGCCCTCGGTTGCCGCCCGGGCGGTGGCGACGCCGTACCTGGCAGTACGGGGCGGCCTCGACGCCCTTCGTTGGTACACCGAGGCGTTCGGCGCCACCGAGACGTTCCGGGTCGTCGGCGACGACGGGCGGGTCGGCCATGCCGAACTCGACATCGGTGGCGCCCGACTGATGCTGTCCGACGAGTACCCCGAGATCGGCGTGCACAGCCCGGCCGGCCTCGACGGCACGTCGGTGTCGCTGCACCTCGAGGTGCCTGACGTCGACGAACGGTTCGCTCGGGCCGTGGCCGCCGGTGCCACCGCGGTGAACGCGCCAGCCGATCAGGACCACGGCAGCCGTCACGGCACCCTGGTGGACCCCTACGGGCACCGTTGGATGCTGTCGACGCGGATCGAGCAGGTCGACCTCGGCACCTACGCCCAGCGGGCGGCGGCGTCGGGCTTCGACGTGCAGCCGGGTGACGCGCCCTCCGGCGGCGCGCCGGCGGGCGGCGAGCCTGGCATTTGGGCGGGTCTGTCCTACCGGGACGCCCCGGCGGGCATCCGGTTCCTGGTCGACGTGGTCGGCTTCGAGCTACAGGCCCTGGCCGCCGATCCCGACGACCCCGACGTCGTCGTGCACAGCGAACTGCGGTGGCCCGAGGGCGGGGTGGTGCAGGCTGGCACCTATGTCCCCGACAACGAGTTCATGCAAGCGCCCGGGGCTCAGGCCATCTACGTCATCACCCGGGATCCGTGGGCCGTGTGGGAGCGGTGTCGCTCCGCCGGGGTCGAAGTGGTGCGCCCACCCGAGGAGCCCCACTACGACCCCGGTGGCATGGGCTTCTCGGTGCGCGACCCGGAGGGCAACATCCTCAGCTTCGGCAGCTACGCCGGCGGTGTGTCCTGAGCCGGCCACCGGCCGGTTGTTGTTGGCCACCAGCCGCAGCCGCAGCCCAGGCCACCAGCCCCTGGCCTGCGCGTGTCGGGTGGTCTCAGCCGGCAGCGGCCAGCCAGGCGGCAAAGGCCTGACGGCTGGCGGGTGCCGCCGGTCGGAACGAGCCGTCGGGGTAGCCCTCGGCCACGCCCGAGGCGAGCGCCCACGAGATGGCTGCGGCGAACGGGTGATCCGACGGGACGTCGGTGGAGGTCGTCCCCGCCGTCGGGCCGTCGCCGTTGTGGACCCGCCACAGCAGTGCGGTCACGGCCTGACGGGAGGCGACGGCGTCGGGTCGGAACGAGCCGTCGGGGTAGCCCTCGGCCAGACCGGTGTCGGCCAGCCAGGCGATCGCCTCGGCGAACGGGTGCTCGGGACGCACGTCGGTGAAGCGCTGCTGTCCCGGTTCGACCACGGCGGGTCGTCCCGCCGAACGCCACAGAGCGGCGGCCACCGCCTGGCGGCTGGCCGGCAGACCCGGGCGGAACTCGCCTCGGGGCCATCCGTCGAGGACACCACCGCGTCGCGCCTCGTCGATTGCCTCGCAGAACGGATGGGGGCTGCGCACGTCGATGAAGGCGTGACACTCGAAGGTGTCGAACATGAAGCCGGCGATGGAAGCGCCACCACCGTCGTCGTCGCCGTTGAGCTGGAGCTTCAGGTAGTCGCCGGGCTGGAAGCCGTCGAAGCGGAAGCTGTGGACGTCGGGCACGCCGTTGAACACGTGGTCGCCCGTGGTGGGGAACCAGTCGGCGTCGACGTCGACGGGCGACTCCCCGATGTTGCCGCGGGGTCGGAGCCGGTTGGTGGGGTCGTGCTGGGTGGCGGTGGTGTCGACCACGACGTGGAACGTGAAGTGCTCCGGCACTCCCTCGCCGAGCTGGATGCGGTTGATGGTGTTGTTCGAGTTGCCCACCGTGTGAGGGTCGACCACGGCCCCGGCCTGGCCGGTCTCGCCGCTCGGGAGGGTGAGCGTGGCCCAACCGGGCTGCCCACCGGCCGCGCGAGTCGGCCCGTCCTGGGAGAAGGTGCGGGTCAGGAAGGCCTCCAGGCAGCCCGCCGGGTCGCCGGCGATGTCGCACTCCACGATGCTGAAGTGGTTGAGCGGGCCGGCCCACTGCGGCAGAGCGTCGCGGTCGTTCTCGTGGGTGGGTCGGTTCTCGACCGGCGCCGGCGCGTCGAACTGGGCGAACCAGTAGCCGGCCTGGCCGATGCCGAGCGCGGCGAGGTCGGCTCGGTCCATGTGGGTGCCCACATAGGTGACCGACCGGCTGTCGGCCGCCTGCACGGCGTCGGGCCCTGTGGTCTCGGGCCCTGTGGTGTCGGGCGAGGGTGCCACATCGTCAACGGCGCCGACGGTGGGTGCGATGACCGCCACAGCGAACACGAGCGTCGCGGCGCCGGCCACCGCGGCCAGCCTCCGTGTGGTCCTGGCTCCAGTCATCGGAACCACCCGGGGTTGGCCCCGCAGCGGTCGGCTACTGCCGGACGGGGCAACCGTCGATAGGCGGTCAGCACCGGGGCCAACTCCTCGGGGGTGGCCCCGTGGAGGATCACCGAGTCGACCCCCAGGTCGAACTGCGCCTGCACCACCTCGGCGCACCGATCAGGGGACCCCGTGGCTGCTGCCGCCAGCCACTCGTCGGGCAACAGCTTGCTGACGGCTTCGAGTTGGTCGACGGTGGCCACCGCGTCGATGGCCCCGCCGATGGAACGCACCACGTCGTCGGCGCGGAAGCGTTCGAGCACCTCCGGATCCCAGCCGTTCACTCGCACCATCAGGTCCCCGTAGCCCTGGAGGTAGGTGGCCAGCCGGCCCACCAGCTTGCGCAGGCGCGCCTCCTCGTCGAGGTGGTCGCCGACGGTGGCCAGTACCGACCAGATCCGCACCGCGTCCGGATCCTTCCCGGCCGACGCTGTGCCGCGTCGCACGGCGGCCACGGAGCGGGCCGTCGCGTCGTCGGAGAAGAACGTGTGGAGCACGACGCCGTCGGCCACGCCGCCCGCCCACTCGAGCGTGCGCTCGCCGAGGGCCACCACCAGCACCGGGATGTCCTCGTCGAAGCCGGGATCCTGCTGGAGGAAGGGGAACCGTCCGGCCGGGCCCTCGTGACCCATGACGGCCTCGCCGTGCCAGAGACGCCGGTAGATGTCGATGACGTCGGCCATCTGGGCCATGGTCACCCTGGGGGCGCCGATGACGTCGAAGAGGAAGTCGAAGCCCCGCCCCAGGCCGAGGGCGAACCGCCCACCGGTGAGTCGGTGCATCGTGGTGGCCATGGTGGCGGTGACCAGGGGATGGCGGGTGTTGTGGTTCGTCGCCGCCGTCGCCACACCGAGTCGGGTGCTGACCGCACCCGCAGCTCCCGACAGCACGGCGGCGTCCTTGGCGTTGAAGCGCTCGGAGAGGAACACTGCGCCGAGACCGAGTTCCTCACCGCTGCGGACCTCGGCCAGCAGGTCCGCCGGTGTCCCCGAGTGGCCGGCCAGGCCGTAGAAGCCCAGTTCGGGTAGCTGGTCCGCTGTGTCGGTCACTGCTGCGCCTTTCGGTCGGGGTCCCTTCGTGGCGAACCAGTGCCAGTTGTGGCGCGGAGCGCGCCATAACTCGCATCAGAACGGAGCGCGGCCCCCGCCGTCACTCGATCACCCCTCGCGTGCGCAGGTCGGCCAGGCGCTCGGCGCCGAGTCCGAGTTCACCGCCGAGCACCTCGTCGGTGTGCTCGCCCAACCAGGGCACGCGGGTCTCGGGCCCCATGGCCACCTTCGACATGCGCACCGGGTTGCCGGGCACCAGCACCGGTTGGTCCACCTCGTCGGTGCGGGGCATCTCGACGGCCATGGCACGGTTGGCTACGTGCCGGTCGGTCACCAGCTCCTCGTCGCGTCGCACCGGCCCGGCGGCCAACCCTGCGGCAGCCAGGGCCGCGCAGGCCTCGTCGCGGGTCTGCGACGCAGCCCAGCCTTCGATGGCGGGTCGGAGGACGTCCTCGAGATGCTCCAGCCAGCCGTGGCGGGTGGCAAACCGTTCGTCGGTGGCCCACTCGGGGTGGCCGACGAGGTCGACCAGCGCGGCGAACTGTGGTTCTCGGCCGACCTGGAGCACGAACCATCCGTCGCTGGCCCGGAAGGCGTGCATGATGAGTGCGGGGGGTGTGCCACTCGGCAAACCGAGCGACCAGAAGTTCATGACGATGTCGGTCATGGCGATGACCGAGTCCAACATGGCGATGTCGACGTGTTGGCCTTCGCCGGTGCGGTCCCGGTGGGTGAGGGCGGCCTGGATGCCGATGACGGCGAACAGCGCGGCGCCGATGTCACCCAGCGCGCCCACGGGCGCCACCGCGGGCGGGTCGTCGCCTTCCTGGCGTAGGTCGTAGATGCCCGACATGGCCTCGATGACCGGGGCGAACGCGGGCCAGGAGCGGTAGGGCGTGTCGACGGTGGTACCGAAGCCCGACACCGACACGTAGATGCACCTCGGATGGACGGCGGCCAGGTCGTCGTAACCCAGACCCAGGCGGTCCATGCTGCCCGCCTTGGAGTTCTCGGCCACCACGTCGAACCCGGGTGCCAGGTCGAGCACCAGCTGGCGTCCCTCGGCGGACTTCAGGTCGATGCACACCGAGCGCTTGGACAGGTTGTTGCGCAGGAACGTGGCGCCGACCAAGCGCCCGTCCGGGTCCGCCATTGCTGGTAGCGAGCCTCGACCGCTGTCGCCGCGACCGGGCGGTTCCACTTTCACCACCTCGGCGCCCAGTCGGCCGAGGAGCTGGGTGGCGAAGGGCAGCGCCTGCATCTGCTCGAGCGCCAGGATCCGTACGCCGTCGAGTGGCTTGCCGAAGGGGGCAGCGTCTCCGTTGACCACGTCGCCGAGCTGCATCGACGCAGCGTACCTGACGATCTGTCAGACATAGGTCGATCGGCAGGGGTGCCACATCTGGGTGGGTGCTCGTCGCTAGCATTTCGCCGTTCAGGAGCCCGACGACACAACAAGGAGAACCGAGCTCATGCGTGCAAGGAAACTGGGGAAGGGCATTGCCATCGTGGCTGCGGCCAGCTTGGCGTTTGCCGGCTGCAGCAGTGACGACGCAGATGACGCCCGCGACGACGTCGAAGATGCCGTCGACGACGCTCGCGAGGGTGCCGACGAGGTCGGCGACGACGTCGAGGACGCCGCTGACGACGCCGGTGACGACGTCGAAGGCGCCTGGGCGGATCTGAAGCGGGGCGCCGACGATGTCGAGCGTCACGCCGACGACGCCACGCACGACGGCGCCGACGACCTGCGGTCGATGGTGGCCGACATGCGCACGGGTCTCGACGACTTCGATGGCGACTTCGAGGACGGCATCGACGAGATCGGCGACGACCTCGAGGAGCGGTGGGCAGACTTCAAGGCCGGGCTCGACGACATCGATGCGCACGTCGAGGAGTGGGCCGATGACATCGAGGACGACTTCAAGGAGGCCTGGGAAGACTTCAAGGCCGGCATCGACCGCCTCGAGAGCCACCTGCCCTGAATCGGTCCACATGACGCTCCGGATCGTCTGACATCCGGCTGACGAGCCCCCGTCGCACCGTCTGTGTCGGCGGGGGCTCGTTCGCGCCCGGGACGGGGCCTTCGGGTGACGCTGGCCGTTGGGAGACCTGACGCTCCGTCAGATAGGTTGGCGGGGATGAGCAGGTCACGAGGGGCAATCCTGGGCTGGGGGTGCTACCTGCCGCGCTGGCGGCTGGATCGGAGCACCATTTCGGCGGTGGCCGGCACCGGCGGGGGGAAAGGGACCCGCACCGTCGCCTCCTACGACGAGGACGCCACCACCATGGCCGTGGCTGCCGGTCGAGCGGCGCTCGACCATGCGAGCACGATCGACCTCGATGCGGTCTGGTTGGCCACCACCTCGCCGCCGTACCTGGACAAGACGAATGCCACTGCGGTGCACGCCGCGCTGCGCCTCGCCCCCACGGTGCCGGCCTACGACGCTGCCGGCGCCGTCCGTTCCGGCCTCGGTGCGCTCCGAGCGGCGTGCGCCGGTGCTCGACCGTCCCTGGTGGTGGCCTCCGACGTACGGGTCGGTCGACCCGGCGGGGCCGAAGAATCCGCTGGTGGCGACGGGGCAGCAGCGCTGGTGGTGGCCGCCGGCGACGGTGACGTCGAGCCGTTGGCCCACGTCGAGGGCTGGGCCAGCGCCACCGAGGAGTTCCTCGACCGTTGGCGCACCCCCGGCGACGTCGCCTCGAAGGTGTGGGAGGAACGCTTCGGTGAGACCCGCTACGTGCCACTCGCTGTCGACGCCTACCAGCGGGCACTCGCCGACGCCGGCATGGAGGGCGACGACGTCGACCGGGTCCTGGTGGTGGGCCTGCACCAGCGGGCTTGCGCCGCTGCGGCCAAGGCCATGGGTCGGCCGAACGACGATCTCGTGGCCACGCTGGCTGCCCAGGTCGGGGTGACGGGCGCCGCTTGTCCGGCGATGACCCTGGCCGCCGCGCTCGAAGGCGCTCGGCCCGGCGAGGTCCTGGCCCTCGTGGTGCTGGCTGATGGGGCCGAGGCGCTGGTAGTGCGCACCACCGCAGCGGTGGCCGACCGGCCCGCCCCGACGCCGCTGGTCGACCAACTGGCCGGCGCCCCCGTGGCCTACGGCACCTACCTGTCCTGGCGCGGGCTCCTCGCCGTGGAGCCGCCCCGTCGCCCCGAGCCGGCTCGCCCGTCCGCCGCCGCGGCCGGTCGGTCAGCGGAGTGGAAGTTCGGCTTCGTCGGCTCCGAAGGCGACGACGGCACGGTGCACCTGCCTCCATCGGCGTTCGACAGCACCGAGCGGCCCATGGCCGACGCCGTGGGCACCATCGCCACCTTCACCGTCGACCGGCTGGCCTACTCGCCGTCGCCGCCGGTGATCTTCGCCCTGGTCGACTTCGACGGCGGGGGACGGCTCCCGGTGGAACTCACCGACGCCACTCCCGACGACATCGCCATCGGCGATCGGGTGGAGATGACGTTCCGTCGACTCTTCACCGCCGACGGCATCCACAACTACTTCTGGAAGGCCCGCCCGGTGCGCGAGTCGGCAGGCAGCAGCCGATCATCCGACGAGGAGAGGAACTGAGATGGCCTCGCACGGCATCACCGACCGGGTGGCCATCGTGGGGATGGGGTGCACCCGTTTCGCCGAGCACTGGGAGGCCGGCACCGACGACCTGTTGCGCCAGGCCAGCGCCGAGGCGTTCACCTCGGCGGGCGTGGCCGCCGACGACGTCGACGCCTATTGGCTGGGCACGGCCCAGTCGGGCATGAGTGGCATGGTGTTGTCGAAGGCCCTGGAGCTCGAGGGCAAGCCGGTCACGCGGGTGGAGAACATGTGCGCCACCGGCACCGACGCGCTCCGACAGGCGGCCTACGCCGTGGCCAGTGGCGCCTATGACGTGGCGGCAGCCGTGGGCGTCGAGAAGGTGAAGGACTCCGGCTACCAGGGGTTGAACGCCTTCCCCATCCCCACCGACGGCACGAACCGCACGCTCACCGCAGCGGCGATGTTCTCGCTGGTGGTGCCGGCCTACGCCGAGCGCTACGGGGTGAGCGTCGACGAGCTGAAGCAGGCACTGGCCCACATCGCCTCGAAGAACCACGCCAACGGGGCCCGCAACCCCCGGGCCCAGTTCCGCCGGGAGATGTCGGTCGAGAAGCTGCTGTCCATGCCTCGGGTGGCCGGGGAGCTCAGCGTGTTCGACTGTGCCGGGGTGGCCGACGGTGCCGCCGCGGCCATCGTCGTGCGGGCCGAGGACGCACACCGCTACACCGACCGTCCGCTGGCGGTGAAGGCCCTGTCGGTGGTGGCGGGCAACGGTCGCGGCCTCGGCGACCCCGACTACGACGTGACCACCTTCCCCGAGGTGGCCACCTGCGCTGCCGACGCCTACGCCCAAGCGGGGGTCACCGATCCCCGGGCCCAGCTGGCGATGGCCGAGGTGCACGACTGCTTCACACCGACCGAGCTGGTGCTCATGGAGGACCTGGGGTTCTGCGAACGGGGCACCGCCGTGGGCGAGGTGATGGCCGGCACGTTCGATCTCGACGGCGAACTGCCCGTCAACCCCGATGGCGGGCTCAAGGCGTTCGGTCATCCCGTAGGTGCGTCGGGCCTCCGCATGATGTTCGAGGCCTGGCTCCAACTGCGCGGCGAGGCACCCGAGGATCGCACCGTGCCCATGGTGGACGGGCGAGACTTGGCACTCGTGCACAACCTGGGGGGCTATCCCGGGGAGATGGTGAGTGCCGTGACCATCCTGGGGAGGATGCCGTGACCCGACGAACGACCCGAGCTGCGCTGGCGGTGCTGGCCGCCGGCGCGCTGCTCGCTGCGGCCTGTGGCACTGACGACACCAGCGACGCCGACGATCCCGACGGTCTCGACAGCGCAGCGACGACCACCGAACCCGCCGACACCAACACCGATGCCGGCGACGCGAGCGACGACGACGCCGGGGAGACCGACGAGGGCGCAGCGGCGCCCCCACGCCCCTCGGCCGGTTGTGGCACCACCGAGGTGGGTGCGGTGCGCACCGAGGAGCGCACCATCGACGTCGACGGCACCGAGCGCTGGTACCTGCTCACCACCCCCGAGGAGCACGACGGCACCACGCCCCTGCCGGTGGTCATCAGCTTCCACGGCCTGATGGAAGGGGCGATCATCCACGCCGAGCAGTCGGGCTTCGACGAGTTGGCCACCGAGGAGGGGTTCGTGGCCGTCTTCCCCAACGGCACGGGTGAGCCGCTGCGCTGGAACATCGCCGACGGCGAGAACCCCGATCTCGACTTCGTCGACGCCTTGGTGGCCGAAGTTGGCGAGGAACTGTGCGTGGACGAAGGCCGGCGCTACGCAAGCGGGCTGTCGAACGGGGCGATGATGACCTCGTTGGTGGCCTGCGCCCGTCCCGGCCTGGTGGCCGCCGTCGCCCCGGTCGCCGGTGTCACCGACATCGAGAGCTGCGAACCCGACCGTCCGATCCCGCTACTGGCCTTCCACGGCACCGACGACACCATCCTGCTGTTCAACGGCGGGGTGAACGTGGCCGCCATCCCCGGGCTCGATCCCGATGCCGAGGAGATGGAGCTGCCCGAGGCCGACCTCGACGGCGACGGCTACCCGGCCACGGTGGCGGCGTGGGCAGCGAACAACGGCTGCGACGAGGCCAGCGACGTCGAGCGCACCGACGAGGTCGTCGAGCGCGTCTACGACTGCCCCGAGGGGGCGGACGTGGAGTTCGTCATCGTGGTCGGTGGTGGTCACTCGTGGCCCGGCAGCGAGTTCAGCGAACGCATCGCCCAGATCGTGGGCATGACCACCTTCGATGCCGACGCAGCCGCCGAGGCCTGGGCGTTCTTCCAACGGTTCAGCCTGCCCTGAGTCGACACGAGCCTGCGGGCGTGCGTTCCACCACAGCGATGGCGACCGTCTGACAGGATGCGGGGGTGACCGACGAGCGACCCCCCGGCCCGAGCGACGATCTCGACGAGACCGACGTCGACCCCACCGCCAGCGCTGACGACGAGCCGGACGATGCCGCCTGGTCGTCGTTCGCCCGTGGGCAGGAGCCATCCGCCGAGGCCGAGGACACAGACCACGCCGAGGCTCGTCCGTCGGGCGAGGGCATCGAGTACGAGCTGGACGCCTGGGCGCGGGAGTCGCGCGACATGCTGCGCAGCCTGCTGCTCGGTGCCAACGTCCCCCACGCCTGGGAAGGCGGCCGACTTGTGGTGCCCGAGGCCCTCGAGGAGGCAGTGGACCAGCTCGTCGAGCAGGTGGAGCTGACCACGCTCCCCACCTTGGACCCCGATCTGGAGCAGGTGGCCTTCACCGTGGAGGACATGGTCGAGGCCCATCTCGACCGCCTGCAGGACGCCCTCGAGGAGGAGGGCATCGCCTTCGAGTTCAATGTCGACGGCGAACTGGTGGTGGAGGCGCCGACCGCCGAGCGGGTGGAGGAACTGCTCGAGGTGGTCGAGTTCCCCGATGCCCTCGACCTGGACGACGCGGGCGAGGGCGATGACGACGATGACGACGACGATCTGGTCGACATCGACGCCGGCGATGTGCTCGGTGGGCTCTTCATCGCGGCTGACCGTCTCGCCCGCCACCCCACCGACCCCGAAGGGGTGTTGGGGGTGGCCGAGGGGGCCGAGACAGTGGAAGGCGCTCGTCGACCGTACGGTTTCGACAAGGACCTGTGGGAACGCATCGTGGGTCAGAGCCGGGGTCTCGGCGACCTGTTGCGCGACGACGCAGCCACCGACGACGACATCGTGGAGGCGGCTGGCTCGCTGCGTGACCTGCTGCGCCAGTACGTCTGAGGCACCCCCACACGTCGCCGGCCGTCGCCTTCCCCGTGAGGTGCGCCGAGGGTCGGGGAATTCTCCGATCACACCGGGCTGCGCGGCGGCTGCGGTCGCGCCACCCGGTGGAACGGCCGGTGGAGGAGACAGGCCGCCGGGCCGTTAGCGTGAGGCCGTGTTGTTGGCGGAACTCGAGATCTATCACTCCCGTTCCATCGCCCCCACCCGCCGGGTGGCATTGGGTGAACGCCACCTGCCCGTCGACCCGCCGCCCGGGTTCGGCGGCATCCTGCTGGGCGGCATCGTGGCCGATTCGGTGCCGTTGCTCGACCCCGATCTGGTGCCGGACCTGGTGTTGCTGACCAACCAACTCGAGCAGGGGCGTCGGGTGCCGCAGCCCCGGCTGCGTCATCGGCTGCAGGTCGACACCGTCGGGTTGCAGCGTTCACGGCATCGATTGGTCGGCGACGGCGAGCGGCTCGAGTTCGATCTGGACGTGCAGGGCAACGCCGCACAACAGGTCCTCGGGGCGGTGTACGCCGCCGGAGAGCTGCCCCAACGGCAGCGCAAGGCCGTCATGGCCGCCATCCGTCGAGCGGTGGGCTGGACCGGACCCATCGGGCCTGACCTCATCGCCACCCTGGCCGGGTTCGGCCAGGGTCGTGCCCTCAGCGCCAGCGCATTCGGCGATCCGGTCGGGTGGGCCCTCGGCGTGTTGGGGTTCACCAATGGTGAGCGAAACGGCGAGCGCAACGGTGCGGGACCGTCGCGCAAGGAGATCCAGCGGCGATTCCGTGTGGAACTCCGCGCTGCCCATCCCGATCACGGAGCGGCCACCGACACCGCTGCCCAGCGGATCGCCGATCTGAGCGAGGCACGCCGCATCCTGCTGGGATGACGCGCGGCACCCCGTGGGCAACGACAGGGAGGGGTCGCCGGTGAGCCGGTCTGGGCGTGCCGAGGTGTGGCCTGCACCGGCCCTGCTCGTGCTCTGGCCGGGCGCCGGTGCCGGTGCGAACCAGCGCAGCCTGGTCCGGCTGGCCGACGGACTCGCACCGTTCCCGGTGGTGCGCAGCGAGTTCCCCCGTCAGCGTGCCGGGGGTCGCGGTCGTGACACTCCGGCGGTGGCGGTGGCCTCCATCGCCGATGACGTCGCTCGGCTGGCCGATGAGCACGATGTCGATCCGTCGGCGATGGTCATCGGCGGTCGGTCCTACGGCGGTCGTATGTGTGCCTGGGCGGTACGCGACGGGCTCGAGGTCGGTGGCCTGGCGCTGCTGAGCTTCCCGCTGCACCCGCCGGGCAAGCCCGAGGTGTTGCGATCGGACGTGTTCACGGCGTTGGACCTGCCGTGTCTGTTCGTGTCCGGCGAACGCGACCCGTTCGGCACACCGGGCGAGTTCACCCGCGAGTTGCTGGCTGTGCCGGGCGAGGTGACCCATGTGACGGTGCCCGGCGCGCACGACCCACCCACCGCAGCCGTGGTCGCCGCCGTGACGGCCTGGCTGACCGAACGCGGCGCGGTGACCTGAGCGAGGCCACCGCCGAGGTGGGTTCGCTCAGGCGGCGGTGTCGTCGGGGCCGGAGCTGATGACGTCCACCGGCACGCCGAGGGGGAGTCCGAGGTCCTCGGCGAGGTACTCGATGTCCTCATTGGTCATGCGGATGCAGCCGGCGGAGACGGACTGGCCGATGAGCTGCGGTTGGTTGGTGCCGTGGATGCCGAGTTGGCCGGGACCGCCGTTGAACGAGGTGAGCACGTCGGAGTACCCCGACAGGCCGTAGGCGTAGGTGCCGTAGGGTCCGAACGGGTCGGGCGGAGCGATGAGTTCGGTGGTGTAGTACCGCCCGCCCGGGGTTGGTGTGTTGTCCGCGGCGGTGGCGATGGCTGTCTCGAACACCACGTCGCGGCCGTCGAAGACCCGCAGGGTGAACTCGTCGAGGTGGACCTCGATGCGGTACGGATGGGTCTCGGTGGCCATGTCGGCGGCGCGCACCCACCCGGTGGAGCCGTTGGGCCGCACCGGTAGGTCCACCTCGATCCATTCCCCGGCCTGCTGGCGGATGAGCAGCACCAGCGGCACCGCTGCGTTGGGGTCGCCGTCGATGAGGCGTGGATGGTCGAGCACGTGGATGGTCTCCGCATCGTCGCTCGGCTCGGCCTTGATGTCGACCGGCCCGGCCTCGAGCGGCGTCACGGTGGTGTGCAGTACCGGGACAGCCGGGAGGGTGTCGGCAGGGACGCGCTGACCGCTGCGGGAACGGCTCTCGGCCTCGGTGGTCGGCGCAGCCGTGGGCGGCGGGTCGTCGCTCCCGCACGCCGTGAGGATCAGGGCCAGGACCGCAGCCAGCGCGACGAGGAGGCGTCCGCTCCGGCGGTCGGACTTTCTCGACCGCACCTCGGCGCGTCCTGGCCGGGCGTCCGGGGAGATGACGGGGGCGCGGTCGTCGGCGGATCGGAACGGCACAGCACGATGCTACCGGGGACCGGTGGCCGGTCACCCGCGGCTCGAGCGGCCACAACCGCGTGTTCTGCTGTGTGTCGGCCGCGCAGGATGACAGCCGGTCAGGGCGGCGGTCGGTCGTCGGTGGGGTTGAGTTCCTCCAGCTCGCGATGAGCGGTCTCGGGATAGGCCAACAGCACGAGCAACACGACCACCGCCGGACCCAGTGACAGCACCGTGACCGCAGCGGGCAGTCCGCCGAACGCCTCGCTGAGCTGGCCGGCAGCCAGGAGCCCGACCATCGACCCGATCACCGCAGCGAGGTTGATGCCGCCGTTGGCCCGACCGCGCGAGCCGGTGGGGAACAGTTCCGGCCCGTACACGCCGAGCGCCGGGAGCGCAGCGGCGCCGATCACCGCCCCGAGCACCGACCACATCCAGATCCACCAGCCGCTGCCCAGGAACATGAGCACGGTGAACCCCACCCCGCCCGCCACGGCAACGGCTCCCACCAGACGCCGACCGCGGGTGTCGGCCAGGCGGCCGCCCACGATGACCCCGATGCCGCCGGGGGTGTTGGTGAGGATGGTGAACAAGGCAATGCGGGTGGCGTCGAATCCCTGCTCGGTGCGCAGGTACTCGTTGAGTAGCTGTGAGCTGGGGGAGGAGAACAGCGCCAACAGCAGCGCCGAGACAGCGAGCAGCACGAAGCGTCGTTGGTTGCTGCCGGTGTGGGCCACTGGCGATGCCGCCGGGGTCGTCGCCTGCTCGGCCTCGGCCCGCTCGGGTGTCGGCTGTGCTGGCTGTGCCGGTGCCGCCTGCGCGGCGGTGGTGCGCTCGGTCGGGGCCGCGTCCTCGGCCGGGGGCACGTTCGTTCGGCGCCGCAGCGACACGAGGAAGCGTTCCGTCTCCGGCAGTGTGCGCCCGATGGCCACGATGCCCGGCAGCGCCAGCAAGGGGAGCACGTAGAGCAGTCGCCAGGCGCCTGGCCCCATGTCGGCCAACGGCAGCGCCATGACACAGAAGCCGGCGCCCAGGGCGCCGCTCATGCCGAGCACTGAGACGGCGAACGCCCGGGCGCCGGCGGGCATCACTTCCACGGCGTAGATGCCGATGACCACGGCCAGTGCGGTGGAGAAGGTGCGGGCCAGCGTCTGGGTGCCGCCGAGGGCCACCAGGTCGGGGCTCAGCGCGCTGGTGGCGGTGGCCACACAACCAGCGATGCCGCACGCCGCCAGCACCAGGCGGCGCCCACGGCGATCGGCGAGCGCCACGAAGACCAGCGCCAGTACCGCCGCCACCCGGGTGGCCGCCAACATGGTGGTGATCTGGGCGTCGTCGACGCCGAACTCCTCTTTGGCGAAGGTGTTGGTCTGGGTGAGGACGGTGCCGAGGTAGCCGGCCACGAGGGCCAACACGCACAGCAGCGAGAGCGAGCGGGCGGCGGGTGCGTCGATCCGGTCCGGTGGCGACCACCACGGCACCGTGCCGGGCTTCGGCGGTTTGCGGATGGCCGCCGCCACGGCAGGGTTGAACATGGCTCGCCACACCGGGATGGCCAGACGGAAGCGGACGGTCTGCACCACCGCTGTGCCCTCGGCGGTCTCCTCGGTGCGCAGGGTGCGTTCCCAGTGGTCGAACGGTCCGTGGGTCACCACGAAACGGCCCGGCTCCTCTTCGCGCTCCTCGAGCAGGTCGGTACGTGGTCGCCGGGCGGCTCGCTGGTCCTCGGGGTCGGTGATGGTGGTGACGACGGTGGGCACTGCCCGGGTTCCTCCTGCCGGTTCCGCCGGCCCGTTCCCTCTGGGGAGGTGCGCCGGAGCATACTGAGCGGGTGGAGCGCATCAGGGTCCGGCCCGGCGAACCGCTGTCGGGCACGGTCCGCGTCAGTG
Source organism: Acidimicrobiia bacterium (assembly GCA_020832495.1). Classification (GTDB taxonomy): domain Bacteria; phylum Actinomycetota; class Acidimicrobiia; order Acidimicrobiales; family Acidimicrobilacustridaceae; genus JAFIEP01. The sequence goes on along the minus strand of JAFIEP010000081.1, from coordinate 5,045 downwards.
GCGCCAAGAACTCGGTGTTGAAGCTCATGGCGGCGTCGGTGCTGGCCGAGGGCACGTTCGTGCTGCAGAACGTGCCCCGCATCAGCGACGTCGAGTGGATGGGCGACCTGCTCGGCGCCATGGGCATGAACGTGCAGCGGCGTGTCGACGGCGCCGTGCAGATCGACCGGCCGGGCACCATCACGCCCGAGGCACCGTACGAGTTGGTGGAGCGCATGCGGGCCTCGATCGTGGTGCTCGGGCCGCTGCTGGCTCGGTGTGGGGAGGCCAAGGTGGCGCTACCCGGTGGCGACGACTTCGGGCCCCGGCCCATCGACATGCACCTGCGTGCCCTCGAGGCGCTCGGTGCCCGCTTCGAGGTCCGCCACGGCTTCATAGAAGCGCGGGCCGACCGGTTGCGTGGTGCGCAGCTCCTGCTCGAGTTCCCCAGTGTCGGCGCCACCGAGAACGCCATGATGGCTGCCGTACTGGCCGAGGGGACGACGGTCATCGACAACGCGGCGCGCGAACCAGAGATCGCGGATCTGGCGGCGCTGTTGAACCGGATGGGAGCCAGCGTGTTGGGCGCCGGGTCATCGACCATCACCATCGAAGGCGTCACTGAGTTGTCGGCCACCGACCATCGAGTGATCCCTGACCGCATCGAAGCGGCCACCTTCCTGGCCGTACTGGGCGCTGCCGGTGGGGAGATCACCTTGGAGGAGGCCCGGGCCGAGCACATGGGAATGCTGGTCACCAAGCTGGGGGAGATGGGGATGCGCATCTCCCCCGAAGGCGATGGTCTGTGGGCCATGGTGCCGGGGCGGCTGCGCAGCGTGGACGTGGCCACCCTGCCCTATCCGGGGGTGGCCACCGACTACAAGCCGCTGGTGGTGGCCCTGCTGGCCACCGCCGAGGGCGTGGGCATCGTCACCGAGAACTTGTTCTCGGGCCGGTTCCGCTACGTCGACGAGTTGGTGCGTATGGGTGCCGACATTCGCACCGAAGGGCACCATGCGGTGGTGCGGGGCCAGGCCATGCTGTCGGGCGCACCGGTGCGGGCCCACGACATCCGGGCTGGCGCAGCCATGGTGGTGGCCGGCCTTCGCGCCGAGGGTGAGACGATCATCGGTGAGGCCGACCACATTGCCCGGGGCTACGAGCGGTTCGTGGAGAAGCTCTCGGGGTTGGGTGCCGACATTGCCGACGTCAGCGAGCCGCCAGAGGAGCCCGTGGTGGCCCCGGTGTGAGGTCGTGGTCGACCGGCAGGACGGCGGTGCCGGTGGGTGACCGGTGGGGGAACAGGTGGGCGGGACCTATGGTTGGAACCGGTGAGCAGATCCACGCGGTTGCGGTGCTGTTCCCCGGAGACGCCTGAGGAGTGGAACATGTCCGATGCGACCATGCGTGACGAGGTCGACAAGGTCATCCAGATCATTCGACCTGCCGTACAGGCCGACAACGGCGACATTCACCTGCGTGACGTCGACGAGGAGTCGGGTCTGGTCACGGTGGAACTCCTCGGTGCCTGCGTGTCGTGCCCCGCCTCCACGGTCACCTTGAAGGCGGGCGTGGAACGGATCCTGAAAGATCGGGTCCCCGGAGTGACCGAGGTGGTCAACGCCGGCGCACAAGCTGCTGGGGCCGACGGCACCGCGGTGTGCCTCTGAGGCGAGCGCCCGGCTGGCGGAGGCGTTCGTCGGTCGTCCTAGGCTGCTCGGGTGCCCCGCACGACCGACCCCGACGAGCTGATCGCTGCCGCCCGCGCCGGCGACCGACCGGCGTTGGCCCGCCTGCTGTCCATCGTCGAGCGCGGCGGTCCGCCAGCTCGGGCAGTGGGCGTCCGCACCCACCCGCTGGGGGGCGAGGCAGTGACGGTGGGTCTGACCGGTGCGCCGGGCGCCGGGAAGTCGACGCTGACCAGCGCGCTCGTCTCGGTGCTACGCAGCAAGGGTGAGCGGGTGGGCGTGTTGGCCATCGATCCCTCGTCGCCCTTCACCGGCGGGGCCATCCTGGGTGACAGGGTGCGCATGGGCGACCATGTGCTCGACGAGGGGGTCTTCATCCGTTCGATGGCCACCCGAGGTCACCTCGGGGGGCTGGCCCTGGCCACGCCGGAGGCGGTGCGGGTGCTCGACGCCGTCGGCTACCCGTGGGTCCTGCTCGAGACGGTGGGGGTCGGACAGGTGGAGGTGGAGATCGCCGGCGCGGCCGACACCACCGTGGTGGTGGTGAACCCCGGATGGGGTGATGCCGTGCAGGCGGCCAAGGCGGGGTTGATGGAAATCGCCGACGTGTTCGTCATCAACAAGGCCGACCGGGGCGGGGTGGACGCCACCCGCCGCGATCTCGAGCAGATGCTCGAACTGTCCGACGACCAGGGGTGGCGACCGCCCATCGTGGCCACTGACGCCACCACCGGTACCGGCGTCGAGGACCTCATGGCGGCTGTGTCCGACCATCGCCGCTTCGCCGACGACAGCGGGTTGGCCGCCGAGCGCCGAGCCGCTCGTGTGGCCGGCGAATTGCAACAGATCATGGCCGAGCAGGTGGCTCAGCGGGCCAGGGAGGCGTCATCGGGGGACCGCTTCGCCGAGGCCTGCGCAGCGGTGGCCGCCCATGAGGTGGATCCCTGGTCGGCCGCCGAGGCGTTGCTCGCCGGCGACGGCGACCGCTAGGGCAGCCTGCCACCACCCACTCCACAGGGGGCGGGTGGGCGGTCAGCGCTGGCGGAGCGAGTCCCGGATCTCCTTGAGGAGTTCGACCTCGGTCTCGATCGGCTCCTCCTCTGGGTCCTCCTCCGCCTTGCGCTTCTGGACCGCCTTGGCCGCGTTGAGGCCCTTCACCACCAAGAAGATGGCGGCCGCCACGATCAGGAAGCTGATGATGGCGGAGATGAAGGCGCCGTAGCGGATGACCCCGTCACCGATGGTGAGCGTCAGCGCGCTGAGGTCTGGTTCGCCGCCCAGTGCCCCGAGCACGCCCCCGAAGATGTCCTCGACGAAGCTGTCGACCACCCCACTGAACGCTGCGCCGATGACGACGGCGACCGCCAGGTCGACGACGTTGCCGCGCTCGACGAACTCACGGAACTCTTTGGCGATGCTCATGATTGGCTCTCCGGTGTTCGGCCGCGGCGGCGGCATGATGGGCTGACCCGACGGCCACCAAACTATGGTGCGATCGCATGACGAACAATGATGATCTGGTCGTCCTCACCCGACGCGACGACGGTGTGGCGCTCGTCGAACTGGCCAACGGGAAGGCCAACACCTTGTCGCGCGACGTCCTGGCCCGCCTGGCCGGCGCGGCCGAAGCCCTCATCGAGGATCCGCCCGGCGCGGTGGTGATCACCGGCCGAGGGCGCATGTTCGCCGCCGGTGCCGAGATCGCCGAGTTCGGGGGCCCCGAGGAGGCGGAGGAGATCACCGCAGCGTTCCATGGCGCGCTCGACGCCGTGGCCGCCATCCCCCGGGTCGTGATCGCTGCGGTGAACGGCTTCGCTCTCGGCGGCGGGTGCGAGCTGGCCCTGGCCTGCGACCTGCGCATCGCAGCGGACAACGCCCGCCTCGGTCAGCCAGAGATTCTGCTGGGCATCATCCCCGGGGGTGGTGGCACACAGCGCCTGGCCCGCCTGGTGGGGCCTGGTCGGGCCAAGGAACTGATGGTCACCGGCCGTCAGGTGCGGGCCGAGGAGGCACTGAACATCGGGCTGGTGGAACGGGTGGTGCCGGCCGACGACCTGCTCGAGGAGGCACTCACCCAGGCGGCCGCCCTGGCCGCCGGCCCGGTCGTGGCCCAGCATCTCGTCAAGCGGGCCGTCGACGAAGGCCTCGAGAGTTCGCTCGACGACGGCCTCATGCTCGAGCGCACCCTGTTCCGCGACGTGTTCACCACCGAGGATGCTCGCATCGGCGTGGCGTCGTTCCTCGAGCACGGCCCGGGGAAGGCCGACTTCCTCGGGCACTGACAGGTGGAGCCCTCGGCCGTCACGACCTGCTATCGCCACCCCGACCGGAGGGCCGGGGTTCGGTGCCAGCGTTGCGGGCGCCCCATCTGCCCGTCGTGCATGGTGCAGGCCTCGGTGGGCTTCCACTGTCCTGAGTGCGTCGGTCAGCAACCCCAGCAGGTGCGGACCGGGCGTGCCGCCTTCGCGCCCGCCGATCCGATCGCCACCAAGGTGCTCATCGGCGTGAACCTGGTGATCTTCATGGCGCTCATCGGCACGTCGCTGGATCCGGCACAAGCGTTGTCGGGCGCCATCTCCGGGCCGGTCTTCGAGCGATTCGCCGTGCTCGGCGGCCCGCTGCTCTACGACGACGGCGGACTGGCCGGGGTGGCGTTCGGGGAGCCGTGGCGCCTGGCCACCGGGGCTTTCCTGCACGCCGGGCTCGTCCACCTGGGCTTCAACATGCTGTTGCTGTGGTTGCTGGGATCGCAGCTCGAGCAGGTGCTCGGTCGGGCCCGGTTCGTGGCGCTCTACTTCGCCTCGCTCTTCGCCGGATCCCTCGGCGTGATGCTGCTCGATCCCGGGCGACCCACCGTGGGTGCGTCCGGAGCGGTGTTCGGGTTGATGGCAGCGGCGTTCCTGCTCCAACGCTCTCGCGGCCTCGACCCGTGGCGCTCGGGTATCGGCGGGCTCATCCTGCTCAACTTGGGGTTCACCTTCTTGTGGCCGGGGATCTCCGTCGGTGGTCACCTCGGCGGGCTGGTCGGGGGCGCGTTGGCGACGACGCTGATCCTCCGCCTCGAGCAACGGGCGGCGGGCGTCGTCCCGGCCGTGGCCGTCTGTGTGGTCCTCGCTGCCACGTGGATCGGGGTGTCGCTGTGGGCTGCGGACCAACACGCCGCATCGGTCCTTCCCGGCGTGCTGCGCTGAACCGGCCTCGGTTGGGGCGGCCGGCCCTGCCGAGTTGTTCCGCAGGTCCGGGGGGGGCGGCCGCGGCCGGGGGGGGGGGGGCGGGGGCGCGGCGGGGGGGGGGGGGGGGGGGGGCGGGGGGCGGGGCGTCGCGGCGGCGCGGGGCGGCCCGGGGGGCGGGGGGCCGCGCGGGGCCGGGCGGCGGCCC
>JAFIEP010000060.1 GCA_020832495.1 Acidimicrobiia bacterium | reverse complement strand
GGGCCCCCCCCGGGGGCGCCGGGGGCCCCGCCGCGGCCCCCCCCCCCCCCCCACTCCCGGGGCCCCGGGCCCGGGGGCCCCGGGCGAGGTGGTGGCGCACGACCCCCTCGCCGCCGAGGGAACCAGCACCACCGACGAGGTGTTCGAACGGCCCGGCGCCCCCGCCGAGACCCCCTGATCGCAGGACTCGGGCAGACCGACCGCCGCTCACTGTCGTTGTTCACACGGCTGTCACTCGGAGGACACACCGGTGACCTAGCCGGAGGGCAGAGTCGTCGTCGGGCCACACGCCCTGCGGCTCAGCACTGCTCCACCCGCGCACGTCTTCGAGGTTCTCACTGTGACGATCGACCATCTCGCACCCCAGATTGTGGCGCCTCCGCCACCGTCGAAGCAGGCCACCCGCTACGGCGCGCCGCGTTACGGCCTGCCCCGCTACGGCTGGCGCCCGCCAGCGAGCGGCCGTCCCGGCACCATGTGGTTCTAACCGCTGCTGCGTGAAGGCCGGCCCGGGTCGTGTGGGGCGCGATCGGGTCGCTGTCGCCACGGCGGTGGGGCACACTGGTCACCGACGACCGGTGAAGGAGCAGTCGGTGGATCCCAGTGTGATGGCCGTGCCCGGGTACTTCGCCACCATGGGTGCCGAGTACGCCTATCTGAAGCGGCGGGCGGCGCGCCACGGTCCCGCCCGGACGGACTACGAGCCACGCGACACGGTCACCAGCCTGGCCATGGGGGTCGGCAACCTGCTGGCCCCCATCGTCATGGGGAAGTTGCTCGCACCCATCACCCCCACGGTCGGCCGCTACGGGAAGGTCCTCGTCGGTGCAGCCGCCGCCTCGGTCGCGGTCACCACCGCAGCGGACCTCGTGGCACGGGCCAGCGCGCCGAGCGTTGCGGACCCCGAGCCATCCGTCGGCCGGCGACGCCGCCGGCTGCGGGACAAGCTCCGCAACCGTCCACGGCTCCGGCGGGCCGCAGAACGCACGGCAGCCGTCGGTGGCGTGGCCTCGGTGGCCACCGCGGGGGTGGCCGTCACCTCGCTGTGGGCGCACCTCACCGCACCCCAGCGCCTGTGGGAGCGGCGGGTGCTCCCCGATCTCGGGACGGGCCCGGCCGCGTTCGCCGCCGCCATGGTCGGCTGGGACTTCATCTACTACTGGAACCACCGGTTCATGCACGAGTGCCGCGCCCTGTGGGCGATCCACGTCGTGCACCATTCGAGCGAGCGCTACAACCTCTCCACGGCGCTCCGACAGCCGGTGGCCGACGCCTTCGGCGTCTTCGTCCCCTCTGGTCTGCTGTGCCTGCTGGGCATCCGCCCTTCGCTCGTGGTCCAGGCACGCGGGTGGAACCTGATCTACCAGTACTGGATCCACACCGACGCCATTCGTCGGCTGGGACCAGCCGAAGAGGTGCTGAACACCCCGTCGCTGCACCGGGTCCACCACGGCAGCAACCCGCAGTACCTCGACCGCAACCACGGCGGCATCCTCATCGTGTGGGACCGACTCTTCGGGACCCACGAGCCAGAGGACGAACCCGTCGTCTACGGGCTCACGAAGAACATCGACACCTTCAACCCGGTCCGTGTCGCCACCCACGAGCATCGTGCCATGATCGCTGATGTTGCCGGTGCCCAGACGTGGGGCGACCGTGTCAGCTACGTGCTGCGCGGCCCGGGTTGGGCACCGGACACAGCAGGTGCCCGGCCGGTCTCACAGGTGGCGTGAGACGTCGGGGTCGCCGAGGGTCACGCTGTCGCCGCGACTGATGGTCATCTCGTCTGCGGTCATGAGGGTCTGACCCTCCGGATCGGCGGGCTCGAAGAGCACGCCCGGACCAGCGGTTCCTTCCCAGAGACCGTCGATCTCGTCGGTGGCACCGGGTGCGTCGACCACGACGGTGCCGTCGTCACCCGTCTTCACGGTGAGTTCGGCACCGTCGGCGCCCACCAGCCGCACCGGCGCGCCCGAAACCGGCTCACCATCGGCCAGCACCGTCACCAGGACCGCTCTGGGGCCCTGCTCGGGCACCGCCTCGAGCGTCAGGTCATAGCTGGAGGGGCCGATCTCGGCATGCTGGCCTTTGGAGGCGTCGAGCAGTTCGACCACTCGCGCCGACATGGTCGGCGCCAGGTCGGGCGGCACGGGCTCGCCGTCGACCACGGCCCACACGGCGTGCTGCACAGCGGCGTGCTCGTCGCGCTCGTCAGGGAGCGCGCTGGGGATCGAGTGCACGTTGCTCAGGATCCAGGCCGCTCTGCCGGCGTTGGCGATGCCAGCCTCGTCCGCATGGCGAGCAGCGTGTTCGAGGTGACGCATCAGCGGGGCGTGGCGCTCGACGCAGAACGCGCTGATCTGCTGGCCTTCCACCTCGAGCTGGAACGACCCCGCCCACCCGTCAGTTGTGGTCTGCCCTGGCCCGTAGGCCCGGTAGTCGGCAGTGATCCGCACACCGTCGTCGTGGAACCAGGGCTCCTGGCCGACACCAGGGCGCTCCGAGCCGGAACGCTCGGAGGCGGGCAGCTGCACACATCCCGCCAGCATCACCACAGCAGCGACCAGACCCAGCACCAACGTCCCGCGCTCGCTGTGGCGAAGTGCCATGATCAGACCTCCCGGTCGATGCCCGCAGCCTAGTTGGTGACCCTGCCGAGTGGAGGGCGACCTCGTGGCCGGCACCGTGCGTGTCCGCCGCCACGAAGCACCAGTTCTGCTCGGGCCCGGCGAGCACGTTGCCGGCACACGGCACTACGCTCTGGCGTCGGGGAAGGCTCCCAGCGAGGCGGACAACGACCAGGAGATTCCCGTGAACCCGACCGACCGCACGACTCGCCCCGCGTGGCGAGTGCCCAACTTGCTCGCCGGTCGTCGCCCGGTCAGCCGGCGACGGTTCCTCGAGATGGTGGCCGCCGCCGGGGCCGGCGCCATGGTGGCCCCGTTCGCTGCCAGTCGAATGGGTGCCCAGGAGGCCGCCGCAGCCGAACCCCTGCCCGCCGGGTACGTGCCGTCCTTCCCCGAGGGCGTCGCCTCGGGCGACCCCCGGTCGTCGACGGCGGTGATCTGGACACGCCTGGCCCCTCCGACCGGCGGCGAGACGCTGCCGGTGCTGTGGGAGGTGGCCGAGGACCCCGGCTTCGGCGTCATCGCCGCCGGCGGCACGGCCAGCGCGGCGGGCAGTGCTGCCCACTCGGTCAAGCTGGTCGTCGACGACCTCGCCGCGAACCGCTGGTACTGGTACCGGTTCGCCGTCGGCGACACCACCAGTCCCACCGGGCGACTCCGCACCGCGCCCGACCCAGGATCCTCACCCGACCGGTTGCGATTCGCCTACGCCAGTTGTCAACAGCGCACCCGCTCGACCTACGTGGCGCATGCCGCCATCGCTCGTGAGCCCGACCTCGCCTTCTTCATGCACCAGGGCGACTACATCTACGCCCACGACACCGCCTCACTCACCGTTCCCACCTACCGGGACCGGTGGAAGCTCTACACCGGCAACCCGCTGCTGCAAGAGCTGCGCGCTGCGCTCCCGCTCGTGATGGTGTGGGACGACGGCGAGTTCTACAACGGTGTCGACCGCTTCAGCCCACCCGACCGGCTGGCCGCTGCCAAGCAGGTCTTCTTCGAGAACATGCCGCTGTTCGGCACCACCGACGACCCGACACGTACCTACCGCTCCCTGCCGTGGGGTCGACTGGTCGATTTCCTGCTGCTCGACACGCGGTCGTACCGCGATCCGGAGGTACCCCAGACCGACACCCGCCTACCCGGCGGTGCCGAGCGGCTGCGAGCCGACCGGACCCACCTCGGACCCCAGCAACTCGAGTGGCTCCGCTCGGAACTGATCGCCTCCGAGGCCGCGTGGCGGGTGCTGGGTTCGTCGGTGAACATGGCGGCCTGGCGCTTCGAGGACCTCGATGAGCCATGGCCACGCGAACCGGGCACCGTCCAGAACGCCGGGGTCTACGCCACCGGCGACGCCTGGGACGACTACGTGGTGGAGCGACGCGACCTCCTGCAGTTCCTCGCCGATCGGGGCATCGTCGACAACCTGGTGTGCAGCGCGCACACCCACCTCTTCATCGGCGCCGAGCTCCAACCCGACTACGACGACCCCACCTCCCCCACCGTGGCCTACGACTTCACCTCGGCGTCGCTGACCGCCGACCCCGACGTCGTGGAGGCGCTCATGGAGTTCAGCGGCCGGTCCCGCGAGGAGGCCATCACCCTCCTCCGCAACCTCGAGACCCAGTCCGCCGGGGTGAACCCGCACCAGAAGTACTTGAACCTCATCGAGCAGGGCTACGTCACCGTCGATGTCACCGAGGCCGAGGCGGTGGTGGAGTTCAAGGCCATCGACACCTACGACCCCCACGCCGAGAGCTGGGTGGCGGCCCGCTTCATCGTCCGCCGGGGCTCCGACGCCCTGGTGGCCCAGCGCTTCAGCGAGCCGGGCCAGGCGCCGCCCTACGAGCCGGAGATGCCGCCGTCGACCACCACGACCTCGACGACCACCACGACCGCGTCGACGGTGCCCGACACCACGAGCACCACGGTCGCCGACACCACCTCCACGACGACTTCGACGATTCCCGACACCTCCACGACGACCATCGGCGAGACCACGACCACGTCGACCGCTCCCGACACCACCACGACGACCGTCGGCGAGACCACGACCACCTCGACCGCTCCCGACACCACCACGACCACCACGGCAGCGCCACCCAGCACAGTGGACGGCCAGGTCGGTGCCGCCCCGCCGACCACCGCCGGAGCTGGCAACCAGCCTCCACCCCTGCCCGGCGAGGCGCTGGTCATTGCCTCGTCGGCGCCGAGCGCGGCCGTGGTGTCGGCCATGGTCAACCGAGGTATGCACCAGCGACGTACCCCAGGTGCGCCCCCGGCGACGCCGGTGCGCGCCTCCCCTCGTTTCGCCGGCTGAGGACTGGACCGGGGGCGGCCGAGGGCCCCGAAAACGTCGCGGAGCCCCGGAGAGGAAGGGAACCTTCGCTCTTCGGGGCTGCCGCGGCTGGTGTTGGGGTTGGTGTCGAGTGGAATCCGCCACCGACTGATCATGTGAACGGGTCGCTTCCCGCTCATCTTGAGTTCAATGAGTCGCCCGACCCACGCGAAGGGGCCACCCGGCCCATTCGGCGGCTTCGGACACGCAGTTCAGTCCTGCACCCCGTCGAGGTGGGCCACGTCGTTGAAGGTGTGGAGCACCGGGCCGCCCGGTCCGCTGCCCACTCGCGTCACCGACGCCGGTGCCACGAAGGTCCGCCAGGCGACTTCCTCGCCCACCCCGAGCGCCCAGCAGACTGCCGCCTTGATCGGCGACACATGGGTGACCACCACGATGTTGCGATGTCGTGCCTGCTCGAGCAGCTCGGCGCACGCCGGCCGCACCCGTTCGGCCAAGGCCACGAGCGACTCGCCGCCCGGAGGAGCGAAGTCGGGGTCGGCACGCCACTGTGACCAGAGGTCGGTGGGCACGTCCTCGAGCGGCGTGCCGTCGAGTTCCCCGTAGTCCAACTCGAGCCATCGCTCGTCGAGGTGCACCTCAACCCCTGCTACCTCGGCGATGGCTGCCGCGGTGGCTGCGGTGCGGGCGAGCGGGCTGGCCACGATCACCTCGGCGTCACCGAGACGCGACGCCACGGCCGCCGCCTGTCGTCGACCCAGGGGGTCGAGGTCGACCTCCAGTCGACCCAACAGGCGGCGCTGCGCGTTGTGGGCCGTGCGACCGTGGCGGACGAGGTGAAGCATCAGGTCATCTCCCGGGGCAGGTGGCCGGTGCGGAGGAGCCGCTCACGGTTCTCGGGCGACCCCAGATCGAACGTCCGCCAGCACCACCACAGGGCGGCAGCACCGGCGGCCTCCATGAGGACCCACACGACGATGGGGCGATCCAACTCGGGCAGGGGCACGTCGGGGAAGCCGACGCCGAACAATGGCCACCAGAAGACCTCGGCGTTGGTCCACACCCCGTCGAGCACCAGATGCATCATCAGCCCGATCGGCAGGCTCAGGAGTCGCCGGCGCAGCAATCGACGGTGACGAGTGCCCAGCATCACGACGGTCAGTAGCGCCACGGCGAACAGCAGCGTGTGCAGGAGACGCGGACCGCCGAGCACCACCTCCCCGAGCGGCAGCACTGCACCGAGGGCCACCAGGCGGTAGTCGAGCGCCGGGCTCCGGAAGACCAGCCACACCGCTGCCACGCTCATACCCACGAACCACAGGATCATCGGACGAGCAGCCGGCCGCACTCCTCGCAGGTCACCCGCTCGTCGAGGGGGAGATGTCGGATCCGATCGATCTCCACTGCGGACAGACGCAAGTGGCAGCCACCGCACGTGCCGTCGGCCAACCGAGCGATGGCGATGCCGCCGAGCTGGGCACGCAGCTTCTCGTAGTCGGCGAGCACATCCGCGGGCAGGCTGCCACTGCGGCTGGACCGCTCGGAGCGCAGCTCCTCGAGCTGCGCCGCCAGAGCCGCGTCCGCATCGGCCACCGCCACCTCCAAGCGCTCCAGCTCGGTGGCGAGCGAGGCCAGTTCGCCGTCGAGTCGGGCAACGTCGGCATCAAGCGGCTCGAGGGCTTCCATGATCTCGAGCTCTTCGTCCTCGAGCTCTCGTTGACGGCGAGCGAGGGACTCCACCTCGGCCTGCAGCCCCTGCAGCTCCCTGGGGTTGGTCACCGCCCCGCTGTTCATGGCCTTCTCTTCACGCGCTCGCTTGCTCTCGAGCTGTTCGACTTCGTCCTCGAGTCGCTGTTGGGAGCGGCGGAGGGCGTCGCGCTCGGCGGCGATCTCCCCGCGCCGTGTCGACAGTTCGCCGTGTCGCCGGGCCACCTCGGCGTGCTCAGCGCGCAGGGGCAGCACGCTGCGCTGGTGCTCCACCTGCTCGATGGTCGTGTCCACGTCCTGCACGTCGAGCAGTCGCTCGTAGATGGTCATGGGTCCATCATCCCTCGCCGGCGACCGTCGGCGGAACCGACGGCTCGGGTGGCGGAGGGTCCGTGGGCGGAGGGGGCGGCGCGGCGGTCGTGGGCGGCGGATCGGTCGGTGGCGGCGCCACCGTCGTGGCCGGGGTGGTGGTGGTCGATGTCGACCGCGGTGGCGCCGTTGTGGTGGTCGTGCTCCGTGGGGTGCCCGACGAGCTCCCCGACCCGCTCCCACTGCTCGAACCGGTGGTGCCGCTCCGTCCGATGCTGGCGGCGATGCCCCGTTCGGTCAGCTGCCGAGAGCCCCTGGTGCGCTCGCAGTCCTCGAAGGTGCCCTCCTCGAAGGCAGCGTGGTAGGCCTCGTTGAAGTCTCGCCACACCATCGCCGGGTAGTTCCCGCCGAAGTTGGCAATGCCGCCGAGGTTGCGCAGGTCCACACGAGCGTCGTCGGGATCGTCGGGATCGAGCGGCTTGCCGAGCCACACCGCCGTGGTGAGATACGGCGTATAGCCGACGAACCAGGCGTCCTGGTGCTGGTCGGTGGTCCCGGTCTTGCCTGCAGCCGGCTGGCGGTCGAGGCGTGCCCGCGTACCCGTCCCGGAGCGGACGACCGCCTCGAGGGCTTCAGTGGCCATGCATGCGGTGTCTGCCGTCAGCACCCGGCGAGGCGACGGCCGGTGCTCGTAGAGGATCTCGCCGGTGGCCGACTCGACCCGCTCGATGAGGTACCACGGCTCGTGGATTCCACCGTTGGCAATGGCCGAGTAGGCCGAGGCCATGTCGACCGGGGTGGTGTCGAGCGTTCCCAGGGGCATGGAGATCGGCAACCCCTCGAAGTTCGTGCGCAGCCCGAGACGCTCCGCCACCTCCGCTACCGCGTCGAGGCCGACGATCTGGCCGAGCCGGACGAACGCACCGTTGGAGGACGACGCAGTGATCGACGTCAGGGTGCCGCCCCGGCCGCTGATCCGGTACGGGTCGGGGTCGCCTCCCGGGTTGTCGAAGTCCCCGCCACCGTCCACGTTGTCGGTCGGGATGGCTCCCTGCTCGAGCGCAGCGAGCAAGACGAAGGTCTTGAAGGCGGAGCCGGTCTGCAGGCCGGGCTGTTGGGTGGCGATGTTGAACTTGAACTCCTCGAAGCCCGGGCCACCCACCATGGCGCGCACCGCGCCCGTGTCGTTCTCGACGGCCACCATGGCTGCGGTCACGCCGTCCTCGTTGTCGGGCACGACCTCGTCGGCCACCACCTCGGCCACGAACTGCGCACCCGTGTCCAACGTGGTGTGAACCGAGATTCCACCGCTGAACAATGCGTTGAACCGATCGATGGCCGTGTCCCCGAGCCCGTAGCGCGGGTCGTTCAGCAGTTGCTGTTTCACGTCCTCGACGAAATAGGAGTCGTGCGTCTCGAGCCACCGTTCGTCGCCGTCGGGACACTCCGTCGGCGGCACCCCCGGCCCACACCGTCCGAGCGGGAGCGGGACTCGGGCCACCTCCTCGGCCTCCTCGGACGTGAGGTGGCCCGCCACCACCAACCGGTCGATGGCGATGCTGCGCTGCCGCCGGGCGTTCTCGGGATAGAGCGTGGGATCGGAACCAGTGGGGTTGGCGATCAGAGCGGCCAGCATGGCCCCTTCTGCCCAGCCCAGCCGGCCGACGCTGCGGTTCCAGTAGGTCTCCGCTGCCGCCTGCACCCCGTAGGCCCCGGCACCGAAGTACACCGTGTTGAGGTACAGCTCGAGGATCTCGTCCTTGCTCAGCTGTTCCTCGAGCCGCAGGGCCAGCGCCGCCTCACGGGTCTTGCGGTCCAGTTCCTGGTCGGAGGTGAGCAGCGCGTTCTTCACGAGCTGTTGGGTGATGGTGGACCCGCCTTGCACGATGCCGCCCTCGGCCACGTTCTCGAGCAGCGCCCGAGCGGTGGCCCGCAGGTTCACCCCGCGGTGGTGGTAGAAGTCGGCGTCCTCGACCGCCAAGATGGCGAGCACCACCTCGTCGGGCACCTCCTCGAGCGCCACCGGCTGTCGGTTCTCCGGGCCGTGCAGGGTGGTGAGGAGCGAACCGTCTCGGGAGTAGACGTGCGAGCGGATGGCGTAGTCGTCGAGGGCAGCGAGGTCCACCTCGGGGTTCTCGAACTGCTGGGCGGCGCGCAGGTCCACGGTCAACGGCGCCACCGCCACCACGGTGCCGACCAGGAGCGCGCACATCAGCGTCAACGATGTCACCAGACGCGCAACGGTCCTCACCCGTGCGACGATATCGGCACCACCCTCACAAAGGAGCGCGCATGGCACACGACCGTCGATTCCGGTTCGGCGTCCAACTGGCCCGAGCAGGTGACGCCGACAGTTGGGCGACCATGTGCCGTCGTGCGGAGGAACTGGGCTACAGCTCGGTGCTGCTCCCGGATCACTTCGACGACCAGCTGGCGCCGATCCCGGCCCTGCAGGCGGCGGCCGATGCCACCTCGTCGCTGCGGGTCGGGGCGCTCGTGTTCGACAACGACTACAAGCATCCCGTCGTGCTGGCCAAGGAATGCGCCACCCTCGATGTGCTCTCGGGTGGTCGGCTGGAGCTCGGCATCGGAGCGGGCTGGATGCGCACCGACTACGAGCGGAGCGGCATCCCCTACGACCCACCGGGGGTGCGGGTCAGCCGCTTCGAGGAGGGACTGGCGGTCCTGAAGGGCTGCTTGAGCGGCGTGCCCTTCAGCTTCGACGGTGAGCACTACCAGGTGAGCGACCTCACCGGCGCGCCCGTTCCGGTCCAACAGCCCCATCCCCCCTTCATCATCGGGGGTGGCGGCCGTCGTATGTTGGGCATCGCCGGTCGCCATGCCGACATCGTGGGTGTGAACCCCAGCCTGGCGGCAGGCGAGGTGGGCCCCGATGCGGCGGCGGACGCCACTGCCGCAGCCACCGACCGCAAGCTCGGCTGGTTGCGCAGCGCCGCGGGTGACCGCTTCGACGACCTCGAGGTCAACTGCCTGGTGCTCGGCGTGGTCCCCACCGACGACACCGCCGGCACGGCTGCCGAGATGGCCCCCCTGTTCGGTCTCGATCCGGCCGACCTTCTCGAGGTTCCCCATGTGCTCATCGGCAGTCACGAGCAGATGATCGAGCAGCTCGAGGCCCGTCGGCAGCGCTGGGCCATGTCCTACGTCGTGGTCCAGGGTGAGGACACCATGGAGGCGTTCGCCCCCGTGGTTGCCGAGTTGGCCGGCCGCTGAGCTCACGCGGGCGGCCGTCGAGACGCCCAGTCCACCGCCAGACATGGCGTTACCCCCGCTAACTGTTACCATCAGTAACGGAGGGGGCCATGACACCGGTCAGTCACGACGAACACCGCGAGGAACGGCGAGAGCAACTGCTCGATGTGGCTGTGGCGTTGGTCCGCTCAGAAGGCCCCTTCGTCACCATGGAGCAGCTCGCCGCGGCCAACGGCGTGACCAAGCCCATCATCTACCGCCACTTCGGTGATCGTGACGGGCTTGTGCTGGCCATCGCCCGCCGCTTCGTCGACGAGTTGGTCGAAGCGCTCGGTCCGCATGTGGCGGCGGACGCACCAGCGGAGACGCGGCTTCGTGGGGCGATCGACGCCTACCTGGCGCTGGTCGAGCGAGACCCGAACCTCTACCGCTTCCTGTCCCAGCACGCAGCAGCCGACCGTCGAGACCTGCTGGCCTCGCTGGTGGCACAGGCCGTCGCCCTCACGCTCGAGGACCTGCTGGCCGCCGCCGGGCAACCGACCGACCCGGCGGAACTGTGGGCCTACGGCCTCGTCGGCATGGTCCACTTCGCCGGTGACTGGTGGGTCGACCAACAACCCCGAGCGCCGAGGCAAGAGGTTGTCGAGCACCTGCTCGCCCTCGTCGCCGGCGGGATCACCCAAGCCACTTCATCCCTCGATCTCTCCCCGGAGGAACCACGATGACCACTCACGGCCTCGACGTCGCCGCCGACGTCCGGACTCACTTCACCTGGGACTACACCCAGTCGCGGCCCGCGCTGACCAAGCTCTACGAGAAGGGCAAGGTCTCGCAGTGGAACGCCACCACCGACATCGACTGGACCCCCGAGGTGAACTGGGGTGAACCCGATCCGACGGTGACCGAGGAGGAGCGGGCGCAGCTCGACGAGTTCATGGGCTTCCGCTCCGCCGACTCGCCCTTCGCCAACTTCGACGACGCCAAGCGGACCGAGCTGGGCTGGGAGTTCCAGACCTGGATGGTGAGCCAGTTCATGCACGGCGAGCAGGGTGCCCTGGTGGCCACCGCCCGCCTGGTCGAGACCGTGCCCGACATCGATTCGAAGTACTACGCCGCCAACCAGGTGGCCGACGAGGCACGCCACGTCGAGGCCTACGCCCACTACCTCGAGGACAAGCTGCAGCGCAGCTACCCCATCTCCGGTCCGCTGCAGGCCCTGCTGGTGGACATCATGGAGGAGAAGCGCTGGGACATCACCTACCTCGGCATGCAGATCATGGTCGAGGGGCTGGCGCTCGCCGCGTTCGGGCTCGGCAACGTGATCTTCCGTGACCCCGTGATCAAGCAGATCACTGACTACGTCATGCGCGACGAGGCCCGCCACGTGGCCTTCGGGGTGCTGTCGCTGCAGGACTACTACCCGCAGCTCACCAGCGCCGAGCTGGCCGAGCGCGAGGAGTTCCTCCTCGAGGCCACCGACCTGATGTACCAACGCTTCCTGCTGGAGCAGGTGTGGGAGCGGGTGGGCATCGACGTCGAGGCGGGCAAGGCGTATGCCAAGGACAACCCGTTGATGATCATCTTCCGCCAGATGCTGTTCTCGAAGATCGTGCCCAACGTCAACAAGCTGGGCCTGCTCACCCCGAAGGTGCGGGACCGCTTCGAGGACCTGCAGGTGCTGCAGTTCAAGGACGCAGTGGACAGCGCCACCGAGGAACTCGCGGCTGCGGAGTCCACCGCCGACGCTGCCTGAGTCGGCGTGCGCCCGGGGGCGCGCGCGCCCCCCACCCCCCGGCCCCCCCCCCCCCCCCCGCGGCGCGCGGGGGGCCGCCGCGGGGCCGCCTCACCCCGCGGCGCGCGCGCGGGCCCCACCCCCTACATTCGAGATCGGGACGCGGGCGGCACATCCCTCGAGGAGCTGTCGTGCCCACACAACTGTTGACCCGCCCGGCGTCGCTGGCCCAACCCGTCGAGTTCGGCGAGGTCCGGCTGGCGCCGACGACCGAACTGGTCGGCCTGGCCGAACTGGCCGCCGCCATCGACGACACCGACCGCGTGGCCACGCTCCACCGGGTGGCGGTGACCATCCGCGACGAGGACGCCGAGCGGCAGCGTATCCGTGACCTTCGCCGCGCTGCCGAGCAGAACCGGGCACCGGCGCTGCCGAAGCGTCGTTGACCATCCCCCACCTCGGACCACCCGGTCCCTAACCTTTCTCGCACGATCGCGGAGGGAATCACATGCCACAACACGACACCATCGACATCCGCACCATGGAGGACGTGCATCGCCTGCTGTCCTCCACCGACTTCGCCAGTGCCGGCGACCTCCAGGCGCGAACCGGCGCCCAGATGGCCGCAGCAGCGCCTGCTCGGCGATCTGACCCTGCCCCGAACGCGTCGGCCGACGGGCTCGACCCGCTCCCACGACGCCGGTGACCGAGCAAGCGGTCATCCGCATCGACCGGCGGGCGAACCCCTTCGACGAGCTCGCCGATGACGAGAAGATGCGACTGATCGTCCGTGTGCTCTGCGAGCTGGTGGCCTACGGCGAAGCCGTCGACGACGTCGACCATCCGGCCGAGCGTCTGGCCAGCTGACCTCCTCCGCTGCTGACGGTCGTCGTCAGCGGTGACCCTGCGGGTCGGGCAGGTCGTCGCCCTCAGCGACGGGACGCTGCGAAACCTCGTGCCGGTAGGTCGGGGTCGTCCTTGTCGCCCTCGTCCTCGGTGGTGGCGACGGGCCACACGGCCCGGGCCAGTGGCCACTGCCGTCGCTCGGCGTCCGACCGGGGAGACTGTGGCGCCAGCTTGTTGTCCTCGGCCGTGGCCACGAGGAGGCACAGCACCCGGACGATCACCCGCTTCTTGTCGGCGCCGGTGAGTTCCGAGAACTGAGTCAGCTCGCCCGGCCGCCGCGGCACCTCGTTGTTGAACAGGGTCAGCTCGCTGATCCGGTCGTCGGCCCGCACGTCGCCGTTGTCGGTCTCGACCAGGTCCAGCAGCACCTCGTCGACCTCGCGGTCCTCGAGGTCTGCTCGCTCGACCAACTCTGCGGCGACCTGCGCCACGCCAACCTGGCGTTCCGAGGCACGCTGGATGAGCGCGTTGACCACGAGGTCCATCGGACTGGCGTCGTCGTCCTCCTCGAGGTGCGCCACCGGGATCTCGTCCGGCTCCTCGGCGTCCGCTTCGGCTGTGGACAGGTCGACCGACGGAACGGCATCCTCGGTTCCGGTCTCGGCCGGTTGGTCCTCGACGTCAGGCTCACTCACCTCAGCGGCAGCTTCGGCCGGCTGGTCCTCACGGTCGCTGCCCGTGGCATCGCCGGACTGCGGCGCCGGGAACTCATCCGCCGAGTCGGTCGGTGCACCCTCGGCACCGACGTCGGGGGCAACCGTTCCCTCGAGGTGTCGCGCCGAAGGCGTCACCCCCGACGGGCTGGGCCAGGGGATCTCCACCGGCTTCTTCTTCGTGGCAACCCCGAAACGGGACAGGTCGAACCCGTCGTCGTCGATCTCGTCAGGATCGTCGGGTGCGTTCTGTGGGTCGGGGGTCTCGACGCTCGGACGGGGGGACCGGTCCTCGGCTGCGGTGCCGGGAGTCTCCGTGCGGTCACGGGTACCTTCGCCCGCCTCGTCGGCGCCGCGAGCTGCTGCCACGTCGGGCGCGGGCTCGGTGTCGGGCGTGTCCGGAGCGCTCGGCGCCTTGGTGGCCACGCGCTCGCTCAGGCTCTTGGGGGGTGTGCTGGATGTCGGCTTGGTCCCGCCGCCGCCGAGTTCGGCGATCCGACTGGCCGAGTCGATCACCAGACCCTCATCGCTGGTGTTCCCCCGCTTGGAGAGGACGATCACCACCACGACGACGGCGACCAGCACCGCCACGACGCCAACGACGATCGGAACCATCACAACTCCCAGAACGGCACGAGGTGCCGGCGCTCTCGAGCGACCGCCCTGACGCCAGCGGTCGCTGACGTCCCTACGTCACCGATTATGGCCGCTGGGACGCCGCTCCGCTAGGCGTCGGCCTCATCGCGCAGACGATCCTTGAGCGACTCCCAGGCATCGTCGCCGCCACCGCCCCCGGCGGCGAAGATCTGCTTCGCCTTCCACTCGGGTGCTTCGTAGTCGATGGGAGCGTCGTCGGTGGGCACCTCGGTGCCGTCGACGGCCACCTGCACGGTGGGATAGGCCGACTCGTCGTCGCCGGAACGCAGCACGATCCGAATCTGTGCCTCGGACCCGTCCGGTCCGGCGATCATGTGAAACCACCAACGCTCCATCAAGCGCTCACTTTCCTACTCGGGGCGAGCCCGCCCGCGGATGATCAACCGGGAACTCGATCTGTTCGGCCGTGGCACGCAACAACTCGGCCAAGCCGTTCATGAGGAGTTGTGGTTCCCCGCCTTCGTCGGCCACGTGCCGCAGGAGGGGGCGGACCTCGTTGGTGACGAACGCCCCGAAGATCCGCACGAAGCCGTTGGCGATCTCACGTCCCTCGACGGACTCGTTGAGCACGGCCCGCTCGATGTGCCACTCCGCCGGGGCGCTGTCGTCCCCGGCGGGCGTCTCCGTGTCCACGTTGTCCGACGTGCCCGCGCTGTCACCCTCCACACCGCTCCATCGGCGGAACGAGCGTGGAGATGACCACATTTTTCGCACAGTTGGTCCACTCCACCGGCGACTCCCCGACAGGTAGAGTGGCTGCAGCGTGCGAGAGGAGCAGCCATGACAGACACCATCGACGAGCGAGCCACCTTCACCAGGATGGACGAGTCGACCCTCGACGACTGGATGATCATCGGTCGGGAGACGGCAGCCAATCAGTCCCGGGTGCCGGAGGTGATCCTGGATCTCCTGCGGAGCCTGGGGTCGATCAGCGACGGCTTCATCACCGACCAACTCACCCATGGTCTCCAGACGGCGGCCCGGGCCGAAGCCGACGGTGCCGACGACGAGGTGGTCGTCGCTGCGCTCTGCCACGACATCGGCAAGGCCATCAGCGTCCCCAACCACCCTGCCATCGCCGCGGAGATCCTGCGCCCCTACGTGAGCGAGGACGTCTTCCAGATGATCCGCGTCCACCAGGACTTCCAGGGTCAGCACTACTACCACCACTTCGGTGGTGATGCCGATGCCCGCGAGAAGCACCGCGAGGCGCTCACCCCCGAACAGTTCGAGTTGGCAGCTCGCTTCGCCGACGACTGGGACCAGACCAGCTTCGACCCTGACTACCCCACGCCGCCCCTCGAGCACTTCGAGGAGCGGGTGCGAGCAGTCTTCGGCCAAGCGAAGATGTTCTGAGCGAGGTGGCGGCACCCGGCCCGCCCGGGCGGCCGGCCCGGCCCGGGAGCCCCGTGCCAGGTTCAGGGCGCAGCGGGGCGGGGCGCGGGGGAGGGCGCCAAAGGCGGGGGGGGGGTGGGGGCACGCGGGCCCGCCCGG
>JAFIEP010000051.1 GCA_020832495.1 Acidimicrobiia bacterium | reverse complement strand
CGGGAACTTCTGGCATCCATGGACGCCCCTCCGGCTCGCGGCCTCATTGCCCGCGGCCTGGGGCGCAGCTACGGGGACGCTGCCCAGAACGCTGGCGGCCGGGTGGTGGCCACCACCGGTGTCCACGAGGTGGACCTCGATCCGACCTCGGGCACCGTGACCGCTGGCGGCGGCGTCAGTCTCGACACCTTGATGCGCATCCTCGTGCCGAGAGGATTCTTCGTCCCGGTGACGCCGGGCACCCGCCACGTGACCGTGGGCGGCGCCATCGCTGCGGACATCCACGGCAAGAACCACCATCGGGTGGGGTCCTGGTGCAACCACGTGCGCTCGCTGCACCTGCTCACGCCCGACGGCACGCTGCGCAACGTGGTACCCGATGACGACGCCTTCTGGGCGACCGCCGGCGGCATGGGCCTCACCGGGACGGTGGTGGACGCCACCTTCACCTGCCCGTCGATCGAGACGAGCAGCCTGGTGGTCGACACCGAACGTGCGTCGGACCTCGGCGATGCACTCGCCCGCATGACCGAACGCGACCACCTCTACGACTACTCGGTGGCCTGGATCGACCTCATGGCCACCGGCGGGGCGATGGGACGGTCGGTCCTCACGCGCGGCCGGTTCGCCCGGGCAGACGAACTCGACCCCACCGGTGCCGACCCCCTGGCCTTCGATCCACGCGAGATCGTCATGGCACCCCCTTGGGTACCGCCGGGGCTCCTCAACCGGCTCAGTGTGCGGGCGTTCAACGAGTTGTGGTTCCGCAGGGCGCCTGAGCACCGCACCGACGAGCTACAGAGCATCAGCGCCTTCTTCCACCCGCTCGACATGGTGCAAGGCTGGAACCGGATGTACGGCACGCGCGGCTTCCTGCAGTGGCAGTTCGTCCTGCCGCTCGAACGGACGACGGAGCTCCGCAGGATCGTCGAGCGGCTGTCGGCCGCCGGGTGCACCTCGTTCCTCGCCGTGCTGAAGCGCTTCGGGCCGGCCAATCGTGGCCCGTTGTCGTTCCCCGACGAGGGCTGGACGCTGGCGCTCGACATCCCGGCGGGGCTGGCCGGGTTGGGACCACTGCTCGACAGCTTGGACCGCACCGTGGCCGAGGCAGGCGGGCGCGTCTACCTGGCCAAGGACTCCCGACTGGACCCGGCCCTGGTCCCCGTCATGTACCCCCGCCTCGACGAGTGGCGGGCGGCCCGGGCGATGCTCGACCCCGATGGCGTGCTGCGGAGCGACCTGAGCCGCCGTCTGGGCTTGTCGTCCCGCTGACCCGACGTCAGGACAAAGTGAGCCACGTCCACAGCGCATCGACCTGTCCTTCGAGGTCGGCGAGGTCGCCGTCGTTGTGCACCACACGGTCGGCCTTGGCCAGGCGCTCGGATCGACTGGCCTGTGTGGCCATCCGAGCCCGGGCGTCCTCGGGAGCAACGCCACGACCGGTCGCCAACCGCTCCACCGCGAGCTCGGGGTCACAGTCGACCACCACGAGGGCGTCGAGATCCCATCTGCCGGACTCGACGAGCAGCGGGATGTCCAAGATGACCGGCCGCGCACTCTCGGCGGTCGTGTCCGTGGTCAACTCGCCGAGGCGACGGGCGATCTCCTCGCCCACTGCGGGGTGAACGATGGCGTTGAGCGCAGCCAACTCGTCGGGATCGGTGAACACCACGTCGGCGAGTGCCTGACGGTCGAGCGTGCCGTCGGCCGCGATCACCTGTGGGCCGAACCGCTCGCGGATGGCGTCGAAGACTGCGGTACCCGGCTGCTGCAGTTCGCGAGTAATACGATCAGCGTCGACCAGCACAGCGCCGCGCTCTTCGAGCATGGCCGAGACCGTGGACTTCCCCGATCCCATCCCCCCGGTCAACCCCACGAATCTCACCAAATGACGGTAGCAGCCACCGTCCGAGGGGCCGTCACCGGGTCCCGACGGACCGTTCGAAGGAGCGATCGGGTCGCGCCAGCGTGGGCGGGCTAGCGTCAAGACGTCAACCGGCGACTCTGACGACCGATGATGAGAGACGTGGAGCGACTGCAGGATCAGATCGACGTCGGAGCCGGGGAGTCCGACAACGAGCGCGCCCAACCCCTCGAGCGCCTCCGCCGGGCGTTGACCTCCACCGACGGTTCCGCAGCCGCCGACGCCGTGCCGATGACCGTCGATCGAACCGCCACGTTCGCTCCGGCCATTCTTGCGCTGCGCTGGATCACCACGGTCACCGCCATCGGTCTGATCCTGGTCGACCAGACTGCCGACCGAACCGTTCTCTACGTGGGTGGTGGCCTGCTCATCACCTACACCATCATCAGGACCGCCAGGCCGGTCCGCTACACGGGCACCATGGCGAGCTTGGCGGCCGTCATCTTCGAGGTCGCCGCCCACGCCCTCTTGGTGCTGGCCACCGGTGGCTGGGGATCCCCGTTCACCGTCTCGCTGGCCGACGCCATCGTGGTGGCCGGCTTCGCCCGCGGGTTCGGCTTCGCGCTGCGCATCGCGCTGGCTGCCTCGCTGGCCGTCTCCATTCCCTACATCCTCGACCGGCCCGATCTCACGACGCTCCGCATCTCCTCGCAGTGGACAGTGGTGCTGGTACTCGTCGGCGTCGTCGCCGGCTACGCCCGCCGCATCTCCGGCGAGGTCGATCGCCAACGCACGCTGGCGCTCGATCGCCTCGGTCGGCTGGCAGATGCCAACGCCCTCTTGTTCTCGCTCCACCGAGTGACCCAGACACTGCCGGCCTCACTCGACCTCGGCGACGTGCTCGACACCACCATCAGCCGCCTCCGAGGCCTCTTCGACCTCGAGTACGCCGCCGTCCTCCTCCGCAACGACGCCGACGGATCCTGGGAACTCGCCGCCAAGGAGGGTGCCCGCATTCCCTCCCGCCGAACGGACCAGGAGTTGCCCCCGGCCCTCCGGCGGGCCATGACCGACAAGACCGTCGTGTGCGTCCCCTCCCTGCTCGACCGAAACGAGCAGGGACTCGCCGCCAAGGCCAGTTCGGGCATCTACGCCGTGCTCGAGGCACGCGGCTCGGTCATCGGGCTCATGGCCGTCGAGCACGGACAACCCGGCCGCTACCGCACCCGTGAACTCGACCTCATGAAGGGCTTCGTCGAGACCGTGGCCCTGGCCATCGACAACGCTCGGTGGTTCTCCCGGCTGCGCACGGTGGGGGCCGACGAGGAGCGCACCCGGATCGCTCGCGACCTGCACGACCGGATCGGCCAGTCCCTCGCCTACCTGGCATTCGAGCTGGATCGGATCATCGGTCAACAAGAACAGGGCAACGACCTCGGCGATGCACTCGATCAGCTACGCGACGACGTCCGCGGGGTCATCCGCGAGGTCCGCGACACGCTCTACGACCTGCGCACCGACGTCTCCGACAACCAGGACCTGCCCACCGTCATCGAGCAGTTCGCCAGCCGGGTTCGGGAGCGATCCGACCTCGAGATCGAACTCCACCTCGACAGAGGGGGGCGGCTACCGCTGTTGCAGGAGCGCGAGATGTGGCGCATCGCCCAGGAGTCGATCACCAACGTCGAGCGCCACGCCAAGGCCAGCCGCGTTCGGGTGCTGTGGCGTTGCAACGGTCACTCCGCTGTCCTGGACATCACGGACAACGGCGTCGGCTTCCCGATCGGCAAGGCCGGTCGTCTCGACAGCTACGGCATGATGGGTATGCGTGAGCGAGCCTCGAGCATCGGCGCCACCCTCGACGTGGTCAGTGAACCAGGCCAGGGCACCCGCATCCGCTGCACGCTCGTCCGCCCCGAGGACGGCTCCGACGACCTGCTCTGAGCTCACCTGCCCGTGTCGGTTCCCGGGACGGCTCCGACGCCGTCGCTGTGGCACCGTCGCCCCCCTCCGGCGGCGTCAAGGGGTAGGCTCCCACCACCGGTAGGAACTCAAGCTGTCGGTGTCCACACCAGAACCAGGGGATCTCGTTGTGACCATCCGCCTCCTCCTCGCCGATGACCACCGCATGCTCCGCGAAGGACTCCGTCGGTCGATGACCGACCAGGGCTTCGACGTGGTCGGCGAGGCACGCGACGGCGACGAGGCCATCCAGCTCGCGGAAGAACTGGTGCCCGACGTGGTGCTCATGGACATCACCATGCCCGAGGTCGATGGCGTCGAGGCCACCCGACACATCCGCCAGGCCATGCCAGAGGTGCGCATCGTCATGCTGACCATGCACGCCGACCAGGAGGTGCTGGCTGCTGCCATCCGAGCCGGTGCCAGCGGCTACCTGGTGAAGGACTGCTCGACCACAGAAATCGCATCGGCCGTGCGCATGGCTGCCAGCGGCGAGACGGCGCTGTCGCCCCAGTTGGCGGCCTCGATGCTCGACGAGGTCCGAAAGCTCGACCAGCAGCCCGGACCAGAGGAAGAGCGCATCATCACCAAGCGCGAAGAAGAGGTGCTGCAGCTCATCGCCGACGGCTGCTCGACCGGTGAGGTCGCAGAACGACTCTTCATCAGTCAGAAGACGGTCAAGAACCATTTGGCGTCCATCTATCAGAAGCTCGACGCCCGTGACCGGACCCAGGCAGTGCTCCAGGCAGTCCGCATGGGCATCGTGCGACTGGACTGACCGAGCGCTCGCGACCGCAGCGGCGCTGTCCCCGCCACATGTGGTGGGGACGCCATCGCCACGTCCTGTGACTGATGACCGTCCCGCATTGCGAGACCCTGCTACTGTCGCGGCGTTCCGACCACAGCCGATCAATTGAGCCGAAATTCCTATTCAAGGTTTTCCGGCCCACGACGATACTTACTGTGGCAGGAAACACTCGCTCACCATCCGGGGGGCGGGAAATCAGATACAACTCAGGGAGACTTTCAACATGACCAGCCTTGATTTCGCCAGCGCCTGGCTGCAGGCCCGCACCTCGACCGACCGTGGTGCTTCGCTCGTGGAGTACGCGCTCCTCGTGGCCCTCATCGCCGTGGTGTGCATCGCCGCCGTCACGTTCCTCGGTGAAGCCGCTTCCGAGAAGTTCGAAGAGGTCAGCGACGCCATCAGCGGGGCCTGATCCACTCAGGATCAACGCCTGACCGATGAGACGAGGGGCTGGGCAAACGGGCCGCCCCCCGGGTCATGCACGCCCAACGAGCCGAGGAGCCCAGACAGGCCACCCGCCCGCTACCAAACCCGCCCACCGCCCCCGT
>JAFIEP010000050.1 GCA_020832495.1 Acidimicrobiia bacterium | reverse complement strand
CAGCCGTGACAGTTCAGAACCCACCGCCACTGCGGCGTCGCCCACCACCGAGTCGGGCGTGGCGGCCAACTCGGTGGTGTCACACGCACCCACCAGCGCATCGACCGACCCGACCAGCCCCGACACCACACCCGCCAACCCCCCCGAACAACCGCCAGCACCAGCAGCACCCTCAGCACCAGCAGCGCCCGCAGCACCAGCATCGCCAGCGCCCGCAGCACCGTCGGCGCCGGCGCTGTGGAAGCTGTCGGAGTCAGCGAACGAAGCCACACCGAAAGGGTACACGCGTTCGATCAGCTCCACAACGCCCACCACCCACCGCGGTGAAGTCCTTCACTCTCGGTGATGCGCAGCATTGAGCTGCCCCCATCGGCGTGGTGTGCCGTCGCCGGGCGACGTCGGTGAGCGCCGCCGATCATCCAGCGTCACAATGTGGCGATGTCCGACCCCACGAAGTGCTCCGACGAGATGGCGGGTCAGACCTCGAGTGTCCGTGAGTCGCCGGCCAACGGCCCCAGCCCGTTGGCTTGCGACGACGACACCGGTCTGGTTGATGCCGCGTGGTGGTCGGCTCGCCAGGACGCCTACCTGGCGCATGCCACCAGCGTTTGGGAGCCCCGCTCACCACTGAACGTGATCGACCATCTCGAGCGGCGCCGGCGCGACGAGACCTGGGAGGTGCCGCTGGCCGACCTCGAGGCGCCGGAGGTGGCCGAGTCGTGGTTCCGTCGTATCGACGACTGGCTCGACTGCGCGGACTTCGACATGATCCGTCTGCTCAGCCTCCGACTCGGCTATCCCGACGCCCTGCCGCAGCAACTGGCCGGCGCGATCGAGGACCGCATGGTGTCGTTCCGCCACTGGTACACCGATCCCGCCCCCCAGGGGATCGTCGACCAACGCTGGTACTGGTCGGAGAACCATCGCCTGCTCTTCGGGGTCACCGAACACCTCTGTGGGGCGACCTTTCCCGATGTCGAGTTCACTCGCACCGGTCGGCCGGGGGCGTTCCACGGAGCGCGGGGCGCGGAGCGCCTGCACGACTGGTTCGACGAGAAGGCGCTGTACGGCTTCACCGAATGGCACTCCGACGACTACTACGCCAAGGACCTGGCCGCGCTCATCACGCTGGTGGAGTTCGGGACGGACGCCGCACTCGTCGGGCGAGCCGCAGCCTTTCTGGACCTGTTCGTGTTCGACATGGCCATCCACTGTCATGACGGCACCTTCGGGGCCAGCCACGGCCGGTCCTACATGAAGGACAAGTCGCGTGGCGTCGACCAGCCGACGTTCGCCGCCATGAAGCTCTGCTTCGACGACACCAGCGCGCCGTGGCGGGCGCCCGAGGACGACACCGTGTCGCTGCTGCCCCGCAACGAGAGCGGCACCCTGGTGGCGCGGGCGCAACGGTGGCGACCGGCGGAAGTGCTGCGACGGGTGGCCACCGGCGACGCCGAGTCGTGGTCCTGCCAACGCAACGGGCTCCGCCTGCCGCTCGACGAGCCGTTCCACACCGGGCCGATGCATCGCGACGGCTGGGGCTACGACGACCCCGGCCTGTTGGCCTTCTGGTGGGATCGCGACGCCATGGCCCTGTGGCAGGTGGTGCCGCTCACCATGGCCACCATGGACACCTTCGGCTTGTGGGACATCGACCTGTTCGCCCCGGCGCGTGGCCTGCGGGAGGTCACTGGAGGCGACCCCGAGGTGGGGCGTCGCCTGGCCTACGACCTGCGGGCGTTCATCGCGTCGGGGCTCCTCACCGAGGTCGACACCGTGTGCTGGCGCACCCCGCACGTGTCGCTGGCCAACGCGCAGCGCTACCTGCCGGGTCGAGCCGGCTATCAGCACCACACCTGGCAGGCCACCCTCGACGAAGGTGCGACCGTGTTCACCACCCACCCGGCCAACGCCCCATTCGAGGACCCCGACGGGTGGGACCCCGCCGATCACTATTGGACGGGCACGGCCACCCATCCGCTGTCGGTGCAGCACCGCAACGTGGTGGTGTGCTGCTACCAGCCGGCCTACGCCTCGCCCACCGTGGAGGGTCTCGAGGGGTTCCGCTACCTACCCGAGACACATGCGTGGTTCCCGACCGAACGCTTCGACGAGGTGCGCTCCCACGACCGGTGGACGTTCGGGCGTCGACGCGGTGCGTTCGTGGCCCTGTGGTCCTGGCGCCCGGTGCGGTGGCGCCGGCACGACCCCGAGCGAGTGTTCACCGACGGCCTGCAGACGCCGTTCGACCTGGTGGCCGAGGGTGGTGCGGCCAACGTGTGGATCTGTGAGGTGGGCGATCGCGACCAGTCCGGCTCCTTCGAGGACTTCGTCGCATCGTTGATCACCACCGTGCCCGAGGTGGTGGAACACCCGCTTGCGGACGAGCAAGCCCGTGGCGTCCCCTACCAGGGGGCCCACGGCGGGTTCGACGTCCGCTACTGGTCGCCCTCGCTCGGTGTGGTGGACCTCGATCCCAGCGGGGTGCTGCGGGTCGACGGCGACGTGGCGTCCTCGCCCGACGAGGCGGATCTCTCGGCGCTGCGCTTCGCCACACCGTGGTGCGAGCTGGCCCACGGGGACACGGCGGTGCGCATCGCCGACGGACCGTGGGCGCTGGAGGTCGATCTCGGCACGGGTGCCCGGACCACCAGTGGGCCGACGCTGTGATGGTGGTACGCCCTCGCCTCAGCCCCGCGACAGCACCTCGACCTCGTCGCCCACGCGGATGGTGCCCTCGGTGACCACCCGGGCGTTGGCTCCGCGCAGGCGGAGGGGCTTGCCCTCGTCGGAGTTCACGAAACGCACGGCCTCCTCGCCATAGCGTCGGGCGAACTTGGCGCACCCGTTGTGGGGGTGGGCCGAGATCTCCACCACGGCCTCGCCGATGCGCAGCCGGGAGCCGGCCGGCAGGTTGGCGTGCGACAGGTCGAGGTCGACGAACAGTTGGTCACCGGCGGCCGGCCAGGCATCGGGTGCGCCGGCGATGGCCTCGATGACGCGCGCGTTCATGAGCGTCAACTGCTTGTCGACATTGGCGCTGCCGTCCTCGGTGCGACGGTCGCCGCGACCCCGCCACGAGTCGCCCTCCACACCGTTCGCCAGGGTCAGCCGTGTTTCGGCCGGGGTGGCCCGCTGGTCGACCTCGGGCCGGACGGC
Organism: Acidimicrobiia bacterium; assembly: GCA_020832495.1. Taxonomy (GTDB): domain Bacteria; phylum Actinomycetota; class Acidimicrobiia; order Acidimicrobiales; family Acidimicrobilacustridaceae; genus JAFIEP01. Next base: position 2,345 of record JAFIEP010000050.1, on the reverse strand, counting down.
CACCAGGCGGAGGACCCCTTGGTCAGCCGGCGCTGCGCGGATGTGGTCGAGCTGCGCGTCCATCTGGTCCCGGGTGCGATGGGACGCTGCGGGGACGCCGTCGGCGGGGATCGTTGCGGTCACGGTGCCATCGTGGCCCACCGGGAGGCGTCGGGCCAGAACTTTCGCCGAGCGACCTCTCCGCTCAGGACTCCCGCAGGAAGGCGGCGACCTCGTCGGGGTCGATGCTGCGCTTCAGCGGTGGGAGCGCGCCCAACAACCGTCGCCGCCACGACGAGGTGGCCAGCCGGGTGTCGAGCACGGCCACCACCCCTCGATCGTCGTGGCTGCGGATGAGACGCCCAGCCCCCTGGGCCAGTTGCAGCGCCGCCATGGGCAGGTCGACGGTCTCGAACGACCGCTCGCCCCGGTCGGTCGCCCGTTGCCGCCGAGCCGAGATCAGCGGGTCGTCGGGGCGGGGGAAAGGCAGGCGGTCGATGGCCACCACCACGCAGGCGTCGCCCGGGATGTCGATACCCGTCCAGAACGACCGGGTGGCGCACAGCACCACCGTGCGTCGGCGGCGGAGTGCCCCCACCAGCAGGTGGCGCGGCCCGTCCCACTGCGTCAGCACCTCGAGGGGGCTGCCGTCGGGAATCCGTCGCCGCAGGTCCTCGGCCACCCGCTCGGTGGCGGCCCGCGAGGTGAACAGCGCCAGGGTGCGTCCTCCGGCGGCGTCGACGAGATGCCACAACTCGTCGGCCACGCCGTCCAACCAGCCGTCTTGACGGGGTGAGGGGATCCGCCCCTTGGGGACGTACAGCATGGCCTGGGTGCGGAAGTCGAACGGCGAGTCGACGGCCAGGGTGCGGGTGTCAGCCGGTGCGCCGGTGCTGGTCAGGATGCCGGCGAAGGTTGGTCGGCCGGCAGCGTCGGCGTTGCGCAGGGTGGCCGACATGGCCACCACCGTCTTGCCCGGCCACAACACATCGTCGAGCAGTGGCGCCGGTTCCACCGGGGCGCTGCGCAACGGACCGTCCCGCTCGGTCCAGCTCACGCGGTTCTCGTCAGGGGTGGCCAGGAGCGCCAGGTCACCCGCCAGCGCCGCGGCTTGGGCGGCGTCGCGAGCGGCCTCGTCGTCGCTCTCCTCGTCGGCGGCGGCGCTCGCCACCGCCTTGGCTGCCTTGGCCGCCGCCGCCAGGTGGACGGCCAGGTCGTCGCTGGCCGGGTCGACCACACCGTCGACCCCCTCGAGGGCGTCGGCCAACCCGTCGGCGGCTGTCTTCAGCGCCTCGGCCACGTCCTTCGAGGCCCAGCGTCCGGCCAGGCGTTCCACGGCGCGCAGTCGGGCGGGGCTCACCGTGACCGAGGCGGCATTCACCATGGTGTCGGCCAGGGCGTGGGCCTCGTCGATGATGACGGCGTCGTGCTCGGGGAGCACCACCTCGCCCGACAACAGATGGGCGGCGTAGAGGGCCTGGTTCACCACCAGGACCCGGCAGCGTTCCGCTTCCCGACGAGCCCACTCGGCCCAGCAGTCGCCGCCGCGGCTGCACTTCGCCGACCCGGGACACTCGTCGCTGGTGACCGACAGCCGGCGCCAGGCTTCGTCGTCGGTGGTGGGCAGGCTGGCCCGCTGCCCATCCCGGCGTTTGGCCGCCGCCTTGACCAGCGACTCGGCGAGGGCCCGGTCGTCCTCGAACAGCGACCCGGCCTGCTCGTCGGCCCGAGCCAGGCACAGGTAGTTGCTGCGGCCCTTCAACACGCCCACCCGGAGTGGGGTGCCGCCGCCGGCAGCGACCTTGGCCACGTGGGGGAGGTCGTCGTCGACCAGTTGGTCCTGCAGCGCCAAGGTGGCCGTGGCGATCACCACCCGCCGCGGTCGGCCGTCGTCATCGGTGTCGGAGGGGCCGTCGTCCCACTCGTCGCCCGGTCCGGCGTCCCAGTCGCCGCGTGGGTCGTCGAACTCGTCGCCTGGTCCGGCGTCGACGGTGGCGTCGACGATGGGCTGGGCAGAGCGGTCGCTGGCCGCCAGCCAGGCGAGCGCTGCGCTGGTGGCGGCGAAAGTCTTGCCCACGCCCGTCGGCGCTTCACAGAACAGGTGGTGACCGTCGGTCAAGGCGTCGCCGATCGCCCCGCCGAGCTGACGTTGGCTGGATCGGGGCTCACCCCCGTGGGCCGCCACCACCTCGTCGAGGAGCGCCACGGCGGCCACGCCGACATCCGTGGCCGCGAGGGCGTCGGGTTCGGTTCCTGCCTCGCCGGCGCCGGTCCCGGCGGGCGCCCCCCGCACCACCACCAATTAGGGCGCCGGGCCCCCCCCCCGACCCCCCACCACCACCCCCACCACCCACCACGCCCCCCGC
>JAFIEP010000040.1 GCA_020832495.1 Acidimicrobiia bacterium | reverse complement strand
TCGGGGTCGCGACGGCGGGCCGCTAAATCGACCAGCACGGACCCCACCGTCGCCGGTGGCTATTCGTCCTGATGTGGCCCGGGCAGCGTCCGGGGAGCGGCGGTCGGCCCGCGCACGCCGGCCGAGGGCTCGACGGGCAGTGCCCGAGCGGCCCGCGCACGAACCTGCTCCACGACCCCTACGGCCGCGCCGGCGGCCCGACGGCCTGCACCCGAGAGCGAGTACGTGCGTGTCCCGTCCACCATCTCGGCCTCGATCAAGCCGGCGTCCTGCAGGCCGAGCAGCGCCGGGTAGACGGCTCCGGGGCTGGCTCGCCACCGCCCGTCGAGGCGTTCGGACAGGGACCGGAGGATGGCGTAGCCGTGTTGGGGCCCGTCCTCGGCGAGGACCTCGAGCACGGCACGCTGGAGTTCGCCGTTGCGGAAGACCCGGGTCACAGCGCCGTCTCCGCTACGAGGGGCACGCGAGCGACCGCCACCGGGTTGGCCACGCCTCGCAGCACGACCTGTTCAGCACCCGCCTCGGTCGGACAGGTGAGCACCAGTTCGTCCGGTGCCGCCGCCGCGCAGAGCCGCGACACCAGGTTCACGTCGGCGCCGAAGATGTCGTCGCCGTGGCTCACCGGGCGACCGCGATGGGCTGCGGCGCGCAAGGACCAGCGAGCCGCACCGTTGCCCTGCATGCGCCGGTGGATGGCTTGCAGCGGCTCGACCGGATCCGCTTCGGGCGCCATCAGCCCGAGCACACCGTCACCGAGCGACTTGACCACCCTCCCTCCACTGCCGCGTACGGCCTCGGCCGTCAGGCGGGTGAGCGCGGTCGCCGCGTGCTGGGCGGCATCGTCCCCAGCCGTCTCGGTGAAGGCGGTGAACCCGACGAGGTCCACCATGAACACCGTGGCGGCCACCGCCTCGCCGTGGCCGGCGGCGTACGCGGCTGAGGTGCCCTCGTCGGTGAGCCAGAAGCAGTAGCCATCAGAGCGGTCGACACCCACGAGGCCAGCGGTCTCGAGGCCCAGCAACGTCACCAGCACCTTGGATGCCCGCGTGGGCCGACCCGCACCGGACAGCCGCTCCAGGAGTTGCTCGCCCGACACCGGTTCACCGCCATGGCTTCCCAGCAGGGCGAGGAGCACGTCAGTGGGTGCAGGGCTGGCCACCGACGTAGCGTAGCATCGTACTACGAAGGGTGCTACGAACGGACCTACGAAGGGACGGCTGGTTCCCGTCGGAGGTCAACCGTTCTCGACCGGACCGTCTGAGCCGGGGTGTACCATCGCCGACCGCAGCACCGATCAGGCCACCGCGCCGCACACCAGGAACGAGGACGTAATGAAGGGCATCGTGTTGGCCGGGGGCTCCGGCACCCGGCTCTACCCCATCACGCGGGGTATCTCGAAGCAGTTGCTGCCGGTGTACGACAAGCCGATGATCTACTACCCGCTGTCCACGCTCCTGCTGGCGGGCATCCGGGAGATCCTGGTCATCACCACACCGGACGAGTCCTCACTGTTCCAGCGACTGCTCGGCGACGGTGCCGACCTCGGCCTCGACATCTCCTATGCCGCCCAACCCGAGCCGGGCGGCATCGCTCAGGCACTCCTCATCGGCGAGGACTTCATCGGCGGTGAGCGTTCCGCGCTGGCGCTCGGGGACAACATCTTCCACGGGCATGGTCTGGCCGAGTCGCTCGAGTCGGCGGCGGCCCGCACCCACGGCGCCACGGTCTTCGGCTATCGCGTCGCCGACCCGGAGCGCTACGGCGTGGTGGAGTTCGACGAACACGGCAAGGCGGTCGGCATCGAGGAGAAGCCGGCCGAGCCGCGGTCCAACTTCGCCGTGACCGGTCTCTACTTCTACGACGAGCGTGCCGTCGAGTTCACCAAGGCCCTGAAGCCGTCCGACCGTGGTGAACTGGAGATCACGGACCTGAACCTCGTCTACCTCGAGCACGACGACCTGCACGTCGAGGTACTGGGCCGGGGCACGGCCTGGCTCGACACGGGGACCCACGAGTCGCTCATCCAAGCCGGCAACTTCATCGAGACCATCCAGGCCCGTCAGGGACTCAAGGTGGCATGTCTCGAGGAGATCGCCTACCGAAAGGGCTTCCTCAGCCGCGAGCGGCTGGCCGAGATCGCCCACGGCATGCGAAAGAACGGCTACGGCCAGTACCTGGCCAGCCTTCTCGACGAGGACGAGGTGTCCGCTGCGCTGGTGGGGCCACGCACGAGCGACCACAGCTGACCCCGTTCACCATCGCACTGCACCGCCAGCAACTCGACCTTGCCATGCGACGCCGCCCGATGTCAGCTGGTGATGTCGTCGACCATCGGCGCTGCCTGCGAGCCGTGGGCCCGCACCCACTCGAGAACGGCGTCGGGTTCGAGCGGGGGTGAGATAAGGAAGCCCTGCACGGCGTCACACCCCAGCGTACGGAGCACCTCGAGCTGCGCTCGTTCCTCGACGCCCTCGGCGATGAGCTCGAGACCCAACGTGTGCCCAACCCCCACGGTCAACTCCACCACCGACCGGTCACTGCCGTTGGACATCGCCGCCACGTAGGCCTGGTCGATCTTGAGCACGTCCACGGGCAACCGCCCGAGCTGGCTCATCGAGGTGTACCCCGTACCGAAGTCGTCGATGGCCAGCCGGACACCCATCGAGCGCAGCTCCTCGACGTGCTCGAGCAAGGTGACGTTGTCGCTCAGCACCACGGTCTCGGTGATCTCCAGCGTCAACAGCGAGGGGTCCAACCCGCCCGCCGCCAGCGCAGCGGTGACATCGGAGACGACACTGGCGTGCAGGAAGTGCCGCCCGCTGAGGTTCACGGCGATGCCCACACCGCGCATCGCGTCCTCGCCCGACCAGCGGGCCATCTGAGCAGCGGCCTCACCGAGTACCCAGCGGCCCAGCTCGACGATGAGATCGCTCGACTCCGCCACGGAGATGAACGACAGCGGGCCCACCAGGCCGTGCCCCGGTCGGTGCCACCGTACGAGGGCTTCGAACGAGCGGAGCTGAAGGGTCTGGGCATCCACCACCGGTTGGTAGTGCAACACCAACTCGTTGCGGACCAGCGCCGTTCGGAGATCCGCCTCGGTGGATACGCGCGCTGCGATCTCCGACTTCAGGGCGTCGTCGAAGACCTCGACCCGCCGCCGGCCGCTCCGCTTGGCCCGGTACACAGCATGATCGGCCTGTTGCAGCAGGTCGAGGGCGGACCCTTCGCTCCCCGTGGTGAAGGCAACGCCGATGCTGGCACCCACCTGCGAGCGGCTGCCGTCCACGTCGACCGGCTCGCACACCACCTCCACCACGCGTTCGCCCAGGCGCACCATGTCCTCGGCCTCACTCACGCTCTCGGCCACGATGACGAACTCGTCACCGCCGAGGCGTCCGACGACGTCACCGGCACGCACGACCTCCGACAGGCGAATCGCGATCTGTCGCAGCACCTCGTCACCGACCGAGTGGCCGTGGTCGTCGTTCGTTCGCTTGAAACCGTCGAGGTCGACGTACAGCAGCCCGACGAGCTGGCCCGTCCGTTCACTGCGGGCCAGGGCCTTCTCGATGGCGTCGATCGAACCGGCCCGGTTGAGCAGCTGGGTCAACGGGTCGATGACCGCCTGACGGGACAGCTGGTACCGCAGGTCTTCCTGGGCCCGCATGGACCGCGAGAGCTGCACGACCGATCGATGCAGCGACTCGCCCAGCGCGTTCGGCACGGTGGAGGCCAACACGCCGTCCTCGAGGTCACCTCGAGCCAGCGCTTCCGCCTGCGCCTCGATCCGCCGGAGGTTGACCACCACCTCGTCGAGGGCGGCCGAGACCACGTCGATCTCGCGAGGCCCTCCGCTCCCGAAAGTGGCGTCGTCGAGATTGCCTTCGCTGACTGCGCGGGCACCGGATGCCAAGCGACCGAGCGGACGGGTGATGGCCAGCGAGACGCCGACAGCCAGACCCAACGTGAGCAGCACCAGCCCGGCGGTCGCCGCCGCCGTGCGGCGCCGACTGAGCTCGGCCTCCCATGCCGCGCTCCGCAGGTTGCGGGACGTGGCGGCACCGACATCTTCCACCACGTCGGCCAGCCGTTCCGCTCGGTCGAAGCTGGCGGCGAAGACGGCCCCGACTTCTTCGAGACGATCGGCCTGCAGTGGTGACGTGCCGTCGGTGGCGCCGGCGACGGCTTGTCGCATGGCTCGATATCCCGCGCTGTCGAGCAGCGTCGGCCAGGAGTCGATGCCGTCGACGCCACTACGTCGGGCGACAGCGGCCTCGGCCCGTTCGAAGCGCGCTGCGGCGGCGATCAGGCGCTGGGTCGAGGTGAGGTCACCGCCGCCGAGCAGCGTGTCGGCCAAGGCCCAGATCTCATCCATCCCGGCGTCGGCCAGGTCGACTGCGTCGGCGAGGAGTGCAACGGAGTCGTCGACCGCGATGGAGCCGAGCGCACCGAGCGAGGCACGCAGTGCCAGCGTCTCCCGCTGGGCGACGGTGGCCACCTGGGCGGTGAGCGCCAGATAGGCGCGGTTCACCTCGGCTGGCGCTGCGGCAGCGTCGACCAGCCCACGGGCCAGGCTCAGTTCCTCGCCCATCTCTGTGACCAGGGGCGCCCGTGCCCGCAACACCGGAGAGAGCTCCTCGAGCAGGCGGTCGGTGTCGGCCCGTGTCCGCGCCAACTCCTCACGCAGGTCGAAGCCCAGCACCTCGGCCGCTTGCGCCTCGGACAGGCCGAACTCCCCTGCCTCGACGAGCGCTTGCGAGGGGACGTGTTCCATGGGCACGGCGTGGTTCAGACGTTGCAACTCCAGGACCAGGAGCACCTGCTGTTCAGCAGCCTCCGCCTCGCGGACCTCGTCCGCCGAGCGCTGCACGTCACGCCAGGCGAAACCGGCCATCGCCACCGTCGGAGCGAGGGCCAAGGCCACGAGCAGCGCCCACACGGGCACACCTCGCCGGGCGGCTCTACCGCGTACCGCCGCTCCCCAGACCATGAAGGGACCATCGGCGCACCACCGCCCAACATGAGCGATGCAAACGACTGCCTCCAGCGGCCTCCGCCTGCCCCCTGCCGATCGATGCCACCTATCGCCGGCATCGAAGCAATCGATTCGGTCTTTCTATCGGGATCGGCTACAGTCATAGTTGTCAGCTATACCGAACCACTACCCCCAGAGGTCTGACACATGTCCCTGATCAACACCGAGGTCAAGCCCTTCAACGCCACCGCCTATCACAACGGGTCGTTCATCGACGTGAGTGATGCAGACCTGCGAGGCAAGTGGTCCGTGGTGTTCTTCTACCCGGCGGACTTCACCTTCGTGTGCCCCACCGAGCTGGGTGACCTGGCCGACAACTACGAGGAGTTCTCCAAGCGGGGCGTGGAGATCTACGCGGTGTCGACCGACACCCACTTCACCCACAAGGCCTGGCACGACACCTCCGAGACCATCGGCAAGCTCCAGTACCCGATGATCGGCGACCCGACCGGGCAGATCAGCCGCAACTTCGAGGTCCTCATCGAGGAGAACGGTCTCGCCGACCGTGGCACCTTCGTGATCGACCCCGACGGCAAGATCCAGATCGTGGAGATCAACGCCGGTGGCGTCGGTCGCAACGCCGCCGAACTGCTCCGCAAGGTGCGCGCTGCGCAGTACGTGCGTGAGCACCCGAACGAGGTGTGCCCCGCCAAGTGGGAAGAGGGCGAGGACACCCTGGCCCCCTCGCTGGACCTCGTCGGCAAGATCTGATCACCCGGATGGGTGCGGGGCCGACCACCTCGGCTCCGCACCCACCGCCGGCCGCTCCCCCGAGCGGTCCACCGACACTCACCCCTGCGCCCCCACAGCGGCGCACCACCGAACCCTCCACGGAGGCCCCCGATGTTGGACGCCAACCTGACCGAGCAGCTGCGTGCGCACCTGACGAAGATCACCCGGCCGATCGAGCTGGCCAGCTCGCTCGACGACAGCCCGAAGTCGAGCGAGCTCGCCGAGTTGCTCGACGAGATTGCTGCGCTGTCGGAGCACATCTCGGTGGTGCGCACCGACGACGACGAGCGGCGTCCGTCCTTCGCCATCCGACAGCGCGGCACCGAGGTGGAGGTCCGCTTCGCCGGCATCCCCATGGGCCACGAGTTCACCTCGCTGGTGCTCGCCCTCCTGCAGGTCGGCGGTCACCCGCCCAACATCGACGAGGCAACCACCGAACAGGCCACCATGCTCGAAGGTGAGTTCCACTTCGAGACCTACATGTCACTGTCGTGCCAGAACTGCCCCGACGTGGTGCAGGCACTCAACGCCCTGGCGGTGCTCAATCCCCACGTCAGCCACGTTGCCATCGACGGCGCGCTCTTCCAGGACGAGGTCGACGATCGCCAGGTGATGGCCGTGCCCACGGTGTACCTGAACGGCGAACTGTTCGATTCGGGGCGCATGAGCCTCGAGCAGATCCTCCAGCGCCTCGACACCGGCGCTGCGGAGCGCGAAGCCGCCCGCATCGACGAGCTCGATCCCTACGACGTGCTGGTGGTCGGCGGGGGGCCCGCCGGCGCATCGGCTGCCATCTACGCCGCCCGTAAGGGCATCCGCACCGGCATCGTCACCGAGCGTTTCGGCGGTCAGGTGCTCGACACCATGGGCATCGAGAACTTCATCTCCGTGCCCTACACCGAGGGTCCCAAGCTGGTGACCGCGCTCGAGCAACACGTCCGTGAGTACGACGTCGACATTCTGAACCTCCAGCGTGCCGCTGCGCTCGAGCCACCCACCGACGACGGTGGGCTGACAACTGTCCGCCTCGACAGCGGCGCCTCGGTGCAGGCCCGCACGGTGGTGCTCTCCACCGGCGCCCGCTGGCGCCAGATGGGCGTACCCGGTGAGGCCGAGTACCGCAACAAGGGCGTCACCTACTGCCCACACTGCGACGGCCCGCTGTTCAAGGGCAAGCGGGTGGCGGTCATCGGCGGCGGGAACTCCGGCGTGGAGGCGGCCATCGACCTCGCCGGTGTGGTGGCGCACGTCACCCTCATCGAGTTCGACGATCAGCTGCGCGCCGACGCCGTACTGCAGCGAAAGCTGGCCAGCCTGTCCAACACCGTCTCCATCGTCAGCGCGGCCACCACCGAGGTGGTGGGCGACGGCGAGAAGGTGACCGGCTTGCGCTACGACGACCGCACGACCGGTGAGTCCCACGAGGTCGAGCTCGATGGCGTATTCGTGCAGATCGGCCTGCTCCCCAACACCGAGTGGTTGGAGGGCGCCGTCGAACTGTCGCCCAGGGGCGAGATCGTGGTCGACGAACGGGGCCACACCTCGCTGCCGGGTGTGTTCGCTGCCGGCGACGCCACCACCGTGCCCTTCAAGCAGATCGTCATCGCCATGGGCACCGGTTCCACCGCTGCGCTCAGCGCGTTCGACCACCTCATCCGGACGTCGGCGCCCGCGGAGAGCACCAGCGACCCACAACCCGTCGGCGCCTAGGTGCGTCGGCCCAGCGGCTCGTGAACCTGCGCGACCTGCAGTACCTGGTGGCGGTGGCCGACCACCGCCACTTCGGTAAGGCCGCTGAGGCCTGCTACGTCAGCCAGCCGACGCTGTCGACACAGGTCCGCAAGCTCGAACGAGAACTCGGCGTGGATCTCGTGGAGCGCAATCCCCGCCACATCACCCTCACCGCAGCCGGGGAGGCGGTGGTGCGCCGGGCTCGCAGCATCGTGGCCGAGGTGGACGACATCCGGGCCATCGCCCGTCACGCTGCCGAACCGGGCTCGGGCACCATCCGGCTCGGCCTGTTCCCCACCCTGGCCCCCTACCTGCTCCCCCATGTCGTCCCCGAGCTCCACAGTCGCTTCCCGAAGTTGGAATTGCTGCTCGTCGAGGAGAAGACCGAGGTGCTGCTCGAGCGGCTGCGCGACGGCCGTCTCGACGCGGCGCTCCTGGCCCTCCCGCTGCCGGGCAGCGCCCTTCACGAGGAACCGCTGTTCACCGAGGACTTCCTCTTGGCCGTGCCGGCCGACCACGCCTTGGCCGCAGACGACGCGCCGGTCGAGCCGTCGGCCCTGGTGGACGAGTCGGTGCTGTTGCTCGAAGAGGGCCACTGCTTGCGAGACCAGGCCCTGGCCGTGTGTTCTCTGTACGGCGCCTCGGAGCACGACGGCTTCCGGGCCACCAGCCTCGAGACCCTTCGTCAGATGGTGGCGGCAGGGGTGGGTGTCACCTTGTTGCCCGAGCTGGCGGTGAGTCCACCCGTGCCGCCGTCACCTGACATCGTGCTGCGGCGGTTCGCGGAACCGGTGCCCCGGCGCAGCATCGCCATGGTGTGGCGCACCACGACCGTCCACGGCGAGTTGTTGGGCGACCTCGCCGAGGTCATCCGTCGCTTCGTGCCCTGACCGCGGCGCATACTCGGACGCCGCCCGGGGCTGGTGCGCTGGCGGCGACGCCGCTCACATCTCGTCGATGACCGACTTCAGCGCCTTGGTGTCGCTGTCGAGCTGCTTCTTGGCCTTCTTCTTGGCCCGGTTCAGGGCTTCGTCCACCCTGACCTCCACGTCGGTGGCCGCCACCACGACGAGGCCGCTCGTGCCGTCGTCGAGCAGTTCGCCCAGATCCTTGAGATCCCCGCGGCTCATGCCGGCCACCACGTGCCCGGCTACCGCACCGGCAGTTGCCCCAGCGGCGCCACCGAGCACGAGGCCCGCACCGATGCCCACAGCGGGGAACAGCGCCACCAGTGCACCCACGGCCACGCCGGCCACCAGGCCGCCGGCGGCCCCGTGGCGGGTCGGCTCCTCCACCTTCTTCACGATGTGCACCTTGCCGTCGGCGTGGCGGCTGACGACCGCAGCGTCGTAGGTGTCGATGATCCCGAGGTCGAGGTAGAGCGCACGCACGGCGTCGTAGTCGGCGATGGCGTCAGACTCGTCGTCGTACTGTGCAGCAAAGAGGAAGAACGTGTCGAGTGCCATGGGGACTCCTTCATGATGAAGGGTGTTGGTAACGATCCTCGGAACCTAGCGCGGCCCCGGCCGCCCATTCACGGTCGGGCGGGTACACGTTGGTCGATCTCTTCGGTGACCGCTCGCTACGGGCGACGACGCCTCGACCGGGGCGGCGCCCAGGTTCATCACGAGGTCGACGGCACCGGCGGAGGTACCGGGTGCGGCTGGGGGACGCTCGCTCCAGCTCGGCACGTGATTCCTGTCGAACCGTATGCTCCCCGTCATGGCTGGACCTCCCCCGACACTCATCGTCAACAACGTCCGCGTGTTCAACGGCACTGACGCCGACCTCGTCGAGGGGCACCTCGTGGTAGCCGGGGACCGCATCGATCAGGTCGCCGGCGACGCGCCCACGCCGGCAGCCGACGTCACCGTGATCGACGGTGGCGGACGAGTGCTGGTGCCCGGCCTCACCGACGCTCACATGCACCTCATGGGCACGTGCAACACACTCGTCGAGATGATGACCGCCGACATCGACGAGTTGTACGCCAAGACCGTGGCGGAAGCGGAGCAGACGTTGCTGCGCGGCTTCACCACCATCCGCGATGTCGGCGGTCCCGTGTTCGGCATCAAGTCGGCCATCGACAAGGGTGCGATTCCGGGCCCGCGCATCTACCCCAGCGGAGCGCTGATCTCCCAGACCGCCGGCCACGGCGACTTCTCCATGCTCTACGACCAGGCCACCGCCCTCGGCGGCGTGCCGTCACGCGGCGAGGACATCGGCTTCACCCGCATCGCCGACGGGCCCGACCGTGTCACCGCTGCGGTTCGAGAGCAGCTCAAGCAAGGGGCGTCACAGGTGAAGCTGATGGCCGGAGGCGGCGTGTCGTCGCTCTACGACGGCCTCGACACCGTGCAGTTCACCCCACCGGAGGTGCATGCCGCCGTGGCGGCCGCCGCCGACTGGGGCACCTACGTGGCCGTGCACGTCTACACCACCGACGGGGTCCGCCGAGCCGTGGACGCCGGTGTGCGGTCCATCGAGCACGCGCACCTCGTCGACGAGGACACGGTGGCCTACATGGCCGACAAGAACGTGTGGCTCAGCACCCAGCCGTTCGCCGAGCACGACCACTCCTTCCCCGACCCCGACCGCACGGCCAAGAACGCCGAGGTGTGCAGCGGCACCGCCAACCTCTACCAGTGGGCGGCCAAGCACGGGGTCAAGACGGCGTTCGGTACCGACCTGCTCATGGAGCCGGAGAAGGCGGCCAACCAGCCGGTGATGTTCGCCCGGCTGTCGGAATTCATGGACCCCGTCGACGCGCTGCGCATGGCCACGTCCACCAACGCTGAGCTGTTCCGCATGGCGGGCAAGCGTGACCCCTACGCCGAGGCGCCGATGGGTGTCGTCGCACCAGGTGCCTGGGCCGACTTCCTGTTGGTGGACGGTGACCCCACCACCGATCTGTCACCCTTCGCCGACCCCGACACCAACCTCCGGCTCATCGTCAAGGGTGGCAAGGTCTACAAGAACACGCTGTGAGCTGACCGAGCCGTTCGCTGCTCACCAGCGCCACGGCGAGACGGCGACACGGCGACTCCGTGGGACGCGTGCACACCTCGGGGAGACATCGTCACGGTCAGACTCCGAGCGTGCGCCCCAAGAAGGCCAGCACCCGCGGCCTGAAGTCGGCTTGTGCCGCCGCGGTACCGGCCGGGGTGCCACCGAGGGCGATACCCCCGGTCCACGACACGTCGGCGGGCAGGTGCGGGAAGCGCAGCAGGTGGCCGGCGCCGTCGTACACCTGACGCTCGTCGCCTCGGTCCACGCCGGCATCGGCTCGTCGGCTGGACAGGGCATCGATCATGGCGGGCGACGGCCACACCTGGTCGTCGCTGCCGCCAGCGAACAGCACCGGCACTGCGATCCGCTCGGCGGGCACCGCCGCGGCAGCCACCGCGTCGGTGTCGCCCAGGCCCTCCTGGTAGCCGGCGCGCAGATGCATGAGCGCCGGTTGGTGGCGACGTTGCAGCCGCTTGGCGGTCAGCGCATTGTGCAGGAGCTCTCCCATGAGCGCCTCGGAGTGAGCCGACACGAACGGCAGCGCCTCCCCGCCGAGGGTCCACGTGCCGGTGTCGGGCACGGCCCCGTCGTCGCCGATGGCCTGCCACAGCACCGACGACGGTGACACCGCCACCAACGCAGCGGCCGGGAAGCCGTTGAGCATCGACGCAGCGGCGAGGAGCCCTTCGGAGCCCTTCGAGATGGCCATGGCTGCCACGCGTCCGCCGTCGACCTCCGGCTGCGCGACCAGCGCCTGCGCGGCGGCGACGAACCGCTCGAGGGGGATCTCGACGAGTGCCTCGGGCAGGTCCGGCGCCCCGTGGACGCAGGCCACCATGGCGGCGTAGCCGTGGGATGCCAGGAGACCAGCAGTGGCAGCCTGGGAGTCGAGCCCGCCCTCGGAGCCGGGGAACAGGACGACGCCAGGCACACCTCCGCCGCCTCCGGCAGCGTTCTCGGCGGGTAGCCACAGGCGGGCGGCGAAGCCGTCGCCGGGCACGTCGCGGACCTGCACGTGGCTGTTCGTCGGTCGACGCAACGCCGTGCGGGTGAGTGTCGGACCGCCACGCACCGCCAGACTGACGTCCACCGCCCACGGCGACGGGGGTGGCAGGAACAAGTCGGGCACCACCCCGGCGGTGGCGAAGCGCATGGCCCACAGCGGCGCCGCGGGATCGGGGTCGCTCCAGTCGCCCGACCGAGGTTGCGACGTGGTGGTGTCGAGGGTGCCGTCGTCACCCACCTCGAAGCTGGCCGTGGCCGTCCAGCGGTGTCCGGCAGCGTCGACTGCGGTGGTGGTCAACTCGGCCTGTGTCCCGGGTGGGAGTGCCCGGGCCCGCACGGCGAAGGGGTCGTCGAGGAGGCCGTCGTCGGGCAGTACCTCGAGACGCGCGCCGTCCACCTGTGGCCGGTCGGCCGAGCGGTCGGTGGGCAGCGGCGCCTCGGGCGCAGGAGGGTCGACGTCGGGCAGGCCGGCCATGCGGCTCACGAACAGGTCGGGCAACTTCGACGACACCAGCCCGGCCATGCCCAACACGGTGAACGGGATCACCCAGTAGCAGACGATGGACAGCGTCGAGCCGCCGTCGCGGAAGGTGGCGTCGCCCTGCACGATGGGCGGGATGGTCGACGACGCCGTCATGATCCCGAACGCCCCCACCCAGATCCAGGTGATGACGCTGTTGAGGTAGATGAACCCCGGCCCGGCGGCCACGTCGGGCGTGACGGCGTCCTCGGCGTACTGCAGGGTGAAGGGCTTGCCCACCAGCACCGACACCAGGGCGATGGTGAACAACCCGGCGTTGGACAGGGGCTGCATCCACCGCTCCAGGAAGGCGTCGGAGCCCAAGAACGTGACGGCGACCAGCGCGGCGAACACCGCCATGGTGCCGAGCTCGAGGATCTTCACCCCGTGGCGCAGGCCGACGAGGAACACCGCGGCGGCCAACCCGAAGGCCACCAGCACCGCCGTGTGGAACGAGACCGACCCGAGCATGGCCCAGTAGGCGATCCAGGGGACGAACCCGGCGATCATCCCCATGACGCCGCCGATGCGCTGGTGCAACGACGGGTGCTCCTCGGCTGTCGACGCGTCCGGTGGGCCCGCAGACGCCGCCGTCGCCGGCTGGTCGGTACTCATGGTGCGGTGCTCCTGTGGTTGCGGGCGTCCCGACGGTACACCTCGTGGTGTGCGGAGGTTGCCTGTTGTGCTCTGATGCGGCGCGGGACCGCTGTACCGCGAGCCGACGGCCGTGCTGCTACCGTGGGCTCTGCGCGATCCGGCACGGGACCTGCCCGAGGCCGATCGCAGCGGCAGCCGTGGACGAGACGACCCCACGGCATCCGTGGGGCACACCGCCCCCGTCCGTCCCCACGGGACGGTTCCTCTCGATCCAAAGGCAAGAATGACCACCACGTTTTCCGACCTGGGCCTGCCCAGCTCGCTCGACCGCGCCCTCACCGAGGCCGGTATCACCACTCCCTTCCCCATCCAGGCCATGGCCCTGCCCGACGCCCTCGCCGGCCGTGACGTGACCGGTAAGGCCAAGACCGGCTCCGGCAAGACACTCGCCTTCGGTCTGCCCATCCTGGCGCGCGGCGAACGGGGGCGGCCCCGCACCCCGGCCGCCTTGGTGCTGGCACCGGCGCGTGAGTTGGCGCTGCAGATCGCCAGCGACCTCGAGCCGTTGGCCGACGCCGTCGACCGCACAGTGGCCGTTGTCTACGGCGGCGCCTCCATGGACGCCCAGATCGACGCCGTGCGCAACGGCGCCGACATCGTGGTGGCCACCCCGGGTCGCCTCATCGACCTCATCCAACGCGACGAGGTGGTGCTCGATGGTATCGGCATGGTGGCCATCGACGAGGCCGACCGCATGGCCGACCTCGGGTTCCTCCCCCAGGTCGAGTGGCTGCTGCGCCACGTGCCCGACAACGCCCAGATGATGCTGTTCTCGGCCACGCTCGACGGGGCGGTGGCCGCGCTGGTGCGCCACATGGACGACCCGGTCGTGCATTCCGTCGAAGAGGTGAACCTCACCGTCGACGAGATGGTGCACCGGTTCCTGAAGGTGCACCGCATGGACCGGGCCCGGGTGATCAACGCCATCGCCGAGGCCAACGGTCGGGTCATCGTGTTCTGCCGCACCAAGCGCACCTGCGACCGTCTCGCCGGCGAACTCGTCGAGCTCGGGGTGCCCGCCGCTGCACTGCACGGCGACCTGGCCCAGTCCCAACGTGAGCGAGCCCTGCGCCGCTTCACCGAGAACGATCGCTCCGTGCTGGTGGCCACCGACGTGGCCGCCCGCGGCATCCACGTCAACGAGGTGGACGTGGTCATCCACGCCGATCCGCCCGAAGACCACAAGGCGTACCTGCACCGTTCGGGTCGCACGGCGCGCGCCGGGGCCGAGGGGCTCGTCGTGTCGCTCATCGAATGGGACCAGGAGCTGGCCGTGCGTCGCCTGCAGCGGGTGCTCCGCCTCGACGACATCCCCCAGGTGGAGATGTTCTCGAACGACGAGCGTCTCAGCGACCTCGTCGGCTGGGATCCGCGCACCTCGGTGCCTGCCTGAGCACCGCCTCGTGGCTTCTCCTCCGGCGCTACCTCCGCCCCCGGTGGTCTCCTTCGCCAGCGACAACACCGCCGGCGTCGCCCCCGAGGTGATGGCCGCACTGGCCGACGCCAACACGCCGGCGGCTGCCGCCTACGGGGACGACCCGTGGAGCCGTGCCCTCACCGACGCCATGGTCGACCTCCTCGGGGTCCCGGTCGAGGTGCTCGCCTGCTTCGGTGGCACCGGCGCCAACGTGGTGGGACTCGCCGGGGTGCTCGCCCCGCACCAGGCGGTGGTGTGCGCCGACAGCGCCCACATCCTCACCGACGAGTGCGGAGCCCCGACGCGCTTCACCGGGGCCCTGCTCTTGGCCGTCCCCACCGTCGACGGCAAGCTCACGCCCGACGCCGTCACCACCTACCAGGGCTGGCGGGGCGACCCCCACCACCCCCAACCGGCGGTGGTCTCGGTCAGCCAGACCACCGAGGTGGGCACCGTCTACACCGCCGACGAACTGGCTGCGCTGGCCGACGCTGCGCACGCCGCCGACATGGTGCTGCACCTCGACGGGGCACGGTTGGGCAACGCCCTCGCTGCCACTGGGGACAGCGCCCGCACCATGCTGCGCGACACCGGGGTCGATCTGTTCACCTTCGGTGCCACCAAGAACGGGGCCATGTACGGCGAGGCGGTGGTGGTCCTGCGCCCCGAGGTGGCGCCGGCCATCCGCTTCGTGCGCAAGCAAGCCGGCCAGCTGCCCTCCAAGACGCGCTTCGTGGC
>JAFIEP010000034.1 GCA_020832495.1 Acidimicrobiia bacterium | reverse complement strand
GTGTGGCGCCTGGTGGTGGGGGTGGTGGCGTGGTCGCTCCGGGTGGCGGTGGGGGCGGTGGTGTGGCGCCTGGTGGTGGTGGTGGCGTGGTCGCTCCGCCTGGAGGTGGTGGTGGCGCGGTCGCTCCACCCGGCGGTGGTGGCGGTGGTGTGGCGCCGGGTGGTGGGGGCGGAGGGGGCGCCTGCTCGGCCCACGCCGGAGGTGGTTGAGACGCGTCTCCACCCGTCGGTGGGCCCTGTTCGTTGGCTGCTGCAGGCGCCTGCTCGACAGCTGGCTCGTCCGAGAGCGGCGACCCACCAGGAGGTGGGGGCGGCGGCGGGCTCGGTTCGCTGGTGGGCGGTGGTGGTGGGGTACCCCCTGGTGGGGGTGGCGGTGCGACCCCAGCGGATGGCGCCGCGTCTGTGAGCCACGCCGGAGGCCCCGGTGGCGGGGGTGTCGGACCGTCGAGGTCGCTGCCCGGCCACGGCGTCGTCCCTACTGGGGTCGGCGGTGGGGGTTGGACAGCGGCAGCATCCGAGACGACGCTGGCGTCGTCAGGGACCGGACCAGCGGGCACCTGCTCCTCGTCGGGCGCGCCACCTGTCGTCGCGTCGGTCGCCGCCGCTGCGCTGTCGGCAGCCACTGCGTTGGCTCGGGCCTCCTGAGCGGCGTCGGCCACTGACCGGGCTTGGTCGGCGAGGGCTGTGGCCTCGGCCGTTTCAGCGGCGTCGCGCACGGCACTGGCCAGATCGACGGAGCGATCGAAGTCGCCGAGTGCGTACACCACACGAGCAAGGTCGAGGCGAGTGGCTGCTGCCAGCAGGGGGAACCCCGCTGCGTCCTGTCGGTCGGCCGCGTCGGTCAACAGCCCGTCGGCGCGAGCGAGATCGCCGGTGGTGGCCACCAGGAGCCCAGCAGTGTGGCCGAACGAGGGCAGCAGGACGGCGGCCAGCGGATGGAGCTCGGCGAGCGGTTCCACACGTCCCAACAGCGTCCCCGCGTGGTCGGTGTCCTCGGTGAGTGCGGCGATGGATGCCAGGTTGGCCAGTGCCGCTCCGGCCAGCGGAGTGTCGGGGATTGCGAAGCCGGCGTCGGCGACGGGCCGGTAGTGCGGTTCGACGTCGTCGAGCCTCCCCAGCTCCGCCGTCCAACGAAGGCGGGTCCATCCGTCGGCAGCCGGGTCGCTGGTGGTGTCGGCGGGCGGGGTCCCCTCACGGAGGTTGTCGATTGCAGCGCGCACCGAGGCGGCGGTTGCTGCTGCGCCTGGAAACGATTCGGCCTCCGGAAGGTCGTCGAGCAGGGCCTCGGCGCGGCTCAGGTCGCCCCGAGCAAGTGCCAGGGTGGCCTCGGTGAAGTCGGCGAGCGTGGCCACCCTGCTGTCCGACGTCGAGGAGCGGAGTTCACCTGCGGCCTCCACCGCTGCGGCCAGGTCGCCGGACTCCAGAGCGACCGCCACCCGAAGGTGGGCCAGCCGGGCCCGATCCGTCGGGCCAGCGGGCGGGTCAGTCGTGTCATCGAGCGCGCTGGCGAGCTCGGTCACCCATTGTCGGCGACGGTCGAGAGCGGTGATGGTCGCGCATGCCTCGGCACGGGCCAGCAGACACTGGGCGAGCAGTTGTGGGTCGCCGACCCCGCGGGCCCGCGTCACCGCGTCCTCGGCGCGTTGCTCACGACGCCGAAGGTCGTCATCACTGGTGGCGTAGCGCAGTACGAGGGCGCCTCGTGCGTGGAGGAGCGCGCGTTCCGCCGGTGTGCCATCCGAGCTGCGGAGTGCTGCGTCGAGCAGGCGGACGTCGTCGGGGTCGACGGCGGTTCGCAGGTCGGGCCAGGCGCCGGTGCACGCCAGAGCGGACACTGCGAGGCCTTCGTGCATCTCGGCGTCGACGGCGGCGAGCGCCGCAGTTCGCTGCAGGGTCACGGCGTCAGGCTCATCGAGCAGGGCCGCGACCTCGGCGGCACGGCGGGCAGCGACGGCTCGCTGGCCGCCGTCGTCCGACGACTCGGCGGCGGCCAGCGCCCGGCGGTAGGCGGCGAGTGCCGACCGGTGCGCGGCTGCCTCGAGGTAGCGATCGCCGATGGTCAGATGGTCCGCGGCGGAGTCCGAGGCGCCGCTCCGCAACCTGATGGCTGCAGCTGCTGCCGGCGCGTCGGACTCGACGGCGGTAGCGAGTGCCGATCCGAGCGCAGCGAGGTCAGCGGCGTCGTCGAGCACCATGTCCGCCACGAGCGGGTGGATCGGGAGGAAACCCGCTGAGCGGTCGGCGGCCAGCACGCCGGCCGTGGTGGCGTCAGCCAGGAGATCAGGGACATCGGCGTCGTCGATGCCGAAGGCGTCGAGTCCGGTGGGCGGCCGCTCGCCGCCCAGGAGGGCGACGGCCTCCACCACTCGTCGCTGGCGGTCGTCGAGGCGGTCGATGAGGGAGCGTACCGCTGCCCCCAGGTCGGCGGGAAGCGCATCGGCGTCGACCCTCCGGGAGAGTTGGAGCGAGCCCCCATCGGTGGTGCTGATGGTCCCGTCCGCAACCAGGGCCGAGAGGCCGAGGCGTACGGCGAGAGGGGACGGTCCGAGGCGATCCCGGATGGCGGCGGCGACCTCGGAACGGGCGGCAGAAGCGTCGCCCTCGACATCGACGTGGTGTAGGAGGCTGGCGTGGTCGGCGTCGCCGAGCTCGCCGAGAACCACGTGCTCCACCGTCCGACCGGTGGATGCGAGCGCCTGGAGCGCCTCACCGCTGCGGTCGACGCAGACGACCAACACTCGGGCGGCGTCCAAACGGGCGACCGTGTCGACCAACAGGTCGATCGTGTCGGGGTCGGCATCGGCGAGGTCGTCGATGACGACGAGGAGGGGCTCGGCCGCCGCGGCACCTGTCAACCAGCCGGCCAAGGACTCGGCCAATCGCTTCCGCTGCTCGGCCGGCGTGCCGGTGGGTGTCTGGCCACCGAGGCGATCGGCGACAGTGGGTGCGAGGAGCGCCAGCGCTCCCGGGTCGGTCCCCATGCGATCGTGCAGTGCCTCGGGTGCCACACCGCCCACGAACTGCTCGATGATGTCAGTGAACGGTGAGTGGGCCGATCCGAACGGACCGGGGGCGGCCCGGCCCCAGAGGACGCGGGCACCATCGGCGTGGGCTGTTCCGGCGAGCTCCGCCACCAGCCGGGTGGACCCCGATCCCCAGGCCCCTTCCACGACGACGACCGGGGCCTGACCCGATCGGGCCGCCAGCCAGGCCGCGTTGAGCGTGTGCCGCTCGACGTGGCGAGCAGTGAAGGGCAAGGGTCGGCTCAGCCAAGGCGCCGGCGGGAACGGGCGCGCGTCGTCGCTGTGGCCGGGCAACATCTCACGGGCGTCGATCGTCTCGCCGCCGGTTGGATCAGCGACCGGTCGTGGGTCCCCCCATGCACCGGGGATCCTGGAACCGGCCAGCATGCGAGCAAGGTCGGAGACGATGACGCCGCCGGGACCGGCCGCGTCTGCCAGCGCACCGGCCCGCCCGATCGGCTCGCCGGTGACGGAGCCGTCGTCTGCCACGTCGACCTCTCCGGCGTCGACACCCACCCGTAGGTGGGCGTCCACCGGGAGGCGATACCACTCGTCGCTGTCGATGCGGGCCAGACGGCCGGCAGCGGCCACCGCCGAGGAGGCCGCGCCGAAGGTGGCCACGATGCGAACCGGATCGGCGCTGGCGATGGCGCCTCCCGAGGTGGTGGCCACCTCCTCGACCAACGTCCTGAGCGCGTCGCGGTGTTGCTCACCGAGCAGGGCGGCCAGCCCCGGGGCCGGGGCGTACTCGGCGACCAGCACGGCGAGGGTGTCGGTGGTGGGCTGAGCGGGGGTCACGCGCGGGCATCCTAAAGGTCGCGAGACCGCTGTGCCGTGCTCACCGCGCCGTGCCACGATCCGGCCGGGCCGGCAGCCCGACGTGCCGGCCCCCGATGTCGGCCGCCGGCCGTGGGGCGCGCCCCCGACGCCCACGATGATGTGCCCCGACCGATAGCCTCCGGGGCAGGTTTCGCCGTCTCGACCCGGCGTCGACGCAACGATCATGGCACCCCCCCTCACCTTCACCTTCGACCTCGAGGATCACCGACCGGCGGGCGAGCCGTGGCCCGAGCGGTTCACCGAACCGACGTTGCGGATTCTCGAGTGGCTGGAGGAGCGCTCCATCCGGGGCACGTTCTTCGTGGTGGGGACGTTGGCGCAGGATCATCCCCAGCTGGTGCGACGCATCGCTGGGCACGGGCACGAGGTGGGTCTCCACCACTGGACCCACACGCAGCTCACCGAGATGACCCCGGCGCAGTTCCGTGTCGACGTCGATCGGGGCAAGCGCGTCCTCGAGGACATCCTCGGCGAAGAGGTGGCGGGCTATCGCGCCCCCACGGCGTCGCTGGTGCCTCGGACGGCCGCAGCTGCCGACCTCCTTGCAGAAGCTGGCTACCAGTACTCCTCGAGCGTGCTCCCGGCCCACAACCCGCTGTTCGGGTTCCCGGGTGCGCCCAACGAGCCGTTCCGGTGGCCGTGTGGTCTGGCCGAGTTCCCACTCGCCGTGGCCGGCTTCGGTCCGGCGAAGGTGCCGGTCACGGGCGGGACCTACCTGCGTGCGCTCCCCTGGCCGGTGGTGGCGGCGTTCCGACGGTTCCAGCCGTGGGCTCCCGGCAACTCGGTCTACTTCCATCCGTACGACATCGACCCTGACGAGCCGTTCTGGTGGGTCGACGACGCCGGTCGGCTGGCCCCGATCCTGTGGATCGGCCGACGCGGGATGCTCGGGCGCCTCGACCGGCTGTTCGCTGACGGTGGTGCTCCTCCGCTGCGAGAGCGGATGCACCTTGCCGACCGAGGCGGGGTGTTCCACCCTCCGGCCACCGTGGGGGTCGCCTGAGGCCGCCGGCGGACCGGAGGATCGTCAGCCGGCGTCGCGTTGCGGCTCCGGATCGCCTGCGTCGATGCTGAGCGACTCGTACTCGTCGCCGGTGTCGGCCCAGTCCTCGAACTGGATGACGCCGATGTCGGTGAAGCGCTTCCGCAGCCACCCGTCGTTGGCCTCGAGCAGGCCCAGCTTCTTGCAGTTGGGGACGATTTTCGAGAACAGGAGTTGCTGGAAGGGGTCCTCGAGGCGCTCGTTCTCGCCGCGCTTGCCGGCCAGGATGCCGGTCTTGGCGTCGACCCCCATGCGTTCCCACACTTCCTGGGCCATCAGGCGGTCCCGCATGTGGATGGCCGCCTCGAAGGCGAACTCCTGGCGCTCGAAGAGTTCGGCCTCGCTGAGGTGTTCGTAGTACTCGCGCAGGCTCAGGACACCGAAGGCCACGTGGCGGGCCTCGTCGGCCATCACGTAGCGGAGCAGCTTCTTGAGCAGCGGGTCGGGCGTGATGGCGTGCATGGTGCCGAAGGCGGCCAGGGCGAGACCTTCCACCATGATCTGCATGCCGAGGTAGGTCATGTCCCAGCGGGCGTCGCCGATGATCTCGTCGAGCAGCATCCCGAGGTGAGGGTTGAGTGGGTAGTGCCCGTCGAGCTTCTCGTCGAGGTACTTCACGAAGACCTCGAGGTGACGGGCTTCATCCATCACCTGGGTGGCGGCGTAGTACTTGGCGTCGATCCACGGCACGGTCTCGACGATCTTGGCCGTGCACAACAGAGCGCCTTGTTCACCGTGCATGAACTGGCTCATGGTCCAGTTGTTCATCTCGCTGTGATAGCGGATCCACTCCTGGCGTCCCCACGACGCCATGGGGGTGCCCTCGACGCGGAGGCCGATCTCCTCCCACAGCGGTTCCTCACCGAACACCGAGGTGATGGACCGCTCGATGTCGACGTCGGTGTCCCACGGGAGATCCGTCTCACCGTTCCACTGTGCGTCCTTCGCCTTCTCGTAGAGCTTGTTCAGCGCCGGACGCTGCCCCTTGGCATAGTCCCAGGTGAAGATGGCCTCACAGTTGTCGGTGACCGAATGGATGACGCCCTCTGCGTAGGGCCGATCCACCGAGAGTATGGCGTCGAGGTCGTTGGCGTCGTCGCGCCCGATGAGTTCGCTGAGCGTGGTCACGTGAGTCCCCCTGCAACGGTCGAGCACATCCCGGCCGTGAGTCGATAGTACAAATCCTGTGCCATGTCGCAAGGGTGAGGCGCGTGGCAAGAGTCACGCCGGGCTCTCGCTGACTGCTCGACGCCCGATGCAGCGTTGTCGGCGCCTGTCGCCCTCCCACTAGCTTTTCGCACGTGCGACGGCTGCGATGGGGTGACGATGCGCCGGTGGGGGTCGACGAGGCCCGCCAACGCATCGTCGATGCTGCCGAGGCCTGCGTCGACCGACTGGGGCTGGCCAAGGCCACGGTGGAGGACGTCGCCGGGGAAGCCCGTGTGTCACGGGCAACCGTGTACCGGTACTTCTCGAGCCGGGACGAGTTGGTGCTCGCCGTACTGCTCCGCGAACTGGAACGGACCCTCGACCCGCCGGTGGCGTCGCTGCTCGAAGGGCTGTCGAGCAGCGATGACGTGGTCGACGCCGTGGTGGCGTCCGCCGTCCATCTCCTGGCGGCGGTGCGCTCCAACGAGAAACTGCAACTGCTGCTCACCTCCGATGTGGGTGGGGTGAGCGCCACGCTGGCGGGTGCGTCGGTGGCGCTCTTCGAGGCCTACGTCGGTGAGGTGGCGCCGCCGCTGGCCCGCGCCCAGGAGCAGGGCTGGCTGCGGACCGACGTCAGCGCCGAGGACCTCGCCGAGTGGATGTTGCGCATCCTGGTGTCGCTGTTGACCGTCGAAGGCCCTCACCCCCGCACTCCCGAACAGGAGCGGCGGCTGCTGTGCGCACTGCTCGCTCCGGCGCTGCGTCTCCGCTGAGCACCTGACCCGTCGAAGGATCTGTCCGCTGGTGACCGGCGGCCGCCGCCCGGTCAGGAGTCGTCGGGTTCGACCTCGGGGTCGGTCGGTTCCGGGGTCATGCCACAACGTCGGAAGGCCGGCCCTGCCCGATCACCCGTGAGGGTGAACGCCGAGATGATCAGACCCAGGTGCGAGAACGCCTGGGGCACGTTGCCGAGTTGGTGCTCGTTCACCGGGTCGTACTCCTCCGACAACAGGCCGACGTCGTTCGTCACGCTGATGCACCGCTCGAACAGTTCCGTTGCCTCGTCGGTCCGGCCCATGAGCGCCAGTGCCTCCACCAGCCAGAAGGTGGTGAGCAGGAAGGTGCCCTCCTCGCCCTCGAGTCCGTCGTCGGTGTGGTCGGTGCGGTAGCGCAGGAGGAATCCGTGATGGTCCAAATCGGCGTGGATGGCCTCGACCGTGGCGACGACACGTTCGTCGTCGGCTGGCAGGAACCCGACGATGGGAATGAGGAGCAGGCTGGCATCGAGGGCAGTGGAGCCGTAGGCCTGGGTGAAGCTGCCCCGCTCGTCGGACCATCCCTTGGTGCAGACGTCGTGGTGGATCTCGCTCGCGAGGTGTCGCCAGCGGTCGAGGTCCTCGTCGAGGTGCAGCATCTCGATGATGCGTACCCACCGGTCGACGGCCACCCAGGCCATGACCTTGGAGTGGACGAAGTGCTGGCGTTGGCCCCGCACCTCCCACAGGCCGTCGTCGGGCTGGTCCCAGATCGTGGCCAGGTGCTCCATCAGGGCTCGGCCAGTGTCGAAGCCGTCGGAGCTGAGGCGTCCGCGCCGAGCGATGAGGGTGTGGAACAGGTCCAACACCTCGCCGTACACGTCGAGCTGCAGTTGGTCGTGGGCGCCGTTGCCGATCCGCACCGGGGTCGATTCCCGATAGCCCGGGAGCCAACTCAACTCCAGTTCGGTCAGTCGACGCTCACCGCCAACGCCGTACATGATCTGCAGGTCCGACGGGCTGCCGGCCACCGCTCGGCGGAGCCAGCGTCCCCAGGCCATGGCCTCCCGCTCGTAGCCGGCGTCGAGGAAGGCGGTCAGGGTGAACGAGGCGTCGCGCAGCCAGCAGTAGCGGTAGTCCCAGTTGCGTTCGCCGCCGATCTCCTCGGGGAGCGACGTGGTGGCGGCGGCCACGATGCCGCCGGTGGGGGCATAGGTGAGGGCTTTCAACACCAGGAGGGAACGGTGCACGTGGTCGGCCCACGGCCCCTGGTAGCTGCAGCGTCGGAGCCAGTCGCGCCACCAGCCCTCGGTGCGGTCCAGCGAGGCGTGCGCGTCGAAGGCATGCGGTGGCGGCTGGTGGGACGGGTGCCAAGTGAGACTGAAGGTGAACCGGTCTCCTTCGTCGACCGTGAACTCTCCAACGGTGGCGAGGTCTTCGCCGTGCATGTCGACGTCGGAGTGGAGGGTTGCGGCGTCGGCTCCTCCCACTGCGGTGATCCCGCCGTTGACCGAGCGAACCCACGGGACGATCGAGCCGTAGTCGAAGCGGATCGTGAGGTGGCTGCTGCAGCGGACCGAGCCCGATCGGCCCTCCACGATGCGCACCACGCTGGGGTGGTGTGACCGGATCGGCATGAAGTCGATCAGCGCCACACTCCCCGTCGGTGTCTCGAAGACAGTCTCGAGGACCATGGTGTCGCGGCGGTAGCTGCGGGTCACTGTGGTCGCCTGCTCGAGACCGACCGTGCGCGGCTCCTCGGCTGCATCCTCGGCGGTGGGTGCACCTCCGGGGGTGGCGCCGTCGGGGAGGGCCTCGGTGGGCGCGATCTGCCAGTGCCCGTGGTCGGCGGTGCCGAGCAGCGCACAGAACACCGTCGGGCTGTCGAAGCGAGGCGCCGCCCAGAAGTCGATCGAACCGTCGTTGCACACCAGCGCGGCGGTCTCGGTGTCGCCGATCAGCGCGTAGTCCTCGATGCGACCAGCCATCGGTGTCACCCCCGTCGTGTTCGTGCCCCGGCGATCACCTCCGAGTGACTCCACCCTGTCACGTCGGCGAGCGGCGGGCGGCCATCGACGTCAGGTGTGGTGGTGCGTGAGCGTTGACACCTGCTCGGCGACCGTACGACGGGCACGTGCCGTGACGGTACCGAGGAACTCGGCGGGGGCGAGGTCGGGGTCGGCGAGCAGCGGCGTCATGTCGAGCGCGAGGGCGAGCTCGGCGACGTCGTCGGGTGCGTCGTGGTGTCGGAACGTCGCGTTGGCTCGCCACCGTCCCTGCATGGCCAGGTCGTAGCGCTTGTGGGTGAGCTGGGAGGTGAAGCACCGAGCCATCCGGATGGTCAGGTCGTCGTTCCTGCCCGGCAGCTCGACGAGGTCGCTGTCGGCGAGCCAGTCGAGCGAGGACCACCCTTCGATGCCCAACAGCGAGGTGGGTGGCGGAGTGGTCGAGGGGAGTGCGCGAACGGTGTCGATCGTGAGCAGGGCCACGGCGACGTGGGTGGCGTGGCGGTCGACGAGCGCGTGGGTGTGCACGGTCGCCGGGCGGCACGACCCCATGACGGCGACCAGGTCGTCGACCACGGCCGACCGACGGGCCGGATCGAGCATCGTGGCACTGCTGTGGCCCAGCATGAGGACCGTGTGGCCGCCCAGTTCGGCGGCGGCTCGCTGTTCGGTCGCTCGGAGCGCTGCGAGTTCCTGCGAGCCGGTGGGGGCGCCGTCGACCCCGACACTGCCGGCGCCATCGGTGCAGACGATCCCCACCAGGGACCGTTCGGCGTCCGCGGCACAGGTGGCCACTACGGTCCCGAGCAGCAGTTCGAGGTCGTCGGGGTGGGCGACGACGGCCACGTCGGTCGCATCGACGAGGACCTGGTCGAGTGGGCGCCCGTCGGGCACCACGACCGTCGTGTTCGGGGGCGCCCCTGGTGGCATGCGAGGTCGGATGGTAGTGCTCCGCTCGGGGCGTCGGTCGGGTGGGTTCCGACCACCTTTGCAGCCGACAGTGCGGCTTCGGCGCGCCTGTCTCGCGGATGGCGTGCCCGGCGACGAGGCATGGGTGCCAGACTGGCCAGATGATCGAGGTGCGGGCGCTGACGAAGACGCTGGGCAGTACCCGGGTGCTCGACGGCATCAGCTTCGTGGCGCCGAGCGGACAGATCACCGGACTCCTCGGTCCCAACGGGGCGGGCAAGACCACCGCCATGCGGGTGCTGGCCACGCTGCTGCACCCTGACGACGGTGAGGTACGCATCGACGGGGTCGACCTGGCGACCGAGCCTCTCGAGGCCCGACGACGCATCGGACTCGTGACCGAGGAACCGGGCCTGTTCGACCGTCTCAGCGTTCGGGAGCAGTTGCTGTTCGTTGCGGAGGTGCACGGTCTGTCGCGCTCAGCGGCCACCGAGCGCATCGAGCAACTCGCCGAGGCCCTGCGGATGACCGACCTGCTCGATGCCCGGGCCGGGGTGCTCTCGAAGGGCAACCGCCAGAAGGTGTCGCTCTGTCGGGCCCTCGTGCACGACCCGCCGGTGCTGCTCCTCGACGAGCCCACCTCCGGGCTCGACGTGGTGGCCGCCGAGGGACTGCAGGAGCTGCTCGAGTCCGCTGACCTCACTGCCGAACGGACGGTGTTGCTGTCGACGCACCGAGTGGACGAAGCCGAACGGCTGTGCGAGCGGGTCGTGGGGCTCGCAGCGGGACGGGTGGTGGTCGACGCCTCCTTGGCAGAACTCGTGGCAGCAGACGGAGCTACCGACTTCCGGTCCACCTTCGTCCGGTTGCTCGGGGAGGCCACCCTCGCCGGGCGCGTGGCGGAGCAGTGACGCTCATCGTCGCGACGCGTCGGATGTTTCGCCTCGCTCGCCTCGATCTGCTCGACGGCCTCAGGAGCCGCCGCCAACTCGTCATTCGGGCGTTGACCCCCGTTGGGCTGCTCCTGGTGCTCGGGGCCGTCCTCGCACTGGTCGGGGGCGGTGACGAGCGCATCCGCGAGGGTGACTACACCGTCGCGGTCGAGGGCGACCGCAACGGAGCAGCGGAGGTACTCGGTTCGCTCGAGCGAGAGCGCTTGCGTTTCGTTCCGGTCGACGATGCCACCCGGGCTGTTTTCGACGGCACCGACGTGGGCGTCGTCCTGCCCGACGACCTCGATGCTCGGCTCGCACAGGGTGAGCGACTGGAGATCACCGTCGTCGAGAACCCGGTCCGTCGGTCCAGTCGGGCGGCGGGCCTCCTCGTCACCAGCGCGGTGCTGGATCTCCATGCGGCTGAGGTGCGCTCCGTGCCCGTTGCTTCCGGCGAGCGGCGGGCGGAGCCGGCGTTCACCTACGAGATCACCACGATCGAGCTCACCTTCGAGGGGGTGAGCGTGCTGGTCGCCCAGCTCATTCCTGCGTTGCTGTGTCTGCAGGCAGCGTTGCTCACCAACGGGGCGGCCAGCCGCATGGCCGGCCGCACGCAGATGGGTCTCGTGCAGTCCCAGCTGGCGTTGCCCGTGCGGCGATCCGAGCTCGCAGGTGCCAAGGCCACCGCCGAGTTGGGCGTCGGACTCGTGGTGTCGCTGCCGGTGCTCGGCATCGTCCTGCTGCTGAGTGCGTTGCGGTCACTCGACGACTTCACCGGCGCGGAGATGGCCGTCGCAGCGCTGGCTGTGCTGGTCGCGCTGGTGGCCATGGGTGTGCTGGCGGCGGCCACCGGTGTCGTGATCGGCCTCGTGGCCCGCACCCACGGCGAGGTGTCGCTCGGCACGGGCGTCGTGCTGGTGGTGGCCGCAGTGACCGCTGGCCTGGTGGCGCTGGGCCCGTTCGACCTGCCGTCGGTGGCGGCCGTGGTGCCGGTGGTGGGTCTGGTGTCCTCGTTGCGTCACCTGTTGGACGGACAGGGTTCGATCGGCTGGGTCGCCGTCGCCATCGGGGTCACGCTCCTCGCCGCGTTCTTCATGGTCCGGGTCGCCGGCCGCTCACTCGACGCCGAGCGAATGGTCACCCGGTCATGACGAAGCGAGGCGTGACCCCCCGCCGGCAGGTCCGGTTGGTGGCCGCGGTGGCGCGCGCCCAGGCGATTCGTCAGCGGCGCGCCTTGCTGGTTGCTGCCGTCGCCGGCGTGGTGTTCGCCGTGTTGCTGGTCGGGCTGGGGTCAGCGGCCAGCCGGGTCGAACAGGTCGTCGGTGCACGCAGCTTCACGGTGGCCGTCGGCGGCGACCAGGCGTCGGCCTCCCGCTTCCTCGAGGTGCTCGAGGAGGACCGGTTCCGCTTCCGCTCAGAACCGGACCCAGAGCAGGCGGTGATCGACCAGGAGGCCCTGGTCGGTCTGGTCCTGCCACCGGGGGTGGACGCTGCACTCGCGGGTGCAGATCCGGTGGAGCTCCGCCTGACCTATCGGCGCACCGAGCCCCGCTCGGTCGAGGCCTTCACACAGCTCCTGGTCGCGGTGCAGGAGCAGGAACTCGCCATGCTGGCGCCCGACCATCCTCCAGCGCTGGTCACCGACGTCCAGTCGATCATCGGTGACACCGAGTTGAACCGGTTGACCCTCGCCCGTTGGCTGGCAGCCATGGCGGCGCTGTTGTGTCTCGGGGTGGTGTCGACGACCGGGGCCTTCTTCGGTAGCGCCCGTGAGCGGCGTTCGATCGAACCCCTGCTGGCGCTGCCCCTGCGCCGCGCCGCGCTGTCCTCGGGCGTGGCCACCGGCGTGCTCCCGGTGGCGGCCGTGCAGGTCGGTGCCGGTCTGGCGGTGGTGGTGGCGTCGGGTCTGGTGCCCGACGCCACATCCAATCTCCCACCGGATGAGCTCGCCGTGGTGGCAGTGAGCGTGGTGTTGCCATCGCTGGTGGTGGTGTGGTTGGCCTGCTGCGCCGGGGTGCTCGCAGGTGCACTCGGCCGTGGCAGCGACGACGCGGTGTCGCTCGGCGACGTGGTTGGTGTGCCCTTCATGGCGGTGGGCGTGGCCTTGTTCATCGGTGGCGACCTGGCTGCCAACGCGGCGACTGCCGCAGTGCCGGTACTCGGCCAGGCGCTCGTGGTGCGCGAGGTCGCCGCTGGCGTGCTCGAGCCCGTGGTGATCGCGGTCAGCCTGTTGTCGGCTGCAGTGACCTCGGCGGCGATCCTTGTGGTAGCGGCGCGTCGACTCGACGACGAGCGGAGCCTGCTACGCGCCACGGGCTGACGTCGTGACGACGGCAGCCCGTGGCGGTACTCGGGTTCCGAAGCGGACGAACCGCGTCGATCAGCTGTAGAGCTCGTCGATCTCGCTGGCGTAGCGAGCATGGATGCCACGGCGCTTGAGCTTGGAGGTCGGGGTGAGGAGGTCGCTGTCGGGCAGCCACTCCTCGCCGAGGATTTTGACCTTCTTCACTGCCTCGGCGTGGTTGAACTTGGCCATGGCCTTCGTGAGGCCGGCCTCGACCTCTGCCACGACCGCCGGGTGCTCCGCAAGCGAGGCCAGATCGGTGTCCTCGATGCCCTGGGCCTGGGCCCACGCCGGTGCCACCTCGGGGTCCAACACGACGAGCGCTGACACGAACGGTCGCTGATCGCCGATGGCGCAGGCCTGTCCGACGAGGGGAATCATCTTCAGCTCGCCTTCGAGGTTGGCCGGGCTGATGTTCTTGCCGCCGGCGGTGATGATCAGCTCCTTCTTGCGATCGACGATGCGGAAGTAGCCGTCCTCGTCGATCTCGCCGATGTCACCCGAGTGCAACCAGCCGTCCTCGTCGAGGGCTTCGGCGGTCTTCTCCGGCTCCTTGTAGTAGCCAGAGAAGACGTTGCCGCCGCGGCAGATGATCTCGCCGTCCTCGGCCAGCTTCACCTCGCACCCCGGCACGGCCGGCCCCACGCTGCCCGGCTTCACCTTGGTGGCCGTCCAGGTCATGGGCCCCGACGACTCCGACATGCCGTAGATCTCTGACATGGGTACGCCAATGGTGCGGAACCAGCGCAGGATCTCGGCGGGGATGGGCGCCGCGCCGCTGACCGCCACCCGGAGTTCGTTGATGCCGATGAGCTCGCGCACCGGCTTGAAGGCCACCTCGTCGAGGAAGTCGTAGGTGGCCTTCTGCTCGTCGGTGGCCGTGCCCCAGTCGAGGGCTTCGGCGATGGGTGCGGCGGCCTCGATCGCCTCGGCGAACTTCGTGGCCTTCTCCTCGTCGAGGGCGAGCGCAGCGTTCACGCCTGCGTAGACCTTCTCGAACACACGTGGCACGCCGAAGAAGAAGTGCGGCTGCACGGCACCGATGTAGGGAGCGACGCCGGTCGGCTCGGGACAGGTGGTTACCTCGTAGCCCAGGAACGCCCCGGCGTAGTGGCTGGTCATGCGCTCGGCGATGTGGGCCATCGGCAGGTAGGAGATGACCCGCATACCGACGTATTCATCGAACGGCAGCGCGTGCTTGAGGCACTGCACCGTCCAGCAGATGTTGTAGTGAGTGAGCATCACACCCTTGGGCGGCCCGGTGGTGCCCGAGGTGTAGATCATGGTGGCCAGGTCGGCCGGCTCCACCACCTTCGAGGCCTCGTCGAGGTCGACCGAGCCGCGTGAGTGCAGGTCGTCGTGGCCGAGGACGTCGCTCGGTGCCTGGCCGTCGGGGTCCTCGAGGACAACGATCGTCTCGAGGGTCGGGAGCGCCGGACGGACGTCGAGGAACCGCTGCAGGAACCCCATGTCCTGCACGATGGCCACCTTGGCCTCGGAGTGATTCACCAGGTACTCGACCTGCTCGGCCGAGGACGAGTTGTAGATCGACACCGGCGTGGCTCCGGCGAAGTACGCCGCCATGTCGACGACGTGGAACTTGGGGTCGTTGCGCATCATGAGCACGACCTTGTCGCCGCGCTCCACACCGAGGTCGCCGAGGGCGGCAGCCACCTGCGCCACCCGTTCGGCGTAGTCGGTGTAGGTCCACTCGCCCCAGGAGTCGTCATCGTTCTTCCACCGCAGCGCCACCTGGTCGGGGTGGGCTCGAACGATCTTGAGGAACTCCGTCGGGATCGTCTGGCCTTGTACAGCTTCGGCGATCTCTTCGTTGGTGACGGCCATCGATGCCCCCTGTGGCTCGGTACGCACTGGTTGGTGATGAGGTGACGCGGCTCGCTGGGGATCCGCGTCCCGCACCCTACCGCCGGTGTCGAGACCCTGCCGCGCCGAGCGGATTGGTGGGGGAATCACCACAGCGCCTTCCACCTGTTGGCCTCCTGGTGGCGGTGCAGGTTGCGTCGAGAGCGCCTCCGAGACAGACTTGACCGGCCGGTCTAGTTCGTGCCGGCGCACATCATGAACGCTCCGGGCACCAGATCGGGCCCGAGGGAACCGCCGCATCCTCAGGGAGGATCAGCCATGGCCACCGCAGTGATCGTCGACGCCGTCCGCACCCCGGGAGGGAAGCGATTCGGCCGGTTGTCCGGATGGCATCCGGCCGACCTCGCCGCCGAGTGCCTCAAGGCACTCGCCGAACGCAACGACCTCGATCCCGCCCTCGTCGAGGACGTGATCATGGGCTGCGTGATGCAGGTCGGGAACCAGAGCCTCAACATCGGCCGCAACGCCGTGCTCGCCGCCGGATGGCCCGAGTCGGTGCCGGCGACGACGGTCGACCGCCAGTGCGGGTCGTCGCAGCAGTCGGCCCACTTCGCTGCGCAGGGCGTCATCGCCGGGGCCTACGACGTGGTGGTCGCCGCCGGTGTCGAGGTGATGTCCACCACCCCGATGGGTGCCTCCATCACCCCCGGTTCACACCCGTTCGGCCCGCTGGCCATCGGCCGCTACGCGGATGTCGAGCACATCCCCGGCTTCAAGGGCCTCGTGCCCCAGGGCCTCTCCGCCGAGATCATCGCCAACAAGTGGGACCTCAGCCGTGAGGACCTCGACGCCTTCGGTCTGCGTTCGCAGGAACGTGCTGCGCAGGCCACCGCCGAGGGCCGCTTCGAGCGTGAGATCGTCCCGGTGAAGGCCAAGCACGCCGACAAGGAGACCGGCCAGGTCACCGAGAGCGACGAGCTGGTCACCACCGACGAGGGCATCCGCGAGTCGTCGATGGAGAAGCTGGCGTCGTTGAAGCCGGCCTTCCTCCCCGACGGCAAGGTCACGGCGGCCAACTCGTCGCAGATCACCGACGGTGCCTCGGCCGCGCTGATCATGAGCGAGGAGAAGGCCAAGGCACTCGGGCTCACCCCTCGTGCCCGGTTCCACACCTTCGCGCTGGCCGGCGTCGATCCGGTGCTGATGCTCACCGGTCCCATCCCCGCCACCACCAAGGCGTTCGAGCGGTCGGGCCTGACCATGGACGACATGGACCTCACCGAGATCAACGAGGCCTTCGCCTCGGTCGTGCTGGCCTGGGCCAAGGAGCACAACCCCGACATGGACAAGGTCAACGTGAACGGCGGTGCCATCGCCCTGGGCCACCCGCTGGGGGCGTCCGGCACCAAGCTGCTGGCCACGTTGGTCAACGAGTTGGAGCGCACCGGTGGTCGCTACGGCCTGCTCACCATGTGCGAGGGCGGCGGCCTGGCCAACGCCACCATCATCGAGCGCATGGGCTGATCGAGCCCTCCCACAGGGATCTGCACGGTGCCGGTGGGTTCGCCCACCGGCACCGTCGCGTCCGACCTCCGGTGGTCGTCCGGCACTCGGTCGAGGTGCGGCCGAGGTGTGCGCAGTGGTGGCCGATGCCACCGCGCGCAGTGGGCCACCGTTGTGGTGGGTGGCTGCGCGCAGTCGACGCCGAGCCTGGTGGCCGATGCCACCGCGCGCAGTGGGCCACCGTTGTGGTGGGTGGCTGCGCGCAGTCGACCCGGTCGGCGAGTCCGGTGGCGAACCGGTGGCGAGTCCGGTGGCGACCGGGTGGGCGGACGGCAGCGTGGTCCGAACGTCTGGCCCCTAGGCTGGAGATGTGTTCCGCCACCGCAACCTCGCGATCGCTGTCATCGCCGCGGGTGCCCTGCTCGTGGCGCTCACCGACCTCTCGGTCGGTGCGGTGATCATGGCGGGGCTGGCTTCCTATGTGATCTTCGCCCTCGGATTCGCCATGCTCGGCAGCATGGCCCGCCCGGTGCCCGAGCCGGCGCCGCCCGGTGAGCTCCGCAAGGTGAAGCTCACCTATCGCTGCGCCATCTGCGGCGCCGAGGTCCGCATGACGGTGGCGCCGACGCAGGACCCCGAGCCTCCCCGCCACTGCCTCGACGAGATGCAGTTGGTGACCCCCGTCGACGAGATCTGATCGCCTCGGCCGGCTCGGGGCGGCTCATGTGGGTCGATCAGTCGGGTCACCTTGCTCCGTCGAGCGAAGTGCGTCACCTCCCCCGACCGCCGGCGCCGCCAGACGGCCGAGTGCCACGGTGGCCACCACCATGGCCACCAGCGCCACGCCGAGCCCGATGTCCGTGGAGCGTCCTGCGTGCAACGTCTCCTGGTAGAGGCTGATGCCGAGCACCATGGCCACGACCGGTTTGAGGATGGTCACCGCCGGGAGCGACGTCTGTACGTCGCCTGCCTGGTAGCTCGACTGTTGGACGAACGTGCCGTAACTGGTGCAGATCGCCATGGCCCACAGCTCCCAGCTGCCGAGGACGGCCAGCAAGCCGTCGTCGAAGGCGCGCACGACCGACAACGTCAGTGGCCCACCGACGCCCAAGAGGATCCCGGCGGCCACCGCCAGGAGCAGCGATCTGCCCGTGCCGTGGGGTTGGTGGGCGCCCGCCACCACGCAGCCAGAGACCACGGCGGTCCCGATGATCATGTACGGCAGCCAGTCGTGCAGGGGGGCGGCGTCCACCCCACCCGTTGGCTCGCCGAGCACCACGAAGCCGATCAACCCCGCAGCGAGCACCGCAGTCCAGGCCCATTCGGGTCCGGTCAGCGAGCGGTGGTTGACCCGCGCCGCCATGGGCAGCGCCAGCGCCACCGTGGTGACGAGCAACGGTTGCACCAACAGAAGCGTTCCGACGGCGAGTGCTGCGGCCTGCAGGGCGAAGCCGGCGACATCAGCGCCCATTCCAGCCAACCACAGCGGCCGACGGACGAGTCGGGCCAAGAAGCCGGCCCCGAGGGCTTCGTCGTCGGGAATGGTGACGGTTGCTCGCTGCTGCGCCACCGCAGCGAAGGCGAAGGCAGCAGCCGCCGCCAGAGCCAGGACGATTGCTGCGGCCATTGATCCGTGTCGCCCGCCTCAGGCGATGGGTGTGCCGTCCCAGGACACGTCGAAGAACTGGGAGGCAACCAGGTCGTTGTGGCTGCGGTGGTGTAGACCGAGCGCTCGCCGATAGGCGTGCACGTGGCGCAGGGAGAACACGGTGTAGAGCAACGGGAGATGATCGCCGGGTGCGGCGTAGACGTCGGTGGCGTTGTCGGCTGCCTGGAGGTCACGGGCGGCTCGACCCAGGTGCTCGAGCACGTCGCGCAGCACGGCCTCGCCGATCTCGGTCTTGCGGCCGGCAGGAACGACGACCGGCTCGGGTGGCACCTCCCCGAACAACGCCAGCTCGAACTCCGAGGCGGTGGCCAGGGTGCAGCCGTCGGTGGGGCGCGGGTTGCACTCCACGACATGGTGGACACCGTCCTCGGTGCGGAGGAAGTCCATGCTGATCTGCCCGTGCCAGTCGAGTTCACGGGCCACTGCCTGCGCAGCGGCCAGCGTCTCGGGGGCATCGACGGACTCGAACACGATGCCGCCACGGCCGTCGATGGTGAGTGGATGCTCGTAGGTGGAGTGGAGCACGACCTCGCCGTGGTGGACCACGCTCCACGAGCACCGATCCACGCCCTCGAGGAACTCCTGGCAGATCCACGGGTCGTCGGGAGTGGGGACGGCGTCGTCGAGGCTGCCCTCACCAGCGAGTTCTCCGGTGTTGGTGAGGATGTTGAGCCCGCCGCGCCCGTAGGCGGCTCGAGCGAACCAGTGGTCGAAGCGACCCACTGCCGCTCGTAGTTCCTCGGGGTTGGTGGCCACCACCGACTCGGCCACCGGCAGGTCGAGCTGGCGACACAGGTCGGTGAAGGTCACCTTGTCGTGCACCCGGCGGAGGGTCTCGAAGTCAGGGAAGAACAGCTCGGTGCCGTCGGGGAAACGATCACGGTGCGCGGCGAGGTAGAAGACCTCCTCGAAGGCGGGGAGCACCCACTCGATCTGGTAGCGCTCGACGGCGTCGGCCACGGCATCGACGAAGGCGGCGGTCTCCTGGGCGGGGGGCGGTACCTCGACGTGGCGGGTGGCGCCACGGGAGTGGCTGCCGGGTGCCGCCGCGAAGGTGTCGACGGCGGTGACCTCGTTCCCGGCCTCGCCGAGCTTGCGGATCTCGTCGACGGCGAAGGGCATCCTCGACGTCGTCACCATTACTCGCATCGATCCGCTCCTTCCACAGGCTGTGGATGACGTTGGGAGTGGTCAGACCCCCGACATGTGAGGTTCATGTCCGCCCGCCTCAGCCATCAATCGGCAAGGCGGTGTTCATCGTGAGCGTGCTCAGCGATACTGCGTGGCGGTGATGATGCCCCCGAGGATGAAACCCAGCCCGAGGAGCAGGTACCAGTTGCTGACGGCGCCCGGGAGCAACTCGACGTAGTTCAGGAAGATGGTGAGCATCCCGAGGCCCATCAGCCCGAACATCAGCGCCGGGACCCATGTTGGGCTGGGCATCTGGTCGATGTGTGCCGAGGGCGGTGTGTAGCGGCTCGAGGTCGAGCGACCGGAGCTGTCGTCGTCGGACGCCGTGTCCTTGCGAGGTCGGGACTCGGCCCCACCCTTGGGCGTCACCCGCCCACCACCTTCGACACGACGCTTCTTCGGCTTCTTCGACGGTCCGGCCACGATCGCCGAGTCTAGTGCTCCAGCCGATCCCCACCGTCCCCGGTCAGCTGGTGGGAGCTGCGGCGGGCGCCAGGAAGTTGCGGAGTAGATCGTGGCCTCCGACGGTCAGGATCGACTCGGGGTGGAACTGCACGCCGTGCACCTCGTGGGTCCGGTGTCGCAGTCCCATGATCACGCCGTCGTCGGTGGTGGCGGTCACCTCGAGGTCAGCGGGGAGCGCGTCGGGGTCGACGACCAGGGAGTGGTAGCGGGTCACCTCGAGCGGCTCGGGGAGGCCGGCGAAGACGCCGGTGCCGTTGTGGCGGATGACCGAGGTCTTGCCGTGCATCACCTGCTCGGCGCGCACGACTGTCCCACCGAACACCTCGCCGATGCACTGGTGCCCGAGACAGACGCCCAGGATGGGGATCTCCCCGGCGAATGTGGCGATCACCTCGTTGGAGATACCCGCGTCGGCTGGTCGACCCGGGCCGGGGGAGATGAGCACCGCGTCGGGCTCGAGCGAACGGATGTCGGCGATGTCGAGTGCGTCGTTGCGGTGCACGAGCGGGTCGGCACCCAGCTCGCCGAGGTACTGCACGAGGTTGTAGACGAACGAGTCGAAGTTGTCGATCACCAGCACACGGGCGCTCATGGCTGCACGGTACCGGCGGGGGCAGCGCGCCGGCGACCCGGTTCGGGCGAGACAGCAGGCGACCTCAGGGTTCTGGTGGCGGGGTGGTGGTCGTCGTCGTGGTGGTGGTCGTGGTCGTCGTGGTCGTCGTGGTAGTGGTGGGCTCTGCAGTGGTCGTAGTGGGGGGTTGGGTGGTGGTGGTGGTTTGCAGCGTGGTGGTTGTGGTCGGCGGGGGAGGGACGGTAGAGCAGAAGAGCGCCA
>JAFIEP010000030.1 GCA_020832495.1 Acidimicrobiia bacterium | reverse complement strand
CCGGGGAGGTCGGCGATCTGCACGTACGGGTCGATGGGCACCAGCTCGCCGGCCGGGCCGTGGGCGTGGGTGGAGCTGGTGTACCAGACGGCCACGTCCCCGGTGGTCGGGTCGACGACCTCCCAGCGTTGCAGGGCCACGGCGGGCAGCCCGCCCACCACCGGGCCGTCGGGGCCGTCGCGCAGCACGCCGTGCTCGACGTCGACGTGCAGGAGGGTGTTCTCCGGGCGGTCGAGCACCAGCGGCGGGCCGTGGGGCCCGGGCGCGGTGAGCACCAGCGGAGGTTCGGGCTCGCGGGGCTGCAACGTCCCCGCGACGAAACCGTGGAAGCTGCCCGTGGTCGGGTCGTAGAGGAACCCGCCGTTGGTGCTGTCCTGGACGTACACCATGTTGTCGAGAGCAAGACGGCTGTCGTAGTCACCCACGCTCGAAATCTCGTCGGCGGCGAGTTCCCGGCCGTTGGGCACGTCGAACCGCTTGCCGTCGGCGTCGCTCCACCATCCCCCGTCGCTGTCGGGATCGTCCACCCACTGCCACCGGGTGGGGTCGAACGTGTGGAACTCGCCAGTGGCACCGTCGACGACCAGACCGAGGTCCTGCAACGAGCCGGAGCCGAGCTCGTTGATCGCCGTGCCCACCGCCAGTTCCCGACCCAGGAACCCGGCCAGTTGGTAGTCTTGCTCGGCCAGGTTCAGATACGGCGAGCCGTCGCTCAGCACCTGCCACGGAGGTGTGCCGTCGGGATTGCGAGCCAGCCACTGGTCACCGACGAAGGTGACCTCGACGCCGCCGAAGTGGACGTAGGCCATCGCTGGGTCGTCATACCACGTCTCCATCCACTGATCGACGGCCGCCCGGTCGGCTTCCAATGCCGCCACCCGCTCGGCGTCGCCCTCGGCGGTGGCCTGGCTGATGGCCCAGTCGAGGTACTGGGCCTCGGCGACGGCGTCGGCGAACTGGGCCTCGAAGGCCAGTCCGGTGTTGTGGTGGGAGACCGAACCAGCCAGGGCTGCGGCGCTCACGTCGGTCAGCGGGAACCCCGGAGCTCCGTCGGGACCGACCACCGGCGGCATGCCGCTGCCGCCGTCGGAGTGGTAGGTGCCGGTCGTGGGGTTCACGTACCAGGTCTCACCGACGGGTACGTCGACCCCGACGGCGGTGAACGGGCCGGGCGGGATGGCCGACGGGGCGAGGATGCCGTGGCCGGGGCCCAGCCACACCCCACTGCTGAGGTCCACCAGGTACGTCCATCCGCCGACCTGTTGCACGGCGAGCACCTCGGTGAGCGACACTTCGGGGGGCACCCAGCCGGTCTCCGACAGCATGCCGTCGGCCAGGGCCGGCCCGCCCGGGTGGTCGTGGGGTTGCCCAGTCGTATCCTCCCACCACCCGCCGACCCCGTCGGGAGCATCCACCCAGGTCCAGGCGCCCGGGTCGTAGGCCAGCACCGCGCCGGTCGAGCCGTCGAAGTGGAGACCGAACTCCCCCGCGAAGGCGTGGTCGAGGTCGGTGCCGGCAGTGAGTTCCCACAAGAGGAACTCCGGCGGAGGGTTCTGCAGATCCCCTCCCGGGAGGGGGAGCACCGTCGGCCAGTCGCGAGCCGCCCAGGCGCCGCTCTCGTCCAGCTCGAACCAGGTGCCCCCGACGTTGATGACGTCCCCGCCTCCGAGGAAGGCATAGCTGGGAGCCTCATAGGACAGGTCGAGTCCGTCGTAGCGGTCCACCACCTCGTCGCCCAGCAGATAGCGGAGCTCGGCCTCGTGCATCGAGGCGTAGGGGCTCGCCGGGTTCGCGAAACCCAGCGTGTCCTCGAGGAGCCAGCGCTCGGCCTGGAGTGCCTCGGTGCGCGCCTCGATGGCGGCCAGCTGCTGCTCGAGTTCCGCCACCGTCTGGTCGACCCGGCCGCGCTCGGCCGCCACCTTGGCGTCGGTGGCCTGCGGGGTGTCCTTCGGGTCTCGACCGAGCAGGGCGAGCTCGGCGGACCCCTGCTGGCTGGCGGTGGTCAGCGACGCCTCGAGTGCCGCCGCCTGCGCCGTGAGGGCCTGCAGTTCGGCGCCCAGGTCCAACAGGTGATCGACGTGCTCCTGTCGGGCCGCTTCGTACCACGAGCCGCGGTTGGGGATGTGGACGGCACCCTCGAGGGCACTCTGGTGGAAGCCGACGACTGGGCCGTCGGGGGCTCCTTGGTGGAAAGCGCCCGTGCGGGCGTCGAACCAGAGGTCGTCGCCCTCGAGCAGCCCGGGGGCGGGCATGCCGGCGCCGAGCGGCAGGTGGCCGGCGAACTGCGTGCCCGACGACGGCCCGAGCGCGGCGCCATCGGCCAGCAGGTCGGTGCCGGCACGCACCACGGTCGGGGCCTCGTCGGCCGGAACGGGCGGTGCGCCCGGTGCGCTGTGGAACGTGCCGGAGGACCCGTCGAACCACAGGTCGACGTCATCCACCCAGCTCCAGGCGGCCGGGTCGAAGGTGGACGACATCGGCGGTTCCGGTGCTGTCACCGCCCCGGGCGGCGGACCAGCCCCGGGCTGGTAGCCGGCGGCGCCATCGATCGGGGTCGGATCACCGATCGGGTCGCTGGGTGAGTCGGCGACGCTCGGTCGACCAGCCGCCACCTCGCCTTGGCCGAACAGGTCCCGGTCGCCGCCGGAACCGGTGGCATCGGCCGAGGTGGCCTTGGTGAACGCGCCGGCCGGTTCTTGGGTTGCACCCTTGCTGAACGCGCCTGCGGGCTCGTCCTCCACCGGTCGGCGTCCGCTGTCTGCGGGTGCACCGGCAGCGGTGGCCTCGTCGGCAGCAGCGAGGTCGGTTGTCGGCTCGGTGGCGAGCACCAGGCCCTCGGGTGCGGCGAAGGCATCGGCGTCGCCCAGCACGAAGGTCGGCCCGCCCTCGTCAGCTGACGACTCGGCGTCCTCCATCAACTGCTGCAGGGCCGACTCGGCGGCGTGCAACTCGAGCTGGAGCATCGTCTCCAGGTGGTCGAAGGCCTCGGTGCCCGCCCACATGGCATCGGCCACGGCGAGGGGACCGACCAGGGCGGCCATCTCTGTCGGGCCCAGGTCGGCCCACGAAATGCTGCCGCCCACCTCGGCCACCCGCTCCGAGAGCCGCTCGAGGTGAGCGATCCGGGCGTCGGTGAGTGCGTCGAGCGCCCGCTCTGCCTCGGCCACCTGGGCCTGCGCGGCGGCGAGGTCCGAGGTTGCCGCCAGCTCGGCGATGCCGGGATGGTCGCTCTCGAACGCCGCCAACTGCTGTTCGAGGCTGTTGAGCTCCAGTTGGTGCCACTGCCGTTCGGCGCCGAGCTGGGCGATGGCCACGTCGACCTGCACCGAGGCGTT
The DNA here is from genome assembly GCA_020832495.1 of Acidimicrobiia bacterium. GTDB lineage: Bacteria > Actinomycetota > Acidimicrobiia > Acidimicrobiales > Acidimicrobilacustridaceae > JAFIEP01. The sequence continues at coordinate 36,040 of JAFIEP010000030.1, read as the reverse complement.
CACGGTGAACTCCAGGTGGGCCACCGCGTCGTCGAGCGCTTCGGTCGCCTCCTGGCGACTGGTCTGGAGTTCCTTCAGCGTCACCAGCGATGGATGGTCGAACGGCAGGATCTCGACGGTGGTGAGCAACTCGAACAGCGCGGCGGGGTCGTCGAAGGGGTTGGCCAGCAGCGTCAGCGCCTGGTCGCGGACGTCGGGGTCCAGGTAGTTGAGGGGGTTCATCATGGCCACCGACGCCTCGGTGGCCGCCGTCAACATGGCGCCGTGGTAGTGGGCGTGCGCCACCTGGACGTCGAGCTGTGCCGACTGCACCTCGGCCTGGGCGACGGCCTTCTCGATCACCCACTGCTGTTGCTCGGCCTGCAGTTCGACTCCGATGCGCCAGTCTCCGAGCGCCTCGGCCTCGGCGGAGGCCTGGGCCACGGCGCCCTGGAGGGCGTGGTACTCCTCGAGCAGCGCCCACTCGGCGGGTGTGTGCCCGGTGACCTCCTCCATCGCCGCCGGGTAGGCCTCGGCCAGGTCCGCAATGGCCTGGTCCGCCTGCTGCAGTTGCGACTCTGCCGCCTCGACCCGGCTCCGGCCGAACTGCAGTCCGTGCTGGAGGCCCTGGAGCTCGACCCGGGCCTGGTGCAGGGCGATCGGATCGTTGTTCCGGGCGGCGTCGGCATAGTGACCGGCCGCTGCCTCCATGCGCTCGAGATCCCGCAGGTAGTCGGCCTTCGCCCGGGCCAGGTCGTCCGCTGCCTGTTGGCGATCGTCGAGGCGGTCGGCGACTGTGCCCGCCGGGTCGGCCAGGATCACGCCGTTCGTCGTGAGCCCGACGAGGTCCGACGGCGCCGGACCGGCCGCTGCGGTGGACTCCGACGAGCCGCTGCCGACGAGGTTCGTCAGCGGTGGACTGTCGAGCAGGGCGGCCGGGTCGAGGGCGGCGTCGAGGCTCGCTGCGGTGGGCGACGAGCCTGCCATCGACCCGCCGGCCAGGGTCGCGGCCTCGGCGAGGGGGCGGCGTCGGTCGTTGGGTCCGTGGTGGGTTGGGCGATCGGGGCTGGTGAGAAGGTGGCGCCCGTGAGGGTGGCTGGTTCGGCGAGGGTGCCGGCATCCCCCTTCGTCGGGACGGTCGGTTCCCGGCTGCTCGTCGCCGCACCGTCGCGGTCGAGTGAGCCCGACTCCTTCGTCGACGCCTTGTCCGGTCCCGTCGGCGATCCCTTCGGTGACACTCGGTCGGCCATGGGCTCCGCTCCTTCGTGGGTCGCGCCGACAGGCTACAGAAGGTTGCCGGCGCTGTCTCTCGGCTGTTCCCGCGCGCACCGACCGGCTGTGGGTTCGGCGCGCCAGAACCGCGCTGGTAGCGTCACCGCGACGACCGACGAGGGGGAGCCATGACCGATCTGACCACCAACGCGCTGTTCTCGGTTGCCGGGAAGGTGGTGCTCGTCACCGGGGGTTCGCGGGGTATCGGCGAGATGATCGCTGCGGGATTCCTGGCCAACGGCGCCAAGGTCTACATCAGTTCTCGCAAGGCCGAGGTGTGCGACGCCACTGCGGCCCGCCTCTCGGAGGAGTTCGGTGGCGAGTGCGTGTCGCTCCCGGCCGACCTGTCGAACCTCGAGGGCATCGACGGCCTGGTGGCCGAGTTGACGACGCGGGAGGACCGCCTCGACGTGCTGGTCAACAACGCCGGCGTGTCGTGGGGTGCCCCGCTCGACGAGTTCCCCGAGATCGGCTGGGACAAGGTGATGGACACCAACGTGAAGGGCGTGTTCTTCCTCACCCAGCGGCTCCTCCCGCTGCTCGAGGCCGCCGCCACCGAGGAGGATCCGTCCCGGGTGGTGAACATCGGGTCCATCGACGGCATCAAGGCGCCGACGTTCGACACCGTCTCCTACGGTCCATCGAAGGCTGCCGTGCACGCGCTCACCCGCGTCCTGGCCGCCCGCCTCGTGCGGCGCAAGATCCTGGTGAACGCCATCGCCCCGGGACCGTTCCCCACGTGGATGCTCAGCACCGGCGTGGGCACCGGCGGCGACGTCGAGGGCACCGACTGGGACGCCATCGGACAGATGAGCCCACGTGGTCGGGTGGGCTCCCCAGAGGACATCGCCGGGATCGCCATCTTCCTGTCGTCGCGGGCGGGGGCCTACACCGTCGGCGAGGTCATCACCTGCGACGGCGGGGTCATCGTCTCGTAGACGACCGTGGGTGTGGGTCAGGTGCCGGCGCGACGCTGCGGTCGGCACTGTCGGAGCCAGGCACCGGGTGGCAACCGGCGCTAGCGACCGAGCATGCTGAGCGCCCCTGGGCATGCGGCCACTACCCGATCAGTGGCTGCAACCAGTTCGCTGTTGTTCCTCAAGGCGGCGGGGTTGAGGATCCCGACGAGGGAGCCAGCCAGATCTCGCTCGGCCACCTCGTTGCTCAGGCAGCGCTCGTTCTCGGGCGACAGGGATACTGCGTTACTCACCAACGCGGCAACGTCGGTGCACTCGGCAAGACCTCCGAGCACGAGATCCACCTCCTGCTGAGGGGACACGATGTCGCCGAGCTGGAACTCCGCTCGGATGAGCCGTTGAGGGGTGATGCCGCGCCGGTTCAGTCGCTCGACACCGACCCCGACGACGAAGCTTCGGACCAGGCAGGTGAAGTCATCTGGCGGCAGGAGGCTGCTGAGGGCATTGTCGGCTGTCGGCTCCGTTCCAGCGGCTCGAACGTAGTCGTCGACGCTGTAGGTCCGCTGTCGCCGGGTCGAGCCTCCGTCGCCCTCACCGCTGGACTGACCGTTCCCGGAGCGGCCATCCGACTGGTTACCGTTGCCGTTGGTCTCGTCGCTCGACTCGCCGTTCTCGTCGCTGTCGGACCCGCTGCCCTGCCGGTCCCCTGACCGGTTCCCGGACCAGCCGGCCCTTCCTTCCCGTTCAGGGGCCTCCCCGCCGTCGGTTCCGGCCCAGCTGTAACCCTCGTCGTCACCGCACGCGCCGGCGAACAGCAGGAGCGCCACCACCAGCACGGCAGCGACCGTGTTCGGCCTGCGAGAAGTCCTCGCGGTGTGTCGATTCATGGGCTGATGCTACTCCCAGGTTCGGTCCGCACGACGTCGGGGGAGACGCTGGCGACCACACGAACAGCAGGATTCGAGTGACTGCCTGTGCGGGACTTCAGTCAGCACCACGCCAGGCGAAGCGAACCTCGAGAGGTGGGTGGTCGCTCAGGTCCTCACCGTCGCCGTCCACGAAGTCGTCGGTGGCGAAGCGCTGCGACAGCACCTCGATCTCCACGCCACCGCCACTGCGGAAGGCGGCCTTGTCGATCTGCCCGGGCAGTTCGCAGGTGACGACGTCGCACACGTAGGTGAGCCCGGTCGCCTCCAGGAAGCGTTCCCACACCGGTATGTCCACGTCCACCCGACGGTGGTCGGGTTCCCCGTGGAGGTTCATGTCGCCGGCGATGATGACGGCCCGGCCGTCGGAGCGCTCGGCCATGAAGGTGGCCAACTGCTGGTAGTTCTCCTCCCGGATGCGGAGCGACTCCTCGACGCTGCCCGCTTCGGCGTGCAGCGTGTAGATGTCGATCTCCGCGCCGTCGGCAAGGGTGAACGTGGCCACGGCGAAGCCCTTCATGGCCAGGCAGTCGGCCGCGCCGCCGTCGCTGGTGGCGGCGCCACCGAAGCAGTCGTTCCACGGCACACGTTCCACGTCGGTGAACGGGATGCGGCTGAGGATGCCCAACCCGTCGCCGACGAGCAGATCAGGGCGGTCGACCTCCCAGTCCAGCCCTGCAGCTTCGGGGCCCGGGTTGCGTTCGGTGCGGTACGGATGGGTGGTGTCGGCGCGGAGGCGCTCGTGGTAGTTGACGAAGTCGAGCGCGTCGAGTTGCGGCTGCCACCAGTCGAAGTCCTCCTGGGTGAGGACGATGTCGTAGGGCTCGAGCAGGGGGCTGATGAGCGGAATGTTCACCTCGGGGTTCTCGTCGGAGATCTCCTGGGGCAGCCCGGCGACGTTGTAGCTGAGCAGCAGGAACTCGCCCGAGGTGGCGTCGTCGGATTCGCCGCTGCGCTCGGCTGCGGTGGTCGTCGTCTCGGCCGGGACGGCACCCTCGCCCTCGTCGCCGGTGTCGTCACTCCCACAGGCGGCGACGAGTAGACACAGCGCGGCGGTGAGCGCCAGCGCGCCCTGTCGTGCGGACCGGACCATCGATGTCCCCCTCGGGCAGCCGCTCGTGGCGGGCGTCGCCACTTCCGGCGAAGCAAGCGAACCTTACCGGGGCGTGAACGGGAGGTGGACCCGCCGGGCGTGGCGGGCGCAGTCGATCCGGTGCGCCCACCGCGCCACACTGGCCTGGTGGCACCGTCCGATCCAGTGGGGAGCGACCGCTCGTGCGTGCGTCGGTGATCGACCCGGCGGCGGTCGGGGTGGACAGCGCCCTGGTTCGCATCGCCGCTGAACTGCGGTTCCTGGTGTGGGTGACCCCTGACAACTGGCGGGCCGAACGGCAACGCTGCACCGAGGGGGGCCACGCCCCGAGATTCACCTATGCCCCGGTCTCGATCGACGTCGCGGCCACGACCGAGGAACTCACCGCACTCCCGGTCGAGGAGGTGACCGATCACCGCCTGCAGCGACTCCTCGACGACAAGCGACGTGAGCTGACATTGCTCACCGAGATGCTCGGGTGCCGCGACACCCCTCGTTTCAGGGAGCTGAGCATCGAGGCCTCGGGTGTGCCGTCGAAGGGCCTGGTGGCGACAGCCACCGACCTCCTCGAACGCGTGGCGCGGCGGCCCCCTGCCGAGGAGCACGTCGACGGCGAGGCGTTCGCCCGGCGCGCTCGGGCCGAACTCGACCGCTACCGCCAGGTCCTTCCCGATCTCGTGGCCGATGTGGTGGTCGATCCGGCGAGTTCGGGCCTCATGGTGGCCGGGGCCGACGTGCTGGTGGCACCCGACGAGCAGATCCCGGCAGAGCGGGTCGAGGCACTGATCGCCCATGAGGTGGGCATCCACGTGCTCACCTACGTCAACGGGCAGCGCCAACCCCTCGGCGTACTGGCGGACGGACTGGCTGGCTACGAGGCCACCCAGGAGGGACTCGGCGTCCTCGCCGAGTACCTCGCCGGTGGTCTCACCGCCAACCGCCTGCGGGAGCTGGCGGTTCGTGTCGTGGCGGTGGACCGGATGCTCGACGACCGGTCGTTCCTCGAGGTCTACGACGAGATCGTGGGGTACGGCTTCGATAGCGAGGCCGCGTTCGTCGTGGCGATGCGGGTCTTCCGCTCCGGAGGTCTCGTGAAGGACGCCGGCTACCTCGAGGGGTTCATCGACGTGGTCGACCACCTGCGACGCGGTGGATCGCTGGACACCCTTTGGTTGGGGAAGTTCGCACTCGGGGACCTCGCCGTCGTCGAGGAACTACTGGCCGACGGTGTGCTCCGACCGGCCGCGCTCCGGCCGTTCCACGCCCACGGCCCGTCGGCGCAACGGCGCCTGGCGGCGCTCGCCGAGCAGGGTCTCAGGGCCGCTTGGGGTAGAGCTTGAAGAACTCCACGATGGAGCGCCCGTGCTCGAGTGTCGACGGCTGCTCACAGCCGTAGGGACCCGTCGGATCGAGACTGCCCATCACGCAGTGCCCGATCACGCCCGACGACGTGTAGTCGTGGATCGTCGTGTAGAAGGCGTCACCAGCGTCGTTGCGGTGGAGGGTGAGCGTGTGCTGCCCTTCGCTGATGATGACCTCGCCGCCGTCGAAGTCGTGGCCGCTGAGGAAGCTGTTGATCGTGTTGGCGATGGCGGTTTCGCTCACGAAGATGTCGTTGTTGCCCTGGATGAAGTAGGTGGGCACGTAGCGGGAGGCGCCGGGGCAGGCCTGGCCGGAGATGGCGGTCGGCGCTGCGCTGGCGATGGTCTCGGCGTGATTGCAGCGCATCCAGAACGTCATGACGCCACCTTGGGAGAAGCCGGTGAAGTGGACCCGGCGATCCTCCACGTTCCACACGTCCATGGCCAGGTACATGAAGTCGGCCACGTGTGGGTACATCGTGCTGTTCCAGCTCGGTGGGCTCCCGGGAGCGGTCGGCTGTACCACGATGTAGCCCTCCTCTCGTCCGGCGGCGGCGATGCCGGTGTTGGCCTCCTGGATGTCGCCGCTCATCGTCCAGCCGTGCACGTCGAAGATGAGACCGCAGGCGAACTCCATGCACTGCGCGGGTACCGAGACGTTGTAGGTGATGTCGCCGCCGCAGCCGGTGACGACCAGCTTGTCGGCGGGCCCCACGTCGGTGATGCAGCCCGCCGGCTCCGGTGGCGTCGAGATCGGTTGTGTGCCGGCCGCGGGGATGCACGCGGTGACGGCGACGACGGCGACGACGGTCAACGCCAGCACGCCCGCCCGGGTCCGAGAGCCCACCCGGGTCCGACAAGTGGCACGCAGGTTCCGGGGGTGGGGTCGACCGGGTCGGCGGGAGGAGCGCATCGGGCCACAGTACCGACGGCGCCGTGCACCTGCCGGAACGTCCGCACCTGACCTGAAGGCGCCTTCGCCAGTGGAATGGCCGATCGTCGGCCGGGGTTCCCTGAACATGGACTCCAGTGGCCAGCCCCTGCACGACGTCACCTCTGACGATGTCGGCGTGGGTGACCGAGCGGGCGGCGAGCCCCCCGGCGAGGGTGGCGCTGCCGAGGAGCCCCCGCCGATCGTCGTCTACTGGCGCCCGGGATGCGGATTCTGCATGTCGCTGCGGGCACGGCTGCGCCGACGGGGTGTGCCGACGGTGGACGTCAACATCTGGGATGATGCCGACGGCGCTGCGTTCGTGCGAGCGCACGCCGGAGGCAACGAGACCGTGCCCACCGTGGCGGTGGGCGACTCCGTGTTGGTCAACCCCTCGTCGGTCGACGTGCTCGACGCCGGTCGGGCGGCTGGCGTGCGGTTCCCCGAGCCCCCACCACCGTGGTGGCGCCGTCGCCGGAACCGGACGGCCAGGCACGGGTCGACCGCGTGAGCCGATGGGGGTGACGTCGTCGGAGTGGCCCGGCTACGTGCGTCGGTTCCACGACGCCCGGCCGGGTATCACCGAGGAGGTGTTGTGCTCGGCGCGCGACGTGCACGGGGTCGATCCGTATCGCTGGGTGGCACGCGCCGTGCCGGACGGCACGCTGCTCGACGTGGCGTGCGGGAGTGGGCCGTTGGCTGCTGTGCGCCCCGCGTGGACGGGTCTCGACTGCTCGATGGCTGAGCTGCGGCAGGCGCACCGTCGTGGACCCCTCGTGGCGGGGCGAGCGGACGCCATGCCGCTCGCCGACGGGTCCGTGGCCCACGCAGCGCTGGTGATGGCGTTGATGGTCGTCGACTCCCCGCTCGACGTCCTCGCCGAGGTGGTCCGGGTCCTGTCCCCCGGCGGTGCGGTGGCGGTGCTCGTCCCCGCCGACGGTCCGTTGACGGCCCGTGACGCGTTCGCCTACGGGCTGCTGCTCTCGCTGGTGGGCCGGACGGCGCTGCCCTTCCCCCGGCCCGAGGTGGTGGCGCAGCCGCGCGACGTGCTGGAGTCCGGCGGGTTCGAGATCGTGGCCGACGAGCGGCGCCGGTTCGAACTCAGGCTCGACCCGCGTGGCGGGATCGGGCCCGATCGCTTCGTCGAGAGTCTCTACCTCCCCGACATCGGCCATCGCCGTCGCACTGCGCTGCGGGGACTGGCGCGACGCTGGGGCTCGACGCACATCGGCCTCCCGCTGCGACTCCTCGTCGGTCGGGTCCGGACCGGGACCGGGCGGGGGCGACGGTGATCGAGATCCGCGGTGTCACCGACGACGCAGCGGCAGCAACTCGACCAGTTGGCGGTTCTCTCCAGGGTCGAGCACGGAGTGCTGCACACAGGCGGGCACGACCTCGTCGCTCTCGGGGTGGGCCATGGCGTAGACACAGGCCTCGAGTCGCTCCTGGGCAGCCAGTACCTGCGGGTCGTCGCTGCGCTCCCCGGCGCGCAGCAGGTCCCAGGCCGGCCCGACCAGTTCGGCGTCGATGAAGCTGTGCATCACGAACGTCACCGGCTGCACGCCGTATCGGAACCGACGGAGCCCGCCGGCCCGGGCCACGAAGCGTCGGAGCCAGCGGAGCCCGACGGGGACCGCTGCGGGGTGGCGCAGCAGCGTCCGCAGCAGACGGAGTGCCGCCGTGGCGGTGCGTTGGTGCATCCACGACCCACGGAACGCCTCGTACCAGGCGTCACGGGCCGCGGCGTCGTCGGGGTCGTCGTCCTCGAGGAGCGGGACATACCGGTCGCCGACGAAGGCACCCCAGGTGACGCGGTTGCAGCGCAGGTCGCCGAACTGCATCGTCCGGTAGGGGAGGGAGCGGCCGACCCCTCGTTCGACCGCGGACCACACGTCGTCGTCGGAGATGGTGCGGAACCCCTCGCGCCAGCGACGATCGTTGCCCACGTAGGCCGCCGGTTGGAACGAGAACATGCGAAACCCCATGCGGGCACATGTGGCGACGACGTCGGACACCTCGCCGAGGTTGGCCGGGGTGACCGTCATGTTGTGTGCCACGTACGACGACACACCGTGCTCGCGTCGCAGCCGGGCGAAGCGGGCGCAGGCCTCTGCCCGGAACGGGTGGAGTTCCGCTTCACGCTCGGGCTTCTTGGCGCCGGTACGGCCGGCCATGGTGGTGTCGATGTGCAACGCCCACGAGACCGACGGGAAGCGAGGCTGGCCGTCGAGGCCGACCGACACCTCGCGCAGGTAGTCGTAGGTGACGTCGCCGTGGCTGAAGCTCATGGGGATGCGTCCCGCTGCCCACATCTCTGCCAAGGCGGCGGCGTGGTCCTCGGGTTCGAGCAGTGACACCTCCCCGCCGATGAGCTGGGCGAATGACGCCGGTCCCCGCCGCTCGCGGAGGAACGACATCTGCTCGCGCACCTGTGCCACCGTGTGTGGCCCGTCGACGCGAACACGGTTGGCGTCCTCCGAGTGATAGCAGGGCGTGCACGAGAAGTTGCACTTGGGGAACACGCCGTGGGTGCCCTCGCACCCGAGGGACTTGCGCCCCACCATCTGGGCGTCGGTGCGCACGTGCTCGGGCAGTTCCTCCCACCGGCGCCGGAAGGCCGCATCGACCTCGGGCGGCACCGGCCGGGTGCGGCGTTCGAGGTGGCGGACCCGGGCGATGACACGCCGCAGTCCGGCTGCACGGGTGGGGTGGTCGCGTCGCCAGATCACAGGGATGCAACCCGTCGGGATGGCCCCGTGTTCCCGCGGAGATCGTGGCCACCCGTCGGGCGGTCAGTCGCTGTTCTCATTGCCGCTGGTGTGCGCCACCCGAGCAGCGTCAGTCGCCAGGTGGCGGGGCTGGTCGGACGACGGTGCACTGGCCGTGCCGAGCAGTGGGTGCTTCGGTCCGTCGAGCACGTCGCCGGGGGTGGCCGGGGCGAAGATCGTCCGCTGGATCTCGGGTGGGTCCTCGGCCATCCGTGTCCCGGGCGCCATGTGACAGACGACCATGGCCGGCCGGTTCTTCATGGTCGCGTTGGCCGCGGCTGCGTGCATGGTGCCGCCGGTGTGGAAGGTCGCATCGCCGGCCCGCAGGTCGGTGTAGTTGACCACCGGCCGTTCCTTCCCACCGACCCAGGCGCGCTCGCGGTGGTCGGCCGGCAACGGCAGGTCGCGGAGCTTCGGGTACCGCTCACCCTCGTGCATCCAGCCCCAGGCGCCGTTGGTGAAGTGTTGACCTTCGACACGGTGAGAGCCCGACACGAACGCCATGCCGCCCACCTCGGGTGGGAGGTCGGCGAGCGCGATCCAGATCCTGATGCAGTCCATACCCCAGGGCAGGCCGAGGTGGCGCTGGTCGATGCCCCAGAAGACGCCGTCACGATGCCAGGGGGTCGGCGCCCCCGGGGCCGGCTTGTTGACCGCCTCGTCGAAGAACAGGCGCACCCCGTTGGTTCCCAGTAACTGGGCGGCCATGCGGGCGATACGGTCGGAGAACGTGACTCGTCGACACCGTTCGTCGAACAGGTACGTGTCACCCGAGATGTCGTAGACCCGATCGTAGGGCCCGCGCTCGTGCCACGGGCGCTTGTCGTAGGGGTTCTCTCGCAGCAGACGAAGGATCGGTTCGGCGAGCTCGAGCGCCTGGTCACGACCGATGAGGCCACGCACGAGCATGTGCCCGTCGCGACGGAAGTCGTCGACCTGCTGCTCGGTCAGCGGGCCGACCACGACGGCCCTCGTTCCGAGCGTTCTGGCCGGTGCGGTCCGGTTCCGGGCCCAACCCGATGTCGGCGTTCGGTCCCGTGCGCGTTCACGCCGCGATGGTACCCGGACGGACGATTCCGCAACTCCGGGTTTGCGCCGGAACAGCCCGGGTAGGGAGCCAGGGAGGTCGACATCTGGGGGTGCGCCATGACCGGCGACACACGGCACGACGGGACACAGCAGATCGATGGGGGAGAGCCGGTGACGGTGTCTGCGCGTCGCCACCGCGAGGTAGACGGTGGGTCACAAGGGGCGGTCGACACGGCGGTCGGCATGGGTGGCGTTCCCCGGGTCGAGGTGACGCCCAGAACACCTACCCGGCGGGTCCGGCTGTCACCTCTTCGTGCCCGTCGTGCCCGTCGTGCCCGTCGTGCCGGTCGTGCCGGTCGGCCCGGTCGTGCCGGTTGTCTGTTCGGCACGGCGGGCGGCGGCGACGGCGCGCCCACGGAGGCGGACTGCCCACGGATACGGCCCGCTGACGACGACCACGGCGCCCACAGCGGCGATCAGCCAGAAGGCGACGGCGGCTGCGTCGGTGAGGGGACCGACGAGCGAGCTCACGATCACCGCCGCTGCCGCCTGGTTCTCCGCCACCTGCACCATGGCGACGATGTGATCCTGCAAGGTGAAGGCAACCAGGCGCAGGGCAACCGCCCCCAGCACTGCGGCGCCGAGGAGTTGCAGGAGCGTCCGTCGGCGGCGAGGGGAGATGGCGAGGGCGGCCCCTGCGGCGGCGACGGTGACCAACGTCAACGCCACGACGAACCGGTCGAAGAAGGCGACGGCACGTTGGGCCACCGCCACGTCGTCGCCTTCGTAGAGGGTGATGGTCCCGAAGTCGTCGTCGAGTTCGATGTCGAGTGCGTCGGCCAGGCGCGCCCGCACGTCGTCGGGGAGGTCGTTCACCGACACCTCCGGCAGTTCGACGTCGCTCCCGACGAGGCCGGGGACAGCCCCGAGGATGTCGGTCAGGACGGCGTCGAGGATCGGCACCAGGTCGAGGACCACCCGGTCATCGTCGACCGTCACGCCGAGCGGCATGTCGTCGCGCAGGATGGCCACCGCCTGTGTGTGGGCCTGCGTGGCGGCCAACGTCCACAGTTCCTCGAAGCGTTCACCGGCGAAGAATCGGTCGACCCGGTCGGCCACGAAATCGTCGATGGCTCCCGAGAGAGGGACGGCCAGGATGGCGGCCCGCCCCGGCAGGGCGTCGCGTAGGAGCCCTTCGCTGTCGAGGAGGTCGAGCAACTGGTCGGTGGTCCATGTCGCCAGCGCGTGTTGCACGGCGGGATCCCGTCCCAGCGGCGTGACCCGGTCGGCCCAGACCTCGTCGTTCAGCGTTGTGCGACCGAGCCAGATGCCCGTGGCGGCTCCGACGAAGGAGAAGCCGAAGACGACGACGAGGACCGCGGCCACGACTCGCCGAACCCGCTGGTACCCATGGCTCGGTCGGGTCGTGGTCATGGAGTCGACGATTCGAGCGCGTCGCCGCAGCGGCTCAGTCGGTGGTCGGCTGTGTACCGCAGCCGCATCGTCAACCTGCCGGCAGTCGTTGCACGAGGTCAGCGTACTGAGCCGATGTCGGCGGTGGGTGGCGACGGCCGCCAGAAGCCTGGGAGCACCCGGCGGGCTGCTGCTGGGTTGGGGTCGCCAGGGAACTAGGGTGCGCCAGCGGTGGCCGTCGGCCCCTGCTCTTCAGCAGGAGGTCTCGAGATGGCAGTCCCAGCCCTGCGGGCAAAGCTCGCGGTCGCACTGGCGTGCACACTGATGGTGGCCACGGCAGGCGTCGGTGCCGTCGGCGGGTCCGAAGCCGGCAACCCGGCACCGTTGTGCACCGATGCCTCGACCATCGGCTTCGCGCCGCGCAACTACACCCCGGATGCGACCATCTCGGACGATGGTCTGCACGTGGCCTTCCGGTCCGACTCCCAGTTGGTTGACCCCGAGCCGAGGCAGGTCCGCTACCACGACGTCGCCTCGGGCGTGACCACCGAGGTCACCAACGCCGCAACCGGCAACAGTGGCGGCACCACCATCTCCGGTGACGGATCCCGGATTGTGTTCGTGTCCACGTCGGACCTGGTGGGCACCAACCCCGCCGCCCGCAGTGAGGTGTTCCTGTACGACGTGGCCACCACGATGACCACCCAGGTCACGATGTCGGCATCGGGCGGGAGTCAACGCCCCTCGCTCTCGTTCGACGGTTCGCGGATTGCCTTTCCGTCGACCGCCGATCTGGTCGGATCCAACCCTGATGGACACAGCCAACTGTTCCTGTTCGACGTGGCCGCTGAAACGACCACGCAGCTCACCCAGACCACGAGCGGGTACTACTACAGCCCGTCGATGGCGGCGGACGGCTCGCGCATCGCCTTCGCGTCCACCGCTGATCCGTTGGGCACCAACCCCGACGGTGGTGACGAACTCTTCGTGGTGGATCTCCCGGGCGAGACGATCACTCAGCTCACCGCTGACCCCAGTGGGGCGAGTTTCGATCCGTCGATCTCGGCCGACGGCTCGCGCATCGCCTTCAACTCCGATGCCGACCTCACCGGGCAGAACCCGGCGGGCGACTACGAGATCTACCTGTTCGAGGCGAGTGACGGCTCGATCACCGGCATCACCCCAGCAGCCGGCGCCGACATCGGGAGCTACCAGCCGTCACTCTCGGCGGACGGCACGCGACTCGCCTACTCCTCCGACGGCGACTACACAGGCGACAATCCCGCTGCGGTCTTCCAGGTCTTCCAGGTCTTCCTCTTCGACCTGACGACCGGCACGACCAACCAGGTGTCGGACACCCCGGTCGGGGGCACGGCCTATTCACCGTCGACCTCTGGTGACGGCACCCGGACCGTCTTCGCTACCAGCCGTGATCCAGCCACGCTCGGTTCGCCGTACTCCGAGATCGCCCTCGCCTCGTGCGGAGCGACGACGCCGGCGTTCGTCGATGTGCTGACTGGGCACGCCTTCTTCGCCGAGATCCAGTGGCTGGCGGCCGCTCGGGTGACGGGCGGTTTCGGTGACGGCACGTACCGGCCGGTGTCGGACGTGTCGCGCCAGGCGATGGCGGCCTTCATGTACCGCTTGGCGGGTTCGCCGGCGTTCGAGGTGTCGGTGGTGCCGAGCTTCTCCGATGTGGGGGTGGGGCATCCGTTCTTCGTCGAGGTGGAGTGGTTGGCGTCGTCGGGTGTGTCGTTGGGTTATGGCGACGGGACGTTCCGGCCCACCAGCGAGGTGTCGCGCCAGGCGATGGCGGCGTTCATGTACCGCTTGCTCAGCGGCCCCGGGGTCGCTGTGTGAGTGCCAGCTCCAGCTCGCAGGTCAGGACCCACGGACGGTTGCACGCTCGCTGACTGCCGCAGGGCCGATGGGGCCAGCCCGTTGGTGGTCCCCGGTCACACCCGTGGACGCGCTCCTCAGCCGGCTTGGTGAGCGCTAGGTTCTCGGACCATGTCAGCGTCGGCGGCGGCCGAAGAGGTGGATCATCGTCGACAGGTGATGACGCTGGTCGCCACCGGCCTCGGGCTGTTCATGATCTTCCTCGACGCCACGATCGTGAACGTCGCCCTCCCCGACATCCAGAGCCACTTCGACGTTGGTGAAGCAGGAGTGCAGTGGGTGGTGGCCGCCTACAGCCTCACGATGGGCATGTTCATCATGACCTCGGCGTCGATCGCCGATGCCCGTGGTCGGCGTCGGGTCTACCTGGGCGGCATCGGGCTGTTCTGCGTGGCGTCGGTGCTGTGCGGGTTGGCGTGGGACATCACCGTGCTCAACGTGGCCCGTGGGTTGCAGGGGGTCGGCGCCGCCACCGTGAACGTGGCCTCGTTGTCGTTGGTGTCGGCCGCCTACCCCGAGCCGGCGGCCAAGCAGCGGGCCATCGGCCTGTGGACCGGCATCGCCGCAGTCGGGTTGGCGGTCGGGCCGACGCTCGGTGGTGTGCTCACCGAGAGTCTGGGCTGGCGCAGCATCTTCTTGGTGAACGTGCTGTTGGGCGTGGTCGTCGTCCTGCTCACGCTGGCGTTCGTTGCGGAGTCGCGCGATCCGGTGGCGCGTCGATTCGACCTACCGGGCCAGCTGCTCTTCATCGTCGGGGTCGGCGCACTCACCTACGGGCTGATCCAGGGGTCACAGTTCGGCTGGTCGTCGCCGCTCACCCTCGGGTTGCTCGGTGGCGCAGTGGCGGTGCTCGCGGTCTTCGTGCGGACCGAACTGCGCTCGCGCAGCCCGATGATGGACGTGCGGGTGTTCGGCGACCCCGTCTACACCACCGCCATCGTGACCATCTTCGCCACGCTGTTCGGCGTCTACGGCATGTTCCTGGTCATCACCCAGTACTTCCAGAACGTGCAGGGCTACAGCCCGGAACGGGCCGGCGTGTTGATGCTGGCCTACACCGTGCCGACGGTGATCTGCGCGCCGTTGGCCGGCCAGTTGGCGGCCCGGGTGGGAGGGCGACGTCCGACGCTCGTGGGGTTGGCCGCCTTGGCGCTCGGGTTCAGCGTGCTCGCCGCCGCGATCGGCGGACCGCTGCCGTTCGTGCTGGTCGGCCTCGCCTTGGCCGGTGCTGCTGCGGGGTTCGCCGTCAGTCCCGCCACCGGCATCGCCATGTCGTCGATCCCCCCGGAGCGCTCGGGCATGGCGTCGGGCATCATGAGCGCCCAACGAGCACTGGGGTCGACCGCCGGGTTCGCCATCATGGGCACGATCCTGGCGTTGGTGGTGTCGATGCAGCTGCCGGGTGATCTCGAGACGCTCGTGCCCGACGCGACCGAGCGGGCCGAGGTGGTGGAGCAGGTGACCCAGGCCGCCAACCCGCAAGCCGTTGCCGCCGCCATCGGACCGGGGCGTCCGCTCGCCGAGAGCGACGACAGTGAGAAGGGAGCGTTGGCCGCTGCAGCCGACGGAGCGTTCGTGGCCGGGATGCGCGCCGCGTTCCTGGTGGCGCTCGTGCTGGCGCTGGCCGCGCTCGTCGCCGGATGGCGGGTGTTCCCGAAGGGCCGGGCCACCACCGACGAGCAAGTCGAGGGAGAGGTCGAACAGTTGGAGCGCGAGGAGGGCGGGCCGTCGCGCCCCACAACCAGCGGATGAGACACGGCACGCCGCGGTCGCTGCGCTCGGCTCCTTCGCTGCATGCACCATCTACTGGCTCGCTGCGAGGCGCCTCGCCCCAGACGTCGTGCCAGGGTGGGTCGAGTTCACCGGCACGGCGACGTCGTTGTGGTCGGTGTGGATCACCCAACGTCGGAACGTTCTCGCGCTGCCCGTCGGCATCGTCTCGGTGACCCTGATGGGCTGGTTCTTCCTCGACATCGGATTGGTCGGCCAGATGCTGCTCCACTGGGGCTACTACCTCCCGATCCAGTTCTGGGCGTGGACCCAATGGACCAGAGGCGGTGACGGACATACCGAACTCACGGTCACACGGCTGACCAACCGCACCCGACTCGCTGTGCTCGTAGTCGGAGCACTCCTGACCGCCACCTTCGGCTGGGTGCTCGACGTCGGATGGGGAGAGATGCTCTACACGTACTGGGATGCATCGATCGTCGCTGCGTCGGTCCTCGCCATGATTCTCATGTCCAGGAAGAAGGTCGAGTCCTGGTGGCTGTGGATCCTGCCGGTCAACGTGTCGGCGATCCTGCTCTACGTCTCCACGGGCGCGTACATGTTCGCCGCCTTGTACTGCTTGTTCCTCGTGATGGCGTTCGTCGGGCTTGCCAGGTGGACCCGAGCAGCCCGGGAGGCCACGACGTGAGCGAGAAGACCGGAAAGGCCTACGACCCGCGAGCCTTCCCGCCGTTCGCGGTCACGGTCGACATCGTCGTGCTCTCCGTCGGCGAATCGCTCTCGGTGCTCCTCGTAGAACGCGGACTGGACCCCTACGTTGGCTGGTCCGCGCTCCCCGGCGGGTTCGTCCGCGCGGACGAGTCGGTGGACGAAGCCGCTCACCGTGAGCTTCGCGAGGAGACCGGCATGACCGAGGCCCGCATTCGTGGCACCCACCTCGAGCAGCTCGAAACATTCGGTGCGGTCGATCGCGACCCCCGAATGCGGGTCGTGTCGGTCGCCTACCTGGCACTCACCGCCGAACAGCCCGCCTTGCGTCCGGGCACGGACGCGTCCGATGCCGCCTGGGTCGACGTCGACGAAGCCTTGGCGGGCCGCCTGGCGTTCGACCATGCGGACATACTCCAAGCCGGCATCGAGCGCGCTCGGTCCAAGCTCGAATACACGACCCTGGCAACGACGCTGGCGGGACCGGACTTCACCCTCGGCGAACTCCAACACGTCTACGAGGTCGTTTGGGGTCAGTCGCTTCAGCGGGCGAACTTCCGTCGCAAGGTCCTCAACACCCCAGGGTTCGTCGAGGCGACCCACACGCGCCGTCGAGGCAGAACGGGTGGCGCACCGGCCACCGTCTACCGGCCAGGCCCGGGCAGCACGCTGACGCCGCCGATGATGAGAGACGACCAGTGAGCGCGCCACATGCGGTGTGGACGATGAGGCGGCTCCTCGCCACGTGATCGCATCGCCACTGGCTCATCGGATGCGCTGCGGGGGCTGGCCGCGGTATTCGGCGATCAACTCGATCACTCCGATGATGTTGTCGTTGAACTCGTCGAGCTCCTCAGCAGGAATCCAGTACTCGCGTAGGTCGCGTCCACCAGCCTCGTGGATCTCGTGCCCAGCCAGATAGTCATCCTCGACCTCGAAGCGCAGCACGTAGCCGACCCCTCCGTTCGCGTCGTCCTTCGTGTTCCAGTCCCGGGCGATGATCGTCGCGTAGTCCTCGGTGAGGACCGGATAGAAGATCGGCTGCCAGCTGAGGCGCGGTGGGAACTGCCGCCAGCCGTTCGACGCGATGAGGTCGAACTCCTTCTGGCCTACGGGTCGAAACAGCACTGCCACGACAGGAGCCTGGCACAGGCCCGACGACGAGCCCGACCGGTTCGTCCTCATCACAACGCGGCCCAGCAGCGGCCAGACTGCTCGGTCAGCCTTCCTCGGAGCGACCTGTCCTGGCAGGGCGCTGATGCTGCCTCGCTCTGGTCTTCGGTGGCTCGCTGCTTCGCGCCGCTCGCACACGTGCCAGCCCCGTCGTGCCGGCCGCGGCCAACCCCGACCCGGCGGTGGCCGAATGGACCGATTGCGCAGAGTGCGGACGCCCGATGAGCTTCATCGCTCGGCTTCGACACGACGACGACCCCCTCGACCTGGGAGCGACCGTGGACGCTGCGCTGTTTCGGTCACATGGAACGAGCGAAATAGGCGCTGACTGCCCAGTCGAAGCCCACGCCTTCACCCAAGATCGGGAGGTCAGCGCTGGCATCTCCGGTATCGAGCATGAACGAGCGACCGGCAGCCGTGACGGGTTCGCTCAGGAGTGTCAGATTGTCCTGTCCGATGGAACCGAAGGAGATGGCGACGCTCGCATGATGTGCGTGATGAACACGCTCGGTCGCCACCGGGAGCTCGAGAAAGTACATGCCGGTCAACAGTGAGCCGACGACGTTGACGGTGCGCCGTGACCACGCCGGCGGCGACGGATCGACGTCGCCAACCTCGGCCTCCACACGGAGCAGCTCTGTTCCCATTCTTGTGGCAGATGCCACGACGGTGTCAGCGCCATAGTCGACGTCGATGACGCCCAGCTTCTTGGGAAAGCCCAGCAGCTCGCGTCCCATGATCAGGGAGGAGTCGTCGTCTACGAGCATGAAAGGACAATGCGAGGCGGCCACACCAGTGGCGTCGCTGGCGTGGAGGAGAACTGCGGCTTCGCGGTACGGGGGACCGAACGAGGTCGTGGGGTAGTCGGCCACGAACACGGTTGCCGTCGCGTCGTCGCCGATGGTGAGACCCGGTGGTAGAAGTTGTCTGGCCGCCGTTGCGTCGATCGGGATGTCCGCTGCGATGAATCGGCCGTTGGTCCACATGAGGTCTGGCGCGGGTTCAGACATGCGTGGTCTCTCCTCAGCGGGGCGTTGGAGCCACGCTATCCGAAACGATGGCTTTCTGCTTTGCAGGCGTTCATCGGAGGTCTCTCGCCGACGAACGGCTCACCTCTACCTCCTCGGCGCCCGAGCACCCGATACCGCCGCCGGCGGCGGCCGACCACTCTGCCCACGGCGACATCACCCCAACCGAGGTCGCCCAACCGCAACGCCATTGGGTCGCTGGTCGAGCTCGGGATCCTCGAACCCTTCGGGGAGGCGCGGTACGACCGCCTCTACTGGAACCGCCGGGTGTTCCAGATCATCGACAGCGGGTGACGAGAATCGAACTCGCGTATTCAGCTTGGGAGTTCGATCAGACCCGATTCCCTGACCTGGGCCATGAGCATACGGGCAGGTCAGACCTGTCTCCCAGGTACCAGCCCGTTCCGCCCGATCCGCCGACACTTCTTCCGTTGGGGCACAAATGCGGCACGGACGCGGCGTTGCGGGTTCTCAGCGTTCATGGCTGAGAACCAACGAGACGACGGGTCACGGGTAGGTCTCACCCTCGTCGCCCTGAACGGCAGCATTGAGGTTCGCAGCGACCTCGATCATTTTCGCCAGGATCGACTCATCGGGGTTCTTCACGACGACGCGCCCGTCTCTGAAGTCGAAGGGAATGGGCTCGCTGGACGGGTGGGCGGTCCACATGGCCAGCAGTTCGCTTCGGTAGGTCAGGGTCTCGCCCGCCGGGGTCGATGCGCTGACCTCGCCGGTGATCGTGAGGTCAGGATCGCGCTGGACGACCCTCGTCCACTCATGGCCGCCGATGTGCTCGCGGTCGTCTTCCCACCAGTCGCCGCGGGTGATGTGGACGTCGTAGCCCATAGGGGCAAGGATCGCGCGAGCCAGCCGACAAGGCGGGCCCCGGCTGCGGTCGCGACCCGTTCGGCTTCGATCACACGAAACGAGGCCATGCTCCTGAACTCCTGCTCGATCTCGGTGGACAAGCTCGTTCAGGAGGTCTGCTTACGAGTCGACGAGAACGGTGCTCGTCCACCGCGGGTCAACCTCAGCATTCCAAGTGAGGTGTACGACCGCCCACTGGGCCGACGCGGGAAGCCAGAGAATGGGCTGGTGCCGCATGGGGCGTGCTCATCGAGCCACACCCGAGAGAGCGGCCCGAAGCGCTGGTTCGAGGCGGCCGACGGTGCCCTGGTCCTCGAGGGCGGCCGTCCCGACCTGGAACGACCTGGCAACGAGAACGCAGCACAGTGGTCCATCGTGGAACGCCACCCGGGCGTGATCTCCCGGCGCGGCGCGTGCGGCATCGGCAACGACGTTGGCGTCGCTTGCTGATGCCATCTCGGCGATCCAGACCGTCAGCATTTGCGTCATCGGTGAGGCGCCGGTCTCGGGCCGCGGGTCGGCACCGACGGTGACACAGGCGGGCATTCGCTCGAGCGCTGCACGCGCCGAGTCGACTCGAGGTCCACGACACCACACGTCGGGGAACTCCGCGGCGACTGTGATCCGGTCGGCGAGGTAGTGATCTGCGTCGAGCACGTCAGCGATGGCCAAGGCGGCTGTGGTCAGATCGACCGATGGTTGGTAGGGCGCGTAGTTGGTGTGGGCCAGGCCGGCACCTGATCCGGTGTGGACGATCTGGTAGCCCCAGTCGGCAAGGCTGTCGGGAGGCTCACCCGCGAACCGACGCAGGATCTCGGCGGCCTGTTCGTCAGCGAGGCCTGCAGCTTCGTTCAGGATGAGGAGCACGTCCTGTCTGGTGCGCCGGAGCGCCCAGGCCGTCATCGCTGCTGCGACACTGAGATCGCGCCAGTCGACCCGGTCGCACGCGATCAGCGGGAGCGCAAGGACGCCGGCTGTTGTCCAGTCACCACTGTCTTGTTGCAGCGAACGGACGGTCGACCGCTGCGCAAAGGTGAGCAGCGTGTAGAAGTCGTCCATCGTCAGCAGGGGGCGGGCGCCCTCGACGCGGTCCTGGCTCCGTGGCCACGATTCGAGCCATGACCGGATGGAGTCGTCGGTGGCGTTCGGTGAGAACCGGGTCAGGTCGAAGTCGCCCGCCCATCGGTCGTAGGTGAGACCGGCCAGGGGCGACTCGTCGGTGGGGTGAGCCGAGCGGTGCGCTTGCTCCGCCGTGTGTGCTCGCGCCATCTCGCGGCCGATCACGACCGGAGACCGGTCCCCGTCGGTGTTGTTGCGATGCTTCCTCCGTCGCAGCACAGCCTGAGTGTCTCATTTGGGGACGGGTCGACCAGCTCGACCCGCAGGGTCACGCCAACGTCACGCCTCCGATTTCGGCCCCTCGAACGACGAAGCCCCAGGGGCCGGATCTACCGGCTGACCTGGAGCTGCTTACGGGAGCTGGTGACGACAATCGAACTCGCGTCGTCAGTTCTGCAAGGTGAGAACTCGGAGCGCACTGACCCGGGTTTGCGCGAAATGCCTGGTCAGGCCGCACTCTGCAGCCGACTCCACCAGACCGCCGTGCCGATCACTCGGTTTGGGTTGGTCATGTCCAGTACGCGGGCGGGTCCACCATTGGGTCAATGGTCGAGTGGCGGCGCTTCACGGGGTTGATGCCCTCGATGCGAACGAGACGCTGATCGTTGGCCGCCTCCAACTCGGTGACTACCTGGGGCATGGCAACGATCACCGAGGCGACGGCCGCTCCGAGTCCACGGATGCCATCGCCCTGGCGGAACCGGACGTGGTGGAGCTTGCTCCGCCGGATCAGTCGGGACTCACCTGGATCCTCGAGCTGGTTCGAGTCCCTGGTGACGACCACGTCGTAACCGGCACTCGCTGCGTCTGGGAGGAGGAACGTGTCCTTTTTGCCCTTCCAACGGATCCGGTCGACATGGTCGACCTCGTGCCCGCGGAGCACGCGACCAAGCAGATCGAGGGTCTGGATGGGAACGTTCTCGTCGAGGAGGATCTTCACGCAACGCCGAGGACGCCGTAGCGGTATCGGTCGACCTCTTCGGCGAAGTCGGCGGCATCGGCGGCGCCGCTGGTCGAGACTGACGGGTAGAAGTCGCTCACATCGCTCGGATCGATGCCGTCACGCACGAGCGACGCGACGAGGTCGTATTCGACGCGGGTGCCCTCGACGACGGGGTAGCCACCGCGGATTTCTGGATCGACCGAGACGTGGGTGCGAGGGTGGAACAGATCGACGACCTGATCGCCGCGCTGGTTTTCGAAGGGAGCGAACACGTCGCCGAGCGTGACGGTGAACCGTTGGGCGCCCGGGCTCTCCACGAGGTCGACTCCGGCATCTTGGTCCGGTTCGATGAGCACGATCGACTTTCCGGCGATGACGAGCTGGTACTTCGAGAGGTGCTCGGTGTTGCCCAGCTCCCGCAGGTTGTCGACCGCCTTTCGGATGCGCTGCAGCGAGACGGCCTCACGCAGATAGACGAAGGTACGCAAGGCGACCACGTCGCGAAAAGAGTAGAGGACTCGACCACCGGTCTTGGGCAGCTCAGGTACGAACAGGGCGTGCTCGCCGCCGCCTCGCCAGTACTGGAGCTGGCGCAGGCTGGCGCCGCTCAGCGCTGCTGCGATGTGAGTGGGGTACGGCACGGCGACGATCCTCCCACGCCAGAGCCGGTGATTCCCAGCACCTCCACGTACCGTCACCTCGTCATGCTCGATCGCAGTGCTTGGCTCCTGCCGTCCTCGCAGGGCGCTGATGCTGCCTCGCTCCAGTCTTCGGTGTCTCGCTGCTTCGGTGTCCCGAGGATGTGGTCACAGCGAGTCCGAGATCAGGGCTTGCGGGCCCTGATCTTGTCGCGCCCGGGAATCCCCTCAGAGGGGCGCACACAATCCGCAAGGTCGGTCACGCTGACCGGTTCGGGCCCCGAACGACCAAGGCCCAGGGGCCGGATCTACCGGCTGACCTGGGCCTTCATGCTGGAGCGGGTGACGAGAATCGAACTCGCGTATTCAGCTTGGGAAGGTGAGAACTGGCGGTCCGGTGACCTGGGCGTTCGCGCGAATCCGCTGGTCAGGCCGTACTTCGAGTACCGCTCCGTACCGGCCTGTCACGCTGATTGTCGCTCCGTAAGGTCACGCTAGGGTCACGGCGGCCATCGGCCGGGTACTCAGCTTGGTCGTGGTGGGCGCCGACATCAGACGCTGGCTCATTTTGGAGCGATATCCGCACATGCACTGACTCTAAAGAGTTTAGAGTAGGGCGATGTCCACGATCCTGGTCGAGCGCGCCCTCCAGCTTCCTCCCGAGGAGATCGCCGACGCACTCCTTGGACTAGCGGAATCGCAGTGGTTTGAACGGAAGGGCGGTCGCATCACCGCCAAGAAGGCCGCCGAGACGGCGATCGCCTTCGCCAATGCCGAGGGCGGGGTCCTCGTCGTCGGCGCTTCGAACGGTGAGGTCGACGGCGTCGCGCCGAAGCTCCTCAACGACCTCCAACAGATGGCGCTGGACCACACCGATCCCGTCGTACCGGCAAGAGTCGACGTCGTCGATGCCGACTACGGCGAACAACGGCACAAGGTTGCGGTCGTCCGGGTCGCTGTCGGCGATCACGTCGTTCACGCGACCAAAGCGGACAAGGTGTTCCTCCGGGTTGGCGACGAGAACCGGGAGCTGACCTACGCCCAACGACGTGAGCTGACCTTCGACCGGGGCCAAGCCGCCTACGAACGCACTCCCATGGAAGGCGAACTGGATACGAAGCTGACCGAGAGCTATGCCGAGGCGGTCGGAGCAAGCGATGGATGGCGACTCCTGCGAGCTCGGGGCCTGGTCCTCGATGACGATCGGACCACTGTCGGCTGCGTCCTCCTCTTCGGGGTCCAACCGCAGTCGCAGCTACCACATGCCCATGTACGGGTTGTCCGCCATCGCGGCAGCACGGCCGAGACCGGCATTCGACAGCAGCTTCTTGCTGACGTTCGCGTCGAGGGCCCGATTCCCCACCAGCTGGTGGAGGCTCGCCGCGTGATCAAGGAGCAGCTGCCCGTGCGTCAGGCACTGGGAACTGACGGCCGCTTCGGGCCCGTCGGAATCGTTCCTGAGGACGCATGGATGGAGGGGCTCGTGAACGCCGTAGTCCACCGCTCATACTCGATCTCAGGAGACCACATCAGGGTCTCCGTCTTCGATGACCGAATCGAGTTCGAAAGCCCTGGACGCTTCCCCGGGGTCGTTGATCTCGCCGATCCACCTGCCCTCACGCGCTTTGCTCGCAACCCCCGGATCGCACGTGTGTGCGCCGATCTCCGGTTCGGCCAAGAGCTCGGCGAAGGCATTCGCCGCATGTTCGAAGAGATGCGCCTCGCTGGACTCGCCGACCCCGACTTCCACCAGACGGCGGGAAGCGTTCGACTGACGCTTCGTGCCTCACCCGTCGATCGGGCGCTCGACGATCGTCTTCCCGCCCGCTGGCGCCAAGCCATGCAGATCATCCGGGACAGCGGTCGGTCCAGCACTGGCGAGGTCGAGGACGCCCTGGGCGTGTCAAGGCCGGTGACCATCCGCCTGCTGCGCGCGATGGAGGAGGCGGGTCTCCTCACCTGGGTGGGCAACTCGGGAAAGGATCCCCGCGCCTACTGGGAACCCCGAGTTGAATGACACTCACGTAGTTCAGCGGTCACCGCCCAACAAGCCTTGCGCTGCTTGAAAGGCGAACTCTCAAGCCCTTTTAGAGCAGGTTGAGAGCCCCGGATGAGCGCTCTGCCCGGCGGTGGTCCCATGCAGCTGGCGGAACCCCGGTCCCTCGCAGCTGGCGAGCGACAGAGGAACTCCACGCGTGTGCCGAGGCCGAGGGCCATACCTCGCCAGCAAGCCATCAGGGTGAGGCACCTACCGACGACCATGGCCCTGGTAAGGCGGCAACAGCGTCGCCAAGCACTGGGCCGCATCTCCAAACCGCTAACCACCTCGTTGCGGCCACGGTGTCCATCAGGAACCAGTGTCGTGGAGCGGCGTGTGCGCACGATCCGTAGGGTCACGCTAGGGTCACGCCGGCCATTTTGGCCCCCCGAACGACGAAGGCCCAGGCGCCGGATCTGCGGCTGACCTGGGCCTTCACTCTGGAGCGGGTGACGAGAATCGAACTCGCGTATTCAGCTTGGGAAGCTGATGTTCTACCATTGAACTACACCCGCGAACGCTCCGACTCTAGTCAACGAGGCGGCGTCCCGGCACGCCCGAACCCACCAGCGCTACCTACTAGCCTGCCCGTGTGATTCTCTCCGACCGCTCCATTCGCGAGGCCATCGACGCCGGGCGCATCGTCATCGACCCCTTCGAACCCGCTGCGGTGCAGCCCAGTTCGGTCGACTTGCACATCGATCGCTATTTCCGGGTCTTCCGCAACCACACGATGGGCCACATCGACGTTCGCCAGAACCTCGAGGAACTCACCGAACTGGTGGAGATCAGCGAGGAGGAGGAGCCGTTCATCCTCCACCCCGGCGAGTTCGTACTGGGTTCCACCATCGAACGGGTGAAGCTGGCCGACGACCTGGTCGCCAGGCTCGAGGGCAAGAGTTCGCTCGGCCGCCTCGGTCTGCTCATCCACTCGACCGCCGGGTTCGTCGACGCCGGCTGGGACGGCCAGCTCACCCTCGAACTGTCGAACGTGGCCAGCCTGCCCATCACCCTCTACCCGGGCATGAAGATCGGGCAGATCTCCTTCATCGCCATGACCACCCCCGCTGAGCACCCCTACGGGTCGGCGTCGGTGGGTTCCAAGTACCAGGGCCAGCGCGGCCCGCGGCCCAGCCGCTACTGGGAGAACTTCACCTGAGCGAACGCCGCCCCGAACAGCTTCAGGCGTTGGCCGCTTGGAGCCGTTCCCGGCGGTTGCGCTGCCGTTCCTCGTCGCTGCGGGTGAGCATGAGGCGGACCTCTTCGAGCATCTCGTTGGCGTGGAACGGGCGCACCATGAACGAGTCGACGCCCGACTGGTAGGCGAAGCTCAGGTTCGTCGACGACGAGGTCAGGATCATCACCGGGGTGTCGCGGCGGTTCTGCTCACCGTGGCGCACACTCTCGAGCAACTTGAGGCTCGAAGCGGTACCGCCTGAGGAGAAGTCGATCACCAACCCGTCGATGGGGTTGTTGGGCTTGTTGAGCTCCAAGATGGCGTCCTGGTGGGCGTAGATGCGCACCGCTTCCCAGCCTTGGCTCTCCACCAGGCGGGCCACCAGTTCGCAGCCGTTCTGGTCGTTGTTCACCACCAGCAGCCGGGCGCCGCTGGCCTCGGCATCATTCTTCGATCGACGTAGCAAGGAACTCGGCCTCCCGCTTCTCGCCCTCTTCGATGGCGTCGAGTACGTGCATTGCGATGTCGGCCACGCGGACGTCCTCCTCGTCGACGCCCTCGCCCTTCACCCCGTCGTCGATCATGATGTAGCAGAACGGGCAGGCCGTGGCGATCCGGCTGGCCCCGGTGGCCAGCAACTCCTGTGATCTTTCCACGTTCACCTGCTTGCCGATGTGTTCTTCCATCCACATGCGCGCCCCGCCGGCGCCGCAGCACATGCCCTTGGTGCCGTTGCGGCCGGCTTCGACCACCTGCACCCCACCCAGGGAGCCGATGACCTTGCGGGGTGCCATGTAGACGTCGTTGTGGCGACCCAGGTAGCACGAGTCGTGGTAGACGAGCCGCTCCTCGAGGCGGGCGTTGGACATGTCGAGGCGCCCCGAGTCGATGAGGTGTTCGAGCAACTCGGTGTGGTGCACCACCTCGTACTTGCCGCCGAGCTGGGGGTACTCGTTCAGCAGCGTGTTGAAGCAGTGGGGGCACTGGGTGATGATCTTCTTCACGCCCATGCCGTCGAGGGTCTCGATGTTCTGCATGGCCAGCATCTGGAAGATGTACTCGTTGCCCGAGCGGCGAGCCGAGTCACCGGTGCACATCTCGGACGCGCCCAGGATGGCGAAGTCGATGCCGGCCCGGTCGAGCAGCTTCGCCATGGCCTGGGTGACCTTCTTGTTCTTGTCGTCGAACGAGCCGGCGCAGCCCACCCAGTAGAGGTACTCGGCCTCGAGCGGGCTGGAGCCGTCGACCACCGACACGTCGATGTCGAGCTTGTCGGCCCACTCGGCCCGCTCGCCCTGGTTCATGCCCCACGGGTTGCCCTGGTTCTCCATGGCCCGGTAGGCGTTGCCCAGCTCGGTGGGGAAGTCGGACTCCATGAGCGACAGGTAGCGACGCATGTCGAGGATCTTGTCGAGGATCTCGATGTTCACCGGGCAGATCTCGTCGCAGGCCTTGCAGGTGGTGCAGGCCCACACCTCCTCCGACGTGATGCGCTCGAACAGCGAGTCGGCCCCGATGGTGATCTCGCTGTCGGTCCCGATGGGAGGCGACACCTTCGGGTCGCCAGTGGCGGCCATGACCTCGCCCGTCTTGAGCACGATCTCGCGCGGGTCGAGGGGCTTGCCGGTGGCGTGCGCCGGACAGACGCTGGTGCAGCGGCCGCACATGGTGCAGGCATCGGTGTCGAGCAGCTGCTTCCAGGTGAAGTCTTCGACAGTGGCCGCACCGAACGACTCGAGCTCGGTCTCCATCAGGTTGGGCATGGGCTTCATGGCGCCCTTGGGGCGGTCACGGTCCTTGAGCCACATGTTGAGCGGCGAGGTGAACATGTGACGCAGCATGGTCACCGGCAGGATGGCCAGGAACACCACGAACGACAGCACGTGGGCGATCCACCAGCCCTGGTGCCAGGCGCTGAGGCTGTCGGTGTTCCCCAGCCACTGCGCCATCGGGTAGCCCACGAACGACCACACCTCGAAGTCGGGGGTGCCGTCCACGGCGATGCGGTACGCCTCGGTGAAGAAGCCCGAGACGGCAATGAAGAGGATCACCAACAAGATCAGCAGGTGTTCGGGCTTCGACTTGATGCGGATGCGGTAGGGCTTCTGCACGTAGCGGCGGAAGAGCGCCCACACACAACCGATGATGAGGGTGACCCCGGCCAGGTCCCCGACGAACGAGTAGGCCTGGTAGACGCCGCCGTTGAGGAACTTCAGACCCTCGGGGGCCACGTGGTTGATCTCGAGGATGATGGTGACGGCGGCCAGCACCAAGAAGCTGAAGTAGATGAGCGAGTGCATGAGGCCCGCGGCGGAGTCCCGCAGCAAGGTCTTCATCCACACGCCGGCACGGAAGTCGCGCATGCGGTGCTTCACGTTCTTGCGGTTCACCGCCCGGTTGTCGGGCTTGCCCCGCTCCCAGTTGCGCACCCGCTGGGAGAAGAGGACCGCACCCACGATCATCATCAGCGGGATCGTCACGTAGAGCCCGGCCTTGAGGGCGTCGTTGATGCCCCCGAAGACCTCTCGGGTGACTTCGGCGTCGTCCTTCTGCGGGAACAGGGTGGTGACGATCCCCGACAGGGCGAACATGGCACCGAGGCCGACGCCGAAGATGATGACCGCCGTTGAGGGGCGGATCCGCTTCTTCGGTGCGGCTTCGGGCGTCTCGGTCTCGGCGGTTGCGCTGCTCATAGCACCCGCGAAGTTACCTGCCGGGCCGGCCGCCCGACATATCCACATGTCAGGCCAGCTCCGAGCGGGCCTTCTGGGGCACACGAGAGGGCCCTTTGGCCCAATTGCTCCTTGTGGCTACAGCTCCGTGGACCCATGGGCCGATACAGCGATACGGAAGTCCGGTCCGCACGGTCGTCAACCGCACAGGTCCACCAACGAGCGCTGGTGCACCTGTGGCGAGCGAAGCGGGGTCGGCTCCGACGTTCACACCGGCCACTTCGGCCACAACAGGATCCGACGGGTCCAGGCGGACAGCAGTGCACATGAGCCGAACCCCACCGGGCGCGCACGCGCCGACAATCGAGAACGGCGCCGACCCAGCCGAGAACGGTCCCGTCGAGATGGCGCACCGGCACCGACTCCGCACTCGGGGACTGGTGGCCATGGGTGTGCCCATCGTGGCCTTGGCGGTGATTGGCTTCGCCCTCGTGCTCCTGTTGGTGGAACAGCGACGTACCTCGGAAGACCTTCGCCGCCTCGGCCAGGTGGAGATCGGACTCGAGCAGGTCCTGAGCTTGAGCCTCGACGAGGCGGTGGCCACCCGGACCTATCTCTCCACCATGGAGCCGGGACTCCTCGAGCCGGTTGTCCGCGGGCGTCAACGCCTGCCCGAGCACACCGGGGATCTGGTCCACCAGACCCGTAACGACCCGGTGTCCGAGGGATTCGAGGAACTGCGCGCCCTGGTAGCGGCGCGGCTGGAGGCATCTAGTTCGGTCATCGAAGCGGTGCCGGCTGCCACGGATCGCCAGGTGGAGGTCTTCCTCAGCACCACCGGACCCGAGACCACCGAAGCAGTTCGCGCGCACGTCGGCGAGCTGCGCAGCGAGCTGAGCGAACTCATCAGCCAGCGTGAGCTGCGGGCCGCCGCCCTCGAGGACCAG
Source organism: Acidimicrobiia bacterium (assembly GCA_020832495.1). Classification (GTDB taxonomy): domain Bacteria; phylum Actinomycetota; class Acidimicrobiia; order Acidimicrobiales; family Acidimicrobilacustridaceae; genus JAFIEP01. The sequence goes on along the minus strand of JAFIEP010000030.1, from coordinate 7,411 downwards.
CTCCTGGTACTCGTCGTCGTTGCGTTAGTGGTCGGCATCGCCGGCGGTCTGGTGGGCTCGATCGCCTTCACCCGCCGCATCACCTCACGGGTCGAGCACCTGGCGGAGAACGCCGGCCGCCTCCAGCGAGGGGAGCCGCTCGAGATCGACGATGCCGGCGAGGACGAGATCGGCGAGTTGGCCGACCGCCTCAGCACGGCAGCAGATCTGCTCGGTGCTCGTGAGCGCGACCTGGTCGAGGCCCGTCAGTTCTACGAGCGACTGATCAGCGGCTCGCCGATGTTCATCTTCGCCGGGTCCATCACCCGGCCCGACGTGGAGGGCGGGCGTGGCCGGTTCGTCATCGACTACACCTCGAGCACGGCGGAGCGGGTGCTCGGCGTGGAACTCGAGGTGGGTCGCCTGCCGGGCGAGGAGCGGATTCACCCTGATGACCTCGAGCAGTTGCGTGCCGGTCGAGCGAAGGTGTTGTGCGGGGAGGCCACTCACCTCGAGGAGCTCTTCCGCTTCCGACGCGACGACGGATCGGTGCGTTGGATCAGCACGGTGATCGATGTCGACCTCGAGGTGTCACCCCCACGCGTGGTGGGCTATGCCACCGACGTCACCGAGCGTCGTCAGGCCGAGATGGACGTCCGCCGAGCCGAGGCCAAGCTGCAGGGCATCCTGGCCAACACGCCGTCGGCGGTGTTCGTGAAGGACCTGGCGGGCCGCTACATGATGGCCAACCCGGTGGCGCTCACCGTGCTCGGCCGGAGCGAGCACGAGTTGGTGGGACAGACCGATCGTGAGGTGCTCCCGCTGGCCGGCGCCGAGCAGTTGGCGGCCAACGATCGCCGGGTGCTCGAGACCCAACGCTCGGCGCTGTTCACCGAGGTGCTCGAGCTGGACGACGGGCCCCACGAGTTCGCCACCGCTCGGTTCCCGCTCCTCGACGAGGATGGCGAGCCCTACGCCCTGGCCGGCATCGCCACCGATGTCACCTACCTGAGTCGAGCCGCCGATCGCGTGGCCGAACGTGAACGACTGCTCGAAGTCATCGTGGGGAATTCCCCGGACCTCATCACCACCTTGGACCTCGACCGGCGGATCCTGACGGCGTCGCCGGCCGCCGAGCCGATGTTGGGCGCCGACCCGGCGGCGCTGGCCGGCCGTCCGCTCGACGACCTCATCCACCCCGACGACCGCGAGGCCGTGGCCGAACGCTGGGGTCGACTCCTCGCCGGTGCCGCCGAACCGCTGGCCATCCGGTGTCGTCTCCAGGCGGCGGACGGCGAGTGGCTCACCACCGACAGCTCGCTTCGTCGCATCGTGGACGACGAGGGCAACGTCACGTCCGTGGCTGCCAGTGTCCGCGACGCCACCGGGCAACTTGTCCTCGAATCGGAACTCCTGGCCGCCCGGGACCTGGCCGAGAGCGCGAGCAGCGCCAAGAGCGACTTCCTGTCGCGCATGTCCCACGAGCTTCGCACTCCGTTGAACTCGGTCCTCGGCTTCTCCCAACTCCTCGAGATGAGCGAACTCGACGACGATCAGCGCGAGAACGTCGAGTACATCCTGCGGGCCGGACGGCACCTCATCGACCTCATCAACGAGGTGCTGGACATGGCTCGCATCGAGGCCGGGGGGATGCGCTTGTCGGTGGAACCGGTGCGGGTGGGTGATCCGGTGGGCATGGCGGTCGAGCTGATGCAACCGGTGGCCGCCCAGCGGGAGTGTGCCTTGCACATTGCTGGCGATGCCGATGTCGACGCCTGGGTGCGAGCGGACCACCAGCGCCTCCTGGAGGTGCTGTTGAACCTGCTGTCGAACGGCATCAAGTACAACCGGCCCGGCGGGTCGGTGGTGGTCAACTGGCGGCAGGGGTCCGAAGGTCGGGTGCGGTTGTCGGTGACCGACACCGGTCTCGGTATCCCACCGGAGGCCCTCGATGCAGTGTTCGTGCCCTTCGAACGCCTCGGCGCCGACCGAACCGATGTGCAGGGCACCGGGGTCGGTCTCCCGCTGGCCAAGGGCCTGTGCGAGCTGATGGGCGGGCAGCTGGAGGTGCTGTCGACCGTAGGGGTCGGTTCGACGTTCAGCGTGGTGCTCGACGCAGCGTCGTCGCCGGTACCCGAACCCGACGAGGTCCCACACGAGGAGCAGTACGACTCGGTCGACCCGGGGGTCGCCCACTTGCACTCGAGCACCGTGCTCTACATCGAGGACAACCCGGCGAACACCGATCTCGTCCAGCGTGCGCTGGGGCACCGACCGGCAATCAACCTGATCCCCGCCTCGCACGCTCGACTCGGTCTGGCGCTGGCTGCCGTCCACCGTCCGGCACTGATCCTGTTGGATCTGAACCTGCCCGACCTGAACGGTGCCGAGGTCCTCCACCAGCTGCGAGCCGATCCGGCCACCGAGTCGATCCCCGTGGTGGTGGTGAGCGCCGATGCCACTGCCAGCCAGATCAGGCGCCTGATCGATCTCGGTGCGGCCGACTACTTGACCAAGCCCATCGTCGTCGGTGAACTGCTCGCTGCGGTGGATCGCTTCGTGGGCAACCCGGGTGCTGCCGGGCAAGGCTCGCGGTCGGGCCCGGCCGATGCCCAACCCGACGAAGCGACGTCGACGACGGTCGGATGGGCCAAGGTCATTCGGGCCCAGGTCGGCGAGCCCAGCGGTTCCGTCCCCTCCGAGCAGTCAGCGGAGAGTGCTGACGACGGCTCAGCAACGGAGGCTCGCGGCGAGTTCTCGAGCCGGCTGGATCGCTCGCAGTCCAGCTCGCATTCCCAACACAGTTCCACGTCCACTGCCCCGTCCGGGGCTTCAGAGCAGTGAGGAAACCATCGTGAAGATCGAACCCATCTACCAGCGTGCGCGCATCCTCGTCGTCGACGACGAGCCTGCCAACACCGTCGTCCTGGCCAAGATGCTCGCCCAGGCCGGGTTCGAGGAGGTGATGACGCTCAACGACTCGGCAGCCGTCCTCGACCGCTGCCAGTCGTGGGACCCCGACCTGGTGCTGCTCGATCTGCACATGCCCGAACCCAACGGATTCGAACTGCTGCCGAGGCTCCGGGATCTCGCCGGGGATCGCTACCTGCCGATCCTGGTGCTCACGGCCGACACCACCGAGGATGCCAAGGATCGTGCACTGGCCATCGGGGCGAACGATTTCGTGACCAAGCCGTTCCGCTACAACGAGACGTTGTTGCGCATCCGCAACCTCCTCGAGACGCGCTGGCTGCAGGAGCAGGTGCGCCGACACAGCGCGACGCTCGAGTCGCAGCTCCGCCAGGCCACCCAGGGCGAGCAGGAGCGGCAGGCCTGGCAGCGGGAGGTGTCGCTGATCATCGAGCGCATTCTCGACGGTGGGGACGGGCTCACCATGGTCTACCAGCCGGTGGTGGACATGGTCACCGGCGACGTCGTCGGGTTCGAGAGTTTGGCCCGCTTCAGCGTGGCGCCGCTGCGGTCCCCCGACAAGTGGTTCGCCGACGCCACCGAGGTGGGCATGGGGCTGGCGCTCGAGCTCGAGGCCATCCGTCGCGCCCTGTCGGGATCTGCCGACCTGGACCCGTCGGTGTGGTGTGCGGTGAACGCCTCACCCAGCGCGTTGCGGTCGCCGGCCCTGCGGGACACCCTCGCCGGAGCTTTCGCCGACCGGAACGTGGTGGTGGAGATCACCGAGCACGAGGCGCTCGAGGACTACGGCCCGCTGCAGGAGGCGCTGGCCTCGCTGCGGGCCAGAGGCGCACGCATCGCCGTGGACGACACCGGAAGCGGCTACTCCAGCCTGCGGCACATCCACAACCTGCGTCCCGACCAGGTGAAGCTGGCTCGTTCGCTCACGTCGGGCATCGATGACGACCCGGTGCGCCAGGCGCTGGCCTCGTCGTTGGTGTCGATCACCGGAGAACTCGGGGCGGTGGCCGTGGCCACCGGCGTGGAGACCAAGGCGGAAGCCGATGCGCTCGTGGACCTCGGCGTGCGGTTCGGGCAGGGCCACCACTTCGCCGAACCCTCCCGTTTGCCGGACACGGCTGCGGTCGCCGCTGCGGCAATGGGCTGACCGGCGCAGCACACCGAGCGAGCGTGGACGACGGTGGACCCGGGTGGCGGCCTCGGGTCCACCGTCCGCGCTCAGGAGTAGACGCGCTCGTCGAGTTCGCGCACCAACCCGGCGAGGGCGGTGAGCAGCTTGCGGGACAAGCCGGGCACGGTGTCGAGCAGGGCTGAGAACTCCCGGCTACCGATCACCAGGACCCGGCACGGTTCGGTCGTCACCACGTCGGCGGTGCGCACCCCGCCGTCGAGCAGCGCCAATTCCCCGAAGTGGTCGCCCGGGCCCAAGGTGGCCAGCACGGCGCCCTTGCGTCGGACCTCGGCGGCACCCTCGACGACCACGTAGGCCTCCCGACCGGGGCTCCCCTGTTCCACCAGGGTGCGGCCGGCCTCGACCTCGACCTCGTCGGCCGAGCGGGCGATGCGCTGGAGGTCGCGCTTGGAGCACGGAGCGAACAGCGGGATGGCGGCCAGATGCTCCAGGTACTCCTTCGATCCCATGACGGGAGTCTACGTCCCTGACGGCTCGCACCCCCCTTGTTGACCAGCACGGATCGCACTCGGTTCGTTGTGCCGAGCGGCGCCCGGTCAGTGTTCAGGTGAGTTCACGGCTGCGAAACAGTTGCGAAACAGTCGCTTCCTAGCGTTCCGGATGTGGATGTGGTCCTCCTGCGCTGGCCGCTGGAACGAGAGCGGCGGGAAGCCGCCGCTGCCGAAGGGCGGCCGCGGCTTTTGCTCGTCGAAGAAGGCGAGTCGGTGCCCGTCGAGGAGGACGTCCTCGAGGACTGGATCCGGGTGCCGGCCGGCGAGGAGGACGTGGCCGTTCGGGTCGAGGTGCTTCGTCGCCGAGCACGCGCCACACAACAGAACGTGCCCGAGTTGGATCGTGACGGCGTGCTGCGTTTCGGCGGTGGCTGGGTCTCGTTGCCCCCGGTCGAGGCCCGACTCATGGCGTCGCTCATCGAGCGCTTCGGCGCGGTGGTGCGGCGCGACCACCTCAGCGACGCCGGATGGCCCGAGGGAGCTCCGGGGCGCAACGCCCTCGACGTGCACGTCCTGCGGTTGCGCCGACGCATCGCACCCCTGGCGCTCGTCATCAAGACGGTGCGCAGCAGGGGCTATCTGCTCGAGGCGGAGACCGACAGCGAAGCGTCAGATAACGGTCAGGTTCATGTGCGCAAGGCGTAACACCCACAAAACCATTGGGAAACCGGCCGTCCCTACCGTCATGAAGTAGTCAGACGGCATCGTGTCCCAGCGTCGGGATTCTTCACGATGCAACTGGCCAGATGTCGGTGGTCTCGAACTCCCCCTCGGGGCCACCGCGACAAGCAGCACACACAGGTGCCAGCGACAACAACCCCGTCAAGGAGGGCCCATGCGTAGGAAATTGCTTTTGGGAGGAGGTCTGGTGGCTGCGGGCCTCGTGCTCGCCGCCGAACCCGGCCTCGCACAGGAGTTCGTGGTCGAAGGAGAACGCTTCGGTGAAGGTGCCGACGTCCTCCAGACCGTCGTACTCGACAACATCTTCATCTTCCTCTGTGCCGTGCTCGTGTTCTTCATGCAGGTGGGCTTCGCCCTCCTCGAGTCCGGTCTCACCCGGGCGAAGAACTCGGCCAACATCATGATGAAGAACCTGATGGACGCCTCGGCGGGCGTCCTGGTGTTCGCCCTCATCGGCTGGGGTATTGCCTACCCCGGTGACTTCGGCGGCTGGATCGGCTTCGCCGGCTTCGGCATCGAAGGGTTCGGCGACCCGCTCGGAACGGTTGACGCCGTCGAGGAATATCCGCTCGGCGTGCCGGTGGACTTCTTCTTCCAGGCGGCCTTCGCTGCCACTGCGGCCACCATCGTGTCCGGGGCCGTGGCGGAACGCACGAAGTTCATCGGCTACCTGCTCTACACGGTGGCCATCACCGGTGTCATCTACCCGATCGTGGTCAGCTGGCAGTGGGGCGAGGGCTGGCTCTACGAGCAGGGCCTCGAGGACTTCGCCGGATCCGGCATCGTGCACATGGTCGGTGGCTTCGCCGCCCTCATGGGTGCCATGGCGCTCGGACCCCGCATCGGCAAGTTCGGTGCCGACGGCAAGCCGCGAGCCATCCCCGGCCACTCCATCCCGCTGGCCATGACCGGTGTGCTCATCCTCTTCATCGGCTGGTTCGGGTTCAACCCCGGCTCGCAGCTGCAGGCCGACATGGAGGTCCCGATCATCGCGGTGATCACCCTGTTCGCCGCCGCCTCGGGTGCCCTCGGTGCCATGGTGACCAGCTGGATCGTGCTGAAGAAGCCGGATGTGTCCATGTCGGGTAACGGCCTGCTGGCCGGCCTGGTGGCCATCTGCTCCGGCGTGGGCGTGATCGGTGCCATCGGTGCCATCGTCACCGGGTTCATCGCCGGCATCATCGTGGTGCTCTCGGTGCTCGGCGTCGAGCGTGTGCTCAAGGTCGACGATCCGGTCGGTGCTTTCTCGGTGCACGGCGTGTGCGGCTTCTGGGGCCTGCTGGCCACGGGGCTCTTCGCCACGGAGATGGGCCTCTTCGCCGGTGGCGGTGTCGACCAGCTCATCACCCAGCTCATCGCTGGTGTGGCCATCGCCGTCTACATGGTGATCGTCGCCGGTGCGCTGTTCTTCGGTCTCAAGGCCGCTGGTCTGCTCCGGGTCAGCCCCGAGGACGAGCAGGTCGGTCTCGACATCAGCGAGCACGGTGCTCCCGGCTACGGCCCGGACATCCTCGCCGGTGGCGACGCCATGTCCACCACGGCCGGCACCTCGTCGGCGAGCGTCTGAGACCCAGGAGGAACGATGCTGCATCTCGTGACAGCGGTCATCAAACCGCATCAGTTGGAAACGGTGAAGGAGGCGCTCAAGGGCGTCGGGTGCAACGGCATCACCGTCACCGAAGTGAAGGGCTTCGGCCGTCAAGGTGGTCACACCGAGACGTACCGTGGCGCCGAGTACAAGGTGGACTTCCTGCCCAAGGTGAAGATCGAGGTGGTCACCTCCTCCGACGAGGCGGAGAAGATCGCCGAGACCATCAAGCAGGCGGCGGCCACCGGCAAGATCGGTGACGGCAAGATCTGGATGACCTCGGTCGACCGAGTGATCCGGATCCGCACCGGTGAGATGGGAGAGGACGCCATCTGACCGGCAAGCGCCGATCATCACCATGAGTCGACGAGGGTGCGGCCTGCGGGTCGCACCCTCGTCGCGTGTCCGTCAGTGGGCGGTGCCCTGGTTGGCCACCGCAGCGGCCGCAGCGGCGATCTCCTCGGCGTCGCCGAGGCACCGCTCGAGGGGATGGCGTCGTTCGACGGGTCGCAGGTCGTCGCCGAGTTGGTAGACGATGGGAACACCCGT
>JAFIEP010000027.1 GCA_020832495.1 Acidimicrobiia bacterium | reverse complement strand
GGTAGCCCATTGAATGCCGAGGCGGCCGATGAGTCGGCGTCGGTAGTTGTCGATGTTGGTGAAGCCGTGGGCGTTGCGGCGGATCTTCTCGGCGAGCATGTGGGTGTTCTCGACGCGGCCGTTCGAGGCGTGTCCGGTGCGGTGGTAGGCGAGTACCTCGTCGGACCAGCGGTCGATGGTGCGGGCGAGGCGGGCGAGCTCGGCCACGTCTGCGTCGGCGCAGTGCTGGTAGAAGGCGATGAGCCGGCGTCGGGCGTGCGCTTCGCTGGCAGCCGAGTACACCTCGCGCAGAAGCTCCTTGGCCAGTACTGCAGCGCCGACTTCGCCGTCGGGGTCACCAGCGGCGAGCAGGCCCATCATCCACTCGAGGCGGTCGTCGGTGAGGCGGTCCACACCGGTGAGCAGCACTCGTCGCGCCCGGTACAGGGGGTCGCCCTTGCGGCCTCGATGCCCCAGGGTGTCCTGTTGCACGCGGCGGCGGACGTCGTCGATGGCGGTGTTCGCCAGCTTGATGGCGTGGAAGTGGTCGACCACCAACGTGGCGTTGGGGAGATGCTCGATGAGCGCCAGCCGGTAGCCGGCTGCGGGGTCCAGCGTGGCGAGGGTGATGGCGGCCAGCCACTCGTCGGGCTGGTCGTCGAGCCAGTCGCCCAGCACGTCACGAGAACGCCCATCGAGCACCTCGAGCAGCCGGTGACGGTCCAGGTCCACCACCTGGGTGGTGAACGTCGTGCGATGCTCAGCCGTGGCGTTGGTGAACCGCTTCTCGTCAACCCCGAGCGCCGACACGCCATCGAAGCGGGTCGGGTCGTCAACAGCGGGATCGGTGTGCTGCGCGACTGCGTGGTTCGCGGTGTGCCAGCCCACCCCGAACTCCGCTGCAGCCGCAGCGATCGAGAACTGCTCGACGTTGACCATCTCCGCCAGCCGCGCCCGGGCCCGCTCGGTCAACGACGACCGCAGACGAATCTGCTCGGTGCGCTCACTCCACGTCGACACGCCACAACGCCGCTCCGGGCAGCGCCACCGGCGACGGGCGAACACCAACACCGTTGGCCGCCCTGCGATCGGCAGATCCCTCACCGCACTACGAGTGCGGCCGTGCCCAACCGCTCGAGTGCCACACCCCGCGCACCCCACCACGTCCGCAGTGGTTTCCACGTACAGCCACCACTCGCCGTCGCACAGCTCCTGCGCGCCGACCACGAACCCCGCCATCCCCACAAGCGCGGTCGCGTCTTCGCTACCGTGAATCACCGTCAAGGGTCTCTCCTTCAGCAGATGTCAGATACCTGCAGAATGGCGAGGCCCTTGACCGCGCTGGTGGACCCTATGGCTACCGGGACGACTTCACACCGCCCCACACCTCATCGCGTAGAGCCGGGTTGCGACGCCGGCAAGAAGATCAAGGGCCGCAAGACCTTCGGCATCGTCGACACCCTGGGCTTGCTCATCGCAGGGACGGTGGTGGCAGCGAACGTGTCGGACAACATCGGCGGTATCGCCGTCGCGGACCGGGCACGAACCCGGTCGGGGCGTTTCGCGAAGGTCTGGTGCGACGGCGGGTTCAAGCGCACCTTCATCGAGCACTGCCGCTCCCACCACGTCGGTGTCGAGGTCGTTCACAAAATCCACAAGCTTGGCTTCGAACCGCTCCCGAAACGCTGGATCGTCGAACGCACCTGGTCATGGCTGATGAACAGCCGTCGGCTACAGGTCGACTATGAACGCCATCCCATCGTCACCGAAGGCTTCATATGGGCTGCCCACAGCCGCTACCTCCTTCGCCGGCTCATCCAACCCGCCCCCGCCCGATCGTGCTTGGACAACTATCGCGACAACCTCTTGGGCAGGAACTATCTACGAGAAGGGGTTCCTCCCTGCTTGTGCCGTGCCCTGATTGGTACGTGATCCACGCTCCTGTGGCTTCTCTACAGCTGAGCATGACGCTCCTAGCCTGTGGAAGTACAGCTCATCGCCCGCGTCCTCATCTTGCTCCACTCGAACTCGGCGTCCACAAAGTGGGCACCGAACCCATCCCGTCGGAGTGCGTTCGACCACACCCATACCCTACTGCTTCCGCTCGTCATGGGCCGAGACGGTCCATTCAGTGGGCAACCGTCCCGAACGCCTCTAGAGACTAGAGAAGACGACACCTCCGGCTCGGTTACACCGATAGCGCCTGTAGCCCGGCAGCTCGGGGCTCGCCACGCTCGGCGGCTCAGTCCTGCCTTGGGTTCTACCCATTCGGAGCTTGCTCGACATCGGGAATCATGTCAGCCCCCGTGCTTCGAACGGTGGACCAGCTGTCGATCGGGGGCCAACCTGAAACAAGTGGGCGGTAAGATTTCACAACTAGACGCCGACGGCTCCTGCGAGCAACCCGTCGGTCCGATTAGCCGTAGCCCGTGCAGTGCTCCCACGATGAAGCCCGCCCTGCCGACTTACGATCACTCCCTCCGCTACGAACCGCGTACGGTCTCCTTCCGAGTGGTACGGGGGGGACCATAGTCGGATGACGTGTCGCACTCGGTACCGCGAATGTACGTGGTCCCGTCCTTATACCATCGCCGCGTTCGGATGTGCGACTGCAGGTAGACTTGCCGGACTGGTGGAAGTTTGTCACCGACCAGTAGCGCCCGCCCCATTTCGAGCGAATCGAGACGGTCTGCGAGAACCTGGCCTGCCACCTGGCCCAGCCGTACTGGCACAGCATTGCCAACCTGAGCAAACTGCTCCACCGGCCTTCCAACGAACTCCCACTCGTCAGGAAACTCCTGGATCCGAGCGCACTCTCGCAGGGTAAGGGCTCTAGTCTCGGTCGGGTGACAAAGGGCGGTCGACGCATGATTCGGCATAGTAACGATCGTCGGCGATGGAAGGTCCATACTCAGTCGACGCCACCAGCCTGAGCGACCGCCCTTCGCATGGTATGCACGACCCATGGACAGTTCAGCGACCTCTGGCGGCAAGGCACGCCAGTTCGATCCAGGCGGCACCATCGCAAGGAAGGACTTCTTCCGCGGGCTGAAGTCCAGAGTTACGGGATCTTCTTCAACAAGGCCTTCCAATGCCTCTCCAAGGGTTCTGAACGGCAGGAGCGACTCCGCCAAACCGCCCTCCTCACTGAACAGGGTCAGGTTGTCGGATTTGGTCGCCTTTGGAACACCATGCGTAGGCGCGGGAAACTCGATGAGGTCGCCCACCCTATTGCCGAAAAAGAGCACACGCTCACGGATCTGTGGGGCTCCATAATTTGCTGCGTTGACCTCAAAGATGTCCAGCCGATAGTCGCCCTGCAAGTCTTCGAGGAATAGCCTTAAAACCGAACCGGGCATCTCGTCTGGATCAAGAGCGGGCCCGCCCTTCTCTGGGCGCAGATGGATCGGCCGATGTCGGAGAGCTGCGGACATGAGTCCTCGTACGTTCTCCATGAGGAAGTACTTTGGCCGCATGATAGCTACGAAGCGCAGGAAATCCCATAGTAGCGTCCCGCGCGGATCCTGGACCGATGCCCGCCTGCCACTGGTTGAGAACGCCTGACACGGCGGGCCACCGACCAAGAGGTCCACTTCCCCTGCTTCGAGACCAAGCCGAGCCATTAGATCCTCGGGGCAAAGGTGGCCTACGTCACTTTCGACTACAACGAGGCCTTCATGAGCGGTACCACCCTGATCTCTGTTCAAGCGAATTGTGTCGCAAAAGGCTGGTTCCTTCTCAACCGCTGCGAGCGTTTGGAATCGTCCAGTTCCCTCCAGTCCGATGTCGAGACCCATAGCTCCCGAGAACAACGAGACGACCGTGTATCGCTGTGTCATGCGGGTAGGCGGCGCTCCACTCATGACCCCAGAGGCTACTCCACGACAGTGACACCTAGTTTCGCAGTAGGGCCCCGCCGCTGGTCGGCCGGCCCGCTTGTAAGTCTTCACCGCTCGCAGGAAGCCGGGTGCCAGACTGGGGAACCCGGGCTTGGCGAGGGCACCCGGCCTCCACGTCGAGTGTCGTGTATCCGATCTGGGACCCGGATCGCCGCTCATCCGACGCTGTGGGACACCGGTCGTCCGGTGCCCTACCCCCGCGCCTCCCACCACTCCCGCAGCCGCCGCTCGGCTTCGTCCCGCTCGAGGGGTCCTTCCTCGGTGCGCAGCTCCAGCAGGTAGCGGAGCGCTTCGCCGACCACCGGGCCGGGGGGGATGTCGAGCAGCTCCATGACCGCCTGCCCGTCGAGGTCGGGGCGGATGGCGTCCAGCTCTTCCTGCTCACGCAACGCCGCGATGCGCTCTTCCAGTTCGTCCATGCGGCGTGCCAGCTCGGCTGCCTTGCGCTTGTTGCGGGTGGTGCAGTCGCAGCGGGTCAGCTCGATGAGCTGCGGCAGCAGCGGTCCGGCGTCGCGGACGAAGCGTCGCACCGCAGCGTCGGTCCACCCCATCGAGTAGGTGTGGAACCGCAGGTGCAGGTACACGAGCTGGGTGACGGCCTCGACATCGGCGTTCGAGTACTTCAGCGCCCGCATCCGGTCGCGGGTCATGCGTGCCCCCACCACCTCGTGGTGGTGGAAGCTGACGCCGTTCGGGCCGATGGCGCGGGTCTTGGGTTTGCCGATGTCGTGGTACAGCGCCGCCAGGCGGGTGAGGCGGTTGGGGTTGCCCTCGGCGTCGAGGTGCCCCACGTTGCTCACCACCGCGAACGTGTGGGTGAGCACGTCCTTGTGGCGGTGGATGGGGTCCTGTTCGACGCGCATGGCCGCAATCTCGGGGAAGAACTCGTCCATCAGCCCGGTGTCCACCAGGAACCACAGCCCCGGGCGGGGTTCGGGCACCACCATGAGCTTGTCGAACTCGTCACGGATGCGTTCGGCCGACACGATCGACAGGCGTTCGGCCATGGCTTCCACCGCAGCCACCAAGTCGTCGTCGGGCACCAGTTCGTGGCCCGCGATGAAGCGGGCGGCTCGCAGCATGCGCAGCGGGTCGTCGCTGAAGGACTGCTCCGGGCCGAGCGGGGTGCGCAGCCGGCGGGCGTGCAGGTCCTCCACCCCACCGAAGGGGTCGATGAGCTGCCCGCCGCCGTCGCCGGTGAGTTCCACCGCCATGGCGTTCACCGTGAAGTCCCGCCGCGACAGATCGGCGTCGATGGCGTCGGCGAAGCTGACCTCGGGTTTGCGCGACCCCGGTTCGTAGCGTTCCGCCCGGTGGGTGGTCACCTCGAAGGGCACGCCCCCCACGAGACAGCCGATGGTCCCGAACCGTTCCCCCTGGGTCCACACCGCTTCGGCGATGGGTTCCACGGCCGCTTTGATGTCGGCGGGGCGGGCGTCGGTGGTGAGGTCGATGTCGCGGCGGTCGTCCTCACGGCCGTCGAGCAGGTCGCGCACCAGCCCACCCACCACGTAGGCCCGGTGGCCGCCGGCACGCAGGGCGTCGCCCACCGGCGAGGCCGCGTCGAGCACCTGTTGGAAACGGGCAGGGATCACGTAGCGACGCTACCGGTCGCCGTCCCCGACGACGAACCGGTTCAACCGCCCTCGGTGGCCGGGGCGGCAGGCGCGGTGGCGTGATGCCCAGGCGGGCGGATGGCGCAGAACCCGGCGTCGGCTTCGCCGGCCTGCAGGCGCCGGGCCACATCCAGACCTGCTCCGGCGGCCAGCCGACCCCGCTCAGATCCGAAGCTCCGCACTTCGTCACCCTTTGAAGCCAGCTGCTGCCCCGTCACAGTCCGAGTAGGTCGGCGATGAGTTCTCGGACCTGTCGGAGAGCAACTGGTCCGATGTTCGTCTCCGTCGACTCGACAACACGGTCGACGCTGATCGTTGTCGGGAGGTGCGCCTGGGCAACGCCGAGTTCACCGACGTCGACCTCGCTCAACCACCCTCGCCTCGTGGTCGTGCACGGGACGACCACGATGGCGTGCTGTCGGAACTCGAGGACCTCGTCGACGGTCACGACGATCGCTGGACGCACGAACCCCGGCTCGCCCCGCGCCGGCGTTCCGAAGTCAACGCGGACGACGTCACCCGCTCGCATCAGCAACGTCACTCGCCGACGCATCGAGCACCTGCTCGTCAGCAGCATCGAGCGGGGCGCCAGCGAGCTGAGCCCCGAGCACGCGACGGCGTTCCCCTCGAATCAGCTGCTCGAGCTGTGCGTCCAGCGTGAGCCCCTCACGGTCGGCGAGCTGGCGCAGTGCGTCGCGAGTCCGAACTGCAACCTTGATGGTAGTGGTATCCGACATACCCAGCAGTATACCCCCGGTACATACGACGACACTGCGCGATGGCTGCCCGTCGATGGGGCGCCAGTTCCGTCAGCGACCCCTGGGCTGTGATCAGTGACCCGACGCCGGCGACGTGGTCCCTTCGCCGGCCCCACGCCGCTCGTCGGCCGACGTCGCAGGCGACGCTTTGGGGGCAGGTGTGGGGGCGGCCACCGGCTTGGGCAGCGGGTCCACCATGAGCAGTTCGCGGCGGCGCAGCACGGCGTCCACCACGTGGGCACCCGGCCCGCCCGAGGTGGCCGGTTCGGGGCGGGTGTTCACATCCACCAGGGCGGCCACCGACGATGCCACCGAGTTGGTGAGCGCCTCGAGGTCGTAGCCCCCTTCGAGGAAGGCAATGGTGCGCCCTGGCGGCACGAAGCGCTGCAACCAGCGGGTCATGTCGGCAAAGTCGCCCGCCGCCAGGCCCAGGCCGGTGAGCGGGTCCCTGGTGTGGCCGTCGAACCCGGCCGACAGCAGCAGCCAGTCGGGCTTCCAACGCTCCAACTGTTCAGCCAGCACCTCGTCGAACGCCCGGCGGTAGACGTCGCCGGTGGCGCCGGCGGGCAGCGGGAAGTTGATCGTGGCCCCCGCCCCGGCGCCGTCGCCGGTCTCGTCCATGGCCCCGGTGCCGGGGTACAACGGGTACTCGTGCAGCGACACGTACACCACCTGCGGGTCTGCCCAGAACACGTCCTGGGTGCCGTTGCCGTGGTGGGCGTCGTAGTCGACGATCAGCACCCGATCGCCCGCAGACGCCAGGTAGCGGGCGGTGACGGCCACGTTGTTGAGCAGGCAGAAGCCCATGCTGCGCGTCGGGGTGGCGTGATGCCCGGGCGGTCGGATGGCGCAGAACCCGGCGTCGGCTTCGCCGGCCTGCAGACGTCGGGCCACGTCGAGACCCGCTCCGGCGGCCAGCAGCGCTGCTTCGTAGGACTCTTCCACCACCACGGTGTCGCCGTCGATCCACCCGCCGCCTGCCGCAGTGAGCTCGGAGAGCGCCTGCACGTAGCGGCCGGGGTGCACGGCCTGGATCGCTTCGAGGGGCGCCGGTTCGGCCTCGATGTAGACGAAGGCGTCGCGCACTCCGCTGGCCTCGAGGCCTCGCCGCACCGCCATCAGCCGTTCGGGCCGTTCGGGGTGGCCGGGGCCGGTGTCGTGGCGCTCGAACGCCGGGTGCGTCGCCACCAGGATGGTCACACCCTCAGGCTACCGGTCGTTCACCGTCCGGTCTGCCGAAGGTGCGGGGCGGTGAGTGGGCGGCGGCGAGCCCCGGCGGCGAACCGTGTCGAGTTATGCCGAGGAGCGCGGCACAACTCGACACAGAATGCCGGCAACCAGCGAGCCCGACCACCGCTGATCGGACCGCCCGCCTCGCCTGAGAGACTGGCGTAAACGTGACGTTGACGCGCGGGACTGTAAAGGTACGGTTTACGAGTGGTCCACGACGTCCTCCGATGACAGGAGGCACCCCATGACAACAAAGCACCGCACCGACACCGACGCCACCGGACTCGACGACGTCGACCCCCAGAGCCTCGAGGCCCGCGACGCCACCCACTTCCGACGCATCATCGCTGCCCGCCAGCGCATCGACGAGGCCGAAGACGAGCTGCGAGCCGCCGTGCGGGCGGCGCGGGAGGCCGGCGACTCCTGGTCCGTCATCGGTGCAGCGCTGGACATCACCCGTCAAGCCGCCTACCAACGGTTCGGGCGTTCCACCGACGCCACCGCCACGCCCGCGTCAGCCGGCTGACCCCCTCCGCTGCTTCCACCACCCGCGTTCGACCGGTGACCTCGGCAATCAGGTCCACGACCAGGCCACCGATCACCCCGTGGTTGCCGGAGGCACCGTCCGTACGTACAGTGACGACATACACATGGTGCCAGCAAGTGTGCCGCCAGGAGAAGTGAGGTCCACGATGCCTTCCCCGACGAAGAACTCTCGCCTCAACGTCCGTCTCCGGGCCGTCGACGACGAACTGATCCGCCGTGCAGCGCAACAGACGGGGCAGTCAGTGAGCGAGTTCCTCACCACCTCCGCCATCGAACGCGCCCACGAGGTGCTGGCAGACCAACGGGACTTCGTCCTCGACGAAGGCACATGGAACGAGTTCACCCGCTTGCTGGACGAACCCTCCCGCCCGGACCCACGGCTGGTCGAACTCTTCGCTCGTCCGCAACGGATCACCCGCTGATCGCGACGTGCGCCTTGCCCGCTACGACAACGTCTCCCCCACCAAGGAGCAGCGAGCTGGGTTCTCCTGTGGCGAACCAGCGCTCGACCGGTGGCTCGCCACACAGGCCCGCCAGAGCATGGCGTCGCGTGACGCCGTCACCTACCTCCTTCTCGACGACGACCGAGACCGCATCGCCGGCTACTACTGCCTGTCGGCTGGCAGCGTCCGCAAGGACCAGGCACCCCCGTCGATGGCTCGGCGAGCCCCCGAACCCATGCCAGTGGTGCGGATGGGTCGGTTTGCGATCGACTCGGACTACCAGGGTCTCGGTTGGGGTGCCGAGCTGTTGCGAGAGGCCCTCCTCAGCGCCGTGAGCGGCGCCACGTTCATCGGGGGCCGCGCGGTGCTGGTCGACGCCATCGGTGAACAGGCGGTGGCCTTCTACCGTCGGTTCGGGTTCGTCGCGTCGCCGATCGACCCACGCCTGCTCCTCAAACCGCTAGGCGACATCGAGGCCTCGGCTGGCCTGCCATGAGCTGACCGAGCGGCGCGCCATGGCACGAGTTCTGGCCGTTCTCGAGATAGCTGAGCACCGCCCAGGAATCGAGGACGACGGTGAGAGGGCAGCTCGACCCGAGCCCCGTGGCCTCGATCAGGCCGATGATCTCGCTCGCCGCGCGCCCTGTCTCGACTCAGAACGGTGGAAGGACGGGTCGCCTGCCCTCAGGCTGTGCCAGCATCGACCCATGACCGACGCAGCACACTCTGGCCGGCCCTACGACGGGCACAGCGCCATCGTCTTCGGCGGAACCAGCGGCATCGGAGCGGCGACCGCCGTTCTGTTGGCCGAGCGCGGCGCTGCCGTGGCAGTGGTCGGCCGTCGACGCTCCGCCGGCGAGGCGGTGGCGGAGCGGTGTCGGTCGGCCGGCAGCGAAGCCATCGACGTGGTGGCCGACGTCACCGACGAGTCCCAGGTGGCCGCCGCCGTGGCTGCTGCCACCGACGCCCACGGGCCCCTCACCATGGCCGTCAACAGCGCCGCCATCGACCTGCCGGCGCTGTTCACCGAGCAGACCGAGGTCGACGCCGAGACCGCCATCGGGGTGAACGTGGAGGGCATGTGGCGGTGCCTTCGCCACGAGATCGAAGCCATGGTCGACACCGGGCGGGGGTCGATCGTCAACGTCGGCTCGATCGCCGGCTCCGTGCCCGTGCTGGGCAACGCCGTGTACTGCGCCACCAAGGCGGCGGTCACCGCCCTGACCCGCTCCGCCGCCTACGAGTACGCCGCCGCCGGCATCCGGGTCAACGAAGTGGCACCGGGCACGACCCGGTCTGAGCTGCTCGACGACTGGCTGGAGAGCGTGGCCGGCGACCAGGGCCTCGGCGTTCAGGACCTCGAGCGCTGCATCCCCCTCGGTCACCTGGCCGACCCTCGCGAGCAGGCCACGGTCATTGCGTTCCTGCTGTCCGACGAGGCCTCGTTCGTGACCGGCACCTCGCTGCTCACCGACGGGGGCATGGCGCTCAACACCCGGATCATGCCCACCAGCGATGGTCGCCCGCCCGAGACGCCCGGCGACGTCGTGGCCCGCGCCCGCCGCCAGGCCTAGCGAAGTCCTCCGCCTTCGACCCGGCGAGGATTCGCTCTGCGGCACGGCCGCTCACGGCATACCGGTGATCATCCCCAGGACGTCGAGGATCTGATGGGACACGATTGGACCGACGTTGCCGCTCGGTGACGAGCAGCGCTCGATCGCCACTGCTCGCATCTGCTCGACGAGCGCGCAGCTCGGCACGTCGAGCCCGTTCAGGTCATCGGGCTCGACTGCCACATGGCTCGGGAACACTCGCGGAGTGGACGTGAGGGGTACGACGAACACCGTCATCGGACGGAAGCGCAAGAACGCATCCGCCGTCACGATGACCCCCGGGCGCCGGAAACCGGCCTCCGAACCGATGGGCACTCCGAAGTCGACCGTGACGATGTCACCCCAGTTCACGATGCGTCCCAGTTCACGATGCGGACAGATCGGGGTTCAACCACGCATCGCGCTCGGCAACAAAGCGCTCCCACACCACAGGGTCGTCTCGGAGCCGTCGCTCGGCCGCCGCCATCTCGTCGTAGAAGCGCTCACGGCGAAGCGACTCCAGCGCAGCGTCCAAGGTTTCAGCCATCGTCGAGTCACGCGCCTTGGCCAGTCGGCGCAGACGATCCCGCTGCTCGACGCTCACCCGGATTGTTGTAGACGGCTGAGTCATACGTTGAGTCTACATGTCACGAACGGGGCCCCTCGGGTTCGTTGCGGGCCTGCCTCCAGTCGCCGACCGGTGGTCGTGGCCACTCGGCAACAGCTAGCGAGTACCGGCCGACGACCACGGCGACACGGCATCGGACACCGTCGAGAAGCGGATGCGTTCCTGTTCGAGCCGCACCGAGGGGCCGTAGCGGTCCTCGACCAGGTCGCCGTACAACGCCTGCTCCTGCGCGGTGAGCGTCGTCAGCGGCTCGTCGGTGGGACGGTCCTCGACAACGAGGTGCTCCCGGTGTGCGAGCAGGGTGGCGCGATCCATGAGCAGCGACTGCACGTGGGGCAGCCGCTGGCGCAGTCGGTCGAGGATGGCGAAACCGTGCGTGTCGATGTCACCCCAGTAGACGACGTCGCGCTCGGCCAACCAGGGGATCCCTTCGAGCACCGACACCCCGAACCCCGCGCCGAAGATCGCCAGCGCGTCGTCCACCTGTGGGAACGCCAGGTAGCTGGCCCGGTTCTCGACGACGAACACCGTGCGCACCGACAGCGGCAGCCGGGCCAGCTCGTCGACGCGCAGCTCGGCCTCGGTGATCACCGCCGGCAGCTCGGGCACCGGGGCCAGCAGCCGGAACCGCACATGGGTGGGTCGGGCCCGGAAGCCGTAGCGCCCGGCGAACGTCGACGCCGTGCGGTCGATGCGCTCGGCGGGCAGCACCACATCGAGCAGTCGGCTGAGGACCTTGCGGTGTCGCTCCACGAACTTGGTGTCGACCCTCGCCACGTCGAGATGACGCAGGTCGAGCTCCGAGCGGTCGTCGTGCTCCACGATCCAATCGACGACAGCCAGCACCTCGGCCCACACCTCACCGTTCGCGATGGCCTCGTGGGGGTGGGCGGCAATCCACTCCACGAGCTCGCCGCGATGGGGCCTCGTGGATTCGTCGGCGCGGGTGCGCTCGAGCACCGCGTCGAGGCGTTCGACGTCGTCGGTGGTACCCAGGATCGAGCAGAGCTGGGCCAACGATTCGACGTGCACCCGCACCGGCACGGCGTTGTCGCCAAGGGTCCGGTTCCGCCGGACCTGGCGCTCGACGGCGAAGCGTTGACGGGCGGTGCCGGTGCGGTTGTCGGCGTCGAACCGCTCGATCCAACCCATCGAGTCGTCGAAGCGTTCGACGAGATCGGCCGCCTTCGGCGAGCGCACCGGCAGCGACAGCGGCTCGAACTCGGCACCCTCGACGTAGGCGCGCAGGAAGGCGCCTCGGTCCCAGCGGCGCCGCAGCTTGGTGACGAGTTCGTCGACGGTCGACCAGCCGTGGCTGTCCGCCCGCGACCGGGAACGGTCAGATGCAGCTCGGGACGCCATCAGGGCGTGGTATCCGCCGGGCGCGGCACACCAGCGGGACCGGCTGCGCCAGACGCCCCGGCGGCGGCCACGTCGGAGGCGGCGGCCACGTCGGAGGCGGAGGCGCCAGCCTGATCGGCGACACCCGCTGCCCCGGATGCACCGGCCCGATCCGTGGCGCCGGCTCGGCGCGCCACCTCGGTACGACGCACGGCGTCGGCCCGGCCCGCACGGTGCTCTTCGATGGTGAGGCGCCGGAGCTGGGAGCGGTCGCCGGTGAGGTTCTGGACGAACCCGACGCACGACACGTGGGGCTCGATCACGTGGATCTTCTGCAGCGGCGTGACGATGAGCAGCTGCAGACCGAGCTCGGCGAACAGCCCGAGCGCGTACCGGGTGGAGTCGTCGGAACCCCGACCGAACGCTTCGTCGATCACCACGAAGCGGAATCTGCCGGCTTCGTCCACCCGGTCGAGCTTGAACTGGTAGGCCAACGACGCCGCCAGGATCGTGTAGGCCAGCTTCTCCTTCTGGCCCCCGGACTTGCCCGACGAGTCCGAGTAGCTCTCGTGCTCCTCGTCGGTGTCGCGCCAGCGCTCCGAGGCAGAGAACACGAACCACTGACGCACGTCGGTCACCCGGCGAGTCCAGCTCCGGTCGGCGTCGCTGCTGCCTTCACGCCCACGGAAGCGGTCGATCAGTTCCTTGACGTGCAGGAAGCGGACCTCGGAGTACTGGTCGTCGTCCGCACCGGCGGTGATGTTGGACGTGCAGGCCCGCAGGTCCTCCTGGAACTGGCGGATCTCGGTGTTGGGCGTGGGGTCGGGCTTGAGGCGGATGAAGCGGCCGGGGTTGTAGGCGATGGCCTGCAACGAGTCGTTGATGCGGGCGATGCGCTCACGGATGGTGTTGGCCTGGCTCTGGATCTGGGCCGACAGGCCGGCGATCTCGTTGATGGTGTTCTCACGCAGCGACCGGCGGAACTCGGCTTCGAACCGGGGGAGGTCGTCGGTGGCGACGCGGTCGCGCAGGGCGCGGTACTCCGCTGCGGATTCGATGCTGTCGTCGAGCTCTGCGGCGTCCTGGGCGTAGGCGTTGCGGAAGTCGCGCATGAACCGCACCGCCCGGTTGGCCGCCTCCTGGCGCAGATCGGCGGTGCGGGCCCGCTGGGCGGCGAGGGCGTCGCGGGTGGCGTCGTGCACCGCTCGGATCTGGCGCAGGTCCGTGAGTTGGTCGCGTCGATCGGTCGGGATGGACCGCTCGATGTCGTCGTAGGCGTGGCGCGCCGTGGCCAGCGCCTCGGCGTCGGCGAGCAGCGCAGCGGCGTCGTCGAGCTGTGCTGCGGCCTCGTCCTGCTGGTTGGCGATGCGGCCCCGCTCTCCGACGAGCTCGGTGTGATGCCGCTCGATCTGGGTGCGCTCCTCCTCGGCGTGGGCCAGCTCTGCGGTGAGCGCGCCGAGCACGTCGGACGAGGCGCGGATGCGCTCGGCTTCGGCTGCCAGCTCGTTGGCTCGGGTGTCCGAGCTGATCCAGTCGAGCGATTCCCACCGGTCGGTCTCGGCGAGGACGCGCACGTCGGCCAGCATCCCGTTGACCTGCTCGCGGCGGTCACTCGGCGAAGCCAGCTCGGCGCGTACGTCGGCGATCTCGGACTGGACGCGCGCCGCGTCGGCGAGCAGGGCGTCGATCTTGGCTTCGTTGGTCCAGCCGAGCACGAAGGTGCGTCGGTCGTCGATGCGGGACCGGTCGTCCTTCTCGTGGCGGTCGCGGGCCTTGAACTGGCCTTCGCGGGTGATGGCCTTGTCGTGCTGGCGGAACCCCTCGACGCTGTTGACGCACACGTGGTCGGCACGGCGGGCCAGCTCGTTGTGCAACCAGGGCTCGAAGCTGGTGTCCGGCTTGACCTCGATCATGTCGAGCAGCAGCGGCAGCGCCGAGGTGCGCTCCGCCACGCGAGGCTGCCCGAGGCGCGCCGGCACCCGGAAGTACACCAGGCGGGCACCGAGGTGTCGGCTGTTGATCCACGCAGCGACGTCGCCGTAGTGCTCATCGGGCACGAGCAGCGACAGCGCGAAGGTGCGCAGCACCCGCTCGGCGGCACCTTCCCACTCGCTGGCGTCGGAGCGGACCTGCAGCAGCTCGCCCACGAAGGGCAGGTCCTCGGCCTCGAGGTCGAGGTCGGCGCACAGGTCGTCGCGCACCTCGAGGCTGCGCGCCGGCAGGTTGCTGCGGCGCGACTGGAGGCTGCGCAGCTCGGTGTTGACCGACGCCGCTTCGGCGTCGAGGCGGTTGAGCTCGGTGCGCAACTCGATCACGCGGTTGTCGAGCTCGGCCAGCTCGGTGTCGAGCTCGACGGTGCGGGCGTCGATGCGGCTGCGCACCTCCACGAACTGCTCACGGGTGGTCACCGCCTCGTCGCTGTCGAGCCCCACCCGGCGGAGCCGTTCGCCGAACCGGTCGAGTGCCCTGCGGCGCTGCTCGATCTCGGGACGGAGGCGCTCCAGCTCGCTGTCGATGCCGCTCAGCCGGTCGCCGCCGCTGCCGGCGATCTGGACCTTGAGGTCGCTCTCGCGCTCGCGTGAGCTGTCGAGGGCGCGCTCCGCCTCGGCGATGGCGGCGTCGAGACGACTCCGTTCCGCCTCGAGCCGGTCGAGCTCGGCGGTGAGCAGCCCATGGGTGCGTTCGGCGAAGAAGAGGGGCAGCGCCTGCTGCTGGCGGTCGAGGCCGGCGATGGCGCCGGCGTGGGTGTCGTGCTCGTCGAGGTGGCTGACCAGCGGGTCGAGCAGCTCGAGCTGGTGGCGGGCGCGCACCACGGCGTCGTGCACCTTGGTGAGGTCCTCGAAGTGCACCACGAGCGACTGGATGCGCTCTGACATGTCGAACGGTTCGAGCATGTGGGAGCGCACGAAGTCGTTGAGGTTGTCGACCGCCTTCATCGACACGGTCTGGTGGAACAGGTCGAGCACCTGTTCGGACTCGATGCCCAGGCGTCGGCGAAAGGCTCGCCCGTAGTCCGGGAAGTGGTCGAAGATCTCGGCGCCTTCGGCTCGCAGGCGGGCGCGCAGCTCGCGGAACGTGTCGCCCGGTTCGAGCGCGAAGTGCTTGGTGATCGACTGTTCGGTGTCGGCCACCACGAAGAACCGCTCCGGCTGTCCGCCGTCCTCGCGGGCGCGGAACACCTGGGCCAGCGTGACCGACGGCGCACCCGCCGATGCGCCCCGGCCGGTGTCGGTGGCGAACACCGCGAGCAGGACCGAGTAGTCCGCCGGTCCGCGCAGTGCCACCGGGCGGGTGCCGCCGGTCTCCTCGTTGCGCTCGGACTTGTAGTGGCCGAGCACGTAGGAACGCAGATCGCGCTCGCGGGTGTCGGCGCCGGCGGCCTTGTTGTAGGAGATGCGGTTGGCGGGCAGCAGCAGCGTCGTCACCGCGTCGACCAACGTCGACTTGCCCGAGCCGATGTCGCCGGTGAGCAGCGCGTTAGCCCCGTCGACCTCGAAGCTCCACACGGCTCCGTCGAAGGTGCCCCAGTTGTAGACCTCGAGGCGGTGCAAGCGGCACCCGCGACCGCCGGCACCGGCGGCGGTGGCTGCGGCCCCGTCGGCAGCCGGTTGGCCGGCAGCGACGTCGAAGAGCGGGTCGCTGCGACCGTCGACGGGGTCGCCGGCCGAGGTCGACGTCTCGGGGAACAGCTCATCCATCATGGGTCCCTCGCGCCGAGCGAACATCGGCCTCTGGCAGCGAGGCGTCGTCGGCCCCTTGCCCCGACCCATCGTCGGCCCCTCGGCCCGGTCCATCGTGGGTCCGTTGGGCCGATCCATCGGCGGCCCCTTGCCCCGACCCGTCGGCCCCTTGCCCCGAGGGGTCGAGGGCGTTCACGTACTCACGCAGGCGTTGGTCGAACTGGCCGAGCCACTGTCCGTCGACGAAGGCCCGGATGATGCGGCGCACCTCGTACTGGTCAGAGGTGCCGCGCAGCTTGTGGAGGAACCCGAGCTCCTCGATGCGCTTGATGTGGCTGTCGACCAGTTTGGTGAGCTTGACGTCGTCGAGCTCGGGTGGGGCGTAGACCCGGTAGAGGTCGATGATCTGGTCGCGGCTGAGCACGAGACGCACCTCGGTGCTCGACGTGTCGAACTCGAGGAGCCGCTTGCGCAGCAGGGCGATGAGCAGGCTGGTGGTGAACGACAACGAGTGGCGGGCGACCAGCCTCGGGTACTCCACCTCGCTCTCGCCGTCACGCAAGCTGCGCAGGAAGGCGTAGCCGTCGGTCTCGTCGATCTCGAGGCGCAGGCCGAGCACGGCAACGTGGTCGGCGACTCGACGGCGGTGCCGCGACAGCGGCTCCCACAGCTTCTCGTGAGCGTCCCGGTAGAGGGGGCCCTTGAACAGCTGGATCACCACCAACGACACGTCGTCGGGCCGGCTGGTTCCGGCGGCGGCGCTGTCGGCGGCCGTGGGCTCGGCGCCCGGGCCCATCAGCTCGCCTCCACCCGACGGAAGGTGACGCGAGGGATGTCGGCGACTCGCTCCACGACCCCATTGTCCTCGGGATCGTCGGGGCCGTCGATCTCGCCGAGGTCGTCGGGGCCGTCGGCTCTGCGTTCGCCGAGACGGACAGCGTCGGCGTGGCGCTCGGCGTCGGCGTGGCGCTCGGCGTCGGTGGGTTCGGGGTCGACGGGTTCGGGGTCGACGGCCCACGACACCCTCGTGCGGGCGTCGTCGTCGAAGTCGACGCGCAGCCCGGGCTGCACGAGCGACAGGTAGCCGACGAGCTCGGCCAGGCCCCGCTCGAGCGGGGTCGTGGCGACGACCTCGTCGAGCGCCACCGTGGCCCGGGGGCCGAGCTGTTCGAGCACGGTGCGCACCAGGGCGTCGCGATCGACGTGGTGCTGGTCGAACAGCGCCGAGTGGTCGAGGTCGTCGACGCCGGCTTCGAGCGGCGTGGCGTCGAGCCCGGTGGTGCGGGTGCGCTTGTAGAGGGGACGTTCCATGGGCAGCACGACGGGCACCGCGGTGTCGTCGATCTCCATGGTGACGGCGTCCTCCGCAGCCGAGCGGTCGGCGTCGTCGCGCAGGCGAACGGCGTGGACCTCGATCGAGTGCAGCAGGTCGAACACCCGGCGGTTCTCCATCCACACCTGGTCGTCGAGGAACCGGCGGAGCTGCTCGGAGAGGCGCCGCACCGTGGACTGGGTGCGCTCGCTGGCGTCGATCCAGTCGTAGTGGACGCGGCTCAAGCGGCGATCCAGCTCGGGGATCGAGTCGATCTCGTGGAGCCGGTCGAGCAGCTCGGACAGCTCGGCCTGGCGGTCGGAGGACAGCAGCAGGTCGTAGAAGGCCCGGAAGCTGCGGCCCTGGTCTGATTCGGTGATGCTGTGACGGTTGGCGAACAGGTCGTCGAGCAGCTCGCCCTTGGAGCCCTCCCACAGCGCGATCTGCTCACGCAGGCCTCGGTCGAGGTGGCGGAAGTTCTCCTCCACCTGGCGGAAGTCGGCCAGCAGCTCGCGGGCGGTGCGGGCGAACTGCTGGTAGCGATCGCGTTGGGTGACCGGGTCGGCGAGCGCCACCTCGCCCGCTTCGAGTTGGCTGATCTCGGCGTCGATGGCGGCGCGGCGACGGTGCAGGTCGGCCAGTCGCGCCGCTGGGTCCTCGTCGGCGCCGTAGACCATCTGACGCAGCAGCTCGAAGATCGTGGTGAGGCGCGACTCGGTGCCGATGAACGAGCGGGCGCGCAGGTCCTCGACCCAGGCCAGGGCCTTCTCGACCGCCGGTGTGAGGTCGTAGTGGGGCTCGTCGCTGTCGGCCCGGTAGAACCGCCGCAGCCATCCCTTCTCGGGGGTTGACCACTCGTCGAGGTACTGCTTCGCCGTGCGGGGGAAGCGAGGCTCACCGTCGGCGCCGGCGAGACGTGCGTTCAACGCGTACAGCTCGTCGTCGAGCTCGTTGATCAGCCTGGTGGCCGGCAGGTTGCTGGCGTTGGCGTCGACGAACACCCGACCGAGGAAGCTGAGCACGAGCGCGGCGTTGCGAGACGACAGCAGCAGCCACGCCGAGTGGCGGCTGCGGAGCTGCTCGATCTCGTCGAAGTCCACGACCTACGCCCTCCAACCGACAGGGACTGCACCTTCCCCGACACGACGATGGTACGCAGCACCTGCGACAGGTGCGGACGACGGGACCTACTCGACGAGCTCGTAGTGCACCCCGATCAGGTCGTAGGTGCGCACTGCTCGCCGGTCGCGCGTCAGCAGGGTCCGGCCCCGCACTCGCGCCGCTTCGCCGACGAGCGCGTCGTAGACCGCGCCGCCGAGCACGCCCATCGGGCCGATTCGATCGAGCAGGTCGGCCTGCTCGTCTGCGGCGAGCCAACACGAACCGGGGAAGGCGGCGCGCAGCGCCGCTGCCGCGTCGGTGCCGCTGACCTGCGCCGCTCCTGGCAGCCGGGTGAGAACGGAGTAGCACTCGAAGGCGGCGTGACCGGCCAGCGCCGGACTCCGTTCGGCCACTGCCTGCAGACACGGGACATGCGCTGCGTGGGCTTCGTCGAGCGAGGCGACGGCGACGCTGGTGTCGACAGCCCAGCCCGCCGGCCTGTCAGCGCTGGTCGGCATCACGCAGACGCCGCACGTCGGCATCGGTGAGGCTGTGGCCCTCCACCCTGCGGAACACGGGTCGGCCATCCGCCCAGTCGAGCGTGCGGCCCGATCGCGCCAGCCGATCGATGCGAATGGTCTCCCCCTCCACCTCGAGGGCCAGTTCGGTCCCCGCCGTCAGATCGAGGCGATCGCGCACGGGCTTGGGGATCACGATCCGGCCCGCCTTGTCGATCGATACCATCATGGTATCCACGGTACCACTGGTGCGATTCTGGCGCTCCAACGCATCGGTGTCGGACAGCGGGTGCCCCGGCCGACGGCGACGCAGGAAGACTGCTCGACTCTCACGCGGTACGGCTACCGGCCACTCGGCTACGGCCGGGAGATCGACATCGAGTGCGGACCCGACCGCCAGTGGATCACCGAACTGCAGATCCCCGTCACACCGGCCGTGGCGCACCGACGGTGACGGCCGCTTTCGGCCGCCGACGCCCTACTGCCACATGAACTCGATGAGCGACCCGAGATCGTTCGGGTCGCGGTCGGCGGTGCGGAGCGCGGCCAGGTAGGCGTGGCGCAACTCGGTGATGGTGGCAGAGGAGCCAGCTGCCCACGTGGGCGCCGCGAGTCCGAGCGCGTCGCAGAGGTAGTCGGCGGCGGCGCGGGAATGGCGTCCGTTGCCGTTCGGGAAGGGGTGGATTGCCACGAGCCGATGGTGGAACCGAGCGACAGCCGCCTGGTGACCATCGTGATCGACCCACGCTCGCCCATCCTCAGCGAGCTTCCGAACAGCGGCGGGGACCTCGGCCCAGTCGATTCCGACGTTCCGATCGCTGAGCCGGTAGGTACCGGCCCAGGTCCACACGGCGCCGAACATCCGGAGGTGGAGCTTGCGCAGCCAGAGGTCGTCGAGCACTTCGTCCACAGCGGGAGAGCGGATCGTCCGACGAGCGTCGAAGATGTTGGCAGCCTCGGCTTCGTTGAGGTCTCCGCGGGTCCGAATCCATGTGGGACGCAAGCCCAGCGCCTCGTCCTCGCCCACAGGCGTGTTTCCGGCGCTCGTGTCGAAGAGCGGATCGCTCACGACCACAGACCCTGCTTGTCGACGTGGTGGCGAGCAGCCTTCTCGATGCGCGCTGCGGCAGAGCCACGGTCGGGGCGTTGGTCCTCGAGCGCCATCGTGTGATCGATCGCGCTGATCTCCGCCCTCGCCTTCGCCGTCGCCTGAGCCCAGACCATCTCGTCGAGTGGCTCCCGGGGGACCAGCACGACCTCGACCCGACACCCGAGTGCATCAGCGGCGCGCTCCAGTGTGTGGAGCGTGATCGTGCGCTCGCGTTCGCCGCGCTCGATCTGGCCGACACGGGCCTTCGATACACCCATCCGTCGAGCGAGCTCGCTCGACGCCATGCCGAGCGCGTCCCGGATCGCCCGAATACAACCACAAACGGGGGCGG
>JAFIEP010000024.1 GCA_020832495.1 Acidimicrobiia bacterium | reverse complement strand
GTGTGGTCGCCCGAGAGCAGCGCGCCCAGTCGAGCGGCCAGGGTCACCGGCCCGGGAGATGGCGTGTCGAACTCGGTGTTGAAGTCGTGCAGCAGGTGGGCCGTCTCGCCTGCGTCGTCCACGGTGGCGACACGGGGCGGCCACTCGGTGTCGTTCGTGTCGGTGGCGCTCATGTGGTCCGTGACCGGCGCTTGGGGGTGAGCCGGCCGAGGGTGGTGAGGAGCTCGCCGATGGTGTGGCTGTCCTCGAGGGGGTGACGCAGCGGGGCGTCGGGGTGGATCTGGTAGTGGTTGCGACGGCCGTGGCGGGTGCGGGTGACGTAGCCGGCTTCCACCAGGTCTGCCACGATGGCCTGCGCTGCCCGCTCGGTGATGCCCACCCGCTCGGCGATGTCGCGCCCGCGGATGTCGGGCTCGTCGGCGATGCACACCAGCACGTGGGAGTGATTGGTGAGGAACGTCCACCCTGGCTTCTTGCTGTCCCCAGCCATGACCTGCGCCTTCGCGTCGACGACGTGCACCACAGTACCGGGCGGGCGACGGCGGCCGGCGGACTGGCCATGATGTGGAAAAGGCGAATGTGAACACCCGAGAGTTGACATGCGAATCAGATAACGTAGATTGAGCGGCGTGGAACACCTCCTGCTCACCGTCTTGGTCCTCGCACCCGTGACCGTCGGCGCTGTCTCGGCGCTGACCAATCGCACTTGCATCGGGCGATTCGTGCCGTGGGGGTTCGCTGCCTCGCTGGCCGCCGCCGCAGGCTCGGCCTTGGTGCTGCTGGCCGGTCACCCGGTCACTGCGGGGCCGGCGTCGACACCCTGGCTCAACTTCGACGGCCTGGGGGCCACCCTGTCGCTCGTAGTGGGCATCATCGGGCTGACCGTGGTCGTCTACGCCCGCCGGAACCTCCTGGGCAGCACCGAAGCGGCCCGCTTCGCCCTGGGCGCCGGTGTGGTGGTGTCGGGCACACAGCTGCTCGCCGTGTCCGCCCGGCTGAGCGTGCTGGTCGCCGCCTGGGTCCTCACCACCGCCGCGGTGCTGGTCCTGCTCGGCGGTGAGGGGGCACGCCGCCGCCTGAGCCGGCGCCGGGCCGCAGCCGTGCTGCTCGCCGGTGACGTCGCGCTGGTGGCGGCCGCCGGCGCGGTCGTGGTCAGCGTGGGCGATCCCCAGCTCGACCGGCTGGCGCCGACGGTGGCAGCCCTGGGGGAACGCTCCACCGAGATCCTCGGGCTGGTCAGCTTGGGCGCCCTCGACCTGGTGGCGCTCTGCATCATCGCCGCTGCCCTGGCCCGGGCATCGCAACTGCCCTTCAGCAACTGGCTGGGCGGCACCGTCAACGCCCCCACCTCCACCTCGGCGCTGTTGCACGCCGGCGTGGTCAACGCCGGGGGTTTCGTGGTGGTGCGCAGCCTCGACCTGGTGGGCGCCTCGAGCGTGGCGCTGTGGGTGCTCGGCGCCTGCGCCGTGGCCACCGTCGTGCTGGGTGCGGCCAGCGTCCTCGGTCGCACCGACGCCAAGGGCTCTCTGGCGGCGTCCACCTCGGCGCAGATGGGCTTCATGCTGGTGGCCTGCGCCGTGGCTGCACCGGCTGCGGCCATGACCCACCTGGTGGGCCACGCCCTCTACAAGTCCGCCCGCTTCCTCGGGGTGGGCGCCGTCGTCCACGCCGGTGTCACCCGCCGCCGCCTGGGCATCGGTGGGCATCACGGGTCGAGGGTTCCGACGGTCAGCGACGCTCGGTTGGTGCTGCGAGCAGCGGTCGCCGTGGCGGCGGTTGGCGCCACCGCCCTGGTGGCCTGGCCCGCCGCACTCACCGGAGCCGACGCCACGATGGTGGGCGGCGCCCTGGCCGCCACCACCGCCGTGGCGCTGTGGCACTGGGTCCGGGCGCCGCAGCGGCCGCCCGTCGTCGCCGTCGCCGGTCTCGCCGTGCTGTCGGGGGCGGTGGCCGGCTACCTGGCTGCGGCCAGCGTCGTCAAGGACGCCGTGTCGGGCACCGCAGCGCCGGTCACTGTCGCCGGCCCACCAGCGGCCCTGGCCCTGGCGGCACTCGCCACCGTGGCGCTCCTCGGCGCCGTTGCCTTCACCCACCCGACCTACGGCGCCCGGGTTCGCTCGGCCGTCGCCGGCCTCGGGCACCCGCCGCTGCGCATCGCCCGGGTTCGCCCGGTCCGCAGCACCGCGCCGGGCGAGTTCCAGCCCGCTGAGCTGAGGAGCCCCGCATGACACCCCCTGACGTTCGCCGCCAGGAGCTGTGCGCTGCGGTGGACGAGGCCTCTCGGCTCGTCGCTCCGGTGTGGCCCATCGAGCGCTTCATCGCCGTCAACCCGCTGTTCGACCTGCGCACCGACGGTTTCGAGCACGCTGCCGCCGCCGCCCGACGCTGGCTCGACGCGCAGGGGTACCCGGCCGCCAGCTACCTCCGTGGCCACCTCGAGCGCGGGGTCATCGACCCCGACGACCTCCGACGGGTGGCCGCCGAGCAGTTCGAGGAACTGTCCGACGTCGAGGTCGACGCGCTCGTCGAGGACATCGTCGGGGGCGTCGAGCACCCGAGCGAGCCCACCGGGCGGACCGTGCTCGAGCGAGCCGAGGGTGGGGCCGGCGGACCGCTGGCCACAGCAGTGGACGAGGAGGTTGCCCGCTGGTGTGCGCTGCTGTGCGATCCGGCGCAGTCGCGGCTGCGCGATCCCGCCGGGGCGTACGCCACCTGGCGGCGCCTGGCGATCGACGACTGGCGCCTGCGCCGGCTGGTCGGTCGCGACGCGCAACGTGAGCTGCGGGGCGTGCCCGAGCGTCCCGAGGACGCCATCGAACAGGCGCTGGCCCGCCTCGGGGTCGACGACGACCACCGGGTAGACGAACTCCGCGGTCAGCTGTGCCGCCTCAGCGGCTGGGCCGGCTGGGCCCGCTGGTGTGACGAGTGGGCGGTGCCCGACGACCCGTTCGTCCGGCTGAGCCGCCTGGACCTGTTGGCCATCCGCCTCACGGTGGACGCCCTGGTGCTGGACCGCCTCGGTGGCCACCACGGCGACGAATTCGGCGATCACCACGACGCGGCGTCGCACCCCGCCGTCGAGGTCGACCGTGGGGTCCGGACCGCCGGCCAGGGAGCACTCGCCGGCCAGGTGGTGCTCGAGGTGCTCGAGCGCACCGTGCGCGACGACCTGCTGTCCCGCATCGACCAAGGGCTGCAGCAAAGCCCGCTGCCGACGGCGCCGGTCGCCGCGCCCGCACCGGCGCCGTCGGCGCAGGTCGTGTGCTGCATCGACGTGCGCGAGGAGCCGTTCCGTCGTCATCTCGAAGCGGTCGGTGACTACCGGACGTTCGGGTTCGCCGGCTTCTTCGCCGTGCCGATGCGCTTCCGCCCGCTCGGGGCGGTGGAGACGCTGCCTGCCGCGCCCGCATTGCTCCAGCCCACCGCTGAGGTGTGCGAGGTGGCCGCGCCCGACCGGCTGCGCCAGGTGGCGCGCCTCGAACGGCGCCGCCGCGGCTCGGTGGCCGCCGGGGAGCTGGTCGACGACCTGGCGCACTCACCGGTGGCCATGTACGCCCTCGCCGAGGGAGCAGGCTGGGTGCTGGGGCCGGTGGCCGCCGCACGCACGCTGCGCCCACGGTCGGCCCGCCGTACCGCCGCGCCCACCACGGTGGTGACCAACGGCGTCGGTGGCTTCACCCTCGACGAGCGGGCCGCCATGATCGAGGGGGCGTTGCGCTCCATGGGGCTCACCGACGGCTTCGCTCCTCTCGTGGTGCTGTGCGGCCACGGGTCCACCACGGCTGCCAACCCCCACGGGGCCAGTCTCGAGTGCGGCGCCTGCGGGGCCCACAGCGGGGGCGCCAACGCCCGGGCGGCCGCCGCGGTGGCCAACGACCCCGAGGTGCGGGCGCTGTTGGCCGAGCGCGGCATCGTGGTGCCCGACGACACCTGGTTCGTGGCCGCCGAGCACGACACCACCACCGACGAGGTGCGGCTGCTCGACACCGACGCCGTGCCGACGCACCTGCGGGCGCGGGTGGCGGCGCTGACCGCCGACCTGGCCATCGCCGGGGAGCGGTTGGCCGCCGAGCGGCTGGCGCAGCTGCCCGGGCACCGGCCCGGCCGGTCGGCGCTCCGCCAGGCTCGTGCCCGCGCCGGTGACTGGGCGCAGCCATGGCCCGAGTGGGGTCTGGCCGGCAACGCGGCGTTCGTGGTGGCCGACCGGGCGCTCACCGAGGGCGCCGACCTCGGCGGGCGGGCGTTCCTGCACTCCTACGACGCGGCGGCCGACGTCAACGGCAGTGTGCTGGCCGGGATCTTCGCCGCGCCGCTGGTGGTGGCGCACTGGATCAACGCCCAGTACTACTTCTCGACGGTCGACCCCGACGTGTTCGGGGCCGGTGACAAGTTCCTGCTCAACCCCATCGCCGGGGTCGGTGTCGTGAGCGGCACCGGTGGTGACTTGCGAGTCGGTCTGCCCCGCCAGAGCGTGTTCGGCGCCGAGGGGCCCCGTCACGAACCGGTGCGCCTCACCGCCGTCGTCGACGCCCCCACCGACCGCATCGACGCCGCCGTGGCATCGGTGGGGGTGGTGGCGGAACTGCTCGAGGGGGGCTGGATCCGCATGGTGGCCCGCCGTGGGCCGCAGCACTGGATGGAGCGTCAGCGCAACGGCGACTGGCGGCGGATCGACGCTCCGGCGCTGGTCGGCGCCGGCTGCTCCGACTCGTCCCCCATGGAGGTGGAGGTGCCATGACCGTGACATCACTCGACACCGCTGCCGGCAACGCCGGTGTTCCTGGCCGACCCGGCGAGCCCGAGCCGCCGGGCGGCACCGCCGGGGGTCCTGCGGGGGGCACCGTGGGCGGCGCCGCCGGTGGCACTGCGGTGCGCTCGGCCAGCCGGCGCGCACCGTCGGGCACGGCCAGCGCCGTGGTCGGCGTCGTCGGCGGTGGCCAACTGGCCCGCATGATGCACCAGGCCGCCATCGGGCTCGGCGTGGAACTGGTGGTGTTGTGCGACGACGCCGAGGCCGCCGCCGTCCGTGCCGGCGCCACCCACCACCGGGGTCTGGCGCAGGATCCGGCGGCGGTGCACGCGTTGGCCCAGCGCTGCGACGTGCTGACCGTCGAACACGAACTGGTTCCCAACGCCTTGTTGGCAGAGCTGGCCGACGCCGGCCACTCGGTGCGTCCCCACGCCGCCGCGCTGGCGTTGGCCCAGGACAAGCTGGCCGCCCGCCGCAGCCTGGGTCGGGCCGGGTTCGCCGTGCCCGCCTTTGCCGAGCTGAGCGTCGGCGACGTCGACGGCATCGAACGGTTCGCCACCCAGCACGGCTGGCCGGTGGTGCTCAAGGCGCCGAGCGGTGGCTACGACGGGCGCGGCGTCACCGTGCTCCGCAACCGGGTTGATGCCGTCGCCGCCGCTGGGTCGTTCGGGTCGCCGTGCGGCCGCTGGCTGGTGGAGCAGCACATCGACATCGCCACCGAACTGGCCGTGCTCGTCGCCCGCCGCCCGTCGGGTTGGTGGCGGGCCTACCCCGTCGTCGAGACCGTCCAGGACGACGGCATCTGCACCGAACTCCTCGTGCCGGCACAGATCCCCGACGAGCTGGCTCGCCGGGCGACCTCGCTGGCCGTGTCGGTGGTCGAGGGCATCGACGCCACCGGTATCTGCGCCGTGGAGCTGTTCGTCACCACCGACGGTGAGCTGGTGGTCAACGAGCTGGCGCTGCGACCGCACAACAGCGGGCACGCCACCATCGACGCCGTGGTCACCTCGCAGTTCGAGAACCACCTGCGGGCCGTGCTCGACTGGCCCCTGGGTGACACGTCGCTCTGCGCGCCGGTGGCGGCCATGGTGAACCTGCTGGGCGCCGACGAGCCACTCGATCTGGCCGCCGTGCCCCAAGCGCTCGACGACCCGAGGGTGCGGGTGCACCTCTACGGCAAGGCCTGGCGGCCGGGTCGCAAGCTGGGGCACGTCACCGCCGTCGGTGATGCCGTCGACACCGCTCGTCAGGCGGCTCACGCCGCCGCCGCCGCGCTGGGGTCACGATGAGCGCGCCGGTGCGGGTCGGTGTGGTGATGGGCAGCGACTCGGACTGGTCGGTGGCCAGCGCGGCGGTCGAGGTGCTCGACGAGCTGGGCATCGGCTCGGAGGCCCGGGTGTTGTCCGCCCACCGCACCCCCCACGAGCTGTTGGCCTACGGCGAGGATGCCGCGGACCGAGGCCTGGTGGCGCTCATCGGCGCGGCCGGCGGTGCCGCCCATCTGCCGGGGATGCTGGCGGCGGTCACGACCCTGCCGGTCATCGGCCTCCCGGTGCCGCTCTCCCGCCTGGACGGACTGGACTCGTTGCTGTCGATCGTGCAGATGCCCGCCGGCATCCCGGTGGCCACCGTGGCCATCGGCGCCGGGCGCAACGCCGGTCTGTTGGCCGCCCGCATCGTGGGTGTCACCGACCCTGCGGTGCGTGCCGCGCTCGGGGCCATGGCTGCCGACATGGTGAACCAGACCCACGACAAGGACGCCCGTGTCCTGCGGTCACGCGCCGACCTGCTCGGCGTCGACCCGTCCTCCGGTGCCACGTCTGCCGGGCACTCCGACTCGTAGTCCGTCAAGCGTTGTGTTGTCGGGCGTCACCGGTCGGTGGCGCCCCCATCTCCCAGGAGCCCCATGTCCCCGTTGTCGAATCACCCGCAGCGTTATCTGATCACCGGTGTGGCCACCGCTGACAGCATCGCCTACGCCGTGGCCCGTCGGTGCCTCGATGACGGCGCCCGCGTCGTGTTGAGCGCCCACCCCCGAGAACTCGAGCGGGTCCAGGCCCTGGCGGAACAGCTGGGGGTCACCGACGATGTCCTCTCGTTGGACCTCACTGCCGCCACCGACCTGGCGCAGGCCAGGGCCACATTGGGGGAGTCCGTCGGACACCTCGACGGCGTGCTGCACGCCGTGGCCTTCGCCCCACCGGACGCCCTGTCGGGACGGCTGACCGACGCCGATCCCGCCGGTGTGGAGCTGGCCTTCCGCACCAGCGCCTGGAGCCTGGCCGCCCTCGGCGGGTTGCTCGAGGACCTGCGGGCACCGACGGGCGGGTCGCTCGTGGGGCTCGACTTCGACGCCGGCGACCGGGCCTGGTCCACGTACAACTGGATGGGGGTGTGCAAGGCGGCCTTGCGGTCCTGCGCCCGCTACCTGGCCCGCGACCTCGGCCCGCTCGGGCTGCGGGTGAACCTGGTGGCCGCCGGACCGCTGCGTACGAGGGCGGCGTCGGCCATCCCCGGCTTCGAGCAGTTGGTCCACGCCTGGGAGACCACCGCCCCGTTGGCCTGGTCGGTGCAGGACCCCGAGCCGGTGGCCGACGCCGTGTGCTTCCTGCTGAGCGACGCGGCGCGGGCCATCACCGGCGAGGTGCTCCACGTCGACGGCGGGTTCCACGCCATGGCCATGGCCCGCGACGAACACGCCACCCCGACGACGTCGGTGGCGACTGCGGCTGCGACGGCTGCCCCACCGTCGGCGGCGGCCCCAGCCGTGGATCTTGCGTGCGACACGCAGGGCGGGGCCTCGCGAACGTACGCACGAACTCGCTGAGACCCCCAGGTGCGCCGCGCGGCGGCGCCCGAGCGGACCAAGATGGGCGCCATGGAGTCGACCATGGAGACGGTCCTCGCAAGCCTCGCCCAGGAGATCGCCGCCCTCGACGTCCGGCTGTCGGGCCTCGGACCCGACGACTGGGGGCGAGCCAGTTGGTGTGACGGATGGAGCGTGGCTGACGTGGTCCTGCACCTGGCGCAGACCAACGAGATGGCGGTGGCCAGCGCCGAGGATCGCTTCCACACGCACCTGGCGTCGCTTTCCTTCGGTGGGCCTGCCGACCGGCCGCTCGCTCCCGCACCGGCTGACGATCGAGCACCCGATGGTGAGGCAGACGCCCGGTCGCCAGCGAGCGCAGGGACAGGGGATGTGGCCTGGGTGGAGGACGGCGCCGGAGCCCTGGTCATCGCCGAGCGGGGCGCTCCGGCCGGGGACGTGTTCGAGCGGTGGCGGCGCAGTGCACAGGCCATGTGCGGCGCGTTGGCGGCACGGGAGGGCTCGGACCGGGTGCAGTGGGTGGCCGGGGACCTGGCGGCGCGGACGTTGGCCACCACCCGCCTGTCCGAGACGTGGATCCACGCCGGTGACATCGCCTGGGCCTTCGGAGAGGACCCCACCGCCACCGATCGGCTCTGGCACGTCGCCCGACTGGCCTGGCGGACCCTGCCGTACGCCTTCGCCGGCGTGGGTCGTTCGCTCACCGGCCCGGTGGCGTTCGAGTTGTCGAGTCCGGCGGGTGACGTCTGGTCGTTCCGCCCCGACAGTGGGGTGGCCGCCACCGTCGTGTCAGGGCCGGCCGTCGACCTCTGCCTGGTGGCCGGGCGACGTCGAGCCGCGGGTGACACACAGCTGATGGCCGAGGGGCCCGACGCCGCCGACGTGCTCGAG
This sequence comes from Acidimicrobiia bacterium, assembly GCA_020832495.1. Lineage (GTDB taxonomy): Bacteria > Actinomycetota > Acidimicrobiia > Acidimicrobiales > Acidimicrobilacustridaceae > JAFIEP01. The sequence goes on along the minus strand of JAFIEP010000024.1, from coordinate 140,357 downwards.
CTGGTCCGTACCTTCGCCTGATCCCTCGACGGTGGGGCGAGCTACTGCTCGCGGCGGGTGATCTGGCGAAGGCGGGCCAGACGTGGGTGCATGCTCGGGCCGCGCAGGGCGAGGATCTGGCGTTCGATGTAGGGCACGTCGAGTTCGACGGCACGTGCCATGGCACGCAGATCGACCCAGTCCTTGTCGCGTCCGAACGACAGCTTGAACACCGCAAGGTCGTCGGCGGACAACACGGGGACGGGCGTTCGGCGAGGCCCGAGCGGCTGCTCGACGGACCGTCGGCGGATCTCGTCGTACACGGAGTCGAGCGACACGAAGACGTCGATCGGGAAGGGCTCTGTGGGCGTGCGCAGCCTGAGCCCCGCCGAGGGCATCCACGTATCGAGCGGTTGCTCGGGCGACGCCTGCAAGGGTGCGAGCGCCTCGAGGACAGTGTCGATCTCGTCGACGGTGACGAAGACGTTGATGTCGATGTCGACGGTCCCTCGGGGGTCGGCGACATAGGCCAGCGCCAGGGCACCCCCGAAGGCGTGGGGCAGGTCGGCGTTGCGCAGGTGGGTGTGTACCTGCAGCGCCAACTCGATGAGCGTCACCGGACCCGCTCGTCGGCGACGTCGAGCACCGCGTCGATGGCCTGCAGTCGCTGCTCGACAGTGGCGTCGGGAGCGAGCGCGGGCGCTTCGTCGACCGGGTCGCCGTCCACCGGGCCAGGTAGGTCCTCATCGGGAAACCAGCCGTTCTGCGGGAGGTCGCAGTGGATGACCCGTTCGCCGGCGACGGCCGCCAACTCGTAGCCGCACGACACGACGAGGCGGTTCAGCGTGTCCGTCGACGGAGTGCGTCGGTCGTGCTCGACGGCGGACAGGTTCGGCTGGGAGATGCCGGAGATGTCGGCCAGTTGGGCCTGGGTGAGGCCACGGGACTGGCGCACTGCTCGGACGAAGGCGCCGTACATGAGGGGCAAGTCTAGTTCATGTCGAGATCGATATATCAGCCGCCACCCCGTTGGGTCCTGGCGTGCGGATCGCCCGGTCAGGCTCTTGCCGACGTACGCAGGACTCCCGGTTGGGGTGGGGTGGGGTGGGGTGGGGTGGGAGGTCTGCTCCAGACGGGATCGTGGCAGCTGGCTAGGATCCTGGCATGGCGCTGCGACAGCGACGCACTGAGCGGGGATGGTCGCAGGCGGAGCTGGCCGAGCGGGCCGGCGTGTCACGCCAACTGGTGTCAGCGGTGGAGTCGGGCCGTCACGAGCCGGGGGTGGCGGCGGCACTGGCGTTGGCCCGAGCACTCGGCGAGTCGGTCGAGGCGTTGTTCGTCGAGGAGCAGGCCCCGCTCGACGCCGTGGCCGTGCTCGGCGACACCCGCCCGGCCGGGCCGGTGCGTGCCGGGCTGGTCCGTGGCCGAGCGGTGGTGACGCCGGTGTCGCCGCTCGACGAGCTCGACGGTGTGGTTCCGGAGGGTCGGTGGTCGGGCACCGCAGTGCAGCTCGCCGACGGGGCGCAACCCGCCGCCCTGGTCCTCGCCGGGTGTGAACCGGCACTTGGCATGCTCGCCGGGCTGCTCTCCGACCCGACGGGTGCGCTGTGGGTGAAGGCCTCGAGTGGTGACGCCCGCGCCGCGTTGGCCGCCGGTCGGGTGCACGTGGCCGCCGTCCACGAACGCTCCCACCGCCTGCCGTCGGCGCCGGCCGATGTGGTGGCCCTCGAGGTGGCTCGATGGCGGGTGGGTGTGGCCTACGACCCTCGCCTGGCCAGCTCGGCCGCCGACGCAGTCGACTCGGGTGCGCCGGTGGTGCAGCGCGAACCCGGTGCCGGTGCCCAGAAGGCGTTCGACCGCTGGGTGCGCCGAGAACACCGCACACGGCCGTCGGGTCCGAGGGCGAGCGGCCATGTGGAGGTGTGCCGCATGGTGGCCATGGGCGTGGCCGCCGGCGGCGTCACCGCCGAGCCCGCCGCCGTCGCCGCCGGTCTCGGCTTCGAGTCGCTGGAGGAGCACGTCGTGGCCCTGTGGTGTCCTCGGGACCTGCTGGGGGAGCGGGCGGTGGCCGAGGTGCTGGACCACCTCACGACGGCCGCCTTCCGCTCCCGCCTGGCCGGGCTCCCCGCCTACGACGTGGCCGGCCTCGGCACGGAGATCGCCTGATGGACCGACCCGGCGGTGTCCGCCGCGCACTCCTCGCGCTGGCGACCGCGCCCGCCGTTGCCCTCGCCGCCGCCCTCGCCGGGTGCGGATCCGACCCCGACACCACCACCGGGTCGGCGACGCGCGCGGCGGTGGAGGACATCACGGTGGCCGCCGCCTCCGACCTGCGCGTCGCCTTCGAGGAACTGGGGGCGTCGTTCACCGACGCCACCGGCACGGAGGTGACCTTCTCGTTCGGGTCGTCGGGCCAGTTGAAACAACAGGTCCTCAACGGTGCCCCCTTCGACGTGTTCGCCTCGGCCAACGTGGCCTTCGTGGACGAGGTGGTGGCTGCCGGGAGGGCCGACGGGGCCACCCAGGCCACCTACGGGTTCGGCCGCATCGTGGTGTACACCGACTCGCCAGGCCCGAACGCGGTCACCACCCTCGACGGGTTGGCGGCGGCGGAGGTGCGCAACGTGGCCATTGCGAACCCCGAGCACGCCCCCTACGGGCTGGCCGCCGAACAGGCTCTGCGTGCCGTCGGGGTCTGGGACGAGGTGCGCCCCAAGCTGGTGCTGGGCGAGAACGTGTCCGACACGCTGCGGCTGGCCACCACGGGCAACGCCGATGTGGCCATCGTGGCGCTGTCGCTGGTCGCCGCCGTCGACGACGGCACCTGGACGCTGGTCGACGACGCCCTGCACGAACCGCTCGAGCAGGCGCTGGTGGCCACCGACGTCGACCCCACCAAGGCCGAGGCGGCGCGGGCCTTCGTCGACCACGTCACCTCACCCGCCGGACGTGAGGTGCTGCGCCGCTACGGGTTCGTGCTGCCCGACGAAGGGGCGGGCTGATGGACTGGACCCCGTTGTGGTTGTCGGTGCGGGTGTCACTCACCGTCACTGTCATCGTGGCCGTCACCGGCACTGCGGCCGGCTATGTGTTGGCCAAGGGTCGGTTCCCCGGGCGCGGGCTGCTCGAGGCTGTGGCCAGCCTGCCCATCGTGCTGCCACCGACGGTGCTCGGCTACTACCTGCTGGTGGCCATGGGGCGTGAGTCCACCATCGGCCGGGTGTGGGAGTCGGTCTTCGGCTCGCCCATCGTGTTCACCGTGACCGGTGCGGTCATCGCCGCGTCGGTTGCGTCCTTCCCGTTCTGTCTCCGAGCCGCCCGGGCTGCGTTCGAGTCGATCGACGACCGCGTCGAGCAGGCCGCCCGCACCATGGGGCTGCCCGAGTGGCGCGTCGCCCTGCAGGTGTCGTTGCCGTTGGCGTGGCGGGGCGTGTTGGCGGGCATCGCCTTGGCCTTCGCCCGTGCCTTGGGCGACTTCGGCGCCACCGTGATGGTGGCGGGCAACATCCCGGGTCGCACCCAGACCATGCCCATTGCCGTGTTCGACGCCGTGCAGGCCGGCAACGACGACCGCGCCGCGCTGCTCGCCATCGTCCTGTCCGCCGTGGCGGTGGCCGCCCTGCTGGTCGTCAGCCGCCTCGGACGCACGACGGTCCCGTGACCCCCGGCGCGTCCCCTCCATCGGCGTTGGCGGTCGACGTGGCCCACCGGCTCGGCGGCTTCCACCTCGACGTCGCCTTCACCGTCGACGACGGCATCGCCGTGATCGTGGGGCCGTCCGGTGCCGGCAAGTCCCTCACCCTGGCGCTCGTCGCCGGACTGGCCCGACCCGACAGCGGCACCATCGCCGTTGCCGGCGAGGTCGTGGCCGACGGCGACCGGGGGGTGCACGTGCGCACCCAGGACCGCCGCCTGGGCATGGTCTTCCAGGACGGAGTGCTGCTCCCGCATCGCACCGTGGCCGACAACGTCGCCCTCGCTGTGCGCCACGGTGACCGCCGCACCCGACGCCACGAGGCCACCGGCTGGCTGGAGAAGGTCGGCGCCGGTGACTGGTCGGCGCGCCGGCCGGGTGAACTCTCCGGCGGGCAACGCCAGCGGGTCGCCTTGGCGCGGGCGCTCGCCGGGGAGCCGCGCCTGCTGCTGCTCGACGAACCGTTCTCGGCGCTCGACCAGCCGGTGCGGGTGGACCTCCGGGCGCTCGTGCGCGAGGTGGTGTCCTCGGCCAGAGTGCCCGCGCTCTTCATCACCCATGACGAAGCCGAGGCGGAGGAGTTGGCCGACGTCCTCATCGCCTATGACCACGGCACCGTGGCCAGCATCGAGCGACGCTGACCGGGCCCGCCGCCCGTCGCCCGCACGTCGACCACCCGGCTGCCGCCCGACCAGCCACAGCCACGTCGCGCCGCCCGCCATCTGGCGTCGGCCTGTGGCAACGTGGAATCGATGGAGTCGGAGTCGTCGCGCCGGTGGACCGTCCGCGCCGCGGTGGTGCTCGCTGCGGTGCTGCTCACCGTGGTGGGCGTGCGGCTGGTCGAACCGTTGGTGCTCTACCAGCCGCCGTCGGGCGAACCGACGCCGGTGGAAGCCCGTGTCGGGCAGGACATGGCACACACCGTCGACGTCGCCGAGGTTGAGCTCACCAGCACTGACGGGCTGGAGCTTCCGGCCTGGTGGGTGACCCCGGCCGGTGTCGACGCGCCGGAGGAGGGATGGCCGACGGTCGTGTGGTTGCACGGCAACGCGTCGGACCGCTCGCTGTTCGCCGGTGCAGCGGTGGAGGCGGCCACCGTCGGTGTGGCCTCCTTGCTCGTCAACCACCGGGGCTTCGCCGATGCCGACGGGTCACCGTCGCCCGAGGGGTTCGTGGCCGACACCGTGGGGGCGTTGCAGTGGGTTGACGAGCGGCCAGAGGCGGCGCTGCGTCCGGTGTTGGCCGGGTTCTCACTCGGTGGGGCCACCGCGGCCATGGCCGCCGCCGAGGTCGAGGACCTGGTGGGTGCGCTGGTGCTGGTGGCGCCGGTGTCGACCACCGGCGACGTGCTGGCCCAGTCGCTGCCGGGGCTGGGCCGTCCGCTGGGGTGGCTGTTGACGCACCGGTTCGAGTCGGTCGACTCGGTGGGCGAGTTGGTCGTGTCCACGTCGGTGATCGTGGGCGGCGACGACGACGTGACCCCACCAGCCATGGCGGAGGACGTGTTCGACGCCGCCGGCTGTCCCGGTGAGCTGGTGGTGGTGCCCGGCGTCGGGCACGTCGTGGGGCCGTTGGTCGACGACGGGCGCCTCCTCGACCTGGTCACCGACCCACCCGAGCCGTGCGACTGACCACACGTCGCGCCACGTCGGGCCACTACCTCGCCCGCTTCACCGCGAGGAACGTCAGTCGGTGACCACCACGCTGTAGCGACGCATGAAGGCGGCCATCGCCTGGCGGCTGATGGGGTTGACGGCGCCGAAGGTTCCGTCCTCGTTGCCCTCGGTGATCTGCACCTGGGCCAGCCAGGAGATGGCGTCGAAGAAGGGGCTGGTCGGTGGGACGTCGCTGAAGGTGGGGGCGCCTGGCGCCGGTTCGGGTTCGCCCACCAGGCGCCACAGGAACGCGCCCATGGCCTGTCGGCTGATGCTGGTTGCGGGGCGGAACGTGTCGTCGTCGTAGCCGGTGGTGATGCCCTCGTCGGCCATCCAGGCGATGTCGAAACAGAAGGGGTTGGCGATGGTGACGTCGACGAACGGGTCGCAGTCGAGCTCGACGGCCACCGCCCAAGCACCGTCGATCGACCTCAGATCCGGCGCCGTGGCTCGCTGCTGGCCCACCACGGTGGGCAGGCAGTCCCACGCCGGTGGGCCGTCGTCGTAGTGGCAGACCTGCGGGTCGCCGGGGTTGAGCCGCGGCAGGGTCAGCGCGTAGGACGGATCGTCCGGTTCCGGTTCCGGTTCCGGTTCCGGCTCAGGTTCCGGCTCGGGGCCGGGGATGGGGAGGATTGGGTCGCCGACCTCCTTGAACAGTTCGATGCCCTCGAGGTCCCACCACGCCCCGGTGCCGACGAGCCGCTCGTCGAGTTCGGCGTCCGGTGGGTCCTCGCCGTGCCAGGTCATGCGCAGCTCGTAGATGTCCCGGGGTTCGCTAACTGTGACGACCACCTCGCTGGGTCCGGCGAAGCCGAGCTGGTACGTGCCCGGGGTGGGCACATCCACGGAGTCGGCAACGGTGCCGCCGTCGGTGTTGGTGACGTCGCCGCTGGCGGTGCGGAGGCGGTGGATGGTGATCTCGCCGGTGGTGTGCAAACTGCGTCCGGTCTGTACCTCGAGGCCGAACCCGTCGACGGGAGCCACCGGATCGTCGAGCGTTGCGCCGACCTCGATGACGCCGCTGTTGGTGTGTTCGGTGCCGCTCGGGCCGCCCAGGGCCAGGCCCTGCGCACGATCGATGCGTGGGCGGATGCTGCCGCTGTTGTGAACGGGGAGGTCGAGCACTGCTGGCTGTTGGGCCGTCTGGGCGGGGAACCCTGACGTGGTGAGTGCCCCGTCGTTGAGGAGCTGACCGTCGTCGCTGGCCACGGCCGTGGTGGTGAGGACGCTGCCGGTGTCCCAGAAGATTTGCATGCTCGACTGGTCGGTGAGAGTGAGGTCGCCACCGTGGAGGGTGATCGGCGGCGCGGCTGTGCCGAAATAGGGCGTCCCTCCGAGGATCGGTTGGACGAAGCCGTCGAGGGCGTTCACGGAACCGTGGATGTGGTTCCACGCTCGCGCCTGGAAGTTGCCCCTCGCGCCTTCGGCGAAGGGCCGCTCGAGGTCGACGTCGCCGAAGATGGTCGAGTTGGTGATCCACAGGCGTCCGTGCACCAACACGCCGCTGGGGGAGTCGAGCGTGGCCCGCAGTGCTGGTCGCGAAGCGACGCCGGACAGTTGCGTCTGCCCGAGGCGGAACTCACCACTGCGGCGCACGGTGGTGCCGCCGTCGCCCACGTCGACGGTGACCTGATCGGCGGTGGTCCGCAACGTGACCGTGAGATCGAGCAGGTCCTCCTGATCTCGTCCCAGCTCCAGCGAGAAGGCCTCGGCGTCCTCGGCGACGGTCACCTCGCCGGCCACCAGCGGGTCGATGGTCACCGCGTCGGTGGCCGTGGGGATGCCGTCGTGCTCGCTGCAGTCCCAGTTCGCCGCGTCGTGCCACGCCCCGTTGAGTGCGGTCCACGCACAGGTGCCGGCGGCGTCGGCACTGGCCGGGCCGGGCGGCGCCACCGCGGCGAGCAACGCCAGGCACGCGCCGAGCGCCAGCAGGCGGCTCGGTGTCCGCACGGATCGACGCGTCCGCCAAGCACGGACCACTGGCCGATGCTCCCCGGTGCGCACCCGGCCGAGCGACCCCGGCGCGGTGGTCGAACGCCCGACATCTTCCCCCTCACGTGCCATCGCGAGCCTCCCGCTGATCGACGACGACGACAGGCTACTTCCCCTGATTACCTTGTCCAGTGGTGATCATGTGGTCGCCTGCAGCGAGCTGAACCGCCTCGGTACCCGGCACGTGGACCTCGGCAGTCGTTCCCGGCGGCACCGACACCTCGAGGCGGAACTGGCGGTCGTCGCGCTCCCAGCGCACGTCGATGAGCCCGTGCGGACTCTCGTGGCAGGCGTGCGCCCAGGTGAGGTTCGCCCCCGGCCGGGGCGCCACCCGGAACCGTCGATAGCCGGGCTCGACGAGCTGCAGGCCGGCGACGTAGCGGTGCAGGAACGAGATGACGGCGCCCTTGCTGTAGTGATTGAGCGAGGCGTGGGGGACACCGTTCGCGTCGACTCCGCCCCATTCCTCCCACACGGTGGTGGCCCCGCGGTCGACCATCACCAGCCACGACGGTTCGGTGTCGGCGAACAACAGCTCGTAGGCCACGTCCAGGTGTCCGGTGTCGGCCAGTACCGGCAGCAGGAACGGCGTGGCCAGGAAGCCCGTCGACAGGTGGGTGTCGGCGGCCCGCACCAACTCGACCAGACGCGCAGCAGCGGCGGTGCGCAGGTGCTGGGGGACGAGCCCGAAGGTGAGCGCTCGGGCGTAGGTGGCCTGCGTGTCGGGGGTGGTGGTGCCGTCGGCCGTCAGGAACTCGGTGCGCCAGGCGTCGGCCACCGCGGCGGCCAGCTCGGCGTAACGCTCGGCGTCGGCTGTGCGTCCGAGGACCCGAGCAGCGTCGGCCAGCTGGTGGGCGGAACGGTGCAGGTAGGCGGTGGCCACCGGACCGTGGTCGGCCACCATGGCGGCGGCAATCGTGTCGTCGAGGCTCTCGCCGGCCTCCAGCCACTCCCCGAAGTGCCAGCCGGTGTCCCAGTTGAAGCGCTCGTGTGGGGCTGGCTCGGCCGAGCGGGCCTGGCGCTAGTCGTGCCGCCCGGCGGTGGCCCGCCGGGCGGCGAAGTCCACCCAGGCCTGTATCGACGGCCACTGTTCGGCCAGCACGGTGGCGTCGCCGGTGGCCCGGTACATCGACCACGGCACGTGCACGGCGGCGTCGCCCCAGCCGGCGGCACCTTCGAGGATGCGCCACATCGGCGGTGGGCTGTCGCCGCCGGGGTGGGGCTCGGGAACCACGTTGGTGACTTTGCCGTCGGGTCGTTGGTCGGCCGCCAAGTCACGCAGCCACTTCCGTGAGAACCCGTCCACGTCGTAGAGGAACCCGGCCGACGCCACGAAGATCTGCCAGTCGCCGGTCCACCCGGCCCGTTCGCGGGTGGGGCAGTCGGTGGGGATGTCACACGCGTTCCCCCGGAAGCTCCAGTCGGCCAGGGTGTGCAGCGTGTTCAGCCGGTCGTCGGAGCAGTTGAACGCACCTGTACGCCGCAGGTCGGTGTGCACCACCACGGCCGACACGTCGTCGACGCTCAGCTCACCGAGGTCACCCTCCACCCGCACGAACTGGAAGCCCTTGGTGCTGTGGCGGGGTTCGAACACGTCGCCCGCCACACCGGCCGAGATCACCCGGTCGACCTGGAAGGGGAGGCTCGGGTCGATGCCCAACGAGGCCGGGGTGAGGTGCTCGAGGGTGACGTCGCCGGCAGCGTCGAGCCACTCGCCGTGGGTGAGGGTGACCTCGGTGCCCGCCGGGCCGAGGCGGCGGAGCTGCACCCAGCCGTTGATGTTCTGGCCCACGTCCACCACCCACCGGTCGGGGGCCAGTTGGCGGACCGACGCGGGACGCAGCACCTCGATGCGTCGCACCGGTGGCGCCAGGGAGGTGACGAAGCGGTCGGTGCCGTGATCCTCGACGCGCACCGGCGTCCACGACGCGTGGTCCGACCACCGTTGGCGCCGCCGCAGGTCGTGCACTTCCCCGGCCATGAGGTCGGCGCCGAGGATGTGGCTCGGGATGCACCGCCACGAACCGTCGGAGCCCACCGACACCGTGGCACCGTCGGTGAAGGTCACGTCGAGCTGGGCGAACAGCGCGGTGGTGGTGCCGTAGTCGTCGACTCGGCGGACCACCGAGTTCTGTCCGCGCCACCAGCCGTCGCTGAGTAGCGCACCCATGATGTTGTCGCCCGCCTCGAGCAGGTCGCCCACGTCGTAGCGCTGCACGGCGAGGCGGGTTCGGTAGGCGGTGAACCCCGGGGTCAGTTCGGCGTCGCCCACCCGGGTGCCGTTGACGAACGCCTCGTAGATGCCGTGGGCGGTGACGTACAGCGTGGCCGACGCCACCGCTCGGTCGAGGGTCACCACCCCGGCAAGCTGGTGGACCGGACGTTGCCGTGGCGCCACGTCGTCGCCTTCGACGGGCGCGATCCACTCGGCCACCCACTCGTGGTCGAGAGCGTCGAGGTTGGCGATGTCCATGGCCTGGCCCCCCGTGGTGACCTCGCTGGTCGACAGGCCACCGTGTGACGATGGTAGGGCGGCCGATGCGGGCGGGATCCGTTCGGTGTCACTGGCCCTCGGTACGGTGCAGCCATGGGTAGGAACAACAGGGCACGTCGTGCCGCCAAGGCCAAGACTCGAGCACGATCCCGCTCGTCGCGCCACGAGCACACGTCGACGCACGGTCGCCAGGGGCACGACCCCGGCGCCCACAGCGGGCCCCACTCCCACACGGGGGCCGATGGTCCACCGGTCGACGCCGAGTACCTGGCCGACCTGCTGGTGGGCGGCGCCCAGCGGGTGGCCACCGGCGTCGAGCCCGCCGACATGGCCCGCCACATCGTCGTCACGGCATCGCCCGTCGGGTCTGCCGCCGACGACGGGGTCACCCTGGCCGCCGACCGGTTGCTCGACCGGGCGTGGCGGCTGGGTTGGCAGCCCGCCGAAGTGGCGCGTCAGGTGCGCCTGCGGTGTGATCGAGCCACCCAGCGGGCGCTGCGTCGTGCGATCACTGCGAACCACGTGTCCCGACCAGGTGACACGCTCGATGTGCGCTGGCGCGCCCAGCTCGACGATCTCGGCATCCGCTCCATCACCGCCGACCGCCGTTGGTGGTCGGCGTGGGCGCACACCGAGCAACTGGACCGCACCGAGGCGCTCGGGGTGACGCTGCGCATGTTGGCCGAGGTGGGCAGCCTGCCCGACGTCGAGGTGCTGATCCCGCCACCGGCGGATCTCGGCGTGCGACCCAGCCCAGGTCCGGACGCCTCGTGGTCCGGCCACGGGCCGGGCGCCGACAGCGCCACTGCCGACCCGGTGCTCGAGCGCATCCGGGCATTGTTGGCCAAGGCCGAGTCCACCACCTTCGAAGCCGAGGCCACCGCCCTCACCGCCAAGGCCCAAGAACTGATGACCCGCCACGCCATCGACTCGGCGCGACTGCACACCGCCGAGTCGACCACCGACGGCCGCCCCATCACCACCCGTGTCCCGATCGACCCGCCCTATGTCGACGCCAAGTCCCTGCTGCTCCAACACGTGGCGTCGGCCACCCGCTGCCGGTCGGTGATGCTCACCGGCCTGTCGATGTCGTCGGTCATCGGCTACCCCGACGACGTGCGCGCCGTCGAGCTGTTGTTCACGTCGCTGTTGGTGCAGGCCCAGTCGGCGTTGGCCGAAGCCGCTCGGCACGCCCCGCCCGGCACCCGGGTGCGGGGCCAAGGGTTCCGCTCGGCGTTCCTGTTGTCCTACGCCACCCGCATCGGTGCCCGTCTGGCGGAGATCAACCAGTCCGTGGTCGACGCCGAGGCCGCCGAGGACGCCGGGTTCCTCCCGGTGCTGCGGTCGCGTGCTGCGGCAGTGGAGGAGGCGGTGGAGGCGCAGTACGGCGACCTGTCCACCTCACGGGCGCGGGGTGGCCACGACGCCCTGGGTTGGGCGCAGGGGCGTCGGGCGGCCGATGAGGCTCGCCTCAACGCCGGCGACCTCGACCACGGCGGCCGCCCGTAGCGGACGGGGCGAAGCGGTCGAGCGCAGCAGCGACCAGTTGCAGCCGCGGCCGAGCGTGGTGGGGCCGAAAGGTTGTGGCGGCCGACCGACGCGCCGCCGCCGTCAGCGAGCGCGCAACCGAGCGATGGCCGCGCCGGCGAGCCCGCGGGTCAACGCCACCGTGAAGTCCACGAAGTCGAAGCGGTCCCGCCACAGGGTGATCTTCCCGTCGTGCACCTCGAAGGTGCCACACACCCAGAAGCTGGCCCGACCGCCGCCGATGACGAACACGTCGGTGCGTTCGGTGAGCACCACCGGGCCGTTGGCGGCGATGTTGTGGGTCACCACCTCGAAGCCGTCGCTGAAGCGCATGAACGACTGCAACTGACCCACCGTCGCAGTCCGGCCCCGGGCCGGGGGAAGCGGCACGTTCTGGTACACCACCGACTCGTCGAGCAACTCGGCGGCGCCGTCGACGTCCAGCCGCTCCAGCGCGGCGAGGAACCCGAGCACCACTGCTATCTCGTCGGTGGTGGTGGCGCCGGTGGCGCCGGCGGTCACGGCACACCCACCGTGCGGGTGCCGGTGGCGAAGTCCAGCTCCAAGGTGGCGTCGTCGCTCTCGAGCTCGAAGGTGGTGTCGAGCGATTCGACCGTGCCCCACTGCGACTCGTGACGGGGGAAGTCCCCAATGGGCTGCTCGGCGCCGTCGACGGTGAACGCTGCGGTCGACCCGAAGGTCACCTCACCGGAGGTGGGGGACTCCCAGGCCACGGTGAACCCGTCGTCGTCTCGTTCCACCTGCGGTTCGGAGGCGGTGACGGCCGCCATCCACTCCTCGAACGACCCGGCCACGCTGGGGTCGCCCACTTCCACGATCCACACGTTGTCGGGGCCGCCCTCGGCCACCAGGTCGTAGGGCTCTTCCATGTCGAGCATCGGGTGGACGGCGGGGTCGTACTCGCGGAACTCGGGGGTGCGCCACGACCACAGGGCGATGTAGCCGTCGCCCTTGCGGACGAAGGTCCAGTTGCCGTCGCGAACCGTCTCGTCGAAACGGTCCTGGGGCACATAGGCGTGGGTGAAGTCCTCGTAGCCGAACACCGACCACAACAGCTCGTCGGTGGTCTCGTCCCACGCCGGTTGGTAGATGTGGATGCCGGTGCGTTCGTGCTGGGCGGAGCGGGGGATGGATGCCTCACCGGTCCAGTAGCCGGGTCGGCCGTCACCGCGCAGGTCCTCGCTCTCGGGCAGATCGTTGGCCGGGTGGGTGGTGAACACCAGGGCCTCTGGATCGACCGCCGCCTGCCAGGTGTGGATCTGGTCGCGCATCTCGCCGAAGCGGTGGTCGACCACCGTGGCCAGCGACACCTCGTCGCCCCGCCACCCATAAGAGTTGGCTTCGCGGAGGTGGCCGAAGTTCACAATGGAGTGGTTGGCGCGCAGCCACTCGCGGATGCGGTCGGGGTCACCCTCGTTGATGGCCACCAGCGCCGCAATGTCGGACATCAGCTCGGTCTCGAAGAGTCGGAACTCCTCGGCGGCGGCCAGGTTCACGTCGGTGAGCTGCCACAGCCCCAGCGCGCCGTGCGCCCACCAGAAGGCGAGGTTGTCGGGGTCGTCGAAGTCGTAGCCGAACGGTGCTTCGGGGTTGTCGGTGACCGGTTCGGTGCCGTCCACCCAGATGCCGTGACGTTCGAGCACCACGCCGGGGTCGTCGGCGGTGCCCATCTCGATGAGCACCTGCGGTGGCCGGTAGCGGGTGCACCCGGCCAGGAAGGTGGCACCGCCGCTGACGCCCTCGGTGTGGTCGAACGGCGTGTCGTCGAACAGCAGCTTGAACATGTCGAAGGTGCTCTCGCGCGGCGACGTCTTGGTGTTGGCGTAGGTGCGGCCACGCGAGGCTGTGTAGCTGCCGTTGTGGTTGTGCCCGGCCATGTCCAACAGGCACAGGTCCATGCCCATGGCCCCGGTCACCACCAGCTCGGGGTCCTCGGCCAGCTCGATGAGCGTGAGCAGCGGCTCGACGTCCTTTTGCATGTACACCTGGCTGTGCCATTCGGAGAACCCGAAGCGCGCCCGGTGGTCGACCCACTCGATGATGCCGGCCTTGGCCCGCGCCGCGTGCTCGGCGCCGGTGAGCCCAGTGATGGTGAACGTCTCGTCGGGCAGGCGTTGGCCGGCGAGGTACTCCGACACGTACCCGATGATGAGGTGGTTCTCCGACCAGAACCACAGGTTGTCGATGCGACCCTCGGGCAGTGGGTCGTTCCACTGCCACCGGTTGTCGATCATCCGTTGTTCGATGGCCTCGATGACCTCGGGGTCGAGTGTGGTCATCTCCGACGACCCGTCAGCCAGGGCCAGGATCCAGTGCAGGTACATGAAGCGGAAGTCGCGGGTGTCCTGCCAGGTGTCGATGCGTTCCCACACCTCGTCGAGACCCTCGACGGTCACCTCGGAGGGGTCCCACCGGTAGTCGGGGTCGCGGTGGGCGGCGATGAGTTGGGCGGCGATGGCCACCGGGTTCGACGGGTCGAACTCTTCGGTGGCGCCGTCGAGGTAGCGGTCGATGCGGGCCTGGTAGGCCGCCTCGTCCACCAGCCCGGGCGATCCCGGCTCGGCGAGCGCGGCGTTGGCGGCCTCGACGTCCCCACCGACGGGCGGCGCAGCGCCGTTCCCGTTGGCGCCGTTCGCGCCGCTGGAACCGTTGGTTCCGCTGTCGTCGCTGCTGCAGTTGGGCAGCATCACCGCACCGGCCAAGCCGAGTGACATCACGACGAACCGTCGTCGCCCGATCTGCTCCATCTCTTCCCCGTTCTGTCGCACGCTGTGTGTCGGCGGACACACACTAGGCGCCAGCGAACGGTGCTCACCGGTCGGGGCCGAGCCGGATCCGGGTGGCCCTCCGTACTACCGTGGTGGTCGGCAACTCTGCGGTGCAGCGGTGCGTCGTGGTGATGCCGCACCGGTCGGTTCCCACCGATCGGTCCGAATCAACCACCCCACCAACTCGAGGAGCCATCGTGCGTCGTGCCCTTGTCGTACTCACCTGTCTTGCCTTCGCCGTCACCGCCTGCGCCGACGACGACACCACCGATACCACCGAAGCCACTGACGAAACGACGCCCGACGCGCCGGCCGACAACGGAACGACCGACGCCGGCGAGAACGGCGCCGACGGTGACGCCGGCGGGTTCATCGAGTTCGGCGGCGACCGCGTCGCATTGGCCGGCACGACGTGCGGGTCGGTGCCCGACTACGACGGCGAGGGCGGCCAGTGGATGGGGTGGACCGACGACGACGAGGTCGACATCGAGGTCCGCGCCCAGGAGATCGACGGCTTCCTGGTCACCTACATCGACCGCACCAGTGGGGAAGCCGACGCCTGGGAGACGACGGGCAGCATCGCCATCGCCGCGGCCGACACCATCGAGGACACCGGTGAGGGGGTCCGCGGCACCAACGTGATGGTGGTGCCGCGCGACTCGGCGTCCACCGAGTGGGACGACCTCGCCGAGCCCATCGACTTCGAGATCACCTGCTGAGCCTCGCCTTGGGCGCCGTGCTCAGCCCCCTGAGCTGAGTGCACACAACGCGGGTGCCACCGCGGCGCGGGTGGCCGGACCGGTCGGGTCGAACCGACCGTCGTCGTCCACGTCGAAGTACCCCCAGTCGAGGGTCCACAGGATGGAGGCGACGAAGGGGTTGCTGCGGGCGACGTCGACGGGCAGCGACCGGTCGCCCACGTCGGGGACCGCGACCCCGCTGGCGCGCTGGGTGAACGCCGCTGCGGCTTGGCGGCTGACGGGGATCGTGGGGCGGAACGTACCGTCGGCGTAGCCGGAGGCTGTGCCCGAGGCCTCGGCCCAGGCGACAGCGCTGGCGAACCGATGGTTCCTGTCGACATCGGAGAAGCCGGGGTGGACGTTCGACGCACTCGGTGAGCCATTGATGTGCCACAGGAACGCCACCATGGCCTGGCGGCTCACCGGGACGTCGGGGCGGAAGGTGCCGTCGGGATACCCGGCGGTGACACCAGCAGCAGCCATGCACTCGATGGCGGCATGGGCGGGATGGTCGAGCGGGACGTCGCTGAAGTCGGGTGCCACCGGTGGCCCAGGATCTGTCGGATCTGTCGGATCTGTCGGATCGACCGGCGTCGGCTGGATACCGAGCGGCTCGAGGACGTGGCGGACCAGGAAGCCAGCCTCGACGGCGATGATGGTCTCGCTGAGCCCGGTCACCGAGTGGCCCTCGCCGTCGAGGGTGAGCAGTTCGCACACGTTGTCGACGGCCAGCGCGGCGTCGCAGACCGCGGTGCCGGCGCTGTAGGGCACCGTGGTGTCGGCGGTGCCGTGGGTGACGTGGATCGGAGGTTCACCCGCCTGAATGACCGACGTCGGCACCGTTCCGGCCCACGGCATGGCGGCGGCCACCTTCGACGGATGGGTGGACCACCCCTCGTCGTCCACGTCACGCCCGTAGGCGAGCAGCAGTGACATCACCCCACCGGCGGAATGCCCGGCCGCCACGATGGCGTCGGGGTGGATGCGCAGCACCTCGGCCCGTTCCCGTAGCCAGGCCACGGCGGCTTCGGCGTCCCGGTAGGCGGCGACCACCGACTGGAGGAACACCGGGCTGGCCATGGCCTGGTCGATGGAGGTGAAGGAACTCCAGCCATTGTCGGGGTTGGTGCGATAGGAGATGGCCACGGCCACGTAGCCCCGTTCCACGTAGGGACGCACGACCGGGCCCATGGTGTCCTTGCTGCCGAAGGCGAACCACCCGCCGTGCATGAACACCACCAACGGCCGCTGGGTCTCGGTGTCACCCGCGGGTTCGTAGATGTCGAGGCGCAGGTCGATGGGGTTGCCCAGGTGGTCCTCGGTGCTGCGGTAGTGCACGTCGAGGGTGGCCTCCACCTCGTCGAAGACCTGCTCGAGGTAGCGCAGCGGGGCTGCGTCGTCTGCCGCGACCGGCGGGCCGGCAACGCCGGCGACCACCACGGCCAGCGCCACCAGCACGGCGATGGCCGGCCGGCGCCAGCCCGTCGGACCGCCAGCACGGTCGACCTGGTCTCGCTCCGGCACTGTTGCTCCGTCCGCCACGTTGATCCCCCGTCCCGGGTGTCGCTGAGCTGCCGCACGGCCCGCCGACGATCTGATGCGTGGCGAAACCTAGCCGACCATCGCCGCCCCGAGGATCGCAGCCCGACGAGCGACCAGTTCAACCCCAGCGGCCGAAGCGACGCGAACAGCGAGCCAGGACCGACCGGCCCGACGGTGGGGTGGTGCTCGGGCGGGCGGTCGCCCACACGTCCGGGGCGGTCACGGGCAGGCCGTGGCCGGGCAGCAGGTGACGGACCTCGAGCGTTCGCAGGCGTTCCTCGGTGGCGTTCGCCGTGGGAAGGTCGACGTACTCGGGGTTGAACCAGGCGACGCCGTCGTGGGTGACCACGGCGTCGCCCGACAGCAGCGTGGCCGACTCGGGGTGGTAGAAGCAGGTGGAGTCGTCGGAGTGCCCGGGTGCGTGCACGACCTCCCAGCCGGGGGCGCCGGGGAGGGTGTCGCCGTCGGCGACGTAGCCGCCGACGTCGAAGTCGCACCGCATCCGGTTGCTGCTGCCGAACCCGACGCTGCGGCCGGTGGCGGCGAACTGTCGCAGGGCGGTGAACTCCATCCGCTGCTGGCCCCACACCGCCATGAACCGCAGGCTCGATTCGACGAGCGGGAACGTGCGAGCCGCTTCGCCGCCGAGGTACTGCTCGCAGCGGGCGGGGAGCAGGGCGGTTGCCCCCGAGCTGCGCTGCAGGTCGGCCACGCCGCCGACGTGGTCGGAGTGGCCGTGGGTACTCACGATGGTGGTCACATCACTCGGATCCCGCCCGAGCGCCAGGCGCACCAGTGCCAGGGCGCGTTCGGTCACCACCGGCAACCCGGGGTCGACGGCCACCAGCGGGTCGCTGTCGTCGCCCACCAGGTAGCAGTTGAAGATCCAGCTCGACACCCGGTGGACGGGCAGGTCGAACACCTTCATCGCTGGTCGCTCCCGAGGTCGCCAGCGGTTGCCATGGGCGCCACGGCGGGGGCGTCCTTGGGGCGGAGGTGCCCCTCGGCGAGCAACCAGGCCACGGCGTCGCGGAACGTGTCCGCCGGTGCGCGCCAGGCCAACCCGAGGTCCGCCAGGGTGGCCGAGTCGTCGGTGGGTACCGCACAGGTCATGGCCAGCGCTGCCTCGTAGGTCATGGGGTAGTCGAAGGACCGGAAGCGCTTGAGGGCGTCGAGTGTTCGGCCCAATCCGGTGAGCGACCACGTCGGGGTGCGCATGCGGCGGGCTCGGCGGCCGAGCACGGCGCTCAAGGTGTCGGTCCACTCGGGCCAGGCCAGGAACGGCCCGCCGGCCAGGTATCGGCGCGGGCCGCGTCCGGGCTCGAGTGCGGCCACGAGCAGCGCCGCTGCGTCGCGCACGTCGAGCACACCCACCCCGCCGGGTGGCACCACCATGACCTGGCGTGCGGCGGCGATGATGCCGGTGGTGGCCGAGTCGATCACCGGTTGGCGCGGCCCCACCACTCCGCCGAGCAGGACGCTGGTGATGGGCGCCCCCTCGGCTTGGCGGGCACGGACCCAGGTTTCGGCGGCCACCTTGGAACGTCCGTAGGGCCCGGCCGGATCGGCGAGGGGTGCGTCGACGTCGAGCACTGGGGTGCGGGGCGGGTAGAGGGCGATGACGCTCGACGTGTAGAGGATCGGGTCGAGCCCGGCGTCGAGTGCGGCCCCGATGACGGTGCGCACGCCGGCGACGTTGGCGGCGATGCCGGCGGTGTTGCCGTCGGCCACCCCCACCTGCGCTGCGGCGTGGAGGACGGCGTCGCAGCCGTCGAGCGCGGCACCGACCGCAGCGGCGTCGGCCATGTCGCCCACCACGGTGTCGGGCACGTCGCGCCCGTGGGCGGCGAACACCCGGGTGGCCTTGGCAGGGTCGCGCACGAGGAGGCGGACATCGTGGCCGGCGTCGAGGAACGCCAGCGTGGCCCACGATCCGATGAAGCCGGTGCCGCCGGTGACGAGAACGCGCATGGCCTCACGTTAGGCACCACGGGCGGTCCAATGGGTCGCCGAGGCGCCCGCCAGGGTGGCCGCCAGGTGGGCGCTCAGCTCACGGGCGTCGTCGCCGGCCCCGTCGATGAGGGTGGACTTGCGTCGGCGGAGAAACGGGAGGCCCAGCAGGTACAGGCCGGGTACGTCGGTGATGCCACCGTCGTGTCGCAGGCGGCTGGCGCGGTCGAACACCGGCAGGTGCAGCCACGACAGGTCCGGTCGGTAGCCCGTGGCCCAGATCACCGAGCGGATCTCGCCGCTGCCCAGACGGAGGGTGAGCAGCGGGTCGTCGTCGACGACGGTGGGCGTCGGCCGCGGTGGCGGTGGCGGCACGCCGTCCAGCCAGCAGCCGTCCACCCACTCGTCGATGGTGTCGAGCAGCCGGCGCAGCTTGAGATCGGCCAGCGCGCACTGGTTGCGCAGCGAACCCGAGAACTGCATGGTGCCATCAGCGATGCCGGCGACCCGGCCGACCACCCGCACGCCGAGGGCGCGCAGCGAGTTGAGGTCGATCGTCGTGCGTTCCGGTGAGCCGACCAGTTGGAACGACGGCAGCCGACGTACTCGTTCGGGGTCGTCCACCTCGTCGTAGCGTTCACCGAGGATGCCGACGGCATCCAGCCAGCTCATGATGTCGTGTCCCCGGTAGGTGCGGGGCACCCGCACGTGGCCGCCCACCGCCAAGGTGACCGGCCGTCCGGACCGGTGGATCTCGTCGGCCAGTTGGATGCCGGTGGCCGATCCGCCGGCGACGAGCACGCCGCCGTCGGGCAACTGGTCGGGGCGGCGGTACTCGAGCGGTGTCAGCGACACGATGTCGCCGGGAAGCCGCGCCGCGGCGTCGGGCACCGCCGCCCGGTTGCAGGCGCCGCTGGCCACCACCACCGAGCGGCAACGCCAGTCGCCCTCGCTGGTGCCCACCACGAACCCGTCGCTGTGGCGGCGGACCGAACGCACCGCCGTGTTCGTCTCCACCGGTGCGTCCACCGCTGCGGCGTAGGTGTCGAGAAAGTCGACGACCTGCGGCACCGTCATGTACCCGTCGGGGTCGTGGCCCCGGTAGCGGTGGCCGGGCAGGCGGGTCTGCCAGTTGGGGGTGAGCAGCCGCAGGGAGTCCCAGCGCTCGGTGCGCCACGAGTTGGCCACCGCCCCGCGTTCGAGGAGCACGTGGTCGATGGACCGCTCGGTGAGACAGCGGCTCATGGCCAACCCGGCGTGCCCGGCGCCGATGACCACCACCGTGGTGTGGCGCCGCCGGTCGCCGGCGCTGATGCCGGGACCGGACCGGCGGGGACCGGACCGGCGGGGACCGGACGTGCTCACCGGACGTCCACCGCCACGTTCGTCGGGTTGGTGACGATGTCGAACACCGCCGAGCGCTTCTGGGACTGGGCCACCAGAGCGCGGATGTCGTCGTCGGTGGCGTCGGCGTCGATGGCGTAGGTGACGTCGACGCGGCTGAAGCCGTTGCGGATGTCGGGGTCGATGCCGAGCACGCCGCGGACGTCGGAGGTGGCCACCACCTCGGCGCTCACCGACCGAAGTTGGATGTCGCGCTGCTGCGCCACGGCGGCCACCCCGGCGGTGAGGCACCCGGCGAGCGCAGCCAGCACCACCTCGGTGGGGGTGGCGCCGTTGTCGGCCGAGGCGAAGATCTCGGGATGGTCGGTGTCGAAGATGAAGGTGGAGCGGTGCTCCTGCTCGGCGGCGAGGCCGTGGAAGTCCCGGCAGACGCTGGTGCTGTGGGTGCCGTTCACCCAGGTGTTGCGCACCCGCCATTCGAAGGCGGCGGCTTCGGGTTGGGCGGTGAGCATGTCGCGCGCCGAGCGGAGGAAGTCGATGTCGATGCCGTTGTCGGCGGTGCCGGGTTGGGTGATCTCGTCGATGGTCATGATGGCTCCTGTCAGGGATTCGGTGTGGATGGGTGGGTCGGGTTGGCTGGTCGGGTCGGGTCGGCAGGTCGGGTCGGGTTGGCTGGTTGGCTCAGGGGCGGGCCTCGAGCACCATGAAGTTGGGGCTCTCGGTGGCCCGGCGGAACCGGGTGAAGCCGGCGGCTTCCACCACACGCCGCAGTTCGGCTTCGCCGGCCTGGGCGCCGAGCGCTTCACCGCCGGGTTGCGACAGCGCACTGGGGGTGCACACGAAGGTGGAGGCCGAGTAGAAGGTGCGGGCCCGCACGCTGGGCACCAGTTCGGGGTCGGTGCACGGCTCGGTGAACATCCAGGTGCCGTCGGGAGCGAGGGAGCGCCGGATGTGCTCGGCGGAGCGCACCGGGTCGCCCCACTCGTGCAGGGCGTTGAACACACAGACCAGGTCGAGGTCGTGGCCCCCGAAGGTGTCGGCCCCGGCCACCTCGAAGGTGACCCGGTCGCTCACCCCGGCCGCTGCGGCGTTGCGTCGGGCGGCGTCGATGGAGCCGTCGTGGTAATCGAAGCCGGCGAAGGTCGACGCCGGGAACGCCTCGGCCAACAGGATCAGGGCCACGCCCTGCCCGCAGCCGATGTCGGCCACCCGGGCGCCGTGGGTCAGCTTGTCGACCACCCCGTCGAGGGCCGGGATCCACGTCGACACCAGGTTGGCCCGGTAGACGGGCTCGAAGAAGCGTTGGGTGCCGTCGAACAGGTCGTGGTGGTGCTCCCCCCACTCGATGGCGCCGTTCGAGCGGAACGCGGCGCACACCCGCTCGGTGTCCTTGTGGTTGGTGCTGGTGGCCAGGGCGCCCGGCGCCATGAAGGTGAGGCTGTTGGGATCGGCCAGACAGGCCGCCTGTTCGGGGTCGAGCCAGTAGTAGCCGTCGGCGTGGTGGCAGTAGGCGCTGGCCACCTGGGCGTGCAGCCACTCTCGCACCAGCCGGGGGTGACAGTCGGTGGCAGCGGCCAGCTCGTCGGCCGTCTGCACCCCGCCGTCGGCCAAGGCCCGGTAGAGACCGAGGCGGTCGCCGACCACCACGGTGGCGGCGTGGGCGGTGGCCGCCTGGTCTGCGGCCCAGCGGCCCGTGAACTCGGCGAGGGCGTCGGGGTCGACGGCGGTGCGGTCCGGGACGGGTCGTGGACGGGATGTCGTTGCCGTGGTCGTGGCGGTCATGGGTCCAGCTCCTCTGGCGGGGTCGCCGGTCTGGTGGGATCACCGGCGAGCGTCGGTCGTGCTCGGCTCCACCATGACGGTGCGCCGTCGGTGGCGCATCGGGGGGACTGCGCATTGCCGCGCTGGGGGTGATGGGTAGAAGCACCCACGGACGAGGTTTGCCATACTCGTTTCGTGGAGCAGGAGCGCCACCCGCCCGGGCAGGGTGCGGCCGGGGTGCGGCGTGCCGCGGGGCACGCTGCCCACCGCGAGCATCGCTGGGACGACGCCTACCAGGACTTCCATGCGGTGGCGGCGGTCGAACCGCTGACCCCCACCGACGTCGCCGCCCTGGCCGACGCGGCGTGGTGGTTGGGGCGCACCGACGAGTCGCTGGGGCTGTCCGAGGAGGTCTACCGCCACCACCTCGCCGGCGAGGAGGTCTCCCAGGCGGCCCGTCTGGCCATCGAGATCGGCTTCTTGTGGTTGTTGCGTGGTGAGCTCACCCTCGGCTCGGGCTGGATCAGTCGGGCCCGCCGGCTGCTCGACGGCGCCCCCGAGTCCGCCGCCCACGGCTACCTGGCCTACCTGGCGGTGGAGGAACACCTCGGGGCCGGACGATTCGACGACGCCATCGAGACCACCCGGTGGATGCAGGACGTGGCCCGTCGCCACGAGGACCCGACGCTGTGCGCCCTGGCCCTGGTGCTCGAAGGCGCCGCCGAGCTGCGTCGAGGCAACGTGGCGGTGGGGATGGGCATCGTGGACGAGGCGATGCTGCCGGTGCACGCCGGCGAGGTGGACCCGAGCTGGGCCGGCAACCTGTACTGCCACGTCATGGACCTGTGCTTCGAGTTGCTCGACCTGCCCCGGGCCCGAGCCTGGACCGACGCCACCGAACGGTGGTGCGACCAGCACAGCAACGCGGCCATGTTCGCCGGCATCTGCCGGGTGCACCGGGCCCAGTTGCTGCAGGTCGACGGGTCGTTCGAAGCCGCCGGGCACCACGCAGCGCGCACCTGCGAGGAACTGGCCGACATGAACGTCATGGTGGTGGCCGAGGGGCACTACCGGGTGGCGGAGTCGCATCGGCTGCGGGCCGAGCACGCCGCCGCCGAACAGGCCTACGAGCGGGCCCGGGGTTTCGGGCGCGACCCCCAACCCGGGCTGGCGCTGCTGCGCCTGGCGCAGGGCAAGCCCGCCGTGGCGGCCGCCGCGCTCCACGCTGCGCTGGCCGCCGTCCCCGAGCCGCTGCATCGGGTGCCGCTGCTCGTGGCCCAGACCGAGGTGGCCGCTGCGGGCGGCGAGATCACGCTGGCCACCGAGGCGGCGGGGGAGCTGGGGTCGATCGCCGACGCCTTCGGGAGCCCCGGCATCGTGGCCTGCGCCGAGCACACCGCCGGCGTCGCCCACCTGGCCGAGGGCCAGCCGCTGGCCGCCATCCGGCCGTTGCGCTCGGGGTGGCGCGCCTGGTGCGAACTGGACGCGCCCTACGAGGCGGCCCGGACCCGAGCTCGTCTGGCCGAAGCACTCGCCGGCGCAGGGGACCGCGAAACCGCCCTGGTCGAAGCGGAGGCTGCCCGGTCGGCGTTCGCCACCCTGGGTGCACTCGACGACCTGCGCCTGCTCGAGGAGGCCACCGCCTCGTGGGCAGGCGAACCAACCCACGACGCCGACGTCCCCGGGGGTCTGTCGGCCCGTGAGATCGAGGTGCTGCGGTGCGTCAGCGCCGGGAGCACCAACCGCCAGATCGCCACGACGCTCACCATCAGCGAGAAGACGGTGGCGCGCCACCTATCCAACATCTTCGTGAAGCTCGACGTGTCGTCGCGCACCGAGGCGGCGGCGTTCGCCTTCACCCACGGGTTGGTGGCCGAGGCGCCGGACTGATCGTCGGCCCGGGGCCCATCGTGGACTGGTCGGGTGTCGCCGCGCCGCTCGGGTGTCGACCCGCTCTGGCCCGCACTGCGCCCGCCGCTGAGCCGTTCGGCTCATTGCTCGCCGCTGTGGCTCAGGTCGCGCTCACGACGGCCGATCAATGTCTGGTTCGACCACCACTGACCACCGAGGAGGGCCCGTGCCGACCGACCACACGACGACCGAGGCGGGAGACCAACACGACGTCGGGGCATCGCAGCGCAGGCAGCGAGCACGCCGAGGATCGACGGTGGTGGCGGTGGCCGCTGTGCTGCTCCTCACCCCGCTGACGGCCGCCTGTGGCGGGGACGACGCCGGGGCACAGGACACCGCCGATGGGGACTCCGCCGCCGAGGGAGTGACCCTCGGCGACATCGACCAGACCGTCGAGGCGGTGCTGACCTCCGCCGAGAGCAAGCTGGGGGAGGTGGGCCCCGACGGCCGGGTGGTGTACGGATGGAACAACCTCGTGGGCGAGGGCACCGGCACCGGCAGCCTGGCCGACGGCCCGGTGGGTGTCGACATGTTGGGCAATGTCCACTACACCGACGGCAGCGGCGACTTCTTCGGTTTCATCACCTTCGACTTCGGCGACGGCGACACGCTCGCCGTGCGCATGGACGGCCGTGCACAGGCAGCCACCGACACCAGCGACGCCGTGCTCGACGCCGACCTCGAGATCATCGGGGGCACCGGGTCACTCGAGGACGCCAGCGGCGTCGGCCGGTTCGAGGGCGGTCGCCCCGATCGGCTCGGCGGCGCCGTGGAAGGCACGTACTCGTTCGACCTGGACGACTGATGGGCATCGGCTGGGCGACGGGTCTCGACGAACCTGCTAGACCGACGCCATGAGCTACAAGGAAGCGGACCTGGTCGCCGAGGCGACCGAACTGCTCGGCGACGGCGACAACGGTGGGGAGCCCGTCATCGCTGCCGGCGTGTTCGGCCTCGCCGGGCTGGCCCTCGCCGCCACCGCTGGGACGGCGCTCGGTGGGGTAGTGGCCGAGGAGGTCAGCACGGCCGCGCCGGCCAGTGCGGCCGGCGGCGCGGCCAACGTCGCCGGTGCCGTGCTCGGCGGCATCGTGGCCAAACAGGCCTACGCCGAGTCGCAGGGCGCCAGTGTGCAGCTCCTGGTGGCGGTGACCGAGTCGACCATCCACATCCTCAACCGCGACCACGACCATCTGCCGGTGCAGTTGGCGTCGTTCGACCGCGCCACCTGTGAGGTGACCATCAAGAAGTTCGGGTTGTCGCGCCACGTCGATCTGCGCGACCCCGAGACCAACGCTGCGCTGCATCTCACCGGCGCGGGTGGCGGCTTCTCCCCGCTGGCCAAGGGCGACAAGCTCGTCATGGCCCTGCTCTCGGACTGACGATCAGGGCATCCAGTCGACCACGGCGCTGGCCAGTTCGGGGCCGACGTCTTCTTGGAGGAAGTGGCTGGCCGGGGTGAAGGTGTCGTGGGGTTGGCCCTCGGTGCCGGGGATCCGGTCGATGAACTCGGCGGCCCCGGGTCCGAGGATCGGGTCGTCGGGCGCCCACAGGGTGAGGAACGGCTTCGACCAGTCCTCGAGCACCTCCCAGGCCCGGGCGTTGGCCTCGGGACTCGACGCCACCAGCGTCGGGAGGGCCCGTGCGCCGGCCTTGTAGGTCTCGTCGGGGAACGGGGCGTCGTAGGCGGCCACCACGTCGTCGGGGAGTTCGGTGGCGGTGCCCGTCTGCACGATGCCGCCGACGGGCAGTTCCGGCACCGACTGGCTGAACTTCAGCCATCCGACGAACCCCGACCCCATGGCATCGGCCACGTCGGCGTCGGGGTCCAGGTCGAAGCCACCCAGCACGCCGGCGCCGGGCACGACGGGCAGCGCCGTGTTGGCCGCGCAGGCCCGCTCGAAGCGGTCGGGGTGTTCGGCGAGGAGGCGCAGGCCGAGCAGTCCACCCCAGTCCTGGCAGAACAGCGTGGCGTTGCGCACGTCGACTTCGGTGGCGAAACCGGCCAGCCAGGCCACCATGCCGTCGTAGGTGAACGCTGACCGTTCCACCGGCTTGTCGGAACGGCCGAAGCCCACAAGGTCGGGGGCGATCACCCGACAGCCCCGCTCGACGAAGGTGGGGATCATGCGCCGGTAGAGGTAGCTCCACGTCGGTTCGCCGTGCAGGCACAGCACCAGGGGACCGTCGGCGGGGCCTTCGTCGATGAAGGCCATGCGCAGGCCGTCCACCTCGACGTGGTTCGGCTGGTACTCGAAGCCGGGGAGGTCTTCGAAGCGGTCCTCGGGGGTGCGCAGGACCTCGACTCCTCCGGCGCTGGTGGTGGGCCGATGATCTCGCACAGGATTCCTCGTGAGGTCGGGAGCGGGTCGGGAACGTCTCCCCGGATCCTGTCGAGTGATCAGTGGTTGCGCAAGGCCTCGGGCTGTTGGGGTCCGCGACGGCTGGACTGCTGTTGAGTGGGCACGAGCGCCCTACTCGGGTGCGTCGATGACCGCCACCAGCCGGTCGGGGTGGTTGGTGAGGATGCTGCTCACCCCGGCGTCGATGTAGGTGCGCATCACCTCGGGGTCGTCGGTGATGAAGTTGACCTCCACCCCGCCCTGGCGGAACCAGTCGATGTCGCTCGAGCCGAAGTCGTTGGCGATCTGGCCGTTGGTGCCCAACACCATGGTGCCCAGGTAGCCGACACCTTCGGCGGCCAGCCGGTCACGCAGCGCCTCGAGGGTGGTGCCCACCGCAGTGACGTCGGACTCGACCGGACCGCAGGCGGTGATCACCCCGTCGTCGACGGCCAGCCAGCCCACGATGAGCGCCAGGTGCACGCCCGGCAATTCGTCACGTGCCCGCAACAGCGACGTCCAGTCGAACGAGCCCACCATGAGCCGGCCGGCGATCCAGTCCTCGGCATCGTCGTAGCGGCGCACGAGCTCGGCGATGGCCGCCTCCAGCCGATCACCGCTGTAGAGGGTCTTGGTCTCGATGAGCAGGCCCACGTCGTGGTGGCGGACCAGGTCGATGACCTCGGCCAGGGTGGGTACCCGTTGTGGTATGCCGTCGGGGGCCACGCCGGCGGACAGCGAGCGGATGTCGGCCAGGGTGTGCTCGTGGACGTTCCACGGGGCGCCGTCGGGCAGGCGGACCGCCGCGTCGGTGGTGCGTTCGAGGGTGTCGTCGTGGATGACCACCAGTTCGTCGTCGGCGGTGAGGTGCACGTCGATCTCGATGATCTGCGCACCCTGCGCAATGGCCAGCTCGTAGGCCGCCAGGGTGTTCTCCGCCAGCGTGCCCGACGCTCCTCGGTGGGCGACCACGATGGGGCGACCCGGGGTGATGGCGATGCGTTCGTAGCGGGGGGCGTTGTCGGCGGTGGCCACACCGGCACCGTAGCGAGGACACCGCCGGGGTGGCGACCCTCGCCAGCCGGCCGGCCAGCGGTTGGGTCACCCGCCGTCGCCGCTGCCGCTCACCGTGGTGGTGCCCGGTCCTGCCGCGCCGCCATCGCGTCCGACCGGCACCCGGGCGAGCACCTCGCCGGTGGCGACGTCCTCCACCACGACGGCGGTGGGGAACTCCTCGGTGGCGTCGACGGCCACGGCGAACAGCAGGCCGATGCTGGCCGTGGGGCGCACCTCGAGGTCCACCTCGGCGCCCTCGGCGAGGATGCGGACGTCGTCGGCGGCGAACCAGGCCACGCCGTAGAGCACGTGGGTGTCCTCGCCGACCGCCTCGCTGCCGGCCACGAGGTGCTCGTCGTGGCCGGCGGTGCAGGTGGCCCGTGACCCCGTGCCGTCGTGCACCTCCACGCACAGTTCGTCCGGTGAGGCCAGGTGGACGGACCACCAGAGGTCCCCATCCGCGACACTGCCGGCGATGGCGTCATCGGGACCGGCGAAGCTGCCGTCGGCTGCACGCGACCGGGGTAGCGCCGCCCACTCCGCCGCGCTGGCCGGGCGGAGCGACTCGATGCCGGCCAGCGTCTCGGCCTCACCGAGCGTGCTCTGCACCCCCATGAGGGCAGTCGGGGTCTCCCGCCAGATCACCCAGTGTGCGTCGGGATACGGGGTGGCCAACCACCCGGTGGTGCCGCGCACCTCGATGGGTTCGGTCGCACCCAGCATCCAGCGCGACAACAGCAGGTCGTCGTCGTCGGCGTCGATGGCGTTGAGAACGAACGTCGTGTGGGCGGACCCCTGGTAGCCGAGCCCGTAGCCGGGGCCGTCGCCGGCCAGGATCAGGCTGCCGAGCATGCCGGCGCCGCCGTTCGGGAACGGTTGCGACGCCAACACCTCGTACCTGCCGGGCAGTGAAGGGGGGAGGTCCACGTCGCCGTCGGCCATGGCGAGCGCGTCGGCCACTGCGACGAGATCGTCGTCGTCGGTGTCGCTGCCTCGGATGGCGACCATCGTGCCGCCGCCCAGGTCGACCATCAGGTTGGCCACTCCGTCGAACAGCGTGATCACCCCGGCCACACCACCGGTGGTCGCCACCATGCGTGGCTCCTGGCCGTCTTCGTGGACCGCCTCGGCGAGATCACCCAGCAGGTCGTCACCGTCGATGCCGCGCAGCACGCTCAC
Source organism: Acidimicrobiia bacterium (assembly GCA_020832495.1). Lineage (GTDB taxonomy): Bacteria > Actinomycetota > Acidimicrobiia > Acidimicrobiales > Acidimicrobilacustridaceae > JAFIEP01. The sequence continues at coordinate 112,405 of JAFIEP010000024.1, read as the reverse complement.
CCCGACGTGGGGGGCGGCGAGCGGATCGGCGGCGTCGGGGTCGCCGTACAGCCAGATCTCGCCCTCGATGCCGTCGTGCTCGGGCAAGGGGAACTCGACGACGCCGGTGACCTCGAGGTCGCCGGGCACCGGGTCGAGCAGCAGGCGGGGGATTGCCCCTTCGGCGTCGGTGGCCATGTCGCTGCCGCCCTCGTCGTTGCCGGTGGCCAGCACCAGCCCGACGGCGCCGAGCGCCACCAGCGCACAGGCGGCCGCCAACAGCGCCACCCGACGGGCACCGCCGCCCGCGGAGGGGGCCAGCGGGGTCTCGGGCACGGCCACGTCGGCCATGGCCTCGTGCACTGCCTGGGCGGCGGCTCGTCCTCGTTCGTCGATGTCGCCGGTCATCGGGTCTCCTCCTCGGGTTCGTCGCAGGCCAGTGCGACCGCCAGGGCCTTGCGCCCCCGGTGTAAGTGGACCTTCACGGTCTCTGCGCTGACGTCGAGGATCTGAGCGATCTCGGCCACCGGCCGGTCCTCCAGGTAGTGCAGGGCAATGGTCTGTGCCTGTCGGCCGGGCAGGCGTCGCACCTGCTCCCAGAACTCCGACGCCTCGGGTGCCAGTTCGTCGTGGGCCTGGGGTTGTCGACCCACGGCGGTGACCGCCTTGGCTTCTGCCACCCGTCGTCGCACGGTCGACACCGCCCGGTTGGCCACCACCCGACGCACCCACGCCGCGGGATCGTCGTAGCGCGAGATGCGGTCCCACGAACGGTGGGCGGCCAGGAAGCCCTCCTGGGTGAGTTCCTCGGCTGCGGTCCGGCTGCCGGTGAGGCTGTAGGCCAACGCCAAAACCCGGCGGTACTCGCTGCGGTAGAGCCCGTCGAGATCGGCCGGGGCCGGTGCGGGGATGTAGGTCGACACACCAGGAGACTCGCACGAGCGGCCCCCGAGGTTTACCTGGAGTGCTGATTGTTGGCGCTGGTGTCGAGTGTTGGCGCCGGCGCCGGTGCGGGTGGCGCTGCCGGCGCAGTTGCCGAGCGCGCCGGTGTAATGCAGATCGCTATGCTACCTGCATGGCACAACTGGTGACCCGCATCGACGACGAACTGGCCGCGGCGGTCGACGAACTCGTCGGTGCCGGAGTGGTGGCCAACCGATCCGAAGCGGTCCGCATCGGGCTTCGACAGTTCATCGACGAACACCGTCGGGCGCAGATCGGTGCCCGCATCGTCGAGGGCTACCGTGCCTCGCCCCAAGAGGGGGGCGACGGCGGGTGGTCCGACGAGGCCACCGTGGCCATGATCGCTGACGAGCCGTGGTGACGCCCCTCCAGGGCGACATCTGGTGGGCCGAGGCCGAGGACAAGCGCCGTCCGGTGCTGGTCGTCACCCGAAGCGACGCCATTGCGGTGCTCACCTGGGTGGTGGTGGCGCCGGTGACCCGGACCGTGCGCGACATCCCGACCGAGGTGCCGCTCGGACCCGACGAGGGACTGGCCGTGCACTGTGCGGCCTCGTTCGACAACCTCCAGCCGATTCGGCGTTCGTTCCTCACCGAACGCGCCGGTCGGCTCGGCCCGGGCGGCGCCGGGGAGATCTGTCGGGCACTGGGAGCGCTGGCCGACTGCTGACCTCGTCGGGCATGACAGCGGCCTCGGTCCGAGGTTCGGCCGGCCTGGTACCCCGCCGTAGGGTGGATGCTGCACGCAGCACAGGAGGACACCATGGGCCACGACCGGCTGACGGCCGTCGACGCAGCGTTCCTGCACATCGAGTCGGACCACGAACCACAGCACGTGGGGTCCCTCGCCGTGCTCGAGGGTGGCCCGCTGCGTGACGACGAGGGACGCATCCGCATCGAGGACCTGCGGGCGCTGGTGGCGCGCCGGTTGCACCGGGTGCCGCGCATGCGTCAGCGGGTGGCCTTCGTGCCGTTGTCGTTGGGGTTGCCGGTGTGGGTGGACGACGACCGCTTCGACCTCGAGCACCACGTGCGGCTCACCGCCCTGCCCCGCCCCGGCGGCGAAGCCGAGTTGCGGGCGTTGTTCGGCCGGGTGCAGTCGCTGGCGCTCGACCGGGCCCGCCCGCTGTGGGAGCTGTGGGTGGTCGACGGGATGGCGGACGACGAGGTGGCGCTCATCACCAAGTGCCATCACGCCATGGGCGACGGCATCGCCAACATCGACCTGGTGGCTGCCTTCGTCGACATCGAAGCCGAGCCGGAACCCGACCCCGAGCCGCCGTCGTTCGCACCACGCCCGGCGCCGTCACCCGTCACGTTGGTGCGCGACAGTCTCGTGTCGCAGGCCCTGCGACCGGCGCAGGTGGCCGCCGGCGCGGTGGCGGCGGTGCGGAACCCGTCCGAGGCCGCCCGCACGGCCCGCGGTGCGGTGCGGGCCATGGGGCAGTTCACCAACAGGACGTCACCGGCGCCGTGGAACGTGCGCGTCAGCCCGCATCGACGCTGGGCACGGGCCGACGTGTCGCTCGAGGTCGTCAACGACATCCGCGCACGAACCGGTGTGACCATCAACGACGTGGTGCTCGCCGTGTGCACCGAGGCCCTGCGCCACGAACTGCTGGCCAGCGACGAACCGGTGGCGAATCGCACCCTCAAGGCCATGGTGCCGGTGTCGCGGCGCGCCGACGACGAGCACGGCACCACGCTCGGCAACAAGGTGTCGCTCATCGTGGCCGACCTGCCCGTCGGCGTCGACGACCCGCTCGAGCGACTGCAGGCCATCCACACCCAGACCACGTCGCTGAAGGCGTCGGGGTTGGCCGACGGCGTGGAGATGTGGGTGCGGGTGGCGGGGGAGGTGCCGGTGATCGCCGCGCCCATGGCCCGGGTGCTGTCGTCGTCGGTGCCCATGAACGTGGTGATCACCAACATCCCTGGGCCGCCGGTGCCGCTCTACGTGCTCGGCGCCCGGGTGCTGCAGGCCTACCCGTATGTGGAAGTGATCGACGGTGAGGGGCTGACCATTGCGGTCATCTCCTACGACGGTTCGCTGTCGTTCGGGGTCACCGCCGACCGTGACGCCATGCGGAACCTCGACCGCTTGGCCGAGGGGCTGGAGGAGGCCGCCGCTCGGTTGCACGAGGACGCCGAAGCCGCCGACGGCGCGTAGCGGAGGCCGGGCTGGCTGGTGGGGTGGAGCTCAGCGGGGGCAGAGGGCCCAGAGGTCGAGGTCCAACAGCACGCCGGGGGCGTACCTGCCGTCGTCACCTCGCAGGGTCATCGACTCGTCGCGGCCCTTGGTGGCCACCAGGCGGAGGCGCAGCGCCCCCACGCTCGGCACAGCCGTCTCGGCTCGGTCGAGCACCTCGGACCAGGCGTAGATGGTGTCGCCCGCAAAGGCGGGGGCGGTGTGGGCACCGGCGTTGATCGCCGCGATGAGCTGGGCGTTGGCCAGACCGTTGAACGACAGCGCCCGGGCCATGGAGATGATGTGGCCGCCGTAGACGAGCCGGTCGCCATCGGGGCGGGCCTCGACGTTGAAGTGTACCTTGGCCGTGTTCTGCCACAGGCGGGTGGCCATCATGTGCTCGGCGTCGGTGAGGGTGACGCCGTCGACGTGGTCGATCTTCTCGCCGACCTCGTAGTCGTCCCAGCGGTGCGGTTCGCCCGCAGCGGCGATGTCGTAGTTCGTGAAGTCGAGCCCGTCGGGCACGATGAGGTCGTCGGCCGACACCGCCTTGGCCAGCTCGGGCACGCTTGCGTCGGGGGCGGGGGCTGCGTGGTCCGCCTTGTTGACCATCACCCAGCGGGCCCAGTCGATGACCACGTCGTCGTCCTGGTTGGTGGCGGTGGAGCGCACGTAGACCACGCCGGTCTTGCCGCTCGAGTTCTCCTTCAGCCCGATGACCTCCGAGGTGGTGGAGATGGTGTCGCCGGGGTGGACGGGGCGGTGGAAGCGGCATTCGGCGTAGCCGAGGTTGGCCACCGCGTTGAGGGAGATGTCGGGCACCGTCTTGCCGAAGGCGATGTGGAAGCCGATGAGTTCCTCGACGGGGGCGGGGTGCAGGCCGCAAGCCGCAGCGAACGCCGCCGAGGACGGCAGGGCGAAGCGGGTGGGGTAGATGGCGCCGTAGACGGCGCGGTCACCCTCGGTGACGGTGCGCGGGGTGGCGTGGTGGATCACCTGGCCCAGCTCGAAGTCCTCGAAGAAGTTGCCCGGGTTGGTCTTGGTCATCTCGTCCCTCGCTCGGCTCCGTCGAACGGAAGCAACCTAGCGAGCAGGCGGGTGGGGGTGGCAACCGGGCGCTTCAGACAGTCGTCGGCGGGCCGCGTTTGCCGACCATCACCGCCACCGCCACCGACCCGAGGGCCAGCGGCACCGCCACCAGGGCCCGCCACAGCTCACCCGACCCCCAGATGCTCGTCGGTTCCCCGTCCACCCACACCGTGGCTGAGAAGCGTTCGGTGCGGATCTCGGCGCCCGGCTCCAGGGCGGCGGCCACGTGACGGTCGATGAGGTACGGCCCGCCGGGCTCGACGGTGAGGGTGTGGAGGAACATGTTGCCCCAGCCGACGCTGCTGCGACGGACGTCCACCACCTCGGCGTCGATCTCGTGCGCCCACAAGGTGCGTTCCACCGCCGTGGCCAGCACGGCCACGGCGACCAGCACGGCAACGGCCAACGCCACCCGCTGCACCAGCCGGACCTTGTCGGCCGACCGCCGGCTGTCCCGGCCGCCGTTCACAGGTCGAGCCAATTGGTGATCCAGTTGCCCCCGTGACGGGTGAACAACCCGGCGGCCACCAGCACTGATCCGATGACGGCCTGGGTGGCCGTCGACGCTGCCCTGGTCGGAGGACGGGGCATGGCAGCGGTGACGATGGCGGCACCGAGGATGGTGACGGCCACGTCGATGACGTTGAACGGACTGCCGAACGGACCCAACTCGCTGATGATGCCGATGGCTGAGGCGGCGGCCAGTCCGAGCAGCGGTGACGGGCGACTGCGAGCCGCTCCGGCGGCAGCGGTGCACACCATGGCCAGTCCGGCGCCGGCCAGCAGGTGGGCGGGATAGTCGGTGCGCCAGAACAGCAGGCCCCAGGCGACTGCCGAGGTGACCACCACCGCCGACGTCCGCAGCGCCACGGTCCAGGCTCGGCGTCGGTCGGTGTCTGCCACGGTCCGGTCACGGTAGCGGCCCCGGTGTGGGTTGGGGTGGTCGTCAGGGCGGGACCAGCCCGTCGAGCAGCGAGTCGGCTCGGTCGGCGACTCCGGACGCGAGCTCGTCGACGGCAGCGACGGCCTCGATCTCGTCGCGGGTGCACACAGCGACTCGCTCAATCACCTGGTGAGCGCGTCGCTCCGAGAGTGGCCACCGGCGCGCCTCGGCAACGAGATGGTCGGCCGTGACGGCACCGATGTCGTCGCAGCCGCCGATGGACATGCCGGGACGACGAGGCAGCTTCGACCACAGCACCGTGGGCACGGTGTCGTAGGCGGGCGCCAGGGTGATGTGGCCGTCAGGGTCGTGGAGGAAGCTGATGTTCTTGCCGTGCGCATCGGCGTTGCCGATGAGGACGGTGAAGGTGACGAGCCCGAGGAGTGCCTCGAGCTCGCCGACGTCGGTCCTCCCATGTCGGTCGAGCAGCGCTGCCACGTGGGCGAGGGACGGCCCGCCACCGCGCTCGTACTTTCCGCGCCCCCGGTCGATGGTGGCGTCGGTGTTCGTTGCCTGGCAGGCGTCCTCCTGGTGGATTCGGGCGACCGCTCCGTCGTCGCCGACCGTTCGGTCGTAGCGGGACACGATCATGCAGGGGATGCCGCCGACGTCGACCACCTCCGCGTGCACGGTGGTGAGCCCGAGCCTGCGGGCGAGACGCAGGCACGCCGCCTCGGCGGCAGCCATCCCGGGGAACCGTCGGTCTTCGACCTTCAGGATGTGCGTCGATGGGCGGCCCCCGACCGGTCTGGCCCAGCCGCGGTCGGTCGAGATGAGGGTCATCTTCTTCTGCACGCCGGGCAGCGAGAGCTCCGAGTCGTCGTGGAGTGCGAGCGGTCGCTCGTCGAGGCCGGCGACCTCTGCGGCCAGCTCGGTGTCGGTGTAGAGCTCGGCGGCGCCGTCGCTGGCCTCGGGTGGATCTGCGCCGATGACGAGCGCTCCGGCCACATCTCGCCCGAAGCGGCGGAGCAGGGAGAACGTGTCGTAGGCAGGCACGCCGGCGATGCTCGCCATGGCGGAGTGTGCGGCCCCTTCGGGGAGCAGGCCCCGGAAGAAGTTGCGCGCCTCCCGATACGGCCGAGACCGGGTCGGCAGCGAGCAGGACAGCACGGGAATGCCGTCACCCCAGCGCCCGAGTGCAGCCTCGGTGTAGCGGCAGGCCACGTGGCCTGGTTTGCCGTTGGTGGTCAGCTCGGCGACCGGCATGCCGTGAAGCCACACGGAGATCGGTTCAGGTCGGGGCATCGGCGTCATCCCAGGTGATGGTGACCGTGGCGCCCATGCGACGCAGCAGCCGCAGCAAGTGGTCGACCGTGTTGTTGCGTCGACCCTGCTCGAGCTTGGCGAGCCATGTGCGGCCGATGCCCGCCTGGTCGGCCAGCTCCGCCTGGGTGATCCCACGGCTGTGACGCAGCTCGGCCACCGCACGCCCCAAGTCCTCGGACGATCGGACTGTCCATCTGCGCATGTCGCAACCTCCGGTGTGCCTGGAGCGGCACACTCTGACCATACCTCACATGTGTGCCTGTTTGGGCACAGAAGGCCGAATCTGCCTATGTGCCTAGATGGGCACAGTCAGCCTGCGGCGCCTCGTCGGAACGTGTGGGCGCCGCTCAGCGGGGGAGGGGGCCGAGGAGCCGGGTGACGGTGCGGTCCCAGCGGGCGAGCGCCTCGGGGTCCGGCTCGTCGGGGTAGCGGGCCCCGGTGGGGCGCAGCAGTTGGCCCCGGGCCAACAGCGGCAGCATGCGCCGGGCCACGCCCGGCACCGACACCAGTCGTGCCGCCATGGCCGGGATCCCCGTCGGCGGCGGGGTCTGCCACCGCTGGTCGAGCCCGCCGCGGGTCATGTCCTCGGTGAGCAGCCCGGCGCGCACCATGGCCGCCACGCCGCTGCTCCCGAGGGCGGTGCTCATGCGACGGAAGGCGTCGAAGGCGGCCAGCAGGCCGCCGTGTCGGTGGTGGAACTCGGCCTGGTAGCGCCACAGCACCGCCGGGTCACCCGGGTCGGCGGCTCCGTCCACCGACTCAGCCAGCAAGCTGCCGGCCATCAGCCCCATGCCGATGCCCGATCCGTGACCGGGGAAGACCTGACAGGCAGCGTCACCCACCAGCGCCACGCCCGGGGCGGTGAGGCGGGCGTAGGGGCGCCGCAGCGGGATGACCCCCGACCCGCCCGAGATGGTGTCACCCAACCACGGCTCCGCCACCCGGGCGTCGGCCAGCATGCGCGGGCCGGAGCTGTAGCGGCCGTTGGCCAGGCACCCCACCAGGATCGACGCCTCGGCGAGGTCCTCCGACACGGTGATGGCCCGGGTGGAGAACCCGCCGTCGGTGCCCACCACCGTGACGCCGTCGCCGGGCTGGGCGCCGTGGCGGTCGAGGAACCGTCGGGCACCGTCGGGGTCGGTGATGCGGAGCTCGTGGTCGGTGGCGGTGCAGAGTTCGTCACCCCGCACCTCGGGACACCACGAGGCCAGCTCCGGCACCTGTCGACGTAGCGCCCCTCGTCGGCCGGAGGCATCGACGAACAGGGGTGCCTCGAGGCGAAGCCGAACGGGCCCGCCGTTGGCGGCGTCGGACGGTGGTCGTCGGTGCACCTCGAGCGCCACCACCCGGCCGTCGGCCTGCTCGACGCTGAGCGTCTGCACACCGTCGAGGATCTCGACGCCCCGATCGGCGGCGGACGACCGCAGTCGGCGACCCAGGCGGGCCATGTCGGCGCGCGCCGTGGGCGAGTTGCGGACGGTGACGGCGTGGGTGCCGTCAGGGCCGAACAGGTGGGTGGTGCCACCGGCGGGACGCGACGCCTCGGCGGGCTCCAGGCCGGCCTGGCGGAACTGCCAGTCGAGCACCCCGTTGTGCCACTGGGCGCCACCCAGCGTCGCCGGACGCCGTTCGAGCAGCGCCACGGCCCAGCCCCGGTCGGCGAGTTGGGACGCAACGTTGGCGCCCGCCGTGCCAGCGCCGACGACGACAGCGTCGAACCGCGCGGTGGGGCCAGCCATCGCCGCACCGTAGCGGAGCGCTCGGTGGGGGCCGTCCACGGCGTGGTTCTGCGTGCAGGCGGGTACCGCATGGGTACGTCAGCGCACACAGAGCCCGACGGGGGGCGCCCCGGGTGGTGGGGGCCGGCTACGGCGTGGTTCTGCGTGCAGGCGGGTACCGCATGGGTACGTCAGCGCACACAGAGCCCGCCGGCGGCGACCAGGGCGGCCGGGGCCGGCTACGGCGCCAGGCAGGGCTCTCCGGCGCACACGTCGATGAACGTGCCGTCGAAGAACGCCGACTTCTGTTCCCGGGCGCTCACCTGCGCCCGCGGGCGGCTGTGCGGGTCGCTGCCGAACTCCGGTGCCAGCGGCGGAGTGTTGGTCACCGGCGGTGGCGGGTTCCCGCTGTCCCAGTAGACGAGCACCGAGCCCCCGTACCCGTCACCAGGCACCGCCGGGATACCCAGCAGCGGCGCCACGTCGGGGTGACGACCCGGCACCAGCGCCGGTTGCTGCACGGCGATGTTCGCCGTGCGGGCCTGGATCTCCGCCGACCACATCGTCACCTGGTGGTCGGTGAACGCGATGTGCAGCAGCACCTGGTGTTCGGGCGTGCCCGGGTAGGGGTCGTCGGTGAGGTGGTGGGCGTACCCGTTGGTCTCGGCCCGGTCCCACAACAACTGGATGACCGACAATCCGATCGTCTGGTCCAACCGGTTGGGGTAGGCGGCGGCCAGGAAGTTCTCGAACGTCTCCCAGTTCGAACTGCGCCGCAACAGCAGGCTGTAGTTCATGCCGGTCACGCCCAGCACTGCCCGGGTCCACTCGGTGGAGATGGCGGTGGCCGCCCCGCCGATGATGCCGCCCTGGCTGTTGCCGTCGAAGTAGACGTCGCCGGGAGCCACCAGCGGGGCCTCGGCCGCGTCCTGGAAGGCGGGATGCGCACCGAAGCCGTCCTCGTGGCGGATGGCGCGGGCCAGGAACTGGGTGTTGAGGATGCCCTGCTGCACACGGTCGGCCAGGGTCGGGAAGCGCGACAGGTTGTTCAAGATGGCCACCACGTTGCCGGCGTCGGGGGTGGACATGCCGATCCAGTCGACGGCGCAGAACATCACGTTGTGTTCGTTGCCCATGAGGTTCACGTTGCCGGCGCCCACCTCGCTCCGGGTGCCCAGCAAGCCGTGGCCGTAGACCGCCCCGCGGGCCGGATCGGCGCCGGTGGCGGCGTGGGGGATGTCGCAGCGGTACTCGGCGGCGTAGGTGCCGTTCTGCTCGGGCAGGCCGTCGTCGCCCCAGTTGAACGCCGAACCCGGTTCGCCGTCGCCGGTCAGGTACAGCGGCACCTCGACGGTCCCTTCGACGACCCGGGCCAGGTTGGCGTTCTGTTCGGGTGTCGTCTCGGTCACCAAGTCGACGGTGAAGGTGGGAGCGTCCTCGCCGAGGGTGTCGAAGGCGTCGTCGCGGATGTGCAGGATGCGCTCGGACAGGTTCCGTTGGCTGGCCACGGTGAAGTCCCAGGCCAGGTACAGCTCGTCGCCGTCCACGCCGGCGTCGGCCAGCACACCGAGCAGGTCGTCCATGGCCGGGCGTCGGTCCTCGACGGTGTCGATGCCGGTGGTCATGGCGTCGCGGTACGACCGGAAGGCCAGCGTGGGGGCGATGAGCTCACCGGCGTCGTCGCGGAGGTTGCGCAACCCCACGACGTAGCGGCGTCCCTCCTCGAAGTTCACCCCGGGTCGCAGGATGAGCACCTGGTCCTCGTCGTCGGCGTCGGCGTCGAGCTCGGCCCAGTGCAGGTGTCGTTCGCCGGTGACGGTGTCCACGATCACCGTCGGCGACGACTCGGCGAGCGACACGCTCATGTCGGTCAGCGGTGCGGCGCCCGTGGCCTCGAGGTCGATGCCCGGCACCTGGGTCAGGATGGCCGAGCCGGGGCTGAACCCGTCGTTGCGGTTGAACTCGCTCGGGTCGGCCGGGGCGCCCGCCTCGGGACCACCCGACGGTGTGGGCAGCGACTCGCTGTGCAGGTCGAGCCGGAGGCCGGTGTCGGTGGTGGGGTCCTCGGTGGTGAGGTGATCCGACGGCCAGGCCAACAGGCAGTGGGCCGGGTCGAGGAACTCGCAGCGATCGGCGGTGCTCTCGTCGAGCGAGCGCCACAGGTCGACGCGGAACCAAAAGGCGGTGGTGGCCTGGCGCGACACCATGGCGCCGGGGCGGAAGGTGCCGTCGGCGTAGGCGGTGGTGAAGCCTTCGGCGGCGAACCACCAGATGGCGTCGGCGAAGGGATGGTCGTCGTCGACGTCGGGGAAGCCGGGGTCGACGAACGGCCCGTCGGGAGAACCTTCGAGCCGCCAGAGCACGGCGCTGAACGCCTGGCGGGAGGTGGGCAGGGTGGGGCCGAACGTGCCGTCGGCGTAGCCGGTGACCAGGCCGGCGTCGTGGGCCCACGCAATGGCGTCGAAGAACTGGTGGTCCTCGTCGACGTCGCTGAACTCGGGGTCGTCGAAGGGGCCCTCGGGGGCGCCCTCGAGTCGCCACAGGGTGGTGACGAGCGCCTGGCGGGACACGTCGTCGGTCGGTCGGAAGGTGCCGTCGTCGAACCCGGTGACCAGCTCGGTCTCCTGCGCCCAGCGGATCTCGCCGAAGAAGCGGTGCCCGCAGGGCACGTCGGTGAACGGGGCGACACAGCCCTCGGTGGGTGCCACCGGTCGTGGCTCTGGTTGTGGTGCCGGTTGTGACGCCGGGTCCGGCGCGGTCGGTGTGGCCGTTGCTGGTGTCAGCGCAGCGGTGCCGGCGATGACAGCGAGCGCGGCGACGACCGCGACGACGGAACGTGTGTGACGCATCGATCCCCCTCGGATGTGGCTGGCTCGACCCTAGACGCACCGGCGACCGTGGTGACTGCGCGCAGTGGGCCACCGTTTCGGTGGTTGGTTGCGCGCAGTCGGGTTGGTGGCGGGGTGTGGCTGGTGACTGCGCGCAGTGGGCCACCGTTTCGGTGGTTGGTTGCGCGGAGTCGGGCGCGCAGCGGGCCGGCGGGCAAGCGGGCGCGCAGCGGGCCGGCGGGCAAGCGGGCGGGCGAGAGGTAGAGCGAAGGGTCCGATTTGTGTTGGCGGGCGTCGGCTCCGCCGACGACACTGATCCGATGCCCCCGTCGCCGTCCCCTCACGTCCTGGCGGCGCACGGCCTGCGCAAACGGTTCGGCACCACCCAGGCGGTCGACGGTGTCGACCTCGTCATCGAAGCGGGCGAGCGAGTGGGCATCGTGGGGCCCAACGGTGCCGGCAAGACCACCACTCTTCTGCTGCTCCTCGGCGCCATCGAACCCGACAGCGGAACCGTCGACCTCGTCGGCCAGCGGCTGCCCGACGGGCGCAGCGCCGCCATGGAGCGGGTCGGCTTCGCCGCCGGCTACCTGCCGCTGCCCGACCGACTGACCGTGCTCGAGACCCTCGAGCTGTTCGGGCGCCTCTACGGGGTGGAGCACCCCCGTGAGCGTGCCCTCGAGATCCTCACCGAGTTGGCCATCGACCGCCTGGCGGACCAACGCGTCGAGTCGCTGTCGTCGGGTCAGGCCACCCTCGTCGGGTTCGCCAAAGCGGTCATCCACCACCCCCAACTCGTGGTCCTCGACGAACCCACGGCGTCGCTCGACCCCGACGTGGCCATGCGGGTGCGCGACCGGCTCGAGCACATGAACGCCGAGCACCACGCCACGCTGCTGCTCACCAGCCACGACATGCGCGAGGTGGAGCGCCTGACCACCCGGGTGGTGTTCCTGCGCGCCGGGCGCATCCTGGCCGACGGCCCCGCCGCCGAGGTCGTGGACGACGCCGGCTACCCCGACCTCGAGACCATGTTCCTGGCCGAAGCGGCCCGACTGCGAGACGAGGCAGTGTGAGCGTCGCCTCCCGACGTCGGGTCGGGGCCATGGTGCAACGGAACCTGCGCGTCCAAAAGCGCAACCCGGGGCACTGGTTCCTGCTGTTCGTGCTGCCGTTCGTCGACGCGCTGCTGTTCGGCTCGATCGGCGTGGCCTTCGGCGAGGGCGACGGGCCGGTGCGGCTCCTCGTCACCGGCATCTTGCTGTTCCACCTCATCTGGCAGCTCACCCTGGCCGGGTCGCTGGGCCTGCTCGAGGAGGTGTGGACCCGCAACGTGCTGAACCTCATCGCCACCCCGCTCACCGAGCGCGAGTTCCTGGGGGCGCTCGGGGTGGTCGGCCTGTTGCGCACGGCCGTGTCGGTCACCGTCATCGCCGTGGTCGGACTGGGTTTCTACGCGGTGGCGCCGGCGTCGGCGGGGTGGGTGCTCGTGCCCTCCGCTGCGGTGCTGCTGCTGTTCGGCTGGGCAGTGGCCGTGTTCGTGGTGGGGCTCACCCTGCAGTACGGCGACAGCGCCGAGGTGTTCTCGTGGGGCACCCTCGTGTTGCTCATGCCGCTGTCGGGCTTCTTCTACCCGGTGGAGTCGCTGCCGGCTCCCATGGCCGTGCTGGCGCAGGCCATCCCCCTCACCTATGTCTTCGAGGCGGTGCGCCACGGCATCGACCACGGCAGCATCGCCTGGGGACAGCTCGGCATCGCCACCGCCGGCACGCTGGTACTGGTGGTGGCCGCCTTTGCCTTCCTGGCCCGCCAGCTCGGGCGGTTCCGCTCCGAAGGTTGGGTCACCCGCTTCACCTGATCGGGCTCACCCGACGACTGCGCTGGTCTGGGCCGCCTCGGCCAGCAGGGTGAGCGTGGCCAGGCGGTCGTCGGCGGCGCGGGCGGCGGGCACCACCATCAGTTCGTCGGCATCGGCCAGGGCGGTGAACGCCTCGAGCTGGCGACGGACGTCGTCGACGTCGCCCACCGCGGTGTGGCGCATCATGTCGGCCACCTGGCGACCCTGGGGCGAGGCGAGGAGGGCGTCGAGTTCGTCGTCGCCCAGCGGTGGTGCATCGGGGCCGCGGCGACGGCCCAGGAACGTGGCCACCCGGGAGCGCACCACTCGGCGGTGCTCGTGCTCCGCCTCGGCCGTGGTGGCCGCGGCGACCACGTTCACCCCGGCGATGACGTACGGCTCGGCGCACTGCGCCGACGGTCGGAAGCGCGCCCGGTACAGCCGGACGGCGTCGCGCAGGTCACCCGGAGCGAAGTGGGAGGCGAACCCGTACGGCAAGCCCAGCGCGGCGGCCAACTGGGCCCCGAAGAGCGACGAGCCCAAGATGTAGAGCGGCACGTTGGTGCCGGCGCCCGGCACGGCCTCCACGCCGCGGATGCGGGACTCGCCGGCCAGGTAGCCCTGCAACTCGAGGACATCCTGGGGGAAGGCGTCAGCGGCCCCCGGGTCGCGCCGCAGGGCGCGGACGGTGACCTGATCAGTACCCGGGGCGCGTCCGAGGCCGAGGTCGATGCGCCCTGGGTGGAGCGTGGCCAGGGTGCCGAACTGCTCGGCGATGACCAGCGGCGGGTGGTTGGGGAGCATGATCCCGCCGGCGCCGAGGCGGATGGTGGTGGTGTGGGCGGCGATGTGGGCGATGAGCACGGCCGTGGCCGACGACGCGATGGACGCCATGTTGTGGTGCTCGGCGTACCAGACCCGGGCGAAGCCGAGTTCCTCGGCCCGTTGGGCCAGGGCCACGCTGGTGGCGAAGGCATCGGCGGCGGTGTCGCCTCGCCGCACGACGGCCAGGTCCAGCACCGACACCGCAGGAATCGGACGGGAGGCGACAGATGCGTCGGAGGCGTCGGAGGGCATACCGGAAGGGATAACACGCAGGGGCCCCTGGCGTCCGCTCGCACGGCCGGCCGGCCCATCCGCGGTGCGCTGCAGGGTCGTCGGTGACGCACTGGTCTGCGGCAGGCGCCGGGCGGGTAGGTGCGTCGGCAACTGCAGTCTCGACGAAGGAGGCGGTCATGGATCCGACAGGCAACGATGAACCGATGGAGGAGTCGACGGGCGACGCCGTCAACGAAGCGATGGCCGGTGTCCGTGACGACGAACCGGTGCGAGGCGGACGACCGCACGGCGGCCCGCTGCCGGCCGACGACGAGACGCACTCGGGGGTCAACGAGGCCATGGGCGGCCTCGCCGAGGACGACTGACGACCGACGACTGACCACTGGGTTCAGTTCGTGATGGTCGGCGCGTCCTCGGTGGTGTCGCGTGCCGATTCGACCGGCAGGAGGACGGCGCCGACGAAGAAGCACACCGCGCCGGCGAAGGTGCCACCGTTCACCATCGCCGAGTTGGCCACTTGGCCGTCGTCGGTGATGCGCGATGCCACGGCCGCCACCCCGAAGGCCACCGAGCCCGCCAGGTTGACCGCACCGATCCACCAGCCGGTGTCGCCGTCGGGCCGGGGAAGCATGCCCCGGTTGACCTCGGCGTAGGCCAGCCAACTCGCCACCAGGAAGCAGATCGAGCCGAGCGCGTCGGGCACCCACACCACGGCGCGCTGCTCGTCGGTGGTCAGGTGGTGCAGCGTGCCGGCGAACGTCGTGACGTTGAACCACACCGTCCCCACGAGTTGCACCAGCGTCGCCCACCAGTCGATTCGGTGCGGCCGCAGGTGGAGCAGTCGGCGCACCCTGTGGCCACTCGAGCCGTGGCCTCCCGAGCCGTGTCGGTGGTGGCCGTCGGGTGACGGGGCCGCCGACACGGCTTCCCCGTACTGCAGGGCCGCAGCCGAGGTGAAGAAGATCGACCCCACGAAGAACGTGATCGCCACCGCCGTGGCCGACACGCGGTCGGCCACCAGCGGAAGCGACGCCATGGCGAAGCACAACGACCCCACGGCGAACAGTCCGCCCATCGCAAGGCTCGATCTGCTGGGCCGGTGCAGGCGGTGGGACCGTCCGCTCGGTGTCGGGGCACCGATGTGTCCGCGGAGGCCGAGACCCTTGCGGTGACGTCGGGACGTCCACACCAGCTCGACCCCGTCCGCCCGGCGCAGTACTGCGCGGGTGACGAACGGGCCGGGCCCGCGAGCACGCAGCAGCTCCCAGCCCTTGGGAATCCTCTCCTGCGGGAAGCGGGCCAGCCACCGTTGACGCAGTGACGGGCGGTCCTCCGACGGCACCGATGCAGGTTCGCGCAGTCGGCGCTCGAGATCCGGTTCGGAGCCAGTTGGCAGCATCGACGACGAGCGTCTGAGAAGCTGACGGGATGTGCTTCAGCGCCACCGCCAGCTTTGCCGGCGCCGCCGTCATCGGGGCGGCGGGCGTGGGGGCGCTGGCACTGGTGAAGGAGCGGCGCCAGATCCCCTTCGCCGCGCTGCCGCTCGGCTTCGGTATCCACCAGGCGCTCGAAGGGGTGACGTGGCTCGAGCTCGATGGGGCGACCGACGCCGTACTCACCGGGTGGGGTGTACACGCCTGGGTGCTGTTCGCCTGGGCGCTGCTGCCGTTCTACGTGCCGTGGTCAGTGCGCTTCATGGAGCCCGACCCGCAGCGGCGGCGGCTGCTCCTGGCGCCGGTGGTGGTCGGCGCGGCGTTGGCGGTGTTCATGCTCACCCAGGCGCTGCAGCCGGGCATCTCGGTGTCGGTGGTGGGCCGCAGCCTCGACTACCAGCTCGGAGTGTCGGTCCCGGCGCTGTTGCTGGCGGCGCCGTACGTGTTCTGCACCTGCGTCGGCCCGGCCATGAGCACGTACCGCTGGGTCGCCGCCTTCGGACTGGCCAACTTCGTGGCCATGTCTGCTGCTGCGCTGATCGCCGCCCAGGCCTTCTCGTCGCTGTGGTGCACCTTCGCCGCGTTCTTGAGCCTCATGATCGTGGGTCACTTCGCCGAGGAGCGATGGAACCCGGCGACACGAACCGCTCCGGTCCCGTCGAAGACGTGACGGGCCGTCACTTCGGGTGCCGAGGTGACGGCGGGTGGGAGGTCAGATCCCCAACTCGGCCATCTCCTCGGGGGTGAGGCACTCGTCGGCCAGCCGCTCGAATTCCTCGTCGAGTTGGGCGTCGAGGGAGGGATCGATGTCCTCGGGGGCCACCATCGAGCCGATCATCTGATCGCGGAAGGCGTCGCTCGCCACGATGCCGTCACCGATGCACGCAGCCGACTCCTCGCTCAGGCCGGCCATCGTCATCTCGGCGGCCATCATTGCTCCGAGGTCGATGCAGCCGTTGATGCCGTCCCACAGCTGCTCGGCCTGCTGTTCGTCGGGATCCATGGGTAGGTCGTCGAGATCGCTGGCGTCGCCGCCGGCGATGTCTTCGGGGGTGACGCCGGCATCGATGAGCGGCTGGGTGCCCAGCACGCCGACCATGGTGGCGGCGACGCACGTTGCCTCGTCACGGGTCACGTCGAAGCCCCCTCCGCCGAGTGCGTCCTCGTAGAAGACGTCGGCGAGCGCGTCGATGTACGCCTGTGCCTCCTCGTCGACGGCACCGTTCGTGTCGACGGCACCGTTGGTGTCGCCGCCGTTGGTGTCGGCGTCGTCGTCGCCACACGCGGCAGCGAGCAGGGCGACGGTAGCGACCAAGGCCACAATGAGTCGGGACACGGTTCCTCCAGCGGACGAGCGACAAGAGCGAGCGCGGTCCGCCTCCGCTCGCACGTGGCAATGGTAGGTCAGCACCGAGGTGGTCGATGCACCCCAGCGGTCGGCCCTCGGCATCGCGACGAGCCTGGCGGTGGTCGGCATCGCCTTCACCCGACTCGACGCCGTGAGTCGCGGGGCGACCGGCTCGGGGACACCCAGCGAAGCCGGCATGGTGGTGCTGGTGGCGCTGGTGTGGGTGGGTCGGGTGGTTCCCGAGACCAAGGGACGCACGTTGGAGGAGATCGAGCAGTCCTGGGACGTCGCCGCACAGTGATCCGTCGGCTGGGTCGCCCTACCATGCACCCGTGGGCCGCCGGACGGCAGAGGAACAGGTGACCCTCCCGGTGGCGCCGCGTGCCCTGGTGCTGCCGTTGATGCTGGCGGTCGTCGCCGGCTTCGTCGACGCGGTCGGCTTCCTCGAGCTGTTCGGTGTGTTCCCGGCGAACCAGAGCGGCAACGCCATCGTGTTGGGCCTGTCGGTGAGCGACAACCCACCAGCGCCGGCGTGGGCGTCGGGCGGGGCCATCGCAGGGTTCATGGTCGGCACTGGGTTCGCCTTCTGGCTGGCGGGGCGATTGGCCGAGCGGCACCGACGAACCGTGCTCCTCGCCATCGAGTTGGCCCTGCTGGTCGCACTGGCGGTGGCCGTGGCACAGGTCGACACGGGCCCGGACCTGCTGCCGCCGGGTTGGCGGGCGGTGCTCATCCTGGTGGCGTCGACCGCCATGGGGGTGCAGACCGAGGTGATCCGGCGAACGGCCGGCGTGGCGGTGGCCACCACCTACCAGTCGGGTGCCATCGTGCGCATCGGCGAGTCGCTCGCCACCCTGCCCGGCACCGCCGCCCGGGCCGACGCCGTGCGGCTGTTGAGCGTGCTGGTGGCGGTGCTCGTGGCCTACGTGGGGGGTGCGGCGGCGGGTGCCGGCCTGGGAGGGGACGGACGTACGGCGCTGGTGGCGCCATGCGTGCTCCTGGCGATCGTCATTGCCTGCCTGCACCTGCGGCCGGCGTGGCTGGTGGCGGCCGACCGCTGACGCGCACTGCCGTGGGCGGTCGGCGCGGTGCCGGGCGACTGTGTGCAGTGGACCACCGCCGGGGTGGTTGGTTGCACGCGGTCGAGAGCGGTAGGTGGCGGTCGTGGCGGGCGGCTCGGATCGTCGCCCCGTCGAGGGCGGGGGGAGCGGAGCTACCATCGACCCCAGTCGAGCAACCCAGCGGAGGCCTCATGGATACGCCCGACACGGTGACTGACGCACTGACGTTGCTCCGCAGTGAGGGGTACGTCGACGATCTCGACGTGTGCCCCGACGGCCTCCTGTGCACGCTCGAGTCGGAGCCACAGGCCTTCGACGACGCCGTCGTCGACCACCTCTTCCGTTTCGAAGGGGCAAGCGATCCGGGCGATTCCTCGATCGTGTTGGGGGTGTCGTGCCCTCGCTGGGGCCGCAAGGGGGTGGTGGTGTCCGCCTACGGGCCCGACGTGGAACCGGAGAAGGCCGAGCTGCTCCTGTCGCTCGCCGGCCGCCACCAACCGGGCTCCTGAGCCGGTTCGAGCAGGTCGAGCAGGTCGAGCGGGTCGATCATGGTGTCGGAGTCGGAGTGGGGACCGGGCGACGGTGAGCGCCAGCCGCCCGAGCGGGAGGACGTCCCGACCCTCGACATGATCCTCGGCGAGGAGTTCGTGCGCGCCGCCACGCGCCACGAACCCAGCGCTGCGGATCGGGAGCGAGCGGCCGCGTCGCGGTTCTCCGCCCCTCCGCCCCGCCCGAAGCGGGCCGGCCGCACGGGACGCTCCGGCCGGCGGGCGACGGTGCCCGGTCTGGTCCTCGTCGTAGTGCTCGGCCTGTTCGCCTGGAGCGAGCTCGGCGGCTCGACCGGTGGTGGGCCCTCGGCGATCGCCGGTCATCAGCTCGGGTGGCGGACCACCGGTGACCGACCGTCACCGCAACGCTCGCTGAACGACGTCCCGCTGGGAACCCCCGCCGAGGCGCCGACGGTCGGCGGGGCCTACGCCTTCACCGGCACCCAGGACGACGGCCGCCAGCCCGTGGCCTACGACCCCTGCCGCCCGATTCCCGTGGTGCTGAACAACCGCACTGCGCCGCCGGGCGGGCTGGACCTGGTCACCGAAGCCCTGGCCGAGGTCTCCCGGGCCACCGGCCTGCGCTTCGTTGTCGAGGGCACCACCGGTGAGACCCCGGTCGCACTGCGCGACGCCTATCAGCCCGAGCGGTACGGCGACCGTTGGGCGCCGGTGCTGATCGCCTGGAGCGACGCCAGGGAGCTCCCCGAGTTGGGCGGTGACGTCGCCGGCATCGGGGGGAGCACCTGGGTGTCGACGCGCGGTGGCCCCGACGTGTACGTCACCGGGATCGTGGCCCTCGACGGCCCGACGCTGGCGCAGTACCGGCCGAGCATCATCCGGGGCACCATCCTCCACGAACTCGGTCACCTCGTCGGGCTCGCCCACGTCGACGACCGCAGCCAACTCATGTACCACGGCAACGAGGCCAACGTGATCACCTTCGGACCCGGGGACCGAGCCGGGCTGGCCCGGCTGGGCAGCGGGGCGTGCGTCGCCGTCCTGTAGCGACCTTCGGCTCGTCGTCCTCGGATGCGGCCGGCGTGGGCCAGACTTGAGCCCGTCGATCCCCGTTCCCTGGAGCCCCCGTGACGCCCGAGCCCGAATCCACCTCGCCCATTGCGGAGGACCTCGTCCGGCGCCGGGCGGCTGACGCCGAGTTCCTCGGCCTGGTCGCCGCTCCAGGTGACGGCCGCTTCCGGTTCGTGGTGGAGGACCGGCTGTCCCGCCTCGACGCACGCCTCTACGGCGGCACCGCCATTGCCGTGTCGGTGGCCGCCGCCGAGCAGGTCACCGACCGGCCGGCGCTGTGGATCACCACCCAGTTCGTGTCCACCGTGTCGAAGGGGGCCACCATCGACGTGCACGTCGAGGTGCTCGCCCCGGGCAAGCGCACCAACCAGGTGCGCGTCACCGGCACCGACGCCGACGGTGGGGTGGTGTTCGCCTCGCTCGGCGCCACCGGCCACCACCGCGACGGCGGTCTCAACGGCGAGTTCGAGCAGTTCCCCACCGTGGAGCCGCCCACCGACGGCGAGGAGTGGGCCACCCCGTTCTCGGGCATGGCCCGTGCTGCGGGGTTCGACCCCGAGACGATCCCGGCGCTGCCCCGCGACGTCGGCTTCAGCGCGGTCATTGACATGCGGGCCGCCACCGTGGTGGACCACCCCGACGACGGACCGGGCCGGGTGTGTCTGTGGCTGCGCCGCCGTGACCGCCAGCCGGTGACACCGGCGTTGGCTGCCTACATGGCCGACATGGTGCCCATGTCGGTGGCCTTTGCGTGCCGCACGTTCGCTCTGGGCACCAGCCTCGACAACTCGATCCGCATCGGCCGTTTCATCGACAGCGAGTGGGTGCTCATCGACCTGCGGCCCCACCTCGCCGTTGGGGACTACGGCCACGGCACGGCACACATCTGGAGTGCGGATGGTCACCTCATGGCCACCGCCAGCCAGACCGCATCGATGCGCAGCGTCGATCTCTCCCAGGTGCCCTGGGCGAAGCGCTCCTCGTCGTCGTGACCGGCGCGTCGACCGCCGTCGACGACACCGGCGTCTGGGCCCGCCCGGCCCGACCCGTCCTGCTCGCTGCCATGGTCACCATGGGGCTCACCGCGCCCGGCCAGACGGTGGGCATCTCGGTGTTCGTGGAGCACTTCGTGGCCGACCTCGGCGTGAGCCGGTCGCAACTGGCCACGGCCTACCTGCTGGGCACGGCGACGGGGGCGCTGTCGATGCCCTTCGCCGGCCGCCTTCTCGACACCCGCGGCCTGCGGTTCTGCACCATCGGGTTCGGTGCCGGGTTCGCTGCGGTGCTGGTGGCCATGTCGGGGGTCACCGGGCTGGTGACGGTCACCGTGGGTTTCGCCTTCACGCGCATGCTGGGCCAGGGTGCGCTGACGCTGACGGCCACCACCACCGTGGCGGTGTGGTTCGACCGCCACCGCGGGGCGGCGCTCGGGCTGTTGGCCGCCGTCGGGGGTGGGCTCATGTCGTTGGTGCCGCTCGCCTCGGCGGCCATCATCACCGAGGTCGGCTGGCGCTGGGCCTGGGTGGTGCTGGGTGCGGTGGTGGCCGTGGTGGTGGTGCCCATCGGACTGTTCGTGGCGAGGGACCGTCCCCGCAGCGCACCGCCGCCGTCGGCGGCTGGGTCGAGCGACGCTGCCCCGGCCGTGACGCCCGAGCCCGCTGGGGTGACACCTGAGCCGACCACCGGCGCGTGGTACCGACTGCGGCGCCGGCGTGTGCGCGGCGAGAGCGTGACGTTGGCCCTGCGTACCGGACGCTTCTGGGTGGTGACGGCGGCCACCACCCTGGCCGCAACCTTCGGCACGGCGCTCATCTTCCACCAGATCACGCTCCTCACCGAGCGGGGTCTCACCGAGGTGCAGGCCGCCGCCAACTTCCTCCCCCAGACGGTGGCCACGGCCACGGCGGCCATCGTGGTGGGTCGCCTGGCCGACCGTCTGGCGCCCCGCTGGCTGTTCGCCGCCGCCACTGCCGGGCTCGGCGGTGCCGGTGTGGTGCTGCTGGCGGTCGACGGGGTGGTGAGCGCCGCTGTCTACGGCATCGTGCTGGGTGGGTCGGGCAGCGCCTTGCGCACCATGGAGGGCACCGTGCTGCCTCGTTGGTTCGGCACTGAACAGATCGGGGAACTGCGCGGCATCGTCCTCGGCGCCGCCGTGGCCGGCTCGGCCGTCGGGCCGTTGCTGTTGTCGGTGGGCAACGACGTCACCGGCGCCTACACCGCGGGCGTGCTGGCTTTCGTGACCCTCTCCGCACTCCTGGCGCTCGCCGCGCTGGTGGTGTTGCCCGGCCGCGGTGATGCCCCGCTCAGCGCGGCCAGACTGTCGTGATGCAGCGCACCCCCGAACCGGAGCTGATGGAGGGCGCGGCGCAGGCCGCTGCCTACGCCGCCGCCGATTTCGCCGTCGCCCACCAGCGCATCGTCGACGATCTGCTGGCTCGGTTCCCCGAGTTGTCCGCGCCAGCCGATCCGCAGCGGGTGCTGGACCTGGGGTGTGGACCGGCCGACGTGCTCGTGCGGCTGGCCCGCGCACTGCCGACGGCCGAGTTCGTCGGGGTGGACGGCTCGTCGGCCATGTTGGCCGAGGGACACCGGCGCCTCGAAGGCGAGCAGCTCAGCGGACGCGTGGTGCTGCGTGAACTGCTGCTGCCCGTCGACCCTGCCGTGCTCGCCGGCCGGTGGTCGCTGGTGACCAGCAACAGCCTGCTCCACCACCTCCACGAGCCCCAGGTGCTGTGGTCGACCGTTGCCGCCACTGCCGCGCCGGGCACGGTGGTGTTCGTGGCCGACCTGGCCCGACCTGACTCGTCCGCAGCGGTGGACGCCATCGTGGCCGCAGAGGCCACCGGCGAGCCCGAGGTGCTGGTGGAGGACTTCCGGGCGTCGCTGCACGCTGCCTTCCGCCCCGACGAGGTGCGCCACCAGCTCGGCGTTGCCGGGCTGGGTGACTGGCTCGAGGTGTCGCTGCTCGACGATCACCACCTGGTGGTGGCCGGGCGCTGCCCCTGAGCCCGGCGTCAGCCGGGTGGCGACTGGCTGCTGAGGGTGGCCCGGGCCTGCTCGGTCATCCGCACCACCTCGGTGCGGATGGCGCGGCGGTCCGCCGGCACCTCGTCCCAGGGGACCGTCACCTCGGTGGTCCCGTCGACGAGTGTCGCCTCGACGGTCATCCCGGTCGGGTCGAGCCCCGTCACCCGGGCGGCCGTCGCCGTCGGCAGTCCGCCGAGGGTGCGACAGATGTCGAGGGTGTCCGCTGCATGGTCGTCGTTCATGTGCCGGATCACGGCCTCGACGACATCGGCGGTGAACGGCGGGGTGGAGGACATGGCGGAGGCTCCCGATGCGTGCCGGTGGGACCGCTCCAGCATGACCTCAGGACGAAAGGTTGACAAGCTGGTCGGAAGTAGGCTTACCTAACACGTCGTGACGGCAACACGAATCAGTGGTGCATGGCGATGGTTGCTGACCACACTCGTCGTGGGGCTGACGGTCGGTGTGGCACCGGCGCCCTTGGCTGCGACGTCGGCGTCGGCGTCGGCGGCGGCTGCAACCGCTGCATCCGCCGAGTCGGTGGCCGGGCGGACGGACCCCACCCGGGCGCCGGCCACCTCGCTCTCGGCTGACGGACGGACGGTGACCGACGGGCAGCGCACGCTCACCGCCTCGCAGGTCGTCGGCCTCGAGCCTGGTGGGGCCACGGTGGCGGTGGCCGGCTCGGGCTACGACGCCGCCAAGGGCGTCTACGTGGCGTTGTGCGTCGTGCCGCCGGCGCACCACGTCCCCACGCCGTGCGGTGGCGGCGTCGACATCGAAGGTGCCGCTGGCGCCTCGCAGTGGATCTCCTCCAACCCACCCGACTACGGCATCGGCCTGGCCCAGCCCTACGGCCCGGGCGGCTCGTTCTCCACCAGCTTCACCGTGCGAGCGGAGATCGCTCCGGGGCTCGACTGTCGTCACCTGCGGTGTGCGCTCGTCACCCGCAATGACCACGTCCGTACTGCTGACCGTTCTCAGGACCTGTTCCTGCCGGTGACGTTCCGCACCGATCCCACCGGCGGCGCATCCCCACCGCCCAACGGCGCCCCTGCCCCCGGCCCGAGCGGCCCCGCCATCGGCGGACCCGCCGCGCCGGCGCCGGGTCCGGGTGAGCAGCCAGGGGTGGCCCCTCCGGCCACCGATGCGCCGGCGGTCACCGTGCCCCCGCCACCGACCACCGAGGCGCCCCCGCAGGCCCCGACGGCGACGGTGAGCGCCGACGGTCGATCGGTGAGCGACGGCACCCGGCGGCTTGAGGTGTCCGACCACGCGGAGCTCGACCCCGACGGGACCGAGCTGCGCGTCACCGGCGCGGGATTCGATCCCTCAGCCGGCTACTACCTGTCGCTGTGCGCCCTGGCGGACGACGAGGATGCCGTCGCCGCTCCCGGTCCGTGTGCGGCGGGCGGGGGACGGTCGGCGTGGCTGACGAACGATCCGCCAGAGGGGGGAGAGGACCTGGCGCAGCCACTCGACGCCGATGGCGCCTTCGCCCTCACCCTGGTGGTCGAGGCGATCATCGACGCCGACACCGACTGTCGGGTGCAGCGCTGCGCGGTGGTCGCCCGCTTCGACGACACCCGAACGGGTGACCGCTCGGGTGACCTGGCCCTGCCCGTCGAGTTTGCCGCCGAGGGCCCGGCGGCCGACCCCGCTGGTGTCGATGAGGACGGCGACGACGACAGTGAGGCGGCGTCAGTATCGGATCCGGCGGCGCTGTCGACCGTGGCCGACGCCCCCCGCAGCGGTGGCCCGTGGGGGTGGCTGGCCCTCGGCGGGATCGTGCTCGCCGCCGCGGCCGTGGTCGTGGCCCTGCGTCGACGGCGGTCGGTCCCCGCCACCGCAGCGGTGGTGCTGGTCGTGGTGGCTCTCGCCGCCGGCATCGTCGGCTGTGCGGTCGATGAGGTGGACGACACCGTGGCCGCCAGCAGTGCCACCACCGACACCACCTCGGACCCGGCCGGCGCCGGTGCTCAGCGCCCTTCCACCGTGCCCACCGCCGAGGCGGCCGGCGTCGCCGTCCTGCCGGTCACCGTCACCTCCGCCGACGGCCGCCGGGTCACGGTCACCGACACCTCGCGGATCGTCCCCTTGCAGGGCTCCATCTCCGAGATCCTGTTCGCCCTCGGCCTGGGCGAGTCGGTGGTGGCCCGAGACATCTCGGCCACCTTCGACGAGGTGGCGGACCTGCCGCTCGTCACCCGGGCGCACGACGTGTCCGCCGAGTCGGTGCTATCGTTGCGGCCCACCCTCGTGCTGGCCGACACCGACACCGGTCCGCCCGAGGCCGTCGACCACCTGCGCAACGTGGGTGTGCCGGTGGTGGTCGTCGAACGCCCCACCTCGGTGGCCGGCGTCGGCGAGCACATCGCCACCATCGCCGAAGCAGCGGGCGTGCCCGACGCTGGGCGCGCCCTCGCCGCCGAGGTCGAAGCCGAGATCGCCGCGGTGACCGCCGAGGTCGAGGACGCCGACCACCCAACGGTGGCCTTCCTCTACCTGCGGGGCCGGGCCGGCGTGTACCTGCTCGGCGGTCCGGGCGCGGGCACCGACTCGATGATCGAGGCCGCCGGCGGGCGCGACGCCGGGGTCGAGTTGGGGCTGGAGCGGGCCTTCACCCCCCTCACCAGCGAAGCACTGGTGGCCGCCGCCCCCGACGTGATCCTCATGACCACCACCGGGTTGGAATCGGTCGGCGGCGTCGACGGGTTGCTGGAGGTGGCCGGGGTGGCCCAGACCCCCGCCGGGATGCACCGACGGGTGGTCACCGTGGAGGACGGGCTGCTGTTCGGGTTCGGGGCGCGCACCCCCGAGGCGCTGCGCCTCCTCGCCGACGGCCTGCGGGTGGCGGAGCCGGTGGCGTGAGCGACGTGACCGAGGCCCCCGCGGCCCCGCCGGCCGATCCCGCCCCACGCGTCGTGCCGCTCGAGGGAGCGCGCGCCGCCGGAACGAGCGCCGAACGCGCCCCGCGCCCCGATGACGAACATCGCCCGGTGGCGTCGCCGACGGCGGCGGTGCTGGTCGCCGGACCGCGGTTGGTTCCCGCGTCGCTGCTGCTCGGTGGGCTGCTGGTCACACTGGTGGTCGTGGCGGTGGTGGCGGCCGGCACCGGCGCCTACTCGGTGGCGCCCCTCGAGGTGCTCGGCTCGCTCGGACGACGACTCGGTGCGCTGAGCGGCACCGGCGCCGACCCGCTGGCCGACTCGGTGCTGTGGGAGATCCGCTTCCCCCGCGTGGCGCTGGCCGTGATCGTCGGCGCAGCGCTCGGTTGTGCCGGGGCGGTGCTGCAGGGCACGTTCGCCAACCCGTTGGCCGAACCCGGCATCATCGGGGTGTCGGCGGGCGCGGTGCTCGGCGCCGTCGTGCAGATCGTGCTCGGCGTGGCGGTAGCCGGCTCATGGAGCCTGGCGGTGGCCGCCTTCGTCGGCGGTCTGGTCACCGTGTTGGTGGTGTACGCCACCGCCCGCCACGCCGGTCGCACCGAGGTCATCACCCTGGTGCTGACCGGCATTGCGGTCAACGCGCTGGTGGGCGCCGTCATCGGGCTGTTCACCTACCTGTCGACCGATGCCGAGCTGCGCAGCATCACCTTCTGGACGCTCGGGTCGGTGGCGGCGGCCACCTGGGAGAAGGTGGCGGTGGTCGGACCGCTGGCGCTGGTGGGTGTGGCGGCGGCGTGGCGCTGGGCCCCCCGGCTCGACCTGTTGGCCCTCGGTGAACGGCCCGCCCACCACCTGGGCGTCGACGTGGAGCGGCTGCGGGTGGCGATGTTGGCGTTGGTGGCGGTGCTCACCGCCGCAGCGGTGGCCATGTCGGGCATGGTGCTGTTCGTGGGCTTGGTGGTGCCCCACCTGGTGCGCATGGTGGGCGGGCCCACCCATCGTCTGGTGGTCCCGGCCTCGGCGCTGGCCGGTGCGGTGGTCGTGGTGGTGGCCGACCTGGTGGCCCGCACCGTGGTGGCCCCCTCGGAGATCCCCCTCGGGGTGCTCACCGCCCTGGTGGGCAGCCCGTTCTTCCTGTGGCAGATCCGCCGCACGCGGGCCCGCCAAGGAGGGTGGGCATGAGCGCCGCCGCCTCGCCCGCCGCCTCGCCCGTCGGCTCCGCGTCGCTGCGCCACCGGCTGCGGCGAACCGTGTCGGCGGCGCAGGGTCGAGCGTCGGCGCTGCCCGAGGTACTGCCTGCCGGTACGGTCCTTCTCGACGCTGCCGCCGTGGCCGTCGACCAGGGAGGGCACCGGGTGCTCACCGACGCCGACCTGGTGGTGCGCGCCGGGGAGGTGGTGGCCCTCGTCGGCCCCAACGGCGCCGGCAAGTCGTCGCTGCTGGCCGCCCTGTCGGGGGACCTCCCTCTCGCCGAAGGTGAGGTGACCGTCGGCGGACGGCCGCTCGGGGCGTGCGACGCCCTGGACGTGGCACGCCGGCGGGCGGTGCTGCCCCAGCACGCCGCGGTGTCGTTCGGGTTCACCGTGGCCGACGTGGTGCGCATGGGTCGGGCCCCGTGGGCTCGCACCCCCGCCGCGGCGGACGACGACCCTGCGGTGGCGTCGGCCATGGCGTTGGCCGAGGTCGACCACCTGGCGAACCGCTCGGTGCTCACCCTGTCGGGTGGGGAGCGGGCCCGGGTGGCGTTGGCCCGGGTGCTGGCGCAGCGGACGCAACTGCTGCTGCTCGACGAACCCACTGCTGCGCTCGACGTCCACCACCAGGAACTCGTGCTCGACGTCGTGACGTCGCAGGCCGCCTCGGGCTGCGGCGTGGTCGTCGTGGTGCACGACCTGTCCATGGCGGCGGCCATGGCCGATCGGGTGGTGGTCCTCGCCGCCGGGCGGGTGGCGGCCTCCGGCACGCCGGAGCAGGTCATGGACTCGACGCTGCTGAGCAGCGTGTGGCACCACGACCTCGAGGTGGTGGCCCACCCCCGCACCGGCGAACTGCTCGTCCTGCCCTGCCGTCCCCTGTCCCACTGTCATGGAGGTCCCCGATCATGAACCGCTCTCCCGTCGTCCGCTCTGGCGCGGTCGTCGCCCTCGTCGGCGTGCTGTGCAGCGCGCTGGCCCTGGTGGCACCGTCCGCCGCGGCCGTCGACCCGCCCGTCGCAGCCATCGTCGTGTCCGAGGTGGCCGACCTCGATCCCGACGGCGACACGGTGACCGTCACCGGCACCGGATTCGCCCCGACGCTGCCGGGCACCCGGCCGCCGCTGGCCGGCCAGCCCGCCGGGGTGTACGTGGCGTTCGGGCGCTTCGCCGACATCTGGCGTCCCTCGCAGGGTGCGCCGTCGAGCGCCCGGCAGGTCATCGACCAGAAGTGGGCGCTGCCGGCGTCCTCCCGTGCCGTGTTGGATCCCTCGGGGGTGAACCCGGCCTTCGTGACCATTGCCGCTGACGGGAGCTTCACCGCTGAGCTCGACGTCGCCCCCGCCGACGGCACCGGCACCTATGCCGTGGCTGTCTTCCCCGGGGGAGGGGCCATCAACCCGAACCACGAACTGTTCGAGCCAATGAGCTTCGCCGACCCGACGCCTGACCCCGTGCCCGATCCCGATCCCACGCCTGACCCCGATCCAGTGCCCGATCCCGATCCCGATCCCATCCCGACCCCTGATCCGGATCCGACCCCTGATCCGGACCCGGTCCCGGGTCCCGGTGGCAGCATGACCGCCACCGGGCCCGGCGGGCAGACGCTCACCGTCACCCCGGCGGTCGATCTCGACCCTGAGGGCGCGGATGTCACCGTGGCCGGCAGCGGCTACGACCCGACGATCGGCGTGTACGTGGCCCTGTGTGTCGACAACGGACCCGGCGTCCTGCCCGGGCCCTGCGTCGGCGGCTTCGACATCGAAGCCGGCTCCACGTCATCGGCCTTCATCTCGTCGAACCCGGCCTTCGCCGCAGTGGCCACCCCCTGGGGACCGGGCGGCACCTTCGAGGTGGAACTCACCGTCGTGGCCGTCGACGAGACCACCAACTGTCTCGACGGCAGCGTGGCCTGCAAGCTCGTGACCCGCGCCGACCACACCGCCACGGCCAACCGCAGCGCCGATGTCAAGGTGCCGGTGCAGTTCCGTGGCCAGGAGCCGGCGCCAGTCCTGCCCGAGGTGGTGGTCACCGCGTCGGTGGATCGCACCGAGGTGCGCGCCGGCGAGGACCTCGGGACCAGTGGCAGCGGATTCGTTGCCGGTGAACAGGTGCAGGTGTGGCTGCGCTCCGACCCGGTCCTGCTCGGCGTCGTCGATGCCGACGCCGGAGGATCGCTGGCCGCCACGGTCACCGTGCCCGCCGACACCGAGCCCGGCCCACACCACATCGAGGTGCGGGGCGTCACCTCCGGCCGCAGCGCCGACACGGCGCCGTTCACCGTGCTGGCCGCCGCGCCGCCGTCGGCTCCGTCGACCACGACGACCAGCGTGGTGACACCGGCGACACCGCCGCCGACGCCGCCGAGCGCCTCGGCCGTCCCGGCCACTGTCGCTCGCGGGACCTTGCCCGTCACCGGCGGCGACACCGGCCTGGCGGTCGTCGGACTCCTGCTGTTGGGCGTCGGCGTCGCCCTGGTGACGAGCCGTCGGAGGCTCGACCGAGTGTCCACGCCCACCCGAGTGAACGGAGAGCAGCGATGAGTGCCCCTGTCGACGCACCCGAAGCCGGCTTCTCGGCCGCACTGCGAGCCGCCACCACCGACGACCATCGCACTGCCGAGCGCGACGGGTTCCTGGTGGGGCTCATGCGCGGGTCGTTGCCCATCGACGCCTACGTCGACTTCGCCCGCCAACTGTGGTTCGTCTACGACACGCTCGAGAACGCCGCCCGCGCCCGACGGTCCGACCCGGCCGTGGGGGCCTTCGTGGATGCCGCCCTCGAGCGTCGACCGGCGATCGAGGCCGACCTGGCCGTGCTCGACGGGCCCGACTGGCGCGACGCCCTGGTGGCCCGCCCGGCCACCACGGCCTATGTGGAGCGGCTGCGCTGGGTGGCGTCGGCCTGGTCGGGCAACCTGGTGGCGCACCACTACACCCGTTACCTGGGCGACCTCTCCGGCGGGGTGCACATCGGCCGTGCCCTGGCACGCGCCTACGGACTCGACGAAACGTCTGGTCTGTCGTTCTACCGGTTCGACCGCATCGACGACCCGGTGGCCTACAAGGAGCACTACCGCGCCCGCCTCGACACCATGCCGTGGACCGACACCGAGCGTGACCACGTCACCGAGGAGGTGCGGCGGGCGTACGGCCTGAACACCGCGCTCCTGGCCGAACTGGCAGCGGCATGGGTGCCAGCGGGCGACGTCGACGCCGAGCGTCCTGGCGAGCGAGATCAGCCGCACAGGGGGTAATCGGCTGGCGCGGTAACACATGTTGTGGCGCTGAAATGGCGCTAGCGTGCTGGCATGCCGAGCATCCAGGTCAAGGACGTACCCGACGCCGTGCACGCCACGTTGCGGCGGCGTGCGGCAGCGGCGGGCATGTCGCTGCAGGAGTACCTGCTGGCCCGCCTCTGTGAGGACGCCGCCGCACCGACACTCGACGAGGTCCTCGATCGGGCCGGCGGAAGAGCCGGTGGGCACGCGCCGCTGGCGTCGTCGGTGGCGGCCGTGCGCGCCGAGCGCGACCGTCAGTGATCGTGGTCGACGCCAGCGTCGTGGTGACCGCGCTGGCCGACGACGGGCCTGACGGCGACCGCCTCCGGGGCACGCTCCGGGGCGAGCGCCTGGTGGCGCCAGAGGTGATCGACCTCGAGGTGGCCTCTGCGTGGCGACGACTCCTCGCCACCGGCGACCTCGACGAGCGCCGCGCCCAGTTCGCGCTCGACGACCTGATGGCGTTGCGCCTCGAACGTGCGCCGCACCGGCCGCTCCTCGCTCGCTGTTGGGAGTTGCGGCACAACCTCACGGTCTACGACGCCGCCTACGTGGCGCTGGCCGAACGCCTCGACACCACCCTGTGGACCGGCGACGCCCGACTGGCCGCCGCCCCGGGGGTCCGCTGCCGCGTCGAGGTGCTCTGACCCCGTTCGCGGCTGCGGCGTCATGGGGTGGCATAGACGATCCGATATGTCATGCGGTAGGCTGCCCCCATGGACGCCGCGCAGGTGCTGCGCACGGCACGCACGAGACGAGGCCTCACCCAGGCCCAGTTGGCCACGCGGGCGGGCACCAGTCAGCCGGTCATCTCGGCCTACGAGCACGGCCGGCGCGACCCGAGCATCGAGACGCTGCGCCGGCTGGTGGCGGCAGCCGGCGAACGCCTGGAGGTGCGCTCGGGCAGCCCGCCGTCGGACCTGCCCCCACTGGCATCGCCCGAGGCCCATGCGGCCGCGCTGGTCGACGTGCTGCTCCTGGCCGACGCCGTCCCCGCTCGCCGGGCGCCGGCGCCCACCGTCGACTTCCCCCGCATCTGCTCGGGCGGTGGCGAGCGCTGACCGTGCCGTCGCTGCCGGAGAAGATCATCGCCATCCACCTGGCACTGGCCGAGGTGCCCCACGCCTTCGGTGGGGCACTGGCGCTGGCCTACCACGCCGAGCCGCGAGCGACCCGTGACATCGACTGCAACGTGTTCGTCCCCGCCGATCGGGCCGGCGCAGCGCTGGCACCGCTCGGTCGCCTGGGCGTCGACGTGGGTGGTGCCGAGGCCGTGGCCGAACGCGACGGTCAAGTGCGCGTCCTGTGGGGTGGCACCCCTGTCGACTTGTTCTTCGCCTACGACGCCTTCCACGAGGCGGCTGAGCGCCACGCAGTGGTGGTGCCGTTCGCCGACACCACGATTGCGGTGCTGGCTCCCGAACACCTCACGGTCTGCAAGGTGGTGTTCGACCGACCGCGGGACTGGGTGGACATCGAGGCCATGGTGGCGCTCGGGACCCGCATCGACCTCGCCGAGGTGTTGCGGTGGGTCGGTCGCATCTGTGGCGACGACGATCCCCGCTACGACCGCATCGCCGCCGTGTTGTCGGGCTGAGCGGCCACCGGCCCCTCGCCAGGTCGTCGGTCGTCGGTCGGCTAGCTTCTGGGCTGCTCGGTGGCATCGGCGACGAGGTCACCCGCGTCGAACGGGGGATCACCATGAAGCTGCGCAGCGGTCGGTGCCTGGCCGTGCTGTGCGCCTCGGCGTTGCTGGCCGGTCTGTTGGCCGCCTGTGAGCCGGCCGAGGACCCGGTCGAGCTGACCGTCACCACCGAGACCGATGGGGACGACGCCGAGCCGGGCGACGGGGTGTGCGAGATGACCCCGGGGCTCGGGGACTGCTCGTTGCGGGCTGCCATCGACGAAGCCAACGCCCTCGGTGCAGCCTCCATCACGGTGCCGGCTGGCCACTACCGAGGGCGTGACAGCATGCTCGTCACCGGAGCGTTGTCGATCAACGCCGGCGCGCCCGCCGATGTCCGACTCGGGGACCGGTGGATCACCGTGGCCGAGGGTGCCAGCCTCACGGTCGATGGCGTGTGGAGCTACGGGGTGCCCGGAGCCCGCTTCGAGGTGCACGGCACGTTCGTCGGTCGCCACCTCAGCCTGGTGGGTCTCGAGAGCAGCGGACAGGTCGTGGTGGGTCCGACCGGTGTCGCCGCGGTGGAGAACTCGCTGCTCGCCCACGTGTTCGGCCACGTGGCTGCCGTCCGCAACGAGGGCACCGTGTTCCTGCGCAACACGTCGCTCCTGTCGTGGTCCGACATCAACGTGCCCACGCGGGCCTTGACCAACTGGGGCTCGGCCACCGTGGCGTCGAGCATCCTCCAGAGCTGCTTCGGCGACGGCCCGGTCTCGGTCGGCTACAACTCCGACATCGACGGGACGTGCGAGCTCGCAGCCGCTGGCGACCAGCCGGCGGAACCGGTGGCGTTCACCGTGGACGTCAGCGGGCCCGTCACCTATGACCTGCCGCCCACCTCGCCGCTGGTGGACGCCATCCCCGTCGGTGTGAACGGGTGCGGCACCGGCGTGACCGACGACCTGCACGGAACGCCGCGACCCCTCGACGGCAACGGCGACGGCGTCGCCGGCTGCGACATCGGCGCCCGGGAGCTGGCACCGGCGCCGTAGTGTGCCGGGCTGCTGCACTCAGTTGTCGTCGGTCGGCGCCGGGTCGTCAGCTGGCAACGGGTCATCCGCCAGGAGCGCGTCGGCCACGGCGTCGAACGACGGGCCGGGGTCGTCCTTGAAGCCGGCGAGGCTGCGGTAGATCTCGGCGGCTCCGGTGTGGAATCCGTCGGGCAGGCCGTGCTCGGCGAAGGCTTCGGCGATCTGGGTCATCTCGCCCACGAAACGCCAAGCTTTCGGGGCGGTGCCGACCGCCGACAACTCGGACCGCTCGGTGAGGTCGGGCATCGACGTGGCCCACTCGGCGAGCAGCGCCTCCTCCACGTCCTCCGCCCGGGCCAGCGCCCGCACTGCCAGCAACATCGCCGCGGTGCCCTTGGTCCACGCGGCGAAGCACGCCTTCACCGCCGAGGCGGCACCAGGTGGTCCGTCGAGCACCCGTACCTCGAGCGGTGTGTGTTCCCATCGGGCGGCGACGGTGGGAGCGTCGTCGCCGGCCAGGTACAGCCGGGTCGACCACCCTTCGCCGATGGGTGGTCCGATGATGCCGCCGTCGACGAAGCGGTCGAACAGCGAGCCGATCTGTCGGGCGGTGCTCGGCGCCACGGCGTTGGCGTCGACGTAGATGCCTTCGAACCCCGTGGCCGCCACCGCCTCGGCCTGCGCCACCGCAGCGGCGGGCGGGCAGACCGACACGACGACCTCGGCGCGATGGGCCAACGCGGCCAGCGACCCGACGTCCTCGAGGCCGGCGGCCTCAGCCCGCTCGTGGGTGGCGCCCGACCGTCCGGCACCGACCCACAGCCGCTCCCCGCCGCAGGCGCCGGCCAGCGACGCACCCATTGCCCCTGGATGGAGGAACCCGGTGATCATGGTCAGAGTCTGCCGCGTGCCCGCGTGCCCGCGTGCCCGCGTGCCCGGCCCGTCACCCGGCCAGACGCTCCGCAGTACGCTGCGCTGCACATCGACCGAGGAGACAGCATGGGCGGCAACGACGAGGGCTGGGGCGGACTGGACGAGGCAACCACGCAGGACGTGGCCGCCATGTTGTGGCAGCGCGAACTGGATCCCGACACCATCCCTGACGACCTGGCCGCCACGCTCGCCAGCCCACGCAACAGCGCGGCCGCCCATGGTGAGCGCATGCGTCGCTTCCTCGAGCACCTGCTCGAGTCGCGGCCGTCGCACACCGTCGACCGGTCCGACCTCTACCGTGCACTGCTCGACGAGGTGGACGAGCTCAACCCGTTGCAGCTCTACGTGCTGCGCAACCTGTTGGACCGCAACGCCAACGAGGGCTACGAACCGGTGCCCAACCCGGTGGTGCTCGAGTTTCCGCGCGACCACGCCCTGAAGGTCGACAGCCAGGTGGGGTGGCATTTCTTCGTGGGGAGCTGCTGGGACACCGACGGCGAGGAGTACGGCGTCGAGATCATGTTCTTCGGTGACGCCGTCTTCCCCCCGGCGATCGCCGCCGAACTGGGGCTCACCCCCATCGAGAACCAAGCCATCGAGATGCAGTTCGCCGTGAGCCGCCGCGGTGGCGACCACCTCCAGGCCGCCCCGGTGGTGGTGGCCGGCACCAGCGGGCTGATCTCGGCCACCGATGACCCGTTCTCGCTGCGGTTGGGGAGGAACTCGATGGTGTCGTCGCGTGCCGGCGAACTGTTCCCGTTGCGGCTGCAGATGTGGGGTCTCGACCGCAGCGCGGAGGAGCCCACCGAGCTGGCCATCGACGTCACCTTCACCTCCGGCAAGGAGTACCTGGCCCAGGGCGACCACGGGGCCATGCCCTCGGTCGACGGCATGGGCACGCTCTACTACTCGATCCCCAACATGCAGATCGACCCGGCCACCTCGTGGCTGCGGATCGGTGACAACAAGGTGGACCTCGCTCGCGGCGCCTTCTGGTTCGACCACCAGTGGGGCTATCTCAACGGCAACTGCCATTCGACGGTCATGCGTGCGGCGTCGGGCACGAGCGATCCGGTGCCGGTCGGCTGGGACTGGTTCATGTGTCACTTCGTGGGCGACCGCCAGATCACCTGCTTCTCGCCACACACCAACGAGATGTCGGCCTTCTACGACCAGAGCGGTGACGAACCGCCGGGCACCATGGCGGTGCGGGTGGCCGGCACCTACATGGACACCGACCGCTCCACCCGCATGGCCTGGGGTCTGCTCGAGGTGGACCGCTGGGTGAAGGTGGAACGCTCACCCGACCCCGAGCGTTATCCGGCAACGGGTGTGTGGCACCCCGATCACTTCCACTTCACCTTCGACGACCTGCCCGAGGACATCCGGGAGTTCACCATGACGCCGATCGTCGACGGTGGCCAGTCGGCGTTCTTCGCCAACGGCGCCCAGATCTGCGAAGGGGCGGTGGTGCTCGCCGACCCCGACGGCACCGACGTCGGGCGAGGCTTCGCCGAGTCGGTGCACTACGCCGAGACGATCGACAACATGGTGCGCCTCGCCGGTCTGCCCACCACCGACGAGTGGATCGAACGGGTGGGCACCAAGCCGCCGTCGCTGGCGGCCAAGACCTGGAACGCCCTCTACGTGGTGGCCCACCGCCACCAGCTCGGCGAGGTGATGGGCGAGGCCAAAGGGCTCGAGTTCTTCCACGACCCGAAGGCCAGCTGAGGGCTCGGGCCATGAGCGAGCGACACCCCCACGGTCAGGTGCTCACCCGGGTGGTCGACGACCACATCTGGGAGATGACCTTCGACCGACACGAGAAGCGCAACGCCTGCACCCCCAAGCTGTTCCGGGAACTGTCCGAGGCCCTCACCCGCCTCGACGACGATCCCGAGCTGTGGGTGGGGGTCCTGCGCTTCGCGGGCGACCACACCACCGGCGGGTTGGACATGCCGCTGTTCTTCGCCGAGGACGCGGACGGCTTCGCCATGCCCGACGGTCTGGTCGACCCGTTCGGGTTGCGTCGCCGGCTACGGGCGCCGCTGGTGGTGGCCGTGCAGGGCATCACCTACACGGCCGGCATCGAGATGGCGTTGGCCGCCGACATCGTGGTGGCGTCCGAGGACGCCCGCTTCTCCCAGCTCGAACCGAAGCGGGGCCTGGCCGCGCTGGGCGGGGCCACCTTCCGCTTCGTGGAGCGAGGCGGGTGGGGCAACGCCATGTACCACTTGCTGCGAGGTGACGAGTTCGACGCCCACGAGGCGCACCGGGTGGGCATCTGCCAGGAGGTGGTGCCCGTCGGCACCCAAGCCGACCGGGCCCTCGAGTTGGCTCGGGAGATCGCTGCGTGCGCCCCGTTGGCGGTGGAGGCCACCAAGGCCAACGCCCGGCTGGCTGTCGATGACGGGGAGGCGGCGGCAATTGCCGAATTCGGGCCGATGCAGCGGCGCCTGGCTGCCACCGAGGACTTCGCCGAAGGGGTGGCGTCGTTCATCGAGCGACGCCAGGGTCGTTTCACCGGCCGCTGAGATCAGCCGCTGAGGTCGCCTGGGTCGATCACCTCACGGGTACCACTCGTCGTGGGCGCTGACGAACGTCTCGACGTCGACGGGGCGGAGTTCCTCGAGGAAGTCAACGACGTCGGACATCTCGAGCGGGAGCGGGCCGATGCTGTGGAGGGTCCAGCGCCCGTCGGGCACGTCGACCCACACGGCCGACACCGCGCTGCCCGAACGTGCCGGGGGAGGGTCGTCGAGGTCGGGGCGCAGGTTCAGCGGCAGGTCGGACGACGGGCTGTTGGTGGGATTCCCCCACATCGGGTCGCCGTCGCGCCGGCTGCCCACCCGCAGGCACGGAGCGTGGCGGGTGGCGGGGTCCTCGCACCGCTGCAGTTCTGGTGAGCGCTCCATGGTGAGGGTGAACGACACCGTCCGACCCGGATCGTTCGGACCCGGCATCCGGTAGGCAATGGCCGCCGTGCCGTCCCTCGGCCATGGGAAGTAGTTGACCAACCAGCCAGGCACCGGCCCTTCCGCCTGGCGACCTCGCCACAACGCCAGCGGGGCGTCGGCCCGCTCGTAACGCTCGATGGCACGCTGGTGGGCAACGCGTGGTCCTTGCACCTCGGCCACCACGTAGCCGGCGACCAGCACACCGGCGGCGGCGGCCAGGACGAGACCCGCCCGAGGCCATCGCAGCACGCCGGCGGTGGCGCCGACGAGCGCTGCGGCGCCGGCCACAGCCGCCACCAGGCCCACGAGCCCGATCCACCCGATGCCGGCGGCGGCTGCCCACCGCTCCGCCTCGATCCACACACCCACGCCGATCGGCACAGCAGCGAGCATGACCAGCGCAGGACGCAGCCGCCACCCGGGTGGCAGCGCCCAGCGGACACCGATCACCGTTGTGGCCACGAACGTCGCCGTGGCCACGAGGAAGCCGGCGGCGAAACCCACGAGCGCCGCCCCGAGGCTCTCGAATCCTTCGGCCTGCGAGCCGGGGTCGAGCGTGGCGTAGGTGGCCGTTCCCGCGGCGAGCCCCAACGCAGCGGCGCCGACGGTGGCGGCGGCGAAGACCACTCCCAGGCGCACCGCGGTTCTCCGGCGATCAGCGCCACTCTGGCCGGGGTGCGGCGGGCTGGGGTTCGGCGGGCTGGGGTTCGGTGGGCTGGGGTTCGGCGGTAGGTGCACCCCGTTACTGTGGCTGACCGCACCGCCGCCGCCCATGGGGGATCCCACCCATTGTGGCGTGGGGAGTCTGCTGGGTGAGCGCCTGCTCAGGAAGTTGCACACCGAATGTCATGACCTGCGGGCGCGGGGCGTAGCGTGAACCGGTCCACATCGTCTCGGGGGACCGATGCTGCTGCACCTCC
Organism: Acidimicrobiia bacterium; assembly: GCA_020832495.1. Lineage (GTDB taxonomy): Bacteria > Actinomycetota > Acidimicrobiia > Acidimicrobiales > Acidimicrobilacustridaceae > JAFIEP01. The sequence goes on along the minus strand of JAFIEP010000024.1, from coordinate 75,261 downwards.
TACGAACCCAACTGCGCCCTGCCCGTGGGCTCCTCGTTGCGGTCCTGGTGCTGCAGACGGCGCAGGCCATGGCCACGCTCACCCTGCCCAGCCTGGCCGCCGAGGTCATCGACCGCGGCGTCATCGCCGGGGACCAGGGGGTCATCTGGTCGATGGGCTCGGTCATGCTGGTGGTGGCCTTCGCCGGGGTGGTGGCCAACATCGCGGCGGTATGGTTCGGGGCACGGGTAGCCATGGGCCTCGGTCGCGACACCCGCAGTGCGCTGTTCGGTCGCATCTCAGGGTTCTCGGCCCGCGAGATCGACGAGTTGGGTGCCCCCTCGCTCATCACCCGCACCACCAACGACGTGCAACAAGTGCAGATGTTCGTGTTCATGTCGGCCACGCTGCTCATCGCCGCCCCCATCACCGGCATCGGTGGGGTGATCATGGCAGTGCGCCAGGACGCCGGACTGTCGTGGGTGTTGGCCATTGCGGTGCCGGTACTCGCCGGGGCGGTGGGAGTGGTGGTGGTGCTCATGGTGCCGCAGTTCCGCCGCATGCAGGAACGCATCGACGCCGTCAACGCGGTACTGCGTGAACAACTCACCGGCATCCGGGTGGTGCGGGCCTTCGTGCGCGAACCGGCCGAGCGGGCCCGCTTCGACCGGGTCAACGACGACCTCACCGACACCGCCCTGCGCGCCGGGCACCTGCAGGCCTTCCTGTTCCCCATCGTCATGGCCGTGCTGCAACTGTCGAGCGTGGTGGTCATCTGGTTCGGCGCCGGCCGCATCGACGCCGGCGAGTTGCAGGTGGGCGCGCTCATTGCGTTCCTCACCTACCTGGTGCAGATCCTCATCGCCGTGATGATGGCCACCTTCATGGCGGTGATGGCCCCCCGGGCCTCCGTGGCCGCCGAGCGGATCGGCGAGGTGCTGGCCACCGAGTCGTCGGTGGTGCGCGCCGCGGAACCGATCACCGAACTCGACGAACGCCTGGGCGTGGAACTGCGTCAGGTGAGCTTCCGCTATCCCCGCGCCGAGGAACCGGTGGTGTGCGACGTCGACCTGGTGGCCCGACCCGGCACCACCACAGCGATCATCGGCAGCACCGGGTCGGGCAAGACCACGCTCGTGCAGCTCATCCCTCGGCTCTACGACGCCACCGGCGGCTCGGTGACGGTCGGCGGGGTGGACGTGGCGGACCTCGAACCGGAGGTGTTGTGGGGACACATCGGCTACGTGCCCCAGAAGCCGTTCCTGTTCACCGGCACGGTGCGGTCCAACCTGGCCTTCGGCGCACCCGACGCCACCGAGGGCGACCTGTGGGAGGCGCTCGAGGTGGCCCAGGCTGCCGACTTCGTGGCCGCCATGCCCGAGGGCCTCGACGCCCCCATCCGCCAGGGCGGCACCAACGTGTCGGGCGGGCAGCGGCAACGGTTGGCCATCGCCCGCGCCATCGTGCGTCGGCCACCGGTGCTCATCTTCGACGACTCGTTCTCGGCGCTCGACGTCACCACCGACGCCCGGCTACGTGCTGCGCTGGCCAACCACATCACCGACGCAGCCGTGGTGGTGGTGGCCCAGCGGGTGTCGTCGATCATGGCGGCCGACCAGATCCTGGTGCTCGAAGAAGGCCGCACCGTGGGCCTCGGCACCCACGGTGAACTGCTCGAGACGTGTCCCACCTACGCCGAGATCGTGGATTCGCAGCTGCGCGGGGCGGGGGCGACGTGAGCGACACCGAGCAGGCTCCCGCCGATCCGCCCGTGCGGCGCCTGGATGAGCCTCGCGGCGCCCTGGGTGGCCGCATGGGTGCAGCCGGCATGCCCGCCGAGCCGGTGAAGGACCTGCGCGGTGCCACCCGACGGCTGCTGGCCACCATGGGACCCGAACGGTGGGTGGCGCTCGTGGTGGTGGTGGCCACCATCGCCAGCGTGGCCCTGGCCGTGACCGGACCGCTGCTGTTGGGCCGGGCCACCGACGTGGTGGTGGACGGGGCCCTCGGCACCGACGGCGTGGACTTCGACCGGCTGCGCGCCATTCTGTTGTTGGCGCTCGGTGTCTACGGCGCCTCGGTGAGCCTGTCGCTGTTGCAGGGTTGGCTGCTGGCCGGCGTCGTGCAGCGCACCATGCGCCGGCTGCGTTCCGCCGTGCAGGAGAAGATCCACCGCCTGTCGCTGCCCTACGTCGATCAGACCCCTCGCGGCGAGCTGTTGAGTCGGGTCACCAACGACATCGACAACGTGGCCCAGAGCCTGCAGCAGTCGCTCAGCCAACTGTTGCAGTCGACCCTCACCATCGTCGGTGTGCTGGTGATGATGTTCGTCATCTCGCCGCCGCTGGCCCTCATCGGACTGTTCACCGTGCCGGCGTCGATCTTCATCGTGCGCACCGTGATCGGTCGGGCCAAGGGGCGGTTCATTGCGCAGTGGACCCACACCGGCGCGTTGAACGCCCAGGTGGAAGAAGCCATCGGCGGCCACTCGCTCGTGCAGGTGTTCGGCCAGAGCGAGGCAGTCCGGGAACGCTTCGTGGCCGAGAACGAAGAGGTCTACCAGGCCAGCTACCGGGCCCAGTTCCTGGCCGGCACCGTGCAGCCGATGATGATGCTGCTCGGCAACCTGAACTTCGTGGCCATTGCCGTCATCGGCGGGTTGCGGGTGGCGTCGGGGGCCATGACCATCGGCGACATCCAGGCGTTCATCCAGTACTCGCGCCAGTTCACCCAACCACTCACCCAGGTGGCGTCCATGCTGAACGTCCTGCAGTCGGGTCTGGCCTCGGCCGAGCGGGTGTTCGAACTGCTCGACGAACCCGAGGAACCACCCGACCCGGCGAACGCAGCGCCGCCGGGGCCGCCGCGGGGCAAGGTCACCTTCGAGGAGGTGTCGTTCCGCTACCACCCCGACCAACCGCTCATCGAGGACCTCTCGCTGGTGGTCGAACCCGGCCAGACGGTGGCCATCGTGGGCCCCACCGGGGCCGGCAAGACGACGCTCGTGAACCTGATCCTGCGCTTCTACGACCTCGACGGCGGGCGCATCACCATCGACGGGGTGGACACCGCCGAGATGACCCGCCACGACGTGCGCGCCGCGGTGGGCATGGTGCTGCAGGACACCTGGCTGTTCGGCGGCACCATCCGCGAGAACATCCGCTACGGCAACCTCGACGCCGACGACGCCGCCGTGGAAGAGGCCGCCCGAGCCGCCTACGTGGACCGGTTCGTGCACGCCCTGCCCGACGGCTACGACACCGTTGTCTCCGACGAGGGTGCCGCGCTGTCGACGGGCGAGAAGCAACTCGTCACCATTGCCCGGGCGTTCCTGTCGAACCCCACCATCTTGATCCTCGACGAGGCCACCAGTTCGGTGGACACCCGCACCGAGATGCTCATCGGCGAAGCCACCGCTGCGCTGCGGGCCAGCCGGACCAGCTTCGTCATTGCGCACCGGCTGTCCACCATCCGTGACGCCGACCGCATCCTGGTCATGGACGCAGGGCGCATCGTGGAACAGGGCGACCACGCCACGCTCCTGGCGGCCGACGGCGCCTACGCTGCGCTCTACGCCTCGCAGTTCGCCGGCCCGGTCACGAACTGACCTGGGTCACGAACCGAGCTGGCTCACGAACCGAGGGCATCGACCAGCTGGGCCTTGGTCATCGACGACCGGCCGGGCACGTCCCGGTGGCGGGCCATCTCGTAGAGGTCGGCCTTCGTGCGCTCCGACAGGTCGCCGTCAGCGGCCTGGCCATTGTTGTTGTTGGCTACCACCACGGCGTAGGAGCCGATGCCGAGCAGTGCCGAGCCGTCCACCTCGGGCTCGTCGGTATGGTCGGTCACCAACCGCTCGACGGTGCCCGTCTCGGGGTCGAACTCGAGGTCGAGCACCGACCCGAGGGCCACGCCGTCCTCGCTGATGACACGACGGCCCAACGGTTCGGAGGTGCCGGCCACGGCCGCCCGTTCGAGGTCGTCGGCGGGTTCGCGCAGCAGGTCGGCGCGCTCGACGGTGACCACATCGGCGCCGATGCCGCTGGCGTCGTCCCACGACACCACCCGTGCGCCGCAGACGAGGGCGACGACCCGGGCCTCGGTGGGGTCCACCACCAGATGGTCGAGCGAACCCACGGTCTGCGCCGTTGCGGTGTCCACCACGTCGATCCCCTTGGCGGCTCTCCAACGCATCACTGGTCCTCCTCGGTCAGGTGTCGGCGGAACTCGTCCACCGCGCCGCCGAACCCGGTGAGGTCATCGTGGAGGTAGTCGACGGCGCTGGCCGGCACCACGATGGCTTCGTCGGACACGGCGCTGGTGGCCGGCAGCGGCACGAACACGTGGTGGTCGCCACGCCGGTGTGTTGCGGTGGGCTTGATCTCGAAGCCCACCACCTCGGCGGGACGTCCGGTGGCCACGATGACGTCGACCACCCGCCCCAGTTCGGTGCCGTCGTCGGTGAGCACGCGATCGTCGGTGACCTCCCCGGCCACGTCGAGATGTTCGCTGCGTAGGGCGTCGTCGTCGGTGACCACCACGGCGTCGGGACCGAGCCCGTGGACGTCGTCCCAGGCCAGGCACTCGTCGACGGGACCGCCGAAGAACCCGTGTCGGCGCAGGGTGAAGCCGACGAGGCGCCCCGAGTTGGGGGAGAACACCACGTCTTTCACCTCGAGCGGCGATTCGCCGGCCAAGGTGACGACGGGGTTGCCGACCAGGGTGGTGGCGCGCACCAAGGTGCTCATTGGTCGCCTCCCGTTGCATCGTCGGTGCCGGTTCCGGCGACGACCACGCCACCAGCGCGGCGTCGGCGCCGGACGGCGGCGATGGCCACGGCGATGGCCAGCAACGCCACGATGAAGGCGACGATCAGGATCGGTTCCATGCGACGCACCTACCCGCTCGGCGGCCGATCCATGCCGGCAACCGGCGGGTACCGTGGGGGTCGAGGGGAGCGATGCGCAGTGATGCCGACGAGTGACACGGGGTTCGACGCCCATCTGGCACCGCTGGATGTGGCGGTCGTGGATCGAGACCGCCTCTGGCGAGTCGGCATCATGAACGCGCTCCGCCCGCTGTACGTCGAGATGTACGAGGACGCGGCCGACATGTCGGACCGAGTGCACCGCGGCGATGCCACCGTTGTCGTCGTCGGTCGTGAGCGTGGGTCGGCGACGTTCGACGATCTGGCCGAGTTGCGGGCCCGGTGCCCGGCGGTCGGCGTCGTGGTGCTGGCCGACGAGCCGATCGAGGACGCCCCGGTGGATCGGTGGCTCCCGGTGGAGGCCACCGAGGCCGACGTGGTCGAGGCGGTGACGGCTTTCCTGCGCGACCGCGAGGAGTTGGCGGTCGAGGGTGCCCAGTCCCCGCTGGTCGGCTACGGAGCGGACGGACCAGCGCTGGTGCTCGTCACGTCGGCCAAGGGCGGGGTCGGCCGTTCCACCGTGGCCATGAACCTGGCAGTGGCCTGGGCCACCGAGCACGGCTCGCGGGTGGCGCTGGTGGAGAGCGACCCGTACTTCGGGGACCTGATGGCCATGGCGGGCATCCAGCCGCCGCCCGCGTGGCAGGAACTGCGTGGTTCGTCGGCTAGCAACCTGGCACTCGTCGAACGGTGCCGGTTCGTGATCGAACCGTCGGGGGTGGTGCTCGTGGTGCCGCCCCTGCCTGCCGACGTGTGGTCGACCCCCGACGATGCGGTGCTCACCGAGGCGGTGGCCTCGGTGGGCGACGACGAGGTCGACGCCGTCGTCGTGGACGTGGCACCGCATCTCCTCGGCCGGGGGACCCTGGTCGAGGCGGCGGACATCGCCTATGTGGTGGTACCCACCGACGCCACCGGGCTGAAGAACGGGTACCTGCTGGCCGTGGCCCTGCACCGACGCTTCGGGGGCGTCACCCCGGTCGAGTTCGTGTTCGTCGACCGCGACGGCCATGCCGAGATGTCGGCTGCGTCTCAGGGTCCGACCACGATTCCCGTGGCGGCCAGCGTGCCCCACGACCGTCGGGTGCCGGCCGCCGGGAAGAAGCACCGGCCCGTCGTGGAGACGCATCCGCGCACGGGTGCGGGCCGGGCGCTGCGGGCCCTGGCTGAGCGGACGGTCGCCCGGGTGGGCCGAACGCGCTGACTGCCTGCCTGACCAGCCGGCCGGCTGACTGGCGCCTGGCTCGGTGGAAAACATTGATGAGAGTCGATATGGTGACCGGGTGATGGCCGGGATCGTGTCGTGACCGACCGCAGCACCGACGACCGATCCGGCGCCCCCGTCGACGATCCGTCGGAGCCACCCGAGGGCGGGGGTCTCGGCGTGTTCGAGCGCTACCTCACCGTGTGGGTGGCGGTGGCCATCGTGGTGGGTGTGGCGGTGGGGCAGTTGCTCCCCGCAGTGCCCGACACTCTGTCGCGCTTCGAGTACGCCTCGGTGTCGCTGCCGGTGGCCGTGCTCATCTGGGCGATGATCTTCCCGATGATGGTCCAGGTGGACTTCGGGGCCGTCGTCGGTATCCGTCGGGAGCCCAAGGGCCTGCTGGTCACCACCGGCATCAACTGGCTGGTGAAACCCTTCACCATGTTCGCCATCTCGTGGTTCTTCCTGTTGGTGGTGTTCGCCCCGTTCATCGAGGAGTCGTTGGGGCGGGAGTACCTGGCCGGGGCCATCCTGCTCGGGGCGGCGCCGTGCACGGCCATGGTGTTCGTGTGGAGCTACCTCACCAAGGGCGACCCGGCCTACACGCTGGTGCAGGTGGCGGTGAACGACCTCATCATGTTGGTGGCCTTCGCTCCCATCGTGGTGTTCCTGTTGGGCATCTCCGACATCACCGTGCCGTGGAACACGGTGCTGCTGTCGGTCGGGCTCTACATCGTCATCCCCCTCGCTGCCGGCTACGCCACCCGGGTGCTGCTCATCAAGCGGCAGGGCATCGAGTGGTTCGACAACGTCTTCCTCCGCCGCCTGGCCCCGATCACCCCAGCAGGTCTCATCGTCACCCTGGTGTTGCTGTTCGCCTTCCAGGGCGAGGTGATCCTCGACAACCCGTTCCACATCGCCCTCATCGCCGTGCCGCTCGTCATCCAGACGGTGTTCATCTTCTTCCTGGCGTACCGCATCTTCCGCAAGCTGCGCATCCGTCACGACGTGGCCGCTCCGGGATCGCTCATCGGCGCCAGCAACTTCTTCGAGTTGGCGGTGGCGGCGGCCATCGCCCTGTTCGGGCTGCAGTCGGGCGCTGCGTTGGCCACGGTGGTGGGTGTGCTCGTCGAGGTGCCGATCATGTTGGCTCTCGTGCGCTACGCCAACGCCACCCGGGACCAGTTCCCCGCAGGAGCGCCAGCGTGACCGGGCCGACGGTGCGGCTCAGCGCCGCGGCGGTGGAGCACCTCGACGGACGACCGCTGGTGGTGCGGGCCAGTCACCGCAACGGGTGCTGCGGGGGCGCCGCCGAGGTGCCAGTGGCCGAGCCCGGGCTGCCCCAGGACCCCTCGGGCTACGAGCGGGTCGACGTCGACGGGGTGGAGGCCTTCGTCGACCGGGCACTCGATCGCCGCGCCGACTGGCTGGTCGACGTCGACCGGCTCTGGCGGTGGAGTCGGCTGTGTGTGGAACCCGCTCGGGCAGGGACGACCGACCGGTCCTGATCGTGCCCTAGCGAGGCGAGCCGGCGTGCGGAGCGGTCAGCTGGGCCAGAGGCGTGCGCCGAGGCCTGACGCTCGGGCGACGGGCCGTTCGATCGCACGGCGCAGCGACTCCTCGGTGGCCACGACGGTCACCTGCTGCTGTGCCCGGGTGACGCCGGTGTAGAGCAGCTCACGGGTGAGGATCGGCGAGTGGGTGGTGGGCAGCGCCACCACGGCGTGGGTGAACTCCGATCCTTGCGACTTGTGGATGGTCATGGCCCACCAGGTGTCGATGGCGTCGAGGGTGGCGGGGGACACCAGGCGAGGCGTCCCAGCGGCGGGGAAGGCCACCATCGGGCTGCCGTCGCGTTCGACCACCAGGCCGGTGTCGCCGTTGGCCACACCGGCGAGCGGGTCGTTGCGGGTGACGATCACGGGCCGTCCCGTGTACCAGCGGCGCCGGATGCCGACATCGGGCACGGCGCGCTGCAACCGCCGTTCCACGAGGTCGCTCCAGGCTCGCCGGCCGTTCGGGCCGTGGCGCGTGGCGCACAACACCTTCAGGTCACCACACCGCTTGAGGCCTGCCGCCTCGTCACCGGCGCGAGCGGCCTCGACGACGGCGGTGGCGTTGGCGACGACGAGGCGTTCCACCGGACGGCGGGCGTCGTCGTCGCTCGGGTCGGCCAGCACGGCATCTGGTCGGGCGGGGTCGCGCAGGATCTCGAGTGCTCGCTCGGCGTCGCCGGCGCGCACGGCGTCGGCCAACTCGGCGATGCCCGACCCGGCGGCGAAGCGGTGGACGCGTTCGAGCACCACGATGACGGGTTCGAGCACACCGGTCGTCGCTCGGTCGCCAGGCGTGGCCGTCGGACCGACGAGATCACCGAGCACGGCACCGGCCTCCACGCTGGCCAACTGGTAGGGGTCGCCCACGAGCACCACCCGGGCATCGGGTCGGACGGCGTCGAGCAGGCGGGCCATGAGCGGGAGCGCCACCATCGAGGTCTCGTCGATCACCACCACGTCGTAGGGGAGCGGATTGGTTCGGTCGTGGCGGAAGCGGAGCGCCCCCTGCGCGCCGAGCAGGCGATGGATGGTGCGGGCCTCGACGGCGAGCAGCGCGTCGGCGACGTCAGCGTCGAGTTCCGCTCGTTCGACCGCCTGGTGCACCGCCTCGGTCATGCGGGCTGCGGCCTTGCCGGTCGGTGCGGCCAGCGCCACGTCGAGGGTGCGTCCTTCGGCGCGGGCCAGATCGTGGGCCGCCGCCAGGAGCCGGGCCACGGTGTGTGTCTTGCCGGTGCCTGGTCCGCCGGCGACCACGGCCAGCCGGTGGGTGAGCGCCACCGCGGCGGCCTGGCGTTGACGGTCGGGGGCGGTGGCGTGAACGGGGCCGAAGGCGCGACCGAGTGCCCCCTCGACATCGCTGTGGTCCAGGTCGTCGGCCTCGGTGGTGGATCGTGCGACGAGGTCGTCGCCGACGGCGCGCTCGTAGCGCCAGTAGCGCTCGAGGTAGAGGCGGTCGCCCCACAACACGAGTGGACGCAGCGGCTCGCCGTCGGGGTCGTCGGCCAGCGGGTCGAGCGGGTTGCCGTCGACCACCGTGACGGCGTCGCTGCTGCGCACCATCTCGAGCCACTCCGCGGGGTCGGGCCACGGCACCTTGGCGGTGTCCGTGTCCCCGTCGGCGGCGACCTCGGTCGGGACGTCGGTGGTGATGGTGGTGGCGGCGCGGGAGAGTTCGACGCACACGTGGCCGAGTTGCACGGCGCGGACGGCCAGGGCGGCGGCCAGCAGCACCTCGAGCCGCTCGTCGCCGGTGCTGCGACCCACGGCGGCGGCCACGTGTGCCCCGGCGGCATCCACCACCCCGGCGTCGGCGAACGGCTCCAGCCCGGCGGTGGTGGGATCGAGCAACGGTGTGGTGGTGACGCTCACGGGACGACCTCCTCGACTGCGGCGGTGCGGGTGCCGGCTCGACCATCGAGCAGGTCGCTCAGCGCCTCGACCAACCCGGTGGGTGGATGCCAGCTGAACAGGCCGTGTGGCACCCCGTCGACGGTGGGTGTGGTGGGTCCGGCCATGCCACGTACGAACAGGTAGCCCACGCCGCCGAGGTGCGTGTCGGGGTCGTAGTCGGGTAGGCGCCAGCGCAGGTAGCGGTGAACAGCGACGGTGTACAGCAACGCCTGGAGCGGGTAGTGGTGCTCCGCCATGGCATCGACGAGACGGTCGGGATGGAAGTCGGCCATGGTGGGCGACCGGTCCGAGGGAGCCAACCGGTTGGTCTTGTAGTCGGCCACCACGTACCGAGCCGAGCCGTCGGGTTGTCGGACGCGAGCCACCAGGTCGATGGACCCGGTGAGGTGGCCGGCCAGGCGGGCGGTGAAGGGCCCACGCGCCAGGCGGGTGGCCCAGGGACGCATCGGATCGTCGGCGGGCAGCTGGTCGAGCAGGAGCTCTCCGATGGCGGCGTCGGTGGGCACCGTGCCGCTGTCGGCCAGGGTGAGGTCGAACTCGAGCTCGTCGAGGCGGTCAGCAGGCGCGAACGAGGCCAGTGCCCGCCCGCCGAACAGGTCGCCGAGGGAGGTGTGGATGGCCTCGAACAGTCCGTCGGCCAGGGTCTGTGGCTCGACCTTCCACGGATGGCGGGCGAGTTGCTCGTCGATGCAGGCTCGCAACGCGTCGAGGAGGGCGGGGTCGGTGAAGTCGACCCGTTCGAGCACCTCGTGCACCAGCGTGCCGAAGCCCGCACCTCCCGTCACCTCGCCGAGGGGGAGGCGGTCGGGATCGCCCTCGGGTGGCAGCGGTGTCGGTGTCGCATCTGCCTCGCCGACCTGCTCGTCGGCGTCGCCGCTGTCGCCGAGGGTGTCGTCGTGCGGGTCGATGCCGAGCTGGTGGCGGTCGTGGTGGCGACCACGGTTGGTGATGGCCGTGAACGACCAACGCCCCCGGGAACGGTCGGGGAGCTGGGCCAGCCGCGCCACGTCCAGCTGCGGCGTCGCCGCGGAAGGCCGACCGGTCCAGCGGCGGGGATGCTGTGGGGGCGCATCGACCGTGACGACCTCGAGGGTGTCGCCGATGTGGTCCACCAGGGGTGTCAGCGCCTCGGCCGTGCTGCCGTGCTCGGGCGTGTCGACGACCTCGGCGGTGAAGTGTTCGGGGTCGATGCGGCCGCCGTGGCGGGCGAACAGCACCCGGGCCAACCCGGTGCGGTCAGCGTTCTGCACCGGGGCCCACCACAGCGCCGTGTGATGACGGGCTCGGGTGAGCGCCACGTACAGCACCCGGAGGTTCGACCCGATGGCGTCGTGAGTGGCCTGGGTGCGCCGGACCGCCTGGGCCTCCTTGTCGGGCCACGCCAGCTTCTCGGCCACGTCGATGACCCGCGTGCGGCGCTCGGCGTCCCACCAGACGGGGCCGGGACTGGTGACGGGCTTGGGTAGCCACAACGACGGACAGCACACCACGGGGAACTCGAGGCCCTTGGCGACGAAGGTGGTCATGATCTGTACGGAGCTGGCTTCGGACTCGACCCGCCGCGCCGCCAGATCGCTGTCGGGTTCACCCGTGGTGTCGCCGGCGCCGAGGCGCTCGAAGGTGTCGAGCAGTCGGGCGGGACTGGGGTTGTGTGGAGAACTGAGCTGGAGGAGTTCGGCCACGTGGTCGAGGTCGGTGAGGCAGCGGTCGCCGTCGGGGCGCCCGAGCACCCGGGCGGCGACCCCGCTGTCGGCCCGGACTGTCCCCACGAAGGCGCCGATCCCGTCGTCGGCCAGCACCGAGGCCCAGTCGTGCAGACGCTCCTGGAGTATCGTCACCTCGGCGTCGGGGGCCTCGTCGAGGTCAGTGGCGTCCCAACCCTCGAACCACGACACGGCGTAGGCCCTCGCCCGGGTGGGGTCGGTCGGGCGGGCCAGCGCGGTGAGCAGCAAGTGCCACTGCTGGGCGGCAGGTGAGTCGAGGACGTTGTCGCCCCGGGAGATCACAGCCGGGATGCCGGCGTGCTCGAAAGCGGCGCGAATGGGGGGGCCCTCGTGCCCGGCGCTGATGAGCACGGCGACGTCTCGGGGCTCGAGGGGGCGGTAGGTGTCGCCGTCGGGGATGTGGGCGGTCTCGAGCAGGCGTCGCACATGATCAGCGAGGTCGGCGTGAATGGCCGACTCGGCGTCGGTCTTGTTGAGGTAGCCAGTCTTCTTGCTGCGTGGCAGGTCGGGATGGTCGGCGCTGCGGACCGAGAGCGTGGGGAGCGGGGTGCCGTCGGCGGTGGCGATGCGCTGGGTCGCCTTGCCCCCTGATGCCTGCACTGGTTGGAACGCAATGGCGTCGTCGCCGAAGGTCGTTCCCTCGAGTAGACCTTCGAGGGCGGCGAGAGTCGGTCCGTCGGAGCGCCAGTTGGTGTCGAGGCTGGTCTGGATGGTGCCCGGGGCCCGGGCCGCCTCCAAGTAGGTGTGCACGCTCGCCCCCCGGAAGCCGTAGATGGCCTGCTTGGGGTCGCCCACCAGCACCAGCGTGCTCGGATGGGCATGCTCGTCGGGGGCGTCGGCGCAGCCGAACAGCGCGTCGAAGATGGCCCACTGCACGGGATCGGTGTCCTGGAACTCGTCGATGAGCGCCACGGCGAACCGGCGCTGTAGGACGCGCCGAGCGCTGGGGCCGGTGGTCGGATCACACAGCGCGTCGCGCAGTCCCACGAGTAGGTCGTCGAATGACATTGAACCGTTGCGCCGTCGCCGGTCGGTCATCCCGCTGCGAACCTCGTCGACAAGGCGACGGCGCAGTGTCGCCTCGGGGCCGGCCACATCGTCGTCTGGTTCGGGAACCAGCAACGCGGTTGGGTTGTTGGCGACCTGTTGGCCGATGTCGAGCAGGTCCTTGAGCTTGGGCAGCAGGTCGGACTCGTGTCGGGCCAGCACTGCCTCCCGGGCGAGTAGGTCGGTGGCAACTTGACCGAGCAGGTCCTTGGTGTCGTCGACCAGGACTGCATCGGGATCGACGCCAACCGCACTCCCCAGCGACCCGATCACTTGTTGGGCGAACCCGTGGATGGTGGTGATGGTGGCGCTGTCGAAGTCGCCGATAGCGGTGGTGACGCGCTGTAGGCGAAGGTCTGGGTGAGTGCCGACCAGCGCCGCCAGGGCAGGGTCGCTCGGGGTGGTGCCCTGCTCGATCACGTCGGCCACCTCCACCAGCCGAGCCCGGATGCGGTCCTTCAACTCGGCGGCAGCAGCACGGGTGAACGTGACGACGAGCAGATCGGAGATGGGGAGGCCCGCCTCCGCCACGTAGCGGGCGGCGAGGGTGGCCAGGGTGAAGGTCTTGCCGGTGCCGGCGCTGGCCTCGATGGCCAGCCGACCCTTCGGCAGGGTGTCGGTGAGGTCGAACGTGGGATGTGCCGTCATGATGTGGTCTCTGCGTTGGCGTCGTCGCCGACCAGGGTGCTGCCGAGCGTGTCCCACAGTGCTGCGGCATATCGACCGGTGCGGCCCTTGCCTCGGTCGTCGAACTCGGGATCGTCGGGCCGGACGGGCAGGGCAAGGATCTCTCGGAGTTCGAGCTCGCCGTAGACCATGCCGACCCAGCGATCGCCTGCGTCGCCTCGGCCGTCAAAGTCTCGCCAGCACTTGGCCAGCGGTGTGTCTGCCACGATGGCGGGCGAAAGGGTGGTGAACAGCGGGACCGGCTCGCAGCGCCCACGTCGGTAGAGATCGACGACCACCGCCAACGCATCGGTCGCCTGGCGTCGCCGTTGTGCTGGATCATCGGAGGGGATCTCCATGATCTCGATATCGGCGGGGTTCTTTTTCCGCTTCCTCGTCGTGACGCCGACCGACCACCACACGGTCTCGGGCTGGTGTGCGGTGAGTGCCAGCAGGTCGAGCCACGGTGGGAGACGTCGCTTGGGTGCAGGCTCGGAGCAGGTGATGCGCACCGGCCCCGGAGTTGCGCCGCCGGCGTCGGCCACCGAGCCCACCACGCGAGTGCCGTCGCCGAGGACGAGGTCGACGAGGACGTAGCTCTCGAGCTGGCGGGGTACCCCCAACTCGTCGACCGCACCAACGACGGGCTCCATGGCTTCCAACGCCGAGCTCAGCACGGCGTCGGCCAACCGGCCCGCCGGGAGGCAGCCGCGGGCGCGTTCGCGCAGGACGAAGGACTCCGGTGAGTAACCGGCGCGGAGGTGGGTGAGGAGGCGGTCCTTCACTTTCCATGACTCGAGTGCGTCGAGCTCGAGGCGTAGGTCCGGGTACTCCACGGGTGTCGGCCCACCGCCACCACTCGTGGTGGCCTGCACTCGGCGACCGTTGCCACGGTCGGGAAGCTGCGGCACGGTGAGCCCGAGGCGCCGGCGCAGGAAGTGGCGCACCGGGTTGGCCAGGAAGTCGTGGATGTCGGCCAGGTCGATTACCTCGTCCCCGTCCGGGCGCGCCGGGAGGGCTCCGGCCACCAGCGGCCGGTGAGGCTGACGTTCGGCCACCCTGGCTCGGGCGCCGTCGCAGGCCACCGGGTCGAAGCTCCACGGTCCGGCGGCGGTCAGCGGATCGTCGGGGTCGGTGCAGAAGTTCCGTTCGTCGAACGGTTGTCGGGGGTGGACGAGGTCGATGCGGGCGAGCACGTCGGCGCGGACGTCGGGATGGAGCGTGCCGGCCACGGTGTCGCGCAGCTCGGCCACGGGCACCGACGGTGGGACGGGCTGGTTGGTGACGACGCTGTGGCCGGTGCGGATGACCACGAGGTGGTCGCCGGCGGCCAACACCGACTCGAGCAGCGCCTGGCGGACGTCGGCCCGGCGGTCGCGATCGCCGACCACTGGCGAGGCGGCCACCAGGTCGTCGCCGTCGAGCCGGCCCGCACCGAATGCCTGGTCGTCCATGCCGAGCAGGCACACCACCCGGTGGGGCACAGCGCGCAGCGGGGCGAGCGAGGCCACCGTGACACCTCCCCGGAAGAGGCTGGCTCGGCCGCCGCCGGGATCGGCCACGTCGACCACCAGCCGGCGGACGTCGGCGAGCGTGAGCGGCACGGCGACCGGGGCGCCGGCCACCTCGGCATGGCGGGCGAGATCGGCCAACGCCGCTTGGAGGCGGTTCGTCGACCAGCGGGTGGCGGCATCGGTGGCGAACAGTTGGGACGTGGCGTCGGCCAGGAGCGCCGACCATCCCGCGGCATCGTGAGGCACCTGGGTGTCGGCCACCAGTCGCCGCAGGCGGGCCAGCAGGTCGGCGAAGCGTCCGGCGAGGGCCACGTCACTGCCCTCGACCCCGAGCGGGAGCAGCCCACCGGTGGCCAAGGGGAGCTCGGGGCCGTCGCTGGTGGTGATCCCGACGAGTAAGCGGTCGAGGGCCGCCTGCCAGGTGCCGTCGGTGTACGTCTCGGGGATGTCCCAGGCTCGACGATGGTCGCCGTCGAGGCCCCACCGGACGCCGCTGGCCTCCAGCCAGTCGTCGATGGTGGCCAAGGCGGCGTCGTCGAACCCGAACTGTTCGCGCACTGGTTGCAGCGCCACGAAGTCGGCCAGGGTGCTTGCCGCCAGGCGGCTACCCAAGAGGTCCAACAAGGCGGACAGCGCCCGAAAGAGCGGCGACACGTCGCTCAGGGAGCGGTCGACGAGCCGGTAGGCCAGCGCCGGGCATCCTTCGGTGGGGGGTTCGGTGTGGGGGGAGCGTCCGGCCGCTGTGCCTGCGGGGGCACTGGGTCCGAAGACCGCCTCGATGTGGGGGGCGAACTCCTCGATGGCGGGGCAGAGCACAACGACATCGTCCTCGGTGAGGGAGTCGTCGGAGGCGAGGAGGTGGAGGATCTCGTCGCGCAGGACCTCGACCTGGCGGGTGGTGCCGTGACAGGAGTGGAAGCGGATGGATCGGTCGTCGTCGGGCACCCGGAGGTCGCCGGTAGGGGCGCGGTCGGCCCGCAGGTCGGCCTGCAGTCGGGCCAACAGGGTGGCGCCGGTGTCGGTGGTCTCGTCATGAGCGGGATCGACATCGGGGAGGGGGTGGTCGGCGAGCAGGAGCTCGGCGTCGCGGGCCGGGCGAGCCCAGGAGCGCAGCAGCGGGTGGCGGACGAGCTCCGCGCTGTGATCGTCCGCCCGCGGCAGTGGCGAGGGCACGGAGCCGAGCTCGTTGCGCAGGTGGGCGGCCATGGCGGGGCTGGGCCGGTGGAGGAACACGTCGACCTGGCGCTGGGTGGCGAGCGCATCGAGCAGGCCGAGGAACGACGCCCCACCCGGGATGGCGCTCAGGCCGAAGATGGACACCCGCTCGGGCACGACATCGGGACAGCCACCGTTGCGGACCGCAGCCAGGCGCTCGGGTGCCAGCTCGGCGGGGCTCGGAGCGTCGATGCGGGCCCGCACCGCCCGCCACAGGGCCGGCTGCCAGCGGTCACCGGCGGGGAGGTCGATCCCGTTGCCGTCGACGTCGTGTCCCTCGGCCCAGGCCCGCACCATGGCGGGTCGGTGCAGGTGGTAGCGGTCGAGCAGGTCGGCCAGACGGCGCGCCCGACCCCACCAGGTGCCCCCGGGCGGCAGGGTGCCGAGCGGCGCCAGTTCGTCGGCCACCGATGGGGCACACAGCACGTCGAGGACGGCCCAGGGCAGGCGGTCGAGTGACCAGGGGTCGTCGTCGGCGTCGAGGTCGGGGGTGAGGAGCCGGCGAGTGAGGCCGCCGGGGTAGAGCACCTCGATGTTCGCAGCGACACCGTCGGTGGCTGTCGTCGGATCCGACGCCCCGAGGGAGCGGGCCAGCCGCAGCCGCAGCCAGCGGCCCACCCCGGCGTTGACCACCACCACCCACTCGGGGGTGAAGGGGTCGGCCATCGGGGTGGCCAGACGGGAGGCCAGGGCGTTCGCCAGTTGGTCGAGGCGGCTCGAAGCCGTGAACTGCACCACGACGGCAACAGTACCGACCCCCTGTGACGAGTTCGGCGGGCCGGTAGTCTCCAGCCGTGGTGGAGGCGACGGAACTGGACGACGCAGCGATCGTGCGGGCCACCTCCGTGCTGGCAACCGCCGTGCTGGTCATGGACGATGCCACCCGCATCCTGTGGGCGAATCGGTCGGCCGAGAGCACCTTCGCCCCACCAGGCGGCACCGTCGTCGGCACCTCGGCCATCGACTACGTGCATCCTGACGACCTGGGGCTGGCCGTGGCGGCCACCGAACTGTTGGCGTCGATCGACCCCGACCGCTTCGAGCAGGAGGGCACCATCCCCGCCGTCTATCGCCTGCGGACGGGCGACGGCTCCTACGGCACCTTCGAGATCGACGGGAGGCTGGCCAGGGGCCTGAACCCTGCCGATCCCGATGCCGTCCTGACCGTCACAGCGGTCAACAACGCCAGCCGCCTCGAGAGCGTCACCACCATCATCGGCCACATCGCCGCCGGCGACCCCTCGGCGCGCACGGTGGCCACCTTGGTGGCGGCCAACACCAGCGAACAGCCGGTGCGTCTGGCCGCGGTCACCTGGACCGACGACGACGGCGCCCGTCGGACTGAGCTCGGCCTGGTGCCCGGCGAACTAGCGGAGAGCGACCACCCCGACGATCCATGGAACCGGGCCGCGGCGACCGGCGAGCCGATCCTCGTGCGGTTCGACGACCTGCGCCCGGAGCTGCGGCCGGTGGCCGAAGGCGCGGGTGTGGCGGTGTGCGTGGCCGTGGCGGTGCCCGATCCCGGCGGTGGTGACCCGGCGTGCATCATCGGGTGGGCACCGACCGAGCACACCGCGTCCACGGTCCTCGTGCGGGTGCAGCGGAGCATGGTGCCGCTGCTGACTCTGGCGCTCGAACGGCGTCACCACCTGCGGCGACTCACCCAGGCCGCTACGCGCGACGCGCTCACCGGGTTGCACAACCGGCGTGAGTTGCTCGACCGTCTGGCGGCGATGCACGAGGCGGGCGAGTGCCCCACGCTGCTGTTCTGCGACCTCGACGGGTTCAAGGAGGTCAACGACACCTACGGCCATGCCGCTGGCGACCAGGTGCTGGCCGCAGTGGCCGACCGTCTGGTGGCCGCCACCCGTGGTACCGACGTGACCGCTCGGCTGGGTGGGGACGAGTTCGCCGTCGTGCTCACCGACGGCGGCGACCCCGAGGTGGCCACAACCCTGGCCGATCGGGTCCTGTCAGCGCTCGCCGAGCCGATCGGTTGCCGCACCGATGGCGGGGTCGTCGAGGTGCGCGTCGGCGCCAGCATCGGCATTGCCATCCCTGGCCCGGGCGGCACCGTGACGCCCAAGGAGTTGCTCGTGGCGGCTGATGCCGCCATGTACCAGGCCAAGCGGGCCGGGACGAACCGCCACCACATCGTCGAACTCGCCGCCGACGCCACGCCCGCCTGAGCCGGCCTCGGTCGGCCGGGTTCTGCAAGGTCAGCTCGGGTAGCTACGCAGTTCGACGATATGGCCGTCGGGATCACGCACGTAGAGGCTGACGCCCATCCCCTGTGCTCCCCACACCTCAGCCGGGCCGCCGTGGACGTCCCAGCGTCCCGACGCGGCCTCGGCCTCGGGGTCGAAGTCGTCCACCACCAGGCACAGGTGGTCGACGTTCACGCCCGTCGGCTCGGTCTCGAGCAGGTCGATGATGGTGTGCTCGTCGATGCGCAGCGACGTGAACAGCACCTCGCCCCGCTGCCACTCGTCGAACCGTTCGGGTGCCAGCCCCAGCCGGTCGCGGTACCAGGCCACCGACCGCGCCGTGTCGGCGACGCACAGCACGACGTGGTCCATGCCGGTCACCCGCATGGGCCAAGGATAGGTCGCTCCTACTCGGCGGCGAGCGCCAGACCGCTGGTGAGCACGTCGAAGGCCTCGTCGATGAGCGCTACCAGGTCGGGTTGCCCGTCGTCACCGGCCCACTGTTCGATGGTGGCCCGCACGGTGGCCACGCTGGCGGCGGCCACCACACGGGCGTGGAGCGAGGTCTCGGGGTCCTCGCCGAGGTGCTCGGCCACCAGGTGGCGCACCTCGTCCTCCCAGCGGGCCTGCAGTTCCAACGAGCGGGCGTGCACGGCGGGTTCTTGCTGGACGATGCGCAGGCGAGCCAGGGTGCCCGAGCGGTCGTTCTGGCTGATGGTGGCGGCCACGGCCCGGGCCACGGCTCGTACGCTGGCCAGGACCGGTTCCTCCGGTGGGCGTTCGGCCAGCCCGACACGAAGCTGTTCGAGTCGTTCGTCCTCGTAGGGGAGGGCGGCGTCCTCCTTCGAGGCGAAGTAGCGGAAGAAGGTGCGCCGGGAGACGCCGGCCGCCTCGGCGATGTCGTCGACGGTGACGGCATCGAACCCGCGCTCGGTGAACAGTGCCACGGCCACGTCGGCCACCTCGCGCCGGTTGCGCGACATGTTCCGGGCGCGGAGGGAATCAGCGCCGTCATCGAGTCGTGATCCCCCGGACATGTCGATAGCCTACCGTGTGGTGTGGCACCGAGTGCCACGAAGTCACCTGATGCAGATCTTTCCTCGCTCCGGCTCCCCCCACCGGTAGGTCCTCGTGCACCGACTGCTCGCACCCCTTGCTCACCTGGCCAGCCGCCATCCGGGGCGCGTCCTCGTGGCGCTCGCCGCCATCACCGTCGCCTTCGGCATCGTGGCGTCCGAGCAGTCCACCGACACCGAACTCACCGCTTTCGCCCCCGACTCGGAACTGGCGGCCGCCCTCGACCGGGTGCGTACCGAGTTCGGCGCCGACGGTGCCACCCTGCAGGTGGTGGTTGACGCCGGCCCGGGCGGCGACGTCACCGGACCGGCTGGGCTGGTCGCGGTGGAGACGGTGCGCGACGTGGTCGCCTCGAGCGACGTGGCCGTCAGCGACCGCCCCGATGCCGTCACGTCCTTCGCCGACCTCGACGCCATGGCGGCGCAGCTGTTGTCGACCGGGGCGCCCGGCGAACCCCCACGCGCCGGGCTGGTGGTGGTGCGCTTCTCCTCGGCGCTGACCGAGGACGAAGTGGCGCGCGCCTCGGTCGAACTCGACGGGCTGCTCGGCGAGGTCGAGTTCGACGGCGTGCGGGTGGACGGGTTCAACAACGCCATCCTCGGTGCGGCGCTCGAGGAGGAGTCGACCCGCGAGATGCCCCGCCTGCTGGGGCTGTCGATGCTGCTGATCCTGGTGATCCTGGCTTTGCAGTTCCGTTCGGTCAGCGACGTGATCATCGGCCTCGTCGGGTTGGTGGCCACCATCACCTGGATGACCGGGGTGGCGGTGCTGCTCGGCCCCTCCTACCTGGGGTGGGTGGGACCGTTCACCCAGATCTCCATGATCGTGCCGGTGCTGCTCGTGGGCCTCGGCGTCGACTACGCCATCCACCTGACCTCGCGCTACCGCGAGGAGCGATCCCTCGGGCTGATGCCGGCCCACGCCTCGGCCATGGCGGTGCGCACCGTGGGCGGGGCCCTCGTGCTGGCCACGGTCACCACCATCGTGGGGTTCCTCACCAACGTGGTGTCCCCGCTGCCGCCCATGGCCGACTTCGGCATCTTCACCGCCGTCGGCGTGCTCTCGGCGTTCATCATCATGGTGGCGCTCGTTCCCTCGGCCCGGCACCTGCTCGACGCCCGCAGGGCCCGGGCCGGTCGGCCGACGTCACCTCGCCGGTCGGCATCCGGCACAGGCGCGCTCGCCGGGTTCGTGGGACGGGTGGCGGTCGTTGCCGAGCGGACCCCTCGGCTGGCGCTGGGGGTGGCGCTGGTCGTCAGCCTGGCCGCCGCCGGCGCCGCCACGCAGGTGGGGACCACCTTCGACCAGGACGAGTTCATCCCCGACGACTCCGACGCCGCCGATCTCGTCGACCGGATCGACGAACTGTTCGGTGGTGGGCTCACCGAACTCACCTACGTGGTGGCCGACGGCGACCTGGCCGACCCCGATGTCGTGCGGGAGGTTGCCCGTGTGGGCGGCGCGCTGGCCGAAGTGGATGGCGTGCGGGTGGTGGACGGCGTCGTGCAGGCCAACTCGCCGGTGGTGCTCGCCGACACCCTCATGCTGACCGACGAGTCGTTCGCACAGGCCGCATCGGAGCTCGGGTACGGCCTGGGAGGGGTCCTCGGCCCCGACGCGGAAGCGGCCGCTGTGTGGGACCTGGTCCGCCAGACGGCGCCCGAGCGGGCGGCGCGGGTCCTGGCCTCCGACGACGGCGCCGCGGTGCTGGCTGTCTCCACCACCGCCGGCCAGGACGGCGCCCGGGCCCTCGAGGCCGATCTGCAGGAACTGCTCGGGCCGCTCGGGGTCCTCGGTGTCACCACCACCATCACCTCCGAACCGCTGGTACTCGACGAGTCGCTCGACGCCCTCACCTCGAGCCAGGCCAGGGGCATCCTCATCACGTTGCTGGCCGCGCTGGCACTGCTGATGGTGTACTTCGGGGTCCGCGAACGCACGCCGTTGCTGGGGCTCATCACCATGATCCCGTCGCTGGCCGTGGTGAGCTGGGTGCTCGGCACCATGTGGGTGCTCGGCATCAGCTTCAATGTGCTCACCGCCATGGTGGCCAGCTTGGGCATCGGCATCGGCGTGCCCTACGGCATCCACATCACCCACCGGTTCCTCGAGGACCGCCGTCGTTACGACACCGTCGAAGAGGCCATCCGGCGCACCGTCACCCACACCGGCGGGGCCATGGCCGGCTCGGCGGCCACCACCGCCGCCGGGTTCGGGGTGCTGATGTTGGCCTCGCTGGTGCCCATCCAACAGTTCGGCCTCATCGTGGCCATCACCATCGTCTACTCGTTCATCGCTGCGGTGTTCATCCAGCCGGCGTGTCTCATCCTGTGGGCCCGCCACCGGGCCGCTCGGGGCGAGGTGGTCGACCTGCTCGACCACGAGCGACGGGACACCGCCGTGCCCGAGGCCGACCAGCGTCAGCCGGCGATGGCGGGCTCGGAGTCGGCGCCGACCAGCGTGAGCTGAGCGGCCCGCTGGCCGGCGGCCTGCGGCAGCCGACCGCCCCGAACGGCACTTGCGGGCATGGCGGCGCCACCGGGATTCGTGCGTACGAAACACGGGTCAGGGCCGGCGAGACGCACGCCAGAAACCCAGGGCTCGGTGCCCAGATCGGCTCCAGCCGGCCGCCACCCTGCCCCGAAACGCCGGCTGGCGGGGATCGTGGCCCGCTCCTCGACCTTGGTGTGAAACAGCGGTGGGATGGACCTCCCAAGACGATGAGGAGGTTCACCTATGAGCACGATGAATCCCGCGACCACGACGGTGCAGTCGCCGTTCGACAGCGAGGCGTTCGACCAAGCGCAATTGGCGGCAGCGTCCTTCCTGGCCCGCTACAGCGGTCGCACCCTGGAGGCACACCGACATGACCTGCACGGGTTCTTTCAGTGGTCGGCTGACAACGGCGTTGATGTGCTCGGTGCAACTCGGCCGCACATCGAGTTGTTCCGAGCCTGGATGGAGGAGCGCGGCCTGGCGGCATCGACCATCGATCGTCGACTCTCGACGGTGTGCGGCTTCTACCGGTTCGCCCACATTGACGGACGGATCGGCTCGACCCCCGCCCAGTACGTGCGTCGACCACAGGTCTACCCTCCCGACTCGAGGGGACTCGACCGGTCAGAGCTCGGCGTGTTCCTGTTCTCCGCCGAGCACTACGACCGTGACCACGCTGCGCTGGCCGTCCTGCTCGGGCTCAACGGGCTGCGTGTGAGTGAGGCGTGCGAAACCAACGTTGAGGACCTGGGCTTCGAGCGAGGCCGCCGCACGCTGCGCATCATGGGCAAGTGCAACAAACCCGCCACGATTCCGCTCGTCCCCCGGACCGCCCGCACGATCGATCTGGCATTCGGCGAACGCCACGAAGGCCCAATCCTGCGCCGGAAGGACGGCCAGAGGCTCGACCGGCGAACCGCGCACCGATGGGTTCGCTCGATCGGCAAACGCGGCGGGCTCGGCCACGTCCACCCGCACATGCTCAGGGCAGCCTTCATCATGGCTGCACTCGACGCAGGTGTCCCGCTTCGCGACGTCCAGACCGCTGCCCGACACGCAGATCCGCGCACGACGACGATCTACGACCGGCGGCGACAGAACTTCGACCGCCACGCCGCGTACGTCGTCGTCGCCTTCGTGGCAGGTGGTTGACGCTGGGGCATACGCTGGAGGTCATGAGTGACGCCGCACACCATCACGGTGAACCTGCGAGGGGCACCTCGCTGCTGCCCGTCGACCTGACCCAGGACCAGCTTGCGTCAGCCCCGGTGATGACCTCGCTGGACTCTTTGCTGATCGACGATCTCACCGACGACGAAGACGACGCCTTCGCTGCTGCGCTCGACGCGTGAGGCTCGTCGTCGACACCGGCATCTTCAGCGCCTCGCTGAGCCGTCGTCGTCGCGCCCACCTCGAACCGCATGTCCGGCGCATGGCCGGACATCAGGTATTCCTGGCCGGAGTCACCGTCAGTGAGCTCCGCTATGGGGCGCTCGTAGCGCAGTGGGGCGAGCCTCGACGCCACCGACTCGAGGAGTCGATCCAGGCAACCACAGTGATCCCCCTCAGCGATGCACTACTCGGTGCCATCGCCGAGCTTCGCTACGCCTGTCGGCTGGCCGGTCACCCACTTCACGACCGCACCCACGCCAACGACCTCTGGATCGCCGCCTCGGCACTACACATCGGCGCACCGCTGCTCGCCGCCGACGGCGTCTTCGAGAACACCCCAGGACTGACCCTCCACCAGTAGCTGGCGGACTGCCCCGAAACGCCGGGTCAGCGACGATGGGGTTCCCGGATCTCGGTCACTCAACGGTGAGGGCAGCGCGGAGGCTGGTAGGCGACTCACCATCCTACGATGGTCGCGCTGCACACCCGGTCGACGATCCGGCTGATCCCGCCCACATGCTGAGCCCCGTCGACGCTCTTGTTGCGGCGGGGAACCCGATCTGGGGTCAACTGCTTTGGCGGCCGTCATTGGACGTGATGGTGTGCACTCTCACCAGCCCGCTCGACTTCGACCTTGCTGAGGCGCGTGTCGGATCTGATCCTGGGTCGTCGTCCTCGAAGCCAGCGGCCGGCGCGTGCAGCGCGCTGTCGGCGAGGTCGACGCGACGTGCCTTGGCGAGCACGGCTGCTTCGACGCCGGTGACCTGCTCGGCCAGCCAGAAGTACTCCCCGAGACCGAGGTAGCGGATCACCGAGCGAGCCGCTCGAGGAGCTCCTTGTCCCGCTCGAGAAGGCGTTTCGCTCGATTGGTGAAGTCCTCGTCAGCGCGGACCCGGTCGATTTCAGCCGCGAGCGAGTCCACGATGAGCTGGTTCACGCTGGTGCCCTTGATCCGAGCGACCGCCTCGGCGTCCTCGGCAAGGTCCTCCGGCAGCCGTACGGTCGTCTGCTTCGCCATGACCTCATGCTATCGCGATATCGAGATAGGTCGAGGCTACCCACTACCAGCCGTGCTCGGCTCGAAACTCTCCCGCTGTCTCCCGTCGAGGCTCGAAGTCGATCCGCTGCTGGACCACCACTGCCAGGTCGAAGAACTCGGGACTGTCCACTTGGATCGTGAGGTGCCCCAGGTACTCGACGAGCAGGGGGCCGTCCTGACGCTCCCGAATGCGGCGTCACTTGCACCCATCAAGATCCTCGAGCGGCTGTCGTTCGCCGGATTCGTACCAGCCCCAGCGGCCGTACTCAGCGTGAGTCGCGAGGGCGCGAATGTGTTGAAGCGGTGGCTCACCTTCAGGGCCGACGATCTCTAGCTGCGTCGATGCATGGCCCGGCCCGTAGCTCGGCACATGGACGGCCACTACGCCCGGTGGCCCCCTGTGAAACTGGCTGGAGGCACGGAGGGTTGCGACTCATTGCTGGCCCGCGCTCGGAACGGCAGGAAACCTCAGGCTGACGCCTCGGCGCGGTACTTGCGTTGTGCTGCCTGCTTCGAGACGCCGAGCATGGCACCGATCTCAGACCACGACTTGTGAGCGGCGCGGGCAGCTCTGACGGATTCCGCCAGTTCGGCATCCAGGTGTTCCCGCTGCTGAGCGAGTTCGGCGATCTGGCGGAGCGCGTCGGTGTCGGCCTGGTGGAGGTCCTCAGGGTCCACAGTCTCTGCCCATGCTTCGAGTGCGGCGGCTCGTTCTGCGCGGCTCTTGCTCATGGTGTCCACCATCCCTTCAGGAACTTGGGTCGTGCTGGCATCGCGTGGATCACGGCCGTCCCCTCTTCGTCGGTGACCACACCAACCTCGAGGGGCTCTGCCGTTGTCGCTGGACCGATGAACATGGTGACGGCCGGATCGTCGGTCTCGAACGCTCGCCAGTGATTGCGCAGTGCGTGCAGCATGTCGTCCTCGGTGACACCGTGTTTGCGGGCGCTCGCCTCGATGTCCACCACCTGTGCACGGTATCGAGAACACACCCGATCGTCAACATATGCTGACGCCCGGCGCACGTGCCTTCGATCGCCGGGAGTTGGGCGGCACATGGACGAGCCGCAACTTCGTGGAACCCTCGGGTCCTAGTGGTGGCGTGATCACCCCACGGCTGACGCCTTCGTCGTGTCCGGCTCAGATCCTCGACGGGCGGATCGCTCAGCCCCGCACGATCGTCTCGGTGAGGCCCGGGTCGGCGGTGACGTCGTCCTCGGTGAAACGCACGCTGCGCCAGTCCTTGTTCGAGAACCGTTCGGTGCCGGCCACGAAGGCCTCCGACGTGCGGTCCTGGGTGTTGCCGTAGGTGTGCAGCACCAGCGCTTCGGGGCCGTCGTCGGTGTAGGCCAACGCCAACAGGAACGACGTGCCGTTGTTGATGAGGTAGCCGGTCGTCCCGTCGGTGGTGGCCAGCGACGAGCCGTCGACGATGCGATCGCCCCGGGTGGGGATGTCCTCGAGCGTGGACCCGCCCCCGCCGTAGCCGACGATGTTGGCCACCCCGTCGCGTCCGTCGCCGCCGTGGATGGGCACGACCGTGTCGCCGCGCAGGGCGAACTGCACGTCGCCGAGCGGGGCGTCGAGGTCGATCTCGGCCACCTCGAGGATGGTGACCGCTCGGGCCAGCCGGTCGAGCACCGGGGTGCGGTTGCCGTCCAGCGGCGGCGCCAGCCCTCCGGGTGTGCCCACCGGGTCGTTCGGGTCGAAGGCCGTGGCCCACAGCTCGCCGGGGCTGGCCAGATCCGACGTGTCGAACCCGGAGATGAACTCGCGCCACAACACGGCGCCGCGCGAGTCGAGGTCGTAGGTGCCGTCCCAGGCGTCGAGCACCTCGCAGGCCTCGCTGAGGTCGACCGTGCCGGCGGGGGCCAGCTCGTCACCGTCGGGACTGGTGACGGCCTCGGTGCTACCCACCGGTTCGGCTTCGCAGCGCTGCACCACGTCGGCGCGCAGGACCCGGGAGGTGAACCCGGTGTTGGCCAGCGCGGCGTCGGCCAACGACTGCAAGGTGAACAGCCCGTCGGGGCCGGAGGCGGCGTCGGCGCCCACCTCGTCGAGCAGCACGGCGTTCTCGCGGGTGCGTGGCGACCGGGCCGTCCGTTGTGCACCGTGCAGCGGCGAGTAGTCGCCTTCGATCATCTCGGTGGCGTGGGCCATCCAGAACGAGTCGTTGGCGTTGAACACGTAGTCGTCGCGCAACAGTTGTGGTTGGTCGGCGAACGGCACCAGTCCGGGGTCGCGGGCGTCGGGGTCCTCCACCCACTCGAACAGTGGATCGGAGCCGTTGAGCAGAATGGCCCGACTCTCCGCCGCGATGGCCACGATGGGATCCTCTTCGATGGAACGCTCGTAGGCCTCGATCGCTGCGGGGGACAGGTTGGGGGTGGCCGAGGTGTCGGCGTACCAGGCCCGTCCGTCGGCCGAGGTCGCAACGGTGTTGAACAGCGGCACGCCGTTGTACTCCTCGTGGGCGGCAATGAACTCGTCGAGGTCACCAGCGCGCATCATGGCCAGGTACTGCTCGGCGAACTCGTCGTTGTCGATGTTGGCGTCGCGGAACGAGATGGTGGCTTCCTCGGTCCACCCGAACCCGGGGAAGTCGATGATCGGGCCGTAGTGGCTGTACCAGGCGGTCTCGGTCACCTCGTCGAGGGTGCCGTCGTCGTCGAGCACCGAGATGGTGATGTCGCGTGACTCCATGGGTCGCTCCTCGTCGAGGTAGCGGTAGCTGGTGGGGTCACCGGGGATGAGGTTCAGGCGGTAGGCGGTGAAGCGGGTGCCGGCGGAGACGGTGTGGGTCCATCCGAACGTCTCGGTGAAGCCGATGCCGATACCGGGCAGGCCCGACAGCTGAGCGCCGTAGATGTCGATCTCGCCGGGGACCGTGAGGTGCACCTCCCAGAAGCGCAGCTCGCCCTCCCAGGGGAAGTGGGGGTTGGCCACCAGCATCCCGCCGCCGTCGGCCGAGCGCTCCGCGCCGACCGCCCAGCCGTTGGAAGCCACGGGCGCATCCAACGTCAACCCTGCCGCTTGTTCGCCGTCGCCATCCGTGTCGGCGTCCGCGTCATCGTCGGTTACTTCAGGGGGCTGCGCGCCCAGGAACCCGGTGAGCTGGGCGCTCGACGCCTGCAGGGCGATCGCTCGGGAGTAGGCGTAGACCTCGACCGGCTCGACCGGACGTACCCAGTCGGCACCGGCGCACCAGCCCTCGATGCCGTCGGCCCCGACTGCCTCGAGGTGTCCGTTCCACCCGTCGGTGTAGGCCTCGAACAGTTGCCGTACGTCGTCCGAGGCGTCCTCCCAGTCGTCGCTGGCGATGTCGAAGATGCCGATGGTCCGCCAGGCCAGGTCGCTCGTGATGTGTTCGTCGTCCTCGCCGGCGCCGAGCACCGAGGCGCGCTCGCCGCGGATCTTGACCACCTGGTCGGCCAGGTCGCAGCTGCGGTCCTCCGCCGACGCCCACCCCTGTCCGAAGGCCAGGCTGGCCTCGTCGGCCGCCACGATGTGGGGCACACCGTCACTGTCGCGGCGGATGGTGGCCTCGTAGGTGTCGCCCTCGCCCAGTTCGGTGACGTCGCTCGTCGGCTGGGTGCCGGTCGTTCCATCGGGGCCGTCGGCGGTGTCGTCGGTGGCGCCGCCGTCGTCGGTGGTGCAGGCCGCGGCCAGGAGGGCCACTGCGGCCAGGGCGACCAGTGTGCGAGTGCTGCGTCGACGCGCCAATGGATTCGTCATGGATGAACCTGCCCCCGGTGGTGTCTCGTGACGCCTGCTGGCGCCTTGCCGCAGGCTACCGCCCCACTGTGACGCCTCGGGCGTCGGCCCGTGACCCCTGGGGAAGCGTCGGCCCGGGTACCCTCAGCGAGGTGCTGGACGCCCGGGAGCTGCCGTTCGGGAGTGTGCTCACCGCGGACGTGTGCGTCATCGGCGGGGGTGCCGCCGGGATCACCATCGCCCGCGCCCTGGCGGGTGGGCCGTCGTCGGTGCTGCTGCTCGAGAGCGGAGGCCGGGAGATCGACGAGGCCACCCAGGCGTTGGCCGCCGGCGAGGTGGTGGGGGAGCCGCTGCTGGCCCACGGGCTGCGGGCTGTCGACCTGGTCGACACCCGGCTGCGCTACCTGGGGGGCAGCACCAACCACTGGGCCGGCGCCTGCGCGCCGCTGTACCCCGCGGACCTGGCGTCGCCACCGGGCAGCGACGTGAGCGGTTGGCCCATCGCCTACGACGAGTTGGCCCGCTGGTACCCCGATGCGGCGGCACTGTGTCAGGTGGGCGACCCTCGCTTCGACTGGCGCCTGTGGGCGGACGAGCCGGACCTGGGTCCGCCTTTGGTGGTGAGCGAACGCCTCGACGGGCAGCTGTTCCTCGTGCGCTTCCCGGTGCCGTTCGGGGAGCTCTACGGCGACGAGGTGGCCGCTGCGGACGGCGTGGAGGTGTGTCTGTGGGCCAACGTCACCGAGCTGCGCACCGGCGGTGACGGCCAGCGCGTGACCGAGGCAGTGGTGCGCACCCTCGACGGCAACGAACTCACCGCGGTGGCCGACCGCTACGTGCTGGCCGTGGGTGGGATCGACAACGCCCGGCTGCTGTTGGCCTCCACCGACGCCAACCCCGAGGGGTTGGGCAACGACGGCGACCAGGTGGGGCGCTGGTTCAACGAGCACCTGCGGGTGCCCGCCGGGGTGGCGGTGCTCGACCCCGAGGTGGGTGACTTGGCCCTGCACGGCGGTCGACCGGTGGCTCGGGCCGCCGACGGCGCCGAGGTGACGGTGCGGGCGGCGTTGGAGTTGACCCCTGAGGTGCGAGCCGCCGAGGACCTCCTCGGGGTGCAGCTGCAGCCGGTGCCGGCCGAGCCCGACGATCGTCCGGTGTTCGCCGACTCGCTGACCGCCGCCGACGTGGCCGTGCTGGTCGACGCTGCCGGCGGCGAGACCGGCGGCGAGATCGGCGACGCCCCGGTGGTGCTGGTGCAGGTGACCGGTGAGCAGCTTCCCAACCCCGAGAGTCGGGTGCGCCTGGGTGACACCGTCGACGCCCTGGGTATGCCGACCGTGGTGCTCGACTGGCGCACCACCGAGGTGGACCGGCGCAGCATCGTCCGGGCGCTCGAGATCCTGGGCGAGGACCTGGGGGCGGCCGGGGTCGGACGGCTGCAGGCGGTGCCCGGCGGGATGGCGGTCGACGAGGAGGCACCGCCCGGCGGGTTGCTCGCCAACTTCGTGGTCGACCCTGCCGCTGTCGGGGACGCGTTCCCGCTGGGCATCGGGTTCCACCACATGGGCACCACCCGCATGGCCGACGACCCGGCCGAGGGCGTGGTCGACGCCGACTGCCGGGTGCACGGCGTCGAGAACCTCTATGTGGCCGGCAGCTCGGTGTTCCCCACCTCCGGCACGGCGCCACCCACACTCACCATCGTGGCCCTGGCCCTGCGCCTAGCCGATCACCTCGAGTCCGGCCCGTCGGAGTCCGGCCCGTGACCGGCCGCATCAGCCGACGAGGAGCACTGGGCGTGCTCGGTGGGGCGACGGTCGTGGCCGTGGCGGCCGTGGCCGGCGTGCGCCTCGTGGCCGACGACGCCAGCGACGACACGAGCGACGCCGCTGAGGCGGCGGGGCTCGAGCGCATCGGTGCGGTGTACCTGGCCGAGCATCCCGCCGCCGACGCCACCTCGTTGCGGGCCGCCCTGCGCTCCGCCGGCGTGGTGTCGGCCGAGGGCCGGTCGGCGACCTGGGGCGCAGACGTGCTGGCCGAGTTGGCCGAGGCCATCGCCGCGGATTTCGCCGGCGGCAACGTGGTGTCGCTCGACGGATGGATCCTGTCGCGCACCGAAGCCCAGGTGGCGGCGCTTGTGGCCCTGGGGTGAGCAACTGCCCCGGCGGCGTCCTGAGGGCTTCGATAGTGTTGCGCCGACGCAGCGGGAAAGGAGGGCACGATGGCGCGGCTGAAAGTTGCGGTGCTGACCACATTGGTGGTGGTGCTGGTGAGTGCCTGTCTGGCATCACCTGGCCACATTGTCGACACGTTCGCCGGTTCACCCGACATCGAGGCAGGCGACAGTGGCGACGGGGGGCAGGCGGTCGACGCCCTGTTGGGCGCCCCGGTGGGGGTGGCGGTGGACGAAGCCGGCAACGTGTACATCTCCGACATCGACGCCGATCGGGTGCGGCGGGTGGCCACCGACGGCACCATCGGTACCTTTGCCGGCACGGGAAGTGGAGGATTCTCCGGTGACGGCGGTCCAGCAGTCGACGCCCAGTTGAGTCGGCCTGTTGGACTGGCGGTCGATTCGTCGGGCGCGCTGTACATCGCGGATGTCACCAACCACCGCATCCGCAAGGTCGATTCGTCGGGCACGATCACCACGGTTGCCGGTACCGGCTCGTTGGGTCCGGCCACCTCAGGTGGCCCGGCGACCGACTCCACCCTGTCGTTCCCCAGCGACGTGGCTGTCGGCCCCGATGACTCGTTCTACATCGCCGACTTCCTCAACAACCAAGTGCACCGGGTGGGCGCTGACGGCGTGCTCGTCACTGTGGCAGGGACCGGCGACACGGGATCCTCTGGTGATGGTGGCCCTGCTGTCGATGCCGAGTTGGGCATGCCCCAAGGAGTGGCTGTCGACGCTGCCGGTCGGGTGTACATCGCCGACACGGGCAACAACCGGGTCCGGGTGGTGGACACCGACGGCACGATCAGCACGGTGGCGGGGACCGGCACGGCCGGATTCTCCGGCGACGGAGGGCTGGCTACCGAGGCCGAGTTGAGCGGTCCGATCGGCGTGGCCTTCACCTCGAGCGGGTTGCTCGTCGTCGGCGACAGTGGCAACGACCGGGTGCGGATGGTGGTCGGCGGGGTCATCACCACGATTGCGGGCTGCGGGAGCGACTGTCTGGACATGAACGACCAGTTGGGGACCGACACGTTCCTCAACTTTCCGGCCGGGGTGGCCGTCGCTGACGGAGACGAGCTCTATATCGCCGATCGGAACCACCATCGGGTGGCCCGGCTGTTCGCCGGGGGTGGGTCGATCAGCGGACGGATCACCGCCGACGGCGAGCCATTGAGCGGTCTGACCGTGCACCTGTACCTGGGTGGTGACACGGCCGCCGATCCGCACACCGCGGTGGTGACCGACAGCTCCGGCTGGTACCGCTTCCGCGTGCCGGTCGATGGTCACGTGATCGGCGTGGAGGGTGGATCGAACCCCGACGGCCCCTGGTGGGAAGGCACCGGCGACGTGGCCACGAGCGCGGTCATCCCGGTGGCCACGGGCGAGCGAGTGCGTGAAGACTTCGATCTGGTCGACCTGGGGTTGTGACGGTCGATCGAGGGCGTCCTGATCAGCGCATCTCGCCGGCGCCCACATAGGGCCGGGTGCTGCGCAGCGGCCGACCCTCGGCGAAGCGTGAGGGTGCCAGCACGGCGCCGTCGACGTCGGGGTGGCGGCTGCGGCCGTGCAGCATCAGGTCGGCCACCAGTTCCCCCACTGCGGGGGCGATCTTGAACCCGTGCCCGCTGAAGCCGCAGCACAGCCACAGGCCGTCCACTTCGCTCGGGCCGATGAGCGGGTTGTAGTCGGGGGTGACGTCGTAGCAGCCGGTGTAGGTGCTGCGCACCACGGCATCGGCCAGCGTCGGCACCCGGCGCAGCACCTTGGCGATGGCCCGCTCCACGAAGTCGTCGTCGGCTCGTTGTGCGTAGTGGTCGGGGTCCACGTACTCGGGGTGGGCGTGGTCGGAGTTGCCGACCAGCAGTTCCGAGGTGGGTTCGCACCGCAGGTACTGCAGGTCCACCAGGTCAGACACCACCGGCGTCGGGTACCAGCGCTGTGACGGGCCCACCACCACCAGTTGTTCGCGTTGGGCGAGGATGGGGAGGGTGATCCCCAACGGGGCCACCAACGGGACCGACCAGACGCCGGCGGCCACCACGACCGCCTCGCAGCTGATCGTGCCGGCGGTGGTGCGCACGCCGGCCACCGCGCCGCCGCCATGCGTGAGCACCTCGAGCGCAGCGGTGCCCTGCGCCACGTGGGCACCGGCGGCGCGGGCCCGGTCGCTGAAGGCCCCGGCGGTGCGGGCGGCGTCGCCGTAGCCACCCCGGGGTTCGTAACCCACGGCAGCCACACCCTCGAAGCTGACGTAGGGCACCAGGGCGGCGGCCTCGTCGGTCGACACCTCCTCGGTGGGGATGCCCATGGCCGCCAGATCGGCCACGTTGGCCCGCAGGACCTCGGCGTTCTCGGGGCCGACGAGGATCAAGTAGCCGACCTGGTGGAAACCCACGTCTCCGCCGAGCACCTCCTCGGCCGCTTCGAGGACCTGGGTGCCGCGCCAGGCCATGGCGGCCAACGTCGGCACCCCGTAGTGGCAGCGCACCACCCCGCTGGAGCGGCCGGTGCCCCCTGAGCCGATGGTGGACCGCTCGAGCACCACCACCGGACCGACCCCGGCGGCGGTCAGCGCATGGGCCGTGCTCAAACCCTCGATGCCGCCACCGATGATCACCACCGACGCAGTGGCGGGGAGCGGCCGGGCGGTCATGGCAGCCCG
Source organism: Acidimicrobiia bacterium (assembly GCA_020832495.1). Lineage (GTDB taxonomy): Bacteria > Actinomycetota > Acidimicrobiia > Acidimicrobiales > Acidimicrobilacustridaceae > JAFIEP01. The sequence goes on along the minus strand of JAFIEP010000024.1, from coordinate 42,752 downwards.
GCGCCCGCACCCGGCACCCACGACGTGCCGGCCAGAGGAACCCCGGCCATGGCAGCCGCCTCCACCGTGAGGGCCACCAGGTCCTCCGGTTCGAGGTTGTGTACGTCGGACTTGCCACATGCCCGGGCCAGGGTGGTCAGCTCCATGGTGAGCGAGCGCAGGTAGTTCTCTACCCGGCGGCTGGCTCGCTCGACATCCAGGCGAGCCTCGAGCTCGGGGTCCTGGGTGGTGATCCCCACCGGGCAGCGGCCGGTGTGGCAGTGGTGGCAGGTGCCGGGCGTCGCCCCGAGGGCCAGGTAGTCGTCGGTGACGTCCTCGGGGGGCGAGCGGTCATCGCCGGTGGTGGTGGACCGGTTGCAACCCAGCGCCACCAGCGCTGCCACTCCGATGGACACGGCGTCGGCTCCGAGGGCCAGGGCCTTGGCCACGTCCGCCCCGCTGCGGATGCCACCGGAGACGATGAGCTGCACGTCGTGGTGGACGTCGAGGTCGCGCAGCGCCTCGGCTGCCTGGCGGACGGCGGGCAGGGTGGGGATGCCGGTGTGCTCGATGAAGACGTCCTGGGTGGCGCCGGTGCCGCCCTGCATGCCGTCGACCACCACCACATCGGCGCCGGCGGCCACCGCCAACTTCACGTCGTAGGGCACCCGGGTGGCCCCCATCTTCACGAAGATGGGCACCTGGCCGTCGGTGGCTTCCCGCAGTTCGTCGATCTTGATGCGCAGGTCGTCGGGACCGGTCCAGTCGGGGTGGCGGCTGGCCGACCGCTGGTCGACGCCCTCGGGCAGGGTGCGCATGGCAGCCACCCGTTCGCCCACTTTCTGACCCAACAGCATCCCGCCGCCGCCGGGCTTGGCCCCTTGGCCCACCACCACCTCCACGGCGTCGGCCACCCGCAGGTCGGCCGGGGTGAAGCCGTAGCGCGACGGCAGGCACTGGTAGACGAGCTTGGCGGAGGCCTGGCGCTCCTCGGGGGTCATGCCGCCGTCGCCGGTGGTGGTGGAGGTGCCCACGGCGCTGGCTGCTCGGCCGAGTGCCTCCTTGGCAGCGGCCGACAGCGACCCGAAGCTCATGCCGGCAATGGTGATGGGCACGTCGAGCACCAGCGGTCGCTCGGCCCGTCCGGCGCCGAGCACGGTGGTGGTGTCGATGGCCTCGCGGTAGCCCTCGAGGGGGTAGCGGGTCAGCGACGAGGTGAGGAAGGTGAGGTCGTCGAAGGACGGCACCGCTCGCTTGGCGCCCCAGCCGCGGATCTCGTAGTGGCCGACGTCGGACAGTTCGTGGATCTGCTCGATGACGGCGGCCGGGAAGGTGGCGCTCGGGCGGGGGGTGCGTGGCATGGTCAGTACCTCTGGGCGGCGAGGGCGTCGAAGCGGTAGAGCGAGCGGGCCGACGTCACCTTGGTGAGCGACGTGGCGTCGATGTGGTCGAACCCGGCCTCGTCGGCCAGCGCGACGGCCACGGCCACGTCGTCGTCGGTGAGGTCCTCCACCCGGGCGTCGGCGCCGAGCGAGGCGATGCGTCCGGCCACGAACACGGTGGCCTCGTACAGCGAGTCGCCCAGCCCGTCGCCGGCGTCGCCGCCCACCAACAGCACACCGGCCTGGGCCATGAAGGCGCCGGCGTGGCCGATGGAGCCGGCCACCGCCACCCGGCCGCCCTTGAGCGAGATGGCGGTGCGAGCACCGGCGTCGCCGTGCACCACCACCAGCCCGCCGTGGGCCGAGGCGCCGGTGCTCTGCCCGGCATGACCGCGCACCGTCACCGACCCCGACATCAGGTTCTCGCCGGCACACCAACCGACCGAGCCGTCGACCCGAACGGTGGCCCGTTCGCCGAGTGCCCCGCAGTAGTAGCCGGCGTTGCCCACCACGTCGACCGTCACCGGGTGGTGCAGGCCGACGGCCAGGTTGTGGCGACCGCGGGCGTGCTCGATGCGGGCTCGTGCCCCGTCGGGCAGGGCTCGCAGCGCTCGGTTGATGGTGCGGGTGTCGTCGACGGCGGCGTCGAGCACCACCACGTCGGTGCTCACGCACGCCACGTGTGCACCTCCAGCGGTGCGGGCTCGAATACGTGGGCCTCGTCGATGCCCGGCAGCTCCGACAGGGCGTGGTACTCGCTGGCCACCGCCACCCAACCGGACCCCTCGGCCACCACCGCAGGCTTGCACCCGGCGGGATCGCGCAGGATGGCCATCTCCGACGGCGTGGCCACCAGCAGCGTGTAGAAGCCGTCCATGCGGTCGGGCACCGACCCCAGTGCTTCGGCCAGGCCGGCGCCGGCGGCCAACTGCTCGGCCAGCAGCCGGCAACACACCTCCGAGTCGTTGTCGCTGTCGAAGGAGACACCCGTCGCTGCCAGGTCTCGTCGCACGGTGGCGTAGTTGGAGAACGACCCGTTGTGGACCAGGCCCACGTCGTCGCCGGCCATGAAGGGGTGACAGCCCTCGGTGGTGACGGCCGACTCGGTGGCCATGCGGGTGTGGGCGATGCCGCAGGTGCCTCCTCGGTCCGCCAACGCCATGTCGGCGGTGAGCTTCGTGGCCGGCCCGACCTGCTTGTGCACCTCGACGCCGTCGCCGTAGAGGGCGAGGCCGGCGGAGTCGGGCCCGCGCGGCGTCATGGCCTCGAAGATGGGGGCCAGGAGCGCGCCGAGCTGGGGCCGTTGGTCAGGGTCAGTGATCAGCAGACCGGCGATGCCGCACACGGCGACCTCCGAGAGGAGCGAGTTTCGTCACAGTGGACACTGTATCGTGAAATGTAACAGAGTCCAGAGGTGATGCGTCGGTCGCCGGTAGCGTGTCCCAGGTGAGCAACGGCCCGACCGGCGACGAGCTGGACAAGCGCAGCGAGGAACTCGAGCAGGCCATCGGGTGGGCGGTGGCCGCTCGGGTGCGCAGCCTGCGCTTGGCCCGCGGGCTCACCGTGACGGAGTTGGCCGAGCGGAGCGGTCTGTCGAAGGCCATGGTGTCGAAGGTGGAGAACGCCCAGAGCGCGGCGGGCACCGGCACGTTGGCCCGGCTGGCCATCGCACTCGACGTGCCGGTCACCTCGTTCTTCATGGGTCTCGACCTCGAAGCCGACGAAGCGGTGTACGTCCCGGCGGGCACGGGGGCGGAGATCTCGCGCGAAGGCACCCGGGTGGGCCACCGCTACGAACTCATCGGTGCGCTGCGGGCGCCGTTCAAGGCCATCGAGCCGGTGCTGGTCACCATGACGAACGAGTCCGAGGTGTTCCCGCTGTTCCAACACCCGGGCATCGAGATGCTCTACATGCTCCAAGGTCGGCTCCAGTACGCCTACGGCCCGTCCAGCTACACGCTGTCCAAGGGCGACACGCTGTTGCTGCGAGGCCAGGTGGCCCACGGACCCAGTCGCCTGCTGCGGGTGCCCATCCAGTTCCTGTCGATCAAGGTGTTCGTCGACGACGAACGCTGAGTGGTGCACCGCTCACACCAGGGTGAGGTAGCGGTCGATCTCCCAGTCGGTGACCTGGGCGTGCCACTCGAGGAACTCCTGCCGTTTGACGTCGGCGAAGTAGTCGACGTACTCGCCGGCAGGTCCCTTGCCGAAGGCCGCTCGCAGCACGTCGTCGTCGACCAGCAGATCGGCGGCGTGCAACAGCGTGGGCGGCAGCGGGTGGACACCGCGGGCGCGCAGGTCGTCGGGATCGGCGTCGAAGAGGTTGTCGTGGTTGGGGACGCCAGGGTCGAGGTGGTTCTCGATGCCGTCGAGGCCGGCGGCAGCCAGGGCGGTGAAGGTGAGGTACGGGTTCGCAGCGCCGTCCACGCCCCGGTACTCGACCCGACCGGCGTCGGGCACCCGCAGCAGGTGGGTGCGGTTGTTGCCGCCGTAGGCCACCAGCGACGGGGCCCACGTCGCTCCTGAGGTCGGCGTGGCCCCACCCAGGCGCTTGTAGGAGTTCACCGTGGGACAGGTGATCGCCGTCATGGCCCGGGCGTGGCGCAGCATGCCGGCCACGAACTGGTAGCCCATCTCGGACAGGCCCAGTTCGTAGCGGTCGTCGGGTCCGGGTTCGAACAGTGGCTCGTCGGTCGGTGACCACAGGCTGGTGTGGACGTGCAGGCCGTTGCCGGTCACGGCGCTGAAGGGCTTCGGCATGAAGGTGGCTTCCATGCCGGCCCGTTCGGCCAGCACGTGCAACATGAAGCGGAACAGCACGAGGCGGTCGGCGGTGACCATGGCGTCGTCGTAGGTGAAGTTCTGCTCGAACTGGCCGTTGCCGTCCTCGTGGTCGTTGGCGTAGTTGCCGAACCCCAAGGTGTTGAGGTGGCGCGATACGTCGGTGAGGTGGTCGTACATCCGGACCAGGCCGCGGGCGTCGTAGCACGGGAGTGCGCTGCGGTCGCGCTCGTCGGCCACTCGCAGCCGCCCGTCGGGCTCGCGCACCACCAGCGAGTACTCGGCCTCCACCCCGCACTTGAGGTGCAGGTCGTGGCGGGCCAGGCGGTCGAGTTGGCGGCGCAGGATGACCCGAGGGGCGTAGGGCCACGGTTCGCCCTCCACCGTCAGGTCGCACATGACCACGGCCAGGCCCTCCTGCCAGGGCACGGCGGTGAACGAGTCGGGGTCGGGGATGGCCACCATGTCGGGGTCGGCCGGCGTCTGGCCCAGTGGGCCGGCGGCGAACCCGGCGAACCCGGCGGCCCCGGCCAGCACCTCCACCTCGCCGGCGGGGATCAGTTTGGCGCACGGCTTGCCGTGCAGGTCGACGAACATGGCCATCACGAACTCGACGTCGGTGGCCTCGATGTGAGCGCGGAGTGTGTCGACCAGGTCGTCGGTGGGCATCGGATCTCCTGGGTGGGTGTGTTCTCCTCTAGTAGACGTCGTCAACTGTTGGCGAACAAGGTTCGGCGCGTGAACGCTGTGTGAAGGCGGGCGCCGCCGCTGGCCGCACGCAGGTGGCCCGGCGGCTACGGTCGACCCCACGTTCGTCGTGCGGTTCCCGGTGGTTCCGCGGAGGAGTTCCTGATGCGTCGCAGAAGTGTTCGTCGTTCCGTTGCCCCGTTGTCCGCGCTGGCGCTGTTGCTCAGCCTCTTGGCGCTCGGTGGGGTGGCGCCGGTCCCAGCCGGAGCCACCGTGGTCGAAGTGCTCGTCACCAACGACGCCGACAGCGGTCCGGGGAGCTTCCGAGCGGCCATCGCCACCGCCTCTTCCGCCGACGATCCCGTGCTCATCACCTTCGAGGAACCCTTCGAGATCGAGGTGGGTGCCGAGATCGCCTACAACAACGACGCACCGCTCACCATCGACGGCAGCGGATCCACCCTCGACGGACAGGAGGACGGGCGCATCCTGTACGTGAGCAACACCGAACTGACCGTCATGAACCTCACGTTCGTCAACGGGCTGTCGAACGCCGCCGGTGGCGCGTTGGTGCACGACACGAACTTCCAGGACGGCCTGCTGACGGTGATCGACAGCATCTTCACGAACAACCGTGGCGCCGGGAACCTCGGTGGCGCCATCTTCGCTCGGGACGTCGAGGTGCTCCGCTCCACCTTCGTCGACAACAGTTCCTTCCGCAGCGGCGGTGCCATCTTCGCCTCGTCGTTCTTCGTGGCGGACTCGTACTTCGAGAACAACCGGGCGGACGGCGCCGATGCCCTCCTCGGCCGGGGCGGGGCCCTGTTCAGCGCCAGCGACGGGCGCTTCGAGGTCACCAACAGCACGTTCGTCGGCAACACGGCTGCGGATCACGGCGGCGCCATCGCCGGTGCAGGGCCGGTGGAGGTCACCAACAGCACGTTCGTGGGTAACACCGCCGAGAAGAACAGCGGTGGCGCACTGTGGCGCGACGGTGGCTCGTTCGAACTCACCTACGTCACGCTCGTCGACAACGAAGCCAACCTGGGGGCACACCTGGCGCCCACCAGCGGGTTGGTGAGCACCGGCTCGGTCTTCGGTGACTACGAGGGCCTGAACGGCTGCAACCTCGGCTCGGCCGCGACGGCGAGCACCTACAACTGGGCCACCGACGGCACCTGCGGGTTCGAGGGGCCGACCAACGTGGTGGACGGCGACGATCCCGGCCTGGGCGACCTGGGCGACAACGGGGGCGTCACCCCGACGATGCTCCCCGACGAGGACAGCCCCCTCGTCGACGCTGTCGAGGACTGCGTCGAGGACGTGAACACCGACCAGCGGGGTGTCGAGCGTCCCCAGGGTCCGGCGTGCGACATCGGTGCGGTGGAGCGCGAGGTTCCGCCGCTGGTCTGCGAGCCCTTCATCGACGTGTCGATCGACAACCCGTTCTGCCGGGACATCGAGTGGGCGGCCGACAACAACGTGGCCACGGGGTGGCCCGACGGCACCTACCGGCCGCTGGTGGCGCAGTCCCGCCAGGCCATGGCCGCCTTCCTGTGGCGACTGGCCGACAGCCCTGACCCCGAGCCGGGCTTCCCCACCTTCCCTGATGTCCCGGAGTCGAACCCCTTCCACGCCGCCATCTCCTGGCTTGCCCAGGAGGGCGTGGTGACCGGGTTCGAGGACGGCACGTTCCGTCCGGCCGATCCGATCTCCCGTCAGGCCATGGCGGCGTTCTTCTGGCGATTCGACGGCGAGCCCGAACCCGCGCCTGGGTTCCCCACGTTCTCCGACGTTCCCGAGACGAGTCAGTTCTTCACGGCCATCTCGTGGATGGCCCAAGAGGAGATCACCACCGGGTTCCCCGACGGCACCTTCCGCCCGACGAACGACACCAGCCGCCAGGCCATGGCCGCCTTCGTGCGACGGTTCGCCGGCGACATCCTTGACTGAGCGAAGCCGCCGTTCAGCCCGCCGCGATACGGCGGCCGGACACCTCGCTGATGAGTAGTCCCAGGAGGTACGGGCGCTCGCCTGGCATCCACGGCTCGGGGAGCGCCCGTGCCACCTCCCGTTGGCGGAGCTCGGAGACGGAGCCCTCGACGAGCACGCTCCACCCGGTGCGGCTGGGCGTGTCGCTACGGTCGACCTGGAAACTCACCGGATGGGCCAACACCGCCGGGTAGAGCGCTCCGAAACCGGCCCGGAACACGATGACCTGGTCGTCGAGCACATAGGTCACGGGGACGACGAGGGGTGCGGACCGTCGACGCATCACGGCGACGCGACCGATGTCCTCGGTGGCGAGGAGCGTGAGGCACGCCTCCTCGTCCAGTATCTCCAGCCGTCGTGTCGAGATCACGGTGGTACCCCCGCTGCATCGTGCGCCTCGAGACCGACCGGTGCCGGTGCCGGGGGTCACCTCCCGGTGGGGACCTTCGGCCCTAGGCGGTGGCCGGTCCTACTCGACGACGTCCACCACCTGGATGCGACGGGCCTGGACGGTGCGAGGCCAGTCGTAGACCACGACGGTGCCGCACAGTCGGTCGTGGAGGGCTCGCCGGCGCGACGAGACGGCGGCCACCAGGGCGTCCACTCCAACCGTGAACGAGAGCGTCAGCGGTACGGCGAACGCCCGGATGCCTGCCCGCAGCACCCCCACCCGGCGACCGTCGGGCCGCACCACGCGCAGCCCGAAGAGCGCCTTGGCCGGGGTTGCGCCGAACCGGGCGGTGCTCGCCCCGAAGTAGATCACCCACCACAGGAACCAGCCGATGGTCACGGCGATGAACGGCAGTTCCTCGGGTTCCACCACGCCCCCGGTGACGGTGGCCAGGACGAAGACGGCGCCCGCCACTCCGGCGCTGTAGAGCAGCGTCACCAGGGCCACGTCGGCCAGATAGGCGGCGCCCCTGGTCACGACACCGGCCGGGCGCCCGGCCCGGTTGCGGCCGGCGATGTCCGCTGCAGTGGCGGCGTCCACCCCGGGTTGGATCACCTCAGCGGTCACCGTTGCCGTCCCCGGATCGCTTGTCCGCCGGCGCCAGCTCGAGGGGTAGCACCACCACCGGTTGCACCTCGGCGCGTTCGCCTCGGCGACGCAGCAGCCGGTTCACCACCCGGGTGACCAGTTCGTCGCCGCTGGCTGCCTGGTCGCGAACGAAGCCGAGGGTGTCGGCCGCCATCCCGCCCGTCTCGGACAGCACCAGCTCCGACAGACCCTGGCTGCGCACCAACTCGGCCACGTCGACGGTGTCGAGGGCGGCATCAACCACCGGGCCGAGGTCGAGCCGCCCGATGATGGCCAACGTCAGGCGCTGCAGGTCGACCTCGTCCAGACCGTTGGCCACGGCGGCCTCGATGTCGACCTGTCGCAACACGGCAGTGGTCAGTGCCTCGATGTCGGTGGTGCCGAGCACCACGTTCACCACCTCCACGAGATCGAGTTCGCCGACGACCCCGTTCACCAGCGGTCCGAGCGCCTCGGTGGGGATCTCGCCGATGACCGATGCCACCAGCGGGGCCAGCGCCTCGGAGGGAATGTCGGCGATGACCTTGGCGACGAGGGGAGCGAGGGCCTCGGAGGGCAACTCGGACATGATGGCGCCGACGAGGCCCATGAGTTGGCTCGGTTCGATGGACGAGACCACCTGCTCGACGAGACCGCCCAAGGCCTCGGGCGAGAGGCCGTCGATGGCGGTGGTGAGCACCAAGTCGAGATCCACGGTGCTCACGGCGGCCACGGCAACGGCGTCAGCAGTGCTGCTCGCGGCTGCGCCGGCCTGCTCGGCGGTGTCGCTGACCACGCGGGCCCCCACCGCTTCGAGGCGCGGCAGCAGTCGGGGGCCTCGGCGGTCGAGTGCCGTCACACTCGACGCCACCTGGCGTCCGAACCAGCGCGGCGGGCCGCTGGCCAGGCGCGCCGCCGTCCAACTGGCACGGCCCGCGGTGGCCACCAGGCCGACGCCCACCAGCCAGGGGTCGAGACCATCGTCCCCGTCCGACTCGGCGGGGAGTGCCGGATGGATGCCGCCGTTCGTCACCTGCGCAGTTTCCCACACCTGTCCCGTTCAGGCCTCCAGCGCCGCCGAATCGCCGGTTCGAACCACCCCGGGGGAGACCACCTCGGCGTACACCCCCAGGTGGCTGGGGAAGTCGGTGTTCATGGCGGTCATGGCCTCGTACAGCGCTGGTTGGCGGTCCAGTCCCGGCTGGGCGCGCAGGGGCATGGCGCAGCGGACGGTCGGTTGGGTGACGGCCAGCACGGCGTCGCCGACGCGCAGGTGCCGGCCACACCAGGTCTGCTCGACGAAGAGGTCGTCGGTGCCGGCGTCGACCACCAGGTTGGGGCGGAAGCGACGCACGTCCCAGTCGAGGTCGGGCCGTGCTGCGGCGGCGGCCCGGAGGGTGTCGGCGGTGAGCAGGTGGATGGGAGCCAGGTCGAGGAACGTTCCGGGCGGCGCGGGGATGTCCACCATGGTGGCGTCGTCGTTGGTCGGCTCGAAGGTCATCTGGTAGCTCAGGGCCACCTCCGGCGAGACCTCGACGGGGTGCACGGGTCGCCCCAGCCACTCCGACAGGTGGGCGGCGGCACCGTCGCCGCGCAGGTCCACCGCCTCGCCGGTGGGGAGGGTGACCGAGCCGTCGTCGCCGGTGGCCTCCAGCAGGGTGGCGAACCGTTTGGCCGAGGCCAGCGAACCGGTCTGCTCGTCGACCAGCGCCCACCGTCGATCACCAGCCACGCCGGCCTCGGTGATCGTCACCTCTGCGACGTGGTGGCCTTGGAACGACTTGACCGGATAGGACCAGCACTCGGTGACCTTCACAGCAGACTCCCGATCGCAGCGGGGCCACGGCGAGCGCACGCGGCCGTCACCAGCATGGCCCATGGCGACGCGCCGCACCTGCTGGTGCGTTCCCGCGCCCCGCGCCGCCTCCACGAGCGGGGTACGGTCCGGGCGTGCAGCGCTTCTTCGATGATGACGGCCTCCAGTTCGAGACGCTCATCGCTCTCGGGCAGGCGCGTAGTGGTCTGTCGGAGGTGGGGGAGGTGCTCACCACCGTGGCCGGCATCGTCGAAGGCGACCGGCCGGGTTGGGTGGCGGCGTGGACGGCCCTGGCCCAGCGGCTCGAGCACGCCGGCGATGCCGCCGACGCCGCCGGTCATGGCCGCAGCGCCCGCGACCTCTGGTTGCGTGCCGCCAACTATGCCAACAAGGCCTCCTTCCTGGCCGACGCCACCGACGATGCCGACGCCTTCGGTGCGCTGTGGTCGTGGCACCGGGACCTGTGGGACCGCGCCGCCGTGCGCCTCGACCCACCCGCGCAGCCGGTGCGTATCCCCATGGGCGACGTCGAGATGGAGGGCTACCTGTGGTGCGCCGCCGATGACGGGGTGGCCCGACGCACGCTGGTGTGCAACAACGGCAGCGACGGTCCGGTCACCGACATGTGGGCCATGGGCGCCGCCGACGCCCTGGCCCGTGGCTGGAACGCGCTCACCTTCGACGGACCGGGTCAGAACGCCACGCTGCATCGCCTGGGTGTCGGGTTCCGTCCCGACTGGGAAGTGGTCATCTCCGCGGTGGTCGACTGGTGCGAGACCCGCCCGGAGATCGACGCCCGACGCCTCGCGGTGATCGGCAACAGCCAAGGGGGCTACTGGGTGCCGCGCGCCGCGGCGTTCGAGCATCGCCTGGCGGCCATCGTGGCCGACCCGGGGGTGGTGGACGTGGGTGCTTCGTGGCTGGCCCACCTCCCCCAGGAGATGATCGACCTGCTCGACGACCCGGCCTCACAGGGCGGCTTCGACATGGCCATGGAGCTCGGTATGCAGGCCGACCCTGATGCCCGCTACGTCCTGACCGTGCGGGCGCGGCCGTTCTGTCTCGACTCCTTCTGGGAGCTCTACCGGTCGCTGCGCGACTACCGACTCGACGCCGAGACCATCGGCCAGATTCGCTGCCCGACCCTGGTCACCAGCCCCGAACACGAACAGTTCTGGCCCGGACAGTCCCAGACCCTCTTCGAGGCCCTGACGACCGACGAGCGTCACCTCCTCGAGTTCACCGAGGCGGAAGGGGCGTCGTGGCACTGCGAACCGGTGGCGCTGGGACTGCGAAACCAGCGGATCCTGGACTGGCTGGACGAGGTGGTGCCCAGCTGAGTGGACGAACTCAGCCCGACGCGCTGGCGGCGAACCGTCGGCGACGACACGCTGGCGTGGTGAGCGGACAACTGGTGCAGTAACCGCGACCCGACGACGGACACGGATCATCGACCGTTCGGTAGGCCAGACAGCACGTGCCTTTGCCGACGAACCACAGCGCCCGCCCGTCGACCTCGACGACCTGCGCTGTCGGTCGGGTGAAGCTGACCGGCGCGTGCTCGGAGAGCGTCGCCAGGAGTTGCTCGGCCACCTGCCAACCAGCTTCGCCGGCGCCTCCGATGGCCCGGTCGGCGGCAACAGCGGTGGCGGCTACCCGGTCGGCCACGGCGCCCCACATGCCTCGGCGACCGTAGGGGAAGCGGGAGCGGATGGCCTCGACCCCAGGGGCGAGGGCGGTGGTGATCTCGATGGCCCAACGCTCCGCCACGATCGTGTCGGCGACGTCGACGCCGCCGAGGACGTCACCGGTGAAGCAGATCGAGCGCACTCGTTGGTCGGCGTCGACGTGGAGGTGCACGGTCGAGGGCGCCAGTGTGGGGACCACGGCACCGAGGACCAGCGCGGCGGTGGCCCGCCCGGCCACGCTCCCCAGCAGCCGCCCGCACAGGTACGACCCGGCGACCTGCGCGGTACCGGTGCGGTGGCGCAACGCCGTGGCGATGGTCTCGAACACACTCGGCTCGGCGGACACCCCGGGTTCGCTGACCTGATCGAGGCGGACCCACGTGCCGCCGGTGCTCGAATTCGCCGCCGTCGGTGGGGCGGTGGTGAAGCCGAAGGGCTCGTCGACGGCGGCCAGACGTGCGCCGACGGCGGCTGCCTCTGCTTCCCCCAACGTTCGCAGCGTGCGAGGGCCGGTCACCGTTGCACCTCCGACACCGGCTGGGCCAAGCCGTTGGGAAGCACGACGGGGTGGCCGCGGCTGAGGTCCACGTCGGCGTCCACGCCGAAGGCTTCTCTGACGTTGTCCGGCGTGAGCACCTCCTCGGCCCGTCCCGAGGCGGCGAGATGGCCGCCGGCCAATAACACCAGACGATCGCAGTGGCGGGCGGCCAGGTTGGGGTCGTGGATGGACATCACCGCGGCGGCGCCTGTCCGCTCGAGCGTGGCCCGCACCTGTTGGAGGGCATCGATCTGGTGATGGAGGTCGAGGGCGCTCGTCGGTTCGTCGAGCAGGAGCACGGCGGCATGTTGGGCGAGCGCCCGGGCGATGGCCACCTTCTGCCGTTGGCCGCCGCTCAGTTCCCCGACGGGTCGTAGGGCCAGATGCGAGATGCGCAGGGCGGCGAGCGTCTCCAGCACGATCTCTCGGTCCTGGTGACGCGGACGCACGCCCACGTGGGGGGTCCGACCGAGCAGCACCTGGTCGAACACGCTGAGGGCGAACGGATCGTCGGTGTCCTGCGGGACGTAGGCCACGAGCCGAGCCCGCTGGCGCGGGCGGAGTTCCCGCACGTCGCGACCGTCGACCGAGATGCGTCCCTCGGTGGGACGGTGCAGGCCCACGATGGTCCGGATCAGCGTCGACTTCCCGGCGCCGTTCGGGCCGAGGAGCCCGACCAGTTCGCCACCTCGCACCTCGAGGTCGATCCCGTCCAGCACACGGGTGCTGCCGTAGGCCACGGCCAGGCCGTCGACGACCAGACGCGAGGTCACCGTGCCGCCCGTGCCCGGCTGACCACGAGCTGCAAGAAGAGCGGCACCCCGAGGAAGGACACGACGATGCCCACGGGGATGATGGCCGGCGCGACGATGGTGCGTCCGACGGTGTCGGCCACCAGGAGCAGCGCCGCGCCACAGATGGCCGCAAAAGGCAGGAGCGTCCGGTGGCTCCCCCCGACGAGGAGGCGGGCGATGTGGGGCGCCACCAGGCCGACGAAGCCGATGACCCCGCAGAACGACACCACGACCGCCGCCAGGACGACGGCGAGGACCATGGTCACCACCCGGGTGCGCAGCACGTCGACGCCGAGGGCGCGAGCTGAGTCGTCGCCCAGGAAGGCAATGGCGTCGTAGCGCTGGGAGCTGCGCAGGAAGACGGGGAACGCCACAGCGACGACCAGGCCGACGACCACGGCTTGTTCCCACGAGGCGCCGTTCAGTGAGCCGAAGGTCCACTGCACGATGGCGGCGAGTTGCTGGTCGTTGGCAATGAGCTGCAGCGTGGCGGTGAGGGCCCCGAACAGGTAGGTGAGGGCGATGCCCACCAAGATGAGCGTCTCTGCTCGGAGCTTGCCTGCCCACGACAAGCTGAAGGCCAGCGTGGCGCAGGCCAGGGCACAGGCCAAGGCGTTGGCCACCACCACGTAGCGCCCGCCGCCGGCCAGTGACGCCCCGAACACGATGGCCACCGAGGCACCGAAGGCAGCCGCCGACGAGATGCCGAGGGTGAAGGGGCTGACCAGCGGATTGCGCAGCAGCGCCTGCATGGTCGTACCCGACAGTGCCAGGGCTGCGCCGCCGACCACCGCCAGGGCGATGCGCGGCAGCCGCAACTCCCACACGATCGACGCCGTGTTGGCGTCCACCAGCGCCGAGGTCCCGGGGAGGCGATCCGCCACGGCCAGTGCGGCATCGCTGACGCTCAGTCCTGCCGCTCCGACCGACACGGCCACCACGGCGGCGGCGAGCACGCTGACGACGCCTACCAGCAAGGCAATCGCTCGCACCCGAGCCCGCCCAGCAAGGGTTCGTCGAAGTTGGTGGTCGGGACCCTCGAGTACCGACGGCCGGTCGATGGACACGGATCCGTCGATGCTCGAGGGCAGCGTCCTCGTCGAGCCCGAGGAGTCGGCGGTGGTGCGCATCAGTCGTCGGCTGCGCTGCTGACCAGGTAGTAGCGCTCGGGTTCGTCGAAGTCGACGCCCTGGAAGCGCTCGATCCACTCGGTCATCACCGCGTCGGGATCGACGTCGTCGAACAGTTCGGGGTGCAACCACGAGGCCAGGTAGAGCGAGCCGACGATCTTCGAGCTGGCGTTCATGGGGAACGAGGACACGACCACCATCCGGCCTTCGTCGACCGCATCGAGGGTGGACCACCCGCCGCGGCGGCGCAGCTCGGCGGCCAGCTCCTCCAGCTCGCCCGGCTCGGGCGGGTCGTACTGCCCGCCGTTCAGCTTCACGACGAGATGCGGCTGGCGGGCAACGATGGCCTCGGGCTCGATGGAGAAGGCGTGGACCGAGCCCAGCGACTCGGGCTGTCCGGTGATGTCGATGTCGGCGAAGATGTTCTCGCCACCGGCCAGCTCCACCATCTGGTGCCAGCCGGACCCGGGGATGGGAGAGGTGAACTCGCTCTCGTTCTCGAGGTACACCGGCAGCGGCTCGACCCCGTCCAGTCGGTCCTCGAGCAGGTCGTGCCACTGGCGGTACCAGGCGTTCAACTCGTCGGCGGCCTCGGTGCGGTCGAACAATCGGCCATAGGTGCTGACGTTCTGCTCGTGCTGGTCCTGATCCCACGCAGTGATGACCATGACCTGGGTGTCGAAGGGGGCGAGCACCTCGATGGCTTCCTCCCAGGCACCGTTGCGGGGGAAGATCACCAGTTCGGGGGAGAGTTCGGCGATGCGCTCGTAGTTCGGCTCGGATTGGCCGGCGCCGATGGTCTCGGCGAAGCCGTCCCAGTAGGCAGGCACGTTGGCCGCGTTCTCGTCGATGCCCACCACGGTGTCCATGGCGCCGACGGCGCGGATGAACTCCACGTTGAAGGCATTGAAGACGGCCACGCTCTCGACTGGCACGGCGATCTCGAGCTCACGTCCCTCGTCGTCGACGAACGTCTCGGATCGACGTTCACCGGCGGTGGCCTCGGCCTCGACGCCGCTGTCGGTGTCGGTGTCGGTGTCGGTGTCTGTGCCTGTGTCGTCGCTGGCGCACGATGCGCCGAGCAGTGCGAGTGCGAACAGGAACGGGAGGAACACACGGAGTCGCGTCATAGATAAGAATGATTCTCATTCTAACCATGTGTTGTCAATTCGCTTCCGGTCCCGTCGCGTCGACTGCGGCGTCCTCCTCGACGTCGGTCTCGATGGCCAAGAGGCTCGGAGAGGCGGCCAGCCGGCTGACTCCGACGACGGTGAGAGCGATGCCGACGGCCATGCCCGCCAGGCTGAGCGGCGCGGTGTGCAGCGTCTCGCCGAACAGCCACAGACCGATGGCCGCCGACACCACCGGGGTGGCCACGGCAATGGTGGCGAGTGCAGACGACAGGCGGCCGGCGCGCAACGCCAGGTTCTGTCCGACGAGCGCGCAGAGGTTGACTGCCACCACGGCGGGGATGGCCCACCAGGTGGCGACCTCGGCCAGAGAGGCGTCACCGACCTGGCCGGTGGCCTGTTTCAGGATGGCTCCCTGGAGCCCGTAGATGACACCGGTCGCCGTGCCGAGCAGCGCGGCGGCGTAGGTGGGGACCCAGCGGCTGGCCACCGCCAGTACCGTGGCGCCGAGCGCGGAGGCGGCGGCGACGATGAGCCAGCTGCCCTCGCCGACGTCCACCGAGCCGCCTTCGCCGGGGCGGCCGGCGAGGAGGAACAGCGCCAGGCCCACGGCGACCGCTGATGCTGCCAGCCAGTCGTTGCGCCGGATGGCGGTGTGGGCCACCCAGGCGCTGGCGGGCACCATGAACATCACCTGGGTGACCTGCAGCGGTTGCACCACCACGAGCGAGCCGAAGCCGAGGGCCACGGCGTGCAGGGCGAAGCCGGCGGCCATGGTGGCCATGCCGGCCCACCACACCAGGTTCGTGAGCACCTTGCGGCCCGAGCGGTCCTCACCGGCGGCCGCCGCCCGCTCCATCACCTGGAGATTGCCGCGCTGCTGCAGTGCCATACCGGCCACGTACACCGCAGCCGCCACCACCGAGAGCACCGCTGACTGCCACTCCTCGGCGCTGTCGAGCGCCGTGCCAGCTGCGAGGATCGTTCCGCCCGTCACTGGGGGCAGGCTAGAGGTCAACGAGTCGAGCGGCCGTCAGGCGCAAGTGAACATCAGGCGACGTGGCCAGTCACCGCGCTGGTGGCGAGCGATCAGAGCCTGGCCACGAGAAGCGGCAACGTGGCCAGGCTGGGCAGCAGGTGCGTGTGGCGTTCGGTGCCGAGGTCCTCGAGGGTGAGCTCACCGGTGGCCACGCCCACCACGGTGCCGACCCCGGCATTCATCCCTGCCTGGAGGTCGCGTGGCGTGTCCCCGGCCACGAGGACGCGGGCTACGTCGGTGACGCCGGTTCGTTCCATGGCCCGGAAGATCATGTAGGGCGCCGGTCGTCCGGCCGGCACGTCGTCGGTGCAGACGATGGTGTCCACCGTGTCGGGGGCGCTCCAGCCGAGCGAGGCCAGCAGGGGCTCGTGCACGTCAGCGGAGAAGCCGGTGGTCAGGGCCACCTTCACGCCGGCGGCCCGCAGGGCGGCGAACGCTTCGGGCACGCCCTCGATGGGTGTCGGTGGTGTGGTCCGATAGGCCTCGAGAAGTCGGCTGAGGAAGTCCTCGTAGGTGCGTTCCACCTCCTCCGCGTCGGGTTCGTGGTTGCGGGCCACGAGGGTGAGCGCGGCGATGGCCTGTCGTTTGTCGGCACCCATCCAGGGGGCGACCTGTGCGGGCGTGAGCTCGCCACCTCCGGCCACCACGGCTTCGCGCAGGGCCACGTAGACGGCGCCGCCCTCGTTCACCGTCGTGCCTGCCATGTCCAGTGCCACCAACTCGATCACGTCGTTCGCCTTCTGCTCGGCTGCCTGCGACGTGAGTCTCGCACGGTGGGGAGCACGTCGCCGTCGGGTGGACGGGACACCACCGTCGTGGGATCGTGCGGCCATGGCTGCGAGCGGAATGCACCCGACCAGCGGATCCCTGCCCACCGAGGTCGACGTGGCGGTGGTGGGCGCCGGTGTGGTCGGCCTGGCCCACGCTGCCGAAGCGGCCGATCGGGGGCTGCGGGTGGCGGTGGTGGAGCGCGACGCCCGTCCGGTCGGGGCGTCGGTGCGGAACTTCGGACACGCCTGTGTCACCGCGCAGGTCGGGGTGGCGCTCGAGCGGGCGACCTACGCCCGACAGCGGTGGCTGGAGTTGGCGGAGCGAGCCGGGTTCTGGACGGCGCAGACCGGCACGCTGGTGGTGGCTCGGGCCGACGACGAACTGGCCGTCCTGGAGGAGTTCGCCGACACCCGACCGGTGGGCGACGTCGTGCTGCTCGATGCGGACGGGGTGCGTGAACACCTGGCCACGGCGCCGACGGAGGTGGTGGGCGGCGCCTGGCTGCCGAAGGATCTGCGGGTGAACCCGCGTGAGGCGGTGTCGTCGTTGGCCACCTGGCTGGGCGAGCGTGACGGGGTGACCATCAGCTTCGGTACGAACGCAATGGGTGTGGAGGCCGGTGCGCTGCACACCACGGCCGGGTCGATCGCCGCCGAGCGGATCGTGGTGTGCGTGAACCACGACGTCGACCGGCTGCTCCCCGAGGTGGCCAGGGCGGCTTCGGTTCGTCGGTGTTGGCTTCAGATGCTGCGGGTGGCGGTGCCCGCCGGTGTGCGCATCGGTCCTGGGGTGCTCAGCGGCACGTCGCTCCTCCGCTACGGCGGTTTCGCCGCGTGCCCGAGTCTCGAGGCGGTGCGCCGTCGGCTGGCCGAGGAGCATCCGGCGTTGCTGGCCGCGGACGTGAACCTCATGTGTACCCAGTTGCCCGACGGCGATCTGCTGTTGGGCGACACCCATGACCGGGGCCCGACCGTGGCGCCGTTCAGCCGGGCCGACTGGGACGACTTGTTGCTGGCCGAGGGCGCCCGACTGCTGGGCCTCGACGATCTCCGGGTGATCGAACGTTGGCAGGGGGTGTACGCCACCGCACCCGAGGAGTTCCTGGTGGCCGAGCCGCTACCGGGGGTGTCGGTGGTGTCGGTCACCACCGGGATCGGCATGACCTGCGGCTTCGGGTTGGCTCGGGAGGTGGTCGACGGCTGGTGAGGTGGGTCGGTCCTGTCGGACGTTCTGCCACACACCGTGGTGATGGCGCACCGCAGAGTGGAATCAGTTGCGGGACGGGGAGGTCGGCGGTAGGGTCGAACGCATGTTCGTAGACGGTGCTGACGGTGCTGACGGTGCTGACGGTGCGTCGGTTTCAGGGGGTGGCGTCAATCAGCCGTCGGGCGAGGCCCGCCTTGCCGAGGTCACCGACGAACTGCGGCGAGTGGCCTCCGAGGTGGCCCGCAGCCAGGCGAAGATGGTCGAGCTGACCGCCGAACTCGCCCGCCTTGAACGAGAGCTCCCAGGCGTCACCGTCCGTCAGTGGTTGTCCATCTCCGCGGGGCTGACCCCCGGCGAGGCCAACCGGTGTGCCCGTCTGGCCACCCGGCTCGAGCGGCTGCCCGGCATCACCGAAGCCTTCACCGCGGGCTGTGTGTCCGAGGGCGTGGCCGACCTGCTGGCCTCGGTGGCCACCCCGGCCAACGAGGAGCAGGTGCTCGAGACCGCCCGCTACGCCAGCGGCGCCCAGCTCAAGTCCCTGGTTGGCACCATGCGACGGGTCCAGCGGGCCGAGGACACCTCCGAACCAGTGCCGCCGTCGGTGGGGACGAACGTCGGCGACGACGGCATGTGGCGGATGAGTGCCGTGCTGCCGCCCGAGCACGGCGCCGAGGTGGACGCCGCCCTGCGAGCGGAACTCGACGATCTCTACGACGCCCACCGCAAGGCCACTGAAGCCGCCGAGGAGGCCGCCAGAGAAGCGGGCGAGGAGGTGGCCGACGACCCAGCACTGCAGCGCCCCTCGCTGGCCGATGCCTTGCTCGCCATGGCCCGCCGCTCGCTCACCGAGCACACCACCGCGGCCGGTGTCCTGCCGGCGCGCTACCAGGTGAACATCCTCATCGAGGCCGACGACCTCTTCGGGCCCGATGCCCCCGACGCCCCCGACGCCCCCACGGGTGGCGGCTCCGGGTGGATCCACGGCGGCGGCCCCGTCGACCCCGGCACCGTCTGGTCGTTGCTGCCGGAGTCGTCGATCGTGGCGTTGCTCCACGCCAAGGGGGTGCCGGTGCTGGCCACCAGTCCGGAGCCGTTGGCCACCACCGAGCAGCGTCACGCACTCATGCTGCGCGACGGCACCTGCCGCTTCCCCGGTTGTGGTCGCAGCCACCGGCTGCGTGCCCACCACCTGCTCCACCGAGCGGACAACGGCCCCACCGTGCTGTGGAACCTCGTGCTGCTCTGTGAGACGCACCACACCCTGATCCACAAGCCCGGCTGGAGGCTCGACATCGATTCCGACACCCGCCAGGTGCGCGTCCGTGACCCTGAGGGTCGGGTGCTCCCCGTGGACGGCCTTCGTCCACCCACTGAGATCCACCTCGGTGAGCCGGGTCGTGTCCAGCCGGCTACCCGATGGCAGCCCTCGGGCGACCGGCTCACCAGCTTCGGCGCTCACGTCGTGCTCAGCTCGTGGATGGAGCCTCCGCCGAGAGCCGGTCCAGCACGTTCCGAGTGATCTGGCAGATCTTCGGGTGCCGCGCCGCCAGGCCGTGTGCCCAGTCGGTGGACCCCGAGGTCACCACCTCGCCGCCGGCCGGCGTCGTCCGGGCGCCCAGTACCGCATGGCCGTGGGCGATCCGCTCGGCCGCCGCCGGGTCGCGCGTGCCGAACAGTCGGGCGGCGATGAACTCCAACTCCGAGGGCTCCCCCGGAGCAGGCGGCCGCACGGCCGTGGTGCGCGTGAAGTGCGCGGCGGGGGCCGTGCCCAGGATCTCGAAGTCCGACGGGGTGCCGTCCTCGCCGGTGGGGTGGGGCAGCCCGTGGCGCACGGTGAAATCGCAACCGTCACACTCGTAGCCGACCACGGTGGCCTCGTGGCCGAGCAGGTCGCCGTAGCTGACCTCGGCGCCGTCGAACAACCAGTGGTCGGGCCGGTGCACCGTGTAACCACCCGAGCCCTCGGGCACCACCTTGCCGATGCGGTGGTAGCCCCCGCGAGCGAAGCTCACCCCGGTCATCTCGTTCTCGGGTCGGCCGATGAGGTGGTCCGACCAGATGCTGGTCAGCTCACCCACCCGGTCGGTGTCGAACACCGGGTCGCGCTTGAGCATGGCCTTGTAGCCGACCATGGTGGCAGCCGGACCCGCAGGCGTGGGCTCCTCGAGGCGTACCTGCCAGAACGACGTGTTGCCCGAGAAGAACGCCGCGTTCCCGCCCCGGGCGACGAAGTCCTCGACGGTGTCGCGCATCGGGCCGGACCAGTACTCGTCGTGGCCCACCGAGAGCACCAGCCGGTAGCCCGCACCCCCGTGGTCGGCCAACAGCGCAGGGTGGTCCTCGAGGTCGGCGTTGGTGGCCACATCGAGGTCGTACCCCTCGCCTTCGGCCCACTCGACGAACGGTTGCTCCCAGTCGGGCCAGCCCGCTGAGCCGGCCCACGGCGTGAGGTGGTTCAGCATCAGGTAGCCCACGTGGCTGGCCATGCGGTGATCCGGCGGATGCAGCACGGTCACTCGTCGACCCGGTCCGGCCGGCTTGTGGAGCAGCCCTCGGGCCAGCGGCCGCTGCAGTGACACCGAGGTGGCCCCCGTGTAGAGGTTGGCGCCGCCCACGTCGTTGTAGGCATGCCAGGTGTTGGTCGAGAGCACCAGCAGGGCTCGGGCGGTGGGACGGCCCACCCGCGGTCGCACCACGAAAAAGGCATGATCCCGGCGCCGCCGGCCGTCCACGTCGATCTCGAGGCGTACCTCGTAGAACCCCGAGCGCCACGACGGGTCGACGACGATGCGATGCGCCTCGGGCCACCCGCACCCGTTGCGGACCGCATCGTGGGGGAGTGGGTGGTCGCCCACCGCCACATCGTGGGCCTCGGCCACGACCTCCCGGGCGGCGCCGATGCGAGCGACCTCCAGATGTACCGGTCGGCCACCGGCCGATGACAGGTGGCAGGCCACCTCGCCGCCCGCCACGGTGGACGGTGGCCAGCAGTACCCGCTCACGGTCTCGTACGCCATTGGTGGACCCTAGCGGTCGTGGTCAGCTCGGCTGTGGTGTCAGGAGGGCGCCTGCGTACACTCGCTGCGTGGGTGGCGGTGGCGGTGGCGGTGATGAACGATTGCGGGCGGCGGTCGTCGACACCACCCGGCTGGGCTACTGCGTCATCGATGCCGACTTCACCATCGTGTACGCCAACCCCATGCTGGCCGAACTGGTGGGGACCACACCCGAGGCGCTCGTCGGCGCCAACGGTCTCGAGCTCATCAGCGAGGAGGACCGCCAGTTGGCGGCCACCGCCGTGGCCGAACGCCTCGACAGCGACGGCACCTTCGACGATCTCGGTGTCCCCATCCCGCTGCGCGTCCGACGAGCCGACGGGAGCACCGTCATTCTCGAGTTGGGCGCGCTCAACCAGCTGGACAACCCCGACCTGCAGGGGGTCATCGTCCGGGCGCGACCCATGTTCGGTCGTGAACACCTCGACGAGGCGCTGCACTTCCTGGCCAGCGGGGCGCCCGCCAACCTCGTGCTCAGCCGCCTCCTCCCGGCGGTGGAGGGCATCATCGAGGACGGGCGGGCGCTGCTGGCCATTGGCGCGCCACCGGCCGAATGGAGTGTTCCCGCCGAGGTGTCCCCGGAAATGGCGCTGCTCTTCGGGGACGAACGGGAGCGTCCACAGATCTGGGAGGACGCCCACGCCTCGGGCGAGTTGGAGGTCGCCTTCGTCGAGGAGCTCGAACCGACGCTGGCCGCTGCCGCCCGAGCCGAGGGGTTCGCCGCCTGCTGGACCCTGGCCATCGCCCCCGGTGAGGTGGAGGGCTGCGTGGTGGTGTGGCGACGGGCTCGACGCCGCCCCTTGGTCAGCGTCAGCGTCGAGATGCGGCGCATCGCCGACGTCGTTCGTCTGGCGCTCGAGCGCGACGAGGCCCTCCGCACCCTCGAGATGGCGGCGCGTCGCGACGGCCTGACCGGCCTCGCCAACCGGGCCACCTTCTACGACCTCCTCCACGCCATCGTCTCGGATCCTCCCGGCAACGCCAAGGTGGCCGTGCTCTACGTGGATCTCGACGGGTTCAAGCCGGTGAACGACCTGCACGGACACGCCGCCGGCGATGCGGTGCTGCAGCTGGCGGCCCAGCGGATCCTGTCGGTCGTGCGAGAGGGGGACACGGTGGCCCGCCTCGGCGGGGACGAGTTCGCCGTCGTCTGTCCGCAGGTGGAGGATGCCTCGGAGGTGGAGGCCATCGCCGAGCGCCTGGTGCGGGTGTTCGACGATCCCATCGAGCTCGACAGCGCTCGGGTGCAGGTCGGGGCTTCGGCCGGCGTCGCCGTCCATCACCCCGGTGCAGGCGACGATGCTGACCGCCTGCTGGCCGCCGCCGACGCTGGTCTGTACGAGGCCAAGCGCAGCGGCCGGGGGCGGTGGGTGCACCAGCGTCGCTGAGCCCTCCGGCGACGGTCACCGCCCGCTTCGCCGGCTGACCGACGGCGGGGTGGCCGAGGCCGGATCGGTCGGCCAGGGGTGCTTCGGGTAGCGGCCGGCCATGTCCTTGCGCACTTGTTCCCAGCTCCCGGCCCAGAAGCCGGGCAGGTCGGCGGTCACCTGCACGGGCCGACCGGCGGGCGACAGCAGCTCCAGCACCAGCGGCAGCCGACCGTCGGCCACGGCGGGGTGGGTCGTCGTGCCGAACAACTCCTGGACCCGCACCGCCACCGTGGGTTGTTCGCCGGTGTAGTCGATGGACACCCGGCGACCGCTCGGCAGGGTGAACGTCGGCGGGGTGAGTCGGTCCAGGTCGTGCAGCCGGTGGTGGCCCACCAGGTCGGCCAGCACGTTGCGGAGGTCGAGCCGCTCGAGCGCCGCCCGACCGGTGGCGCCACCCAGCCTCGGCGTCAGCCACTCCTCGGCGGTGGCCGCGAGCGCCGGATCCGACAGGTCGGGCCACTGGTCGGAGTCGACGCCGGGACCGAACCCGCCGCTGCGACGGACGAACCCGACCCGCGCCTGGAACGTCCGGGCGGCGGGGGTCCATCGGAGTACCCGGAGGTCGGTGGCCCGGGCGTGGGCGACGAGCGCTGCTGCGGTCTCGGGACCGGGCTCGGGGCGGGTGGATCGCTCGCCCAGCACGAGCGCACCCAGTCGTCGTTCCTGGCGTTGGCGGAGATCGTCGGCCGAGCTGTCCCACACGAGGCTGCGGCGCTCCTCGATGTCGTCGGCGAAGAGTTCGTCGACGTCGGGCGGGTCGAGCGGCGCTGCCAGTGTGATCCGGCCGTCACCACCGAGGGAGGCCACTACCAGGAACCTCTCGGCGCGCAACGGGTCGCCGTCACCCAACCAGCCGTCGAGACCGTTGCGCAGGCGGTAGCGGCCGTCGCCGGTGGCCATGGCCACACGGTCGGGATAGGCGAGCGCCAGGACCCGCCCGACCCGGTCCGGGTGCCCGCCGTCGCTGCGCCCGCGCCTTCCCCCTCGCCGGAGTCGTCGGCGGAATTCGTCGGCCCGCCGACGCACCGGGTGCCCGCGGTCGGCGGCGGCCAGGGCACGGAGACGGTCCCCGATGTCGGCCGAGAGTTCCTCGGGCCGTCCCCGGAGGATGTCGCGCTCGTCCACCACGGCTGCCACGTCCGCCGCCAGCCTGCCGTCACCGGTGGCGTCGGCGACCACCAGCATGTGGGCCAGGCGCGGGTGCAGCGGCAGCTCGATCATGGTCCGACCCATCGGGGTGACCGCACCCTCGTCGTCGAGGGCTCCCAGCGCCCGCAGCAGTCGGCGGGCCTCGGCCAGGGTGGCCGCCGGGGGTGGGTCCAGGAAGGCCAGGGCGTCCTCATGGGTGCCCCACGCCGCCAGTTCGAGTGCCAGTCCGGCCAGGTCGGCGGCCAGCATCTCCGGTGGGGCGAACTGGGCGCGGGTCCGGTGGTCGGCTTCGGACCACAGGCGGTACACCACACCGGGGCCCAGACGTCCGGCGCGGCCGGCTCGCTGGTCGGCCGACGCCCG
The DNA here is from genome assembly GCA_020832495.1 of Acidimicrobiia bacterium. Taxonomy (GTDB): domain Bacteria; phylum Actinomycetota; class Acidimicrobiia; order Acidimicrobiales; family Acidimicrobilacustridaceae; genus JAFIEP01. Next base: position 18,803 of record JAFIEP010000024.1, on the reverse strand, counting down.
CGACGTGGGGCCGGTGTGCAGCCGGCTCAGCCCACTGCGGGCGTCCAGCCGGGGTCGACGCACCAGGCCACTGTCCACCACCACCGTGATGCCCTCGGGGGTGAGGCTGGTCTCGGCGATGTCGGTGGCCAGCACCACCCGACGTCGACCCGGCGGTGACGGAGCCAGGGCGGCGTCCTGCTCAGCGGGAGGGAGTGCCCCGTAGAGGCGGCGGACGTCGACGTCGTCGGGACGGTGTGTCGCCAGCAGGCGGTGGGTGCGGTCGATGTCGGCGGCGCCGGCCAGGAAGGCCAGGACGTCGCCGTCGTGGTGGGCGAGAGCATGGCGGACGGCGCCAGCCATGGACTCGGCCGGGCGGTCCCGCGGGCCCGGGGGTCGCCACCGGACCTCCACGGGGTACGTGCGACCCTCACCGGTCACCACTCGGGCGTGGCCGTCGTCGCCACCGAGGGCTGCCGCCACCCCCACGGCATCGAGCGTGGCCGACATGGCCAGCAGGCGCAGGTCGGGGCGTAGGACGTTGCGGGCATCGACGGCCAGGGCCAGTGCCACGTCGGTGTGGAGGTTGCGCTCGTGCACCTCGTCGAAGACCACCAGACCGACGCCCTCGAGCGAGGGATCCCGCTGCAGGCGACGGGTCAGGATGCCCTCGGTGACGAACTCGAGGCGCGGGTCGTCGCCCACCCGTTCGTCGCGGGTGCGGTATCCGACGGTCGAGCCCACCTTCTCGCCGAGCAGGTGTGCGGCCCGCCGCGCAGCGGCGCGCACTGCCAGCCGTCGGGGTTCGAGCACCACGATGCGACCGCCGTCCAGCCAGGGCTCGTCGAGCAGCCGCAGCGGCACCACGGTGGTCTTGCCGGCGCCGGGTTGGGCCACCAGCACGGCCGCGCCGGACGTGGCCAGCGCCCGTCGGACGTCGTCGACGGCCTCCTCGACCGGCAGCCCGGTGGGAGCAGGGAGGCCCGCCGGCATCAGCCGTCCCGGTGGCGGGATTCTCTCGACCCGCGCACCAGGGCGGCGCCACCGAGAGCGAGCAGTGCCCCGAGGATCACGACACCGCCGACGGCCAGGCCGGTGCGCGGCAAGCGACCGCTGCTGGCGACGGCACGTGCGGGAGTTGCTCCCGCAGGCGGGGCTCCAGCCGAGGACGGGCCGGCAGCCTCGGGGCCATCGGTCACGGGCACCGACACGGTCACTGTGCTGGTGGACGGGTCGATCTCGTCGTGGCCGCCGGTGAAGGTCAGCACGACGGTTTCCTCGGTGCCCGGCCGGGCAGTGGCGGCAGTCGCCAGGTGCAAGGTCATGGCGTGGGTGCCCCCGGCCCGCAGGTGCGCAGGCGTGGTGCAAGCGACCCCGTCGTCGACGACCGAACAGCGCCATCCGTCGGCAATCGGCTCGTTCCGGTCGACGGGGCCGGGCTCCACCGGGACACGTGTACCGTCGGCCAGCTCAGCGGCCAGGACCTGCAGGCCGTCGCTGGCGCGGAGGTGCACCGTCGGTGCGGGCACCGGGGACGGGCCCACGTTGGTGGCGACGACGTCGATCGTTGCCTCCTCACCGGGGGCGGGCGGTGGCGAGCTGAGCTCGGCGGCGACGGTGGTGTCGGCCGTTACCGACACCGGCGCGTTGACGGGAATCCCGGGGATCCCCACCGCCGTCGGTTGCAGCCAGGAGACGTCGAACGATCCGTTCACCTCCGGGGTCGTGCCGGGGGCCAAGGGACCCATCGCGATGTCGATGGCCATCTGGAGGTTCTCGCCCGGGGCCACCACCGCCCCTGGTGCGCCAGGACACGCCGGCACGTCGAACCTCTGCGGCGTCGGGAACACGGCGGTGCACTGGCCGGTGCTCGCCCCAGCCACGCGCGGGTCCACGACGACGGGGTCGCCGGGGGCGTAGACGTCGGCGCTGATCTGTACGCCCGCAATGGTGGTCGTTCCCACGTTGGTGATGACCAACGACACGAAGCCCTCCTCCTCCACGTAGAACTCCCCGGAGCTGGCCGGCTCGATCCGCCACGGGTTGCCGACGGTGGTGCCGGTCGTGGTGTCGATGCCGGCCACACCGGTGGGCGAGTTGCGCCACGTCACCTCGACGTCCACGTCGAGGTCGTAGGTGTCGATGGACAGGAGGCCCGGCGCGGGCTCGAGCGACGGCACGACGGCGGTGGCGGTGATCGGCACCGTCTGCCCGGCCGCCATGGTGGCAGGGCCCGTGCAGGCCGTCGTGGCGCACGACCAGCCCGGCTCGGTGGTGGTGAGGACGAGCGGCACCACCAACGGGTCACCCTGGTAGGGGACATTGATCTGGCCGGTGGCCGTCACGTAGGGGCTCTGGAGTGGCACCGCGCCGTCGTTGCCCACCGCAAGGTCGAACGACGCTGCGCCGCCCGGGGGGACGACTCCGTCGTCGGCGGAGGTGGCCGACAGCGTGGCCTTGCCCGCCGCGTCACCGACGAGAACCCCGGTGGCGGCGGTGACGGTCGCCCCGATCGATGGGTTGTCCCAGGTGGCGGTGATCACCATGTCGTAGAGGCCCGGCAACGTGAGGTTCGGCGACAGCATGTCGACGGTGATCTGGAAAGTGGTGGTCTCACCGGTCGGGAAGTCGCCTGTTGCCTCGCACAGAGGCTCGTCGGCGAAGCAGTCCCAGAAGCCGTCCGGCTGGAAGCCGCCGGTGGGGACGATCGACTGCAGGCCCGGTATGCCGGGACCCGTCAGGTTGGCGACGAGCTTCACGCCGGACGCGTCGGCGCCCGACGAGTTGCTCAGCTCGGCGGTGAACGTACCGGTCTGCCCCTCGACGGCGGGGATGACCTCTTGCGCGGCGGTCACCGAGAGTCCGAGCTGTGCCGGGAGGATGCCCTCGAAGACGTAGGCGAAGCCGGTGCTCTTCGGCGGGTCGGGATTCGACTGCTGGGGCGCCCCGAACACGGCGACCTGCTCCCCGGGGCTGGCGCCGCTCCCCACCGCAGCGGTGGCAGCGAACTGCGAGCCGGCGGCGCGATAGTCGGCCGAGTTCTGGAACGAGCCGCGCACCCCGTAGCTGTTGATCTCGTTCGGCGGTGAGGTGAGCGCCTTGTCGTAGACCACGACCTCGCCGACCCCGCTCGCCGCCCCCGGTGCGCCGGCAAACAAGTAGGAGCCGCCGTTGGAGAAGGCCAGCGACGTGCCGAGGAGCGCGCCCGAGTCGACACCGCCCGATTGCAGCGCCAGGCAGGTCGCCGGGTCGGAAGCGAACGGGTTGGCGCAGGTCGGTGCCGCGCCGGGCTGGAGGTCGTACATGAACACCACGCCGGTCGTGTCGCCACCGCCTGGGCTGGTGGGCTCGTTCGGCGCGCTGAGTGCCACCTGGCCACCCGCCGTGGACACCGCTATCGCCAAGGGCCAGGGGGTCTCGGCCTGACCGCTGATGCAGGGGTGCACGGTGTGCCAGGCCGGTGCGTTGGGGTTGCCCGACGAGTCCGTGCCCTTCGAGTAGTACTGGGCGCTGCACAGCTTGCCCTGGCTGCTCTGATCCGAGTGTGGCGCCCCGAAGAAGGCGTAGTCGCCGTCGATGGCCACGACCTTGCCCAGTTCGGAGCCGGTGGCGCCGATCACACCGAGGTGGAACCCGAACGATCGCTCCTTGTAGGCCTTGGTCGGCGCCGTGCCGGGACCCGCCGAGAGATCCCAGATCTCCACGTACGGAGCGGAGGGCCACAGGCTGGGGGGACCTTCGAAGACATCGCCGAGGTGGGTGCCGGGTGCGCCGATCACCAACCAGTCGCCGTCGAGTGCCACGGAGCTGCCCAGATTGTTGCGCTCGTTCGCCTGGTCAGGGCTGATCGACGCCCAATAGGTCCAGTCGGTGGGGTCGTCGCCCATGGTGAACAACACCACCTGGCCCTTGCAGTTGTCGGCTGTGTCGCCGGTGACGTCGGAGCAGTCCTCGTCGGGATCGCCGACTGCCAACGTCGTGCCCGACAGCGCGATGCTCTGCCCCCAACGGTGTGAACCCTTGCCGTCAGCCGACTGCCGGTTGAGGGTGGTGGCCAGACCCCAGGCACCAGGCACGGGGTAGTCCTCTGCATAGATGTAGACCTGCGCGGCGTCGTCGCTGAACCCTTCCGGGTCCGATCCACCGTTCGACACGGCCACCACGCCGCCGGCGACGGCGACCGCCGAGCCCTGCCCCTTGCCGTCCCCGTGGGACTGCTGGGCGAGCCGGGTGACCACCAGCGTGTCCTCGTCGAGCGGTGTGGCCCCGCTCGGGGCGACGGCACGGCCGCCGACGAGGAGGGCCAGTACGGCCAACAGCGCAGCGATCGCCACCCGACGCTGCCGTAGGGGTTGTGTCGTCGCCGGCATCGAGTCCGCCCTCCGTCGCACGGGACCCGCCGTGTGGGTCGCGTCGTCACCGTACCGGACTGCGTTGGTGGCTAGCATTCACCTGTGGCTGTGCGAGCGTCCCGGCGGAACGTGTTGCTCGGCGGCGGGGCCGTCGGCGTCGGGGTCTGGGCTGCGCCGTCGCTGCTCAGCGTGCATGCCGCTGCCGCCCAGAGCTGTGTCGGGTGCGCCGACGGGTCGAACCTGATTCCCAACCCCAGCGCCGAGACCGTCGTCATCGGTACTGATCCCGACTACGACCCTGTTGCCGGCATCGGAGGACCGCCACCGGGTGAGCCGGATTTCTGGACGACGGCCAATGGATTCCGTGTCCTCAGCTACACCACCGCTGCGTCGAATGGGAGCTATCCGTCGGCCCCACCGACGACCGCGGGTGGCGACAACCTGTTCTCGGGGCCGATCGGCGCGGCGGCGTCGCCCGCTACCGCCACCACCCTCGACATCCCGCTCCCGTGTGAAGGCGAGGGCGCCGGCTATCTCCTCGAGGGCTACCTCACCGGCGAAGAGGGCGACACGATGCAGCTCGATGCGGTGATGGTCGATGCAGCCGACGCCGTGGTGGCCACCGCCACCATCGGGCCGACGACGACCACTGGGCTGACGTGGTCGTTCGAGTCCATCACGGGTTCTGTGCCCACCACCGCCACCCGGGTCCGCTTCGTGCTCACCGCCACACGGGCCGCAGGCAACACCACCGACTACAACCACGCCGGCGCCGACGAACTCAGCTTCACGCTCTGCTGAGCCGACCTCCGTCGCTCACTCGACCGGCACCACCGGAAGGTTGTCGGCCCCGAGCTGGTTGAGGTACTCGGCGATGCCGTAGCCCACGCCGAGCACCTCGGGCTCGGGTCCGTCGGGCGAGCTCGGCCCGTCGAGGAGCGACCAGCGGGTGAGGCCCTCGTTCACCACCGTCACCTGGCCGCCGGCCTTTCGAGGCAGTGGCGCCACCCGCAGCAGGTCGCCGCGCAGGTGGGTGGTGCGGTCGGCCTTGTCCGACACGGCCAGGTGCACTACTCGCTGGGTCCAGCCGTCGTCGGCCACCTCGGTGCGCACGTCCCACTGGCGCACGCTGGCGTGGGTGCCGTCGCGCCACACCCACCCTCGGTGCAGGTCCTCGGCCTCGGCCGAACCGATGCGGATGCCTCCGAGGTGGGTGCCCTCGCCGGGGGCGTGACCGCCGACGTTGACCGAGAACCACCGCCACATGGTGGGGCCTCCCCAGCGACGCGGCCCCCACGACTTGTCCCGGTTGCCCCGGGCGTCACCGAGGGTGTGGCGGACGCCGTCGGCCTCCACCCAGCCCGACCAGCGCCCGGCCTGCTCGAGGTGGCCCTTGCCCACGTTGGCTGCGGTGGCGGCGCTGGAGGTCGACCTCCGCTCGGTGCCCTGGCCGTCGACGCCGATGGCGGGGGTGAGGGCGTCGAAGGTCACGTCGGCTGCGATGGTGAGTTCGCCCACCTCGCCGCTGCCGTCGAGGCGCTGCAGCAGCGCGGTCCCCTCGGCGCGCAGCTGCCAGCGCTGCATGGGCTCGTCCATGACGTAGCGCACCGGCCCGGCCTGCAGGTCACGGTCGACCATGGTGGTGATCTCGTCGACCTGGCGGAGGTGGGCCACGTCACCCGACGGCAACCACAGGGCGAAATGGCTGTCGATGGTGCCTTCGTTGGGGCGAACACCGATGCGGGTGAAGAAGCCGGCGTCGGTGTCGGGGTCGTAGCAGTTGAAGTAGTACGACTCGCTCCACGCCTCGTCGCCTTCGACGGGGTGGGCCAGGTCGTGGTGGTTTTCGAGGACGGGCATGGTCAGCTCCGGGAGGGGTCGATGAGGTGCAGCAGGTCGTACTCGAGCTCGGCCACCCGTCGACCGCTGGCGGCCAGCACGATCGAGTCGGACAGCCCGTGGGTGAAGGCGCTGGCCTGCAGGGCCAGGACGAGGCACCACCACACCGTGCGGGCCACTTCCCACCACGCGAAGGCGTCGGGTCGGAAGGTGCCGCCGGCCGCCTCGTAGGCGTCGACGAGGTCGTCGAGGTGACCGAACCCGCCGACGGGCAGGTCGTCGTTGCCGAATCGCCAGCACCGCAGGCACAGCCAGGCCAGGTCCTCCATGGGGTCACCCACGTGGGCCAGTTCCCAGTCGATGATGGCGGCCAGCCCTCCCTCCGAGGCGGCCGCATCGGCCACGATCAGGTTGCCGTTGCGGAGATCGCCGTGCACGACCGTCGGTGCGGGCGCCGGGGCCGGATGGTGGTGCGCCAGCCAGCGCACGCCGAGCGCCACCACCGGCGACGGTGGCAGGCCCGCAGCGATGCTCCGTAGGTGGGCGATGGCGGCCTCGGTGGGGGTGGGGTCGGTCCGGCGAGGCACCCCGTCGTCGATGGTGGCCACGTCGATGGCGTGGAGCCGGGCCAGGGCTGTTCCCAGCTGCTCGGTGAGTCGCTCACCGAGCGCAGGGTCGGCGGCGACGGCGCGCAGTACGTGGCGGGGGACGGTGAGGCCCTCGACCTGTCGCGCCACCGAGAAGGGCTGGCCCACCGCCTCGGGTTCGTCGTCGGCGGCCAGCACCTCGGGGGCGGGGACGCCGGCGCGGCGCGCCGCTGCCACCAGGGCGGCCTCGGTGGCGGGGGAGAGGCCGTCGAGCGACAGCCCGGCCAGCTGCACCACCACCGGCGTCTCGCCGTCGGGCCCCTCCACGGTGGCGAACAGGGTGCGCCGGGTGGCGCCCACCGAGGCGGTGCCGTCGACCCGGACGGCGACGTCGCCCCGTGCGTCGCCGAGGACGGCGGCCAGGCCGTCGGTCAGTTGGTCAGCACGTTCGGCGGTCACGGTGCCTCGGGCTGGTCGTCGGGGCGGAGATACTCGGGTTTGGCCACGGCCACCTTGCCGCGCACGATCTCGGTGAGCACCCGGTGGGTTGCGACCTCGTCGAGCTCATCGATGTGCTCGGCGCAGGCGCGCCACAGCCCGTCGGTGGTCAGCTCATCGGTGGCGAGCTGGTCGTCGGCGGCGAGCAGGTCGGCCAGCCCCTGCCGGGCGGCGGCGTCGAGGGCCGGGTCCAGCTCGTGTTCGCGGGCCAGGACCCGGCACAGGTTGGCCACCACCCGGGCCTGGTGTTGCGCCGAGCCGGCCAGCTCGCCGAGCACCCGCTGCTCGAGGGTGTCGGCCATGGCGGTCAGTAGCCGGGCGGCGTCGGGTGGGTCCTGCACGTCCCCAGGTTGGCAGAGCTGGTGCGGCCGTGTCAGTCGGCGCAGGCGGCGGCCAGCGTGGACAGCTCGTGCAGGCGACGCCACTGGTTGGGCAGCTCGGCGTCCATGCCGTTGGTGAGGTAGCAGAACGACAGCCCGCTCACCGGATCGGCCCAGGCGATCTGCCCGCCCTGGCCGAGATGCCCGAACGTGGTCCCCGAACAGCCCTCGCCGTAGCCGCGCAGCACACCGAGCCCGTCGTCACCGGCCAGCGACAGCCCGAGGGTGCGCAGCGCCGGCACGCCCGTCAGCGGGTCGGGCAGGTCGCAGGCGACCTCGGCGGTGCCCGCTCGCAGCACCTCGGCGTCCCACAGACCGCCGGGGTTGTGGAGCAGCGCCTGGTAGAAGAGCGCAAGGCTCGCCGCCGTGCCGATGCCGCCGCCGCCGGGGCGACCGAGGGCCATGGTGGCGGGCTCGTTCCACAGCGCGATGTCGTCGTCGCTGGCGGCGCCCAGGTCCTGCTCGTCGCTGAGCCCGAGCGCGGCCAGGTCCTCGGCACTCGGCGGGTGGCCGACGAGCACCGGCGGCCGGAGCCCGGCCAGGTCGGTGGTGCCGAGGGTGAGCGCCGAGCCGAGCGGCGCGGCCACCTCCTCGGCGAAGAACCGGCGGTGGTCGACCCCGGTGAGGGCTTGGATCAGCTCGGCCAGCACCCAGTGGCCCGAGCCGGCGTGGTACTCGAACCGTTCGCCAGGAGGCCACTCGGGCTGCCACCGGGCCATCTGCTGGCGGCGGGTGGCGCTGGTCCACCACTCGGGCGGCCCCATGGGAGCGTGGGGGAAGCCACCGGTGTGGGTGAGCAGGTGACGCGGGGTGACGGTCGACAGGCCGGCGTCGCGCAGTTCCACCAGCAGGTCGGCTGCCGGGCGGTCGAGTTCGAGTCGGCCGTCGCCCAGCAGTCGCCACACCGACGCTGCGGTCAGCGCCTTGGTGCACGAGAACAGCAGGTAGCGGTCGTCGGTGGTGGCGTCGCCGAGGGCGACCGACAGGACCACCTCGCCGTGGCGGGCCAGCGTCAGTTGGCACCCGGGCAGCGGCCCGTCGTCCACGTCCGCTCGGGCGGCCTCCACCAGGGCGGTGAGCGATGCGTTCATCGGACGGGTGAGAAGACGGCGTCGAACACGGCCTGCACGTCGGGGTTGTACATCTCGACGCCCTCGGGTCCGAACTGCACCACGGCCATGAGCAACGAGATGACGATGGCCACGGCGCCACCGCCCACCGCATGGGGATCGATGTCGCCCCGGACGGTGCCGGCCGCCTGGCCGCTGCGCAGCTTCTCGGTCAGGGCCTTGCGCAGCTCGGCCAGCGCCGGGAGTTCGAGCATGTGGGCGGTGACGTGAGGTTCGAGCCCGGCCAGCACCCGGCGGGCCAGGGGATGGCGTTCGATGGCCACCACCAACGTGAAGATGAGGGTCTTGCGCCAGACGTCGGGGTCGTCCTCGGCGAAGATGACCGACACCCCTTCACGAATCACCGCAGCGGCGTCCTCGTCGAGCGCAGCGCGGAAGAGCGCCTCCTTGTTGGGGAAGTAGGCGTAGGTGATGGTGGCGCCCACCTCGGCGTCGCGGGCAATGCTGGCCACGGTGGTGGCCCGGTAGCCGTCGGCGCCGAAGCGGGCGATGGCCGAGCGCAGGATTGCCTGGCGGGTCTGCGCACCCTTGCCGACGTCATCCGCCATGGACCGGACGATACCAGCGGGGCACAGGTGAGCCATGGGTCACAGAATTGAGCACTTGAGCAATTTACTCAATTCACCTAGCATCGCGCCATGGCCCTGATCGACACGCCCGAGCTCGACACCCCGCCGCAGCAGAGCAGCAACCCGGAGCGGGCCGTGCCGACCCGCCGGATCTCGTTCGCGCCGACCCTGGCCGACCTGCCCAAGCACTATGCCGGCGACGGGGACCTCATCATGAGCCACGTGCTGGCCAGCCTGTCGTCGGTCTTCCCCGACGGTGAGGACTTCTTCGTCCGTTCGGTCCGCCGCCTCCGCCACCAGATCACCGATCCCGCCCTGCGACGCCAGGTGGCGGGCTTCATCGGCCAGGAGGCCGTGCATGGTCGCGAGCACCGCGAGCTCAACGAACGGTTGGCGGAGCTGGGGTACCCCACCCGCCGCATCGAGGCATTCACCCGCTGGGCGTTGACCACCCGTGAGCGGATCATGTCGCCCAAGGCCAACCTGGCGGCCACCGCTGCGCTCGAGCACTACACCGCCACCTTGGCCGAGTGGTTGCTGTCGAACGAGGAGGCCCGCCGGCAGGTGGGCGACGCTGCGGTGCTCGACATCCTGTTGTGGCACGCCCTCGAGGAGAACGAGCACAAGGCGGTGGCCTTCGACGTCTACCGGGCGGTGGGCGGCAGCGAACGCACCCGCACCATCACCATGAACGCCATCACCGTGGGCTTCATCGGAAGCCAGCTCGTGCAGATCGTCCTTTCCATGGCTGGCGACCGGGCCACCTACCGGCCGCGCACGTTGGGCGCCAGCCTCGGCCGCCTGCGACGCTCGGCGTTCCTCAAGCGTGACCTCTGGCGCCAGTTGCGGGACTACAACCGCCCCGACTTCCACCCCGACGACCGCGACACCTCGGAACTCCTCGAGCAGTGGCGCACCCTGCTGTTCGGCGAGGACGGTACGCTCAACGAGCGCCTGGTGGGGGGTCCCCGGGCGGCCTGATCGGGGGACACATGGACGACCGCCGCGGACCGAGGTCCGGGCCGAGGTTCGAGGGCAAGGTGGCGGTGGTGGTCGGCGCCGGCCAGACGCCCGGGGCCACCATCGGCAACGGTCGGGCCACCTCGATCCTGCTGGCTTCCGAAGGCGCCACGCTGCTGGCCGTGGACCGCGACGAGGACTCGGCGGCCGAGACGCTCGCGAAGTGCGGCGACGGGGTGACGGCCTCGACGCTGCGGGCCGACATCACCTCAGAGGCGGACTGTGCTCGCATCGCCGAGGTGGCCCTCGAGCGCTACGGGCACATCGACGTGTTGGTCAACAACGTCGGCATCGGTGCGGGCGATGCCGGGGCCACCTCGCTCGAAGAGGACGCCTGGGACCTCATCCACGACGTCAACCTCAAGGGCATGTGGATGACCTGCAAGCACGTGCTGCCCCATCTGCGCCGGCAGGGCTCGGGGTCGGTGGTCAACATCTCGTCGGTCGCCTCGGTGTGTGCGACGCCGTATCTTGCCTACAAGACCTCCAAGGCCGGGGTGAACGCCCTCACCCAGCAACTGGCCATGTCCAGCGCGCGGCGAGGGGTGCGGGTCAACGCCGTGCTGCCGGGACTCATGGACACGCCCATGGCGGTCGAGGGCATCGCCGCGGCCACCGACATCGACCCCGACGAACTGCGGTCGCTGCGTGACGCCCTGGTGCCCCTCGGCGCCAAGCAGGGCAGCGCCTGGGACGTGGCCCACGCCGTGGCCTACCTGGCGTCTGACGAGGCCCGCTTCGTGACCGGCGTGTTGTTGCCGGTCGACGGCGGCCAGTCGGCCAAGGTCGGCTGACACACCTGGAGGAACCATGCCCGATCACGAACGACCCCGGCTCCCGCCCACCACCGCGGCGGACTGGGACGACGAGACCGCCGCCATCATGGAAGCCACCGGCGGGCTCAACATCTTCGCCACCTTGGCCCACCACCCGAAGCTGCTGAAGCGCTGGCTGGTGTTCGGCGGGCACGTGCTGGCCAAGAGCACGTTGCCCGCCCGAGAGCGCGAGCTGGCCATCCTGCGCACCGGGTGGCGGTGCGGGTCGGCCTACGAGTTCGGCCAGCACACGTCCATCGGCGAGGCGGCTGGCCTGCACCCCGACGAGATCGTGCGCGTCACCGGCGACCGGGACGACCCGGCCTGGTCCGACGACGACCGCTGGTTGCTGCGCGCCGTCGACGAACTGGTGGACGACAAGGTGGTGAGCGACGACACCTGGGCTGCGTTGGCAGAGCGATGGTCCACCCAGCAGCTCATGGACCTGGTGTTCGCCGTGGGGCAGTACACCCTGGTGTCGATGGCGCTCCGCACCTTCGGCGTGCCGCTCGACGACGGGGTGCCTGGGTTTCCTGACGACCGACCTTGACAAGGCTAACAACGTTCGCCAGAATGGCTAACACCGATAGCTCATCGAGGAGTCGCCATGACAGCCACCGTGTCCACCACCATTCCTACCTACCGCCCGCCCGGGTTCGTCACCCGGCGGGTCATGAACCCCATCGTTGCCTTCCTCACCCGCCGAGGGATCAGCGTGTGGGGCAGCCGGATCCTCGAGGTGCGGGGCCGCCGCAGCGGTGCACTCCGCCGGGTGCCGGTGAACGTGCTCACCCTCGACGGGGTCGACTACCTGGTGGCGCCGCGGGGGGTCACCCAGTGGGTGCGCAACCTCCGGGCAGCCGGAGAGGCGTCGGTGCGTGTCGGCCGCCGCCACACCGACGTGGTGGCCCACGAACTCGACGATGCCGACAAGGTTCCGGTCCTGCGGGCCTACCTGGCCCGTTGGAAGGCCGAGGTGGGTGCCTTCTTCGACGGGGTCGACGACACCTCCACCGACGACGACCTGGCCCGCATCGCCCCCCGTCACCCGGTCTTCCGCCTCACACCGACGAACGGCGACGTCGAGTCGTGAGCCTGGCCGACCGTCCGTCGCCGGTGGCCACCCGGCGGGCCGCCCGCCGCGAGGAGATCCTCACCGCCGCCGAACGCCTCCTCGACGAGGACGGCATCGAGGGTCTCACCATGCGGCGCCTGGCCACCGAGGTGGGCATGCAGGCGCCGTCGCTCTACAAGCACCTGCGCGACAAGCAGGAGTTGCTGGGTGCGCTCCAGCAGCGGGCGTTGCAGTCGATGGGCGACGCGCTGGCGGACGCCGGGCCGACGTTGGCCGAGTTGGCTGCCGGCTACCGCACGTGGGCGTTGGCCAACCCGGCGCTCTACCGGGTGGCCACCGCCGTGCCCCTCGAACGGGAGCGCATCGACCCTGAGATCGAGGAGCGTGCCGCTGCGCCGGTGGTGGCTGCCGTCGACGGTGACGAGCACCGCTCGCGTGCGTTGTGGGCGGCCGCACACGGCATGGTGGACCTCGAACTGCGCCACCGTTTCCCCGACGGCGCCGACCTCGACGCTGCCTGGGCGGCGTTGGTGGCCGCGTTCGAAGCCTGATCAGCGGGGGGCGGCCGTCGCCGACCGGTCGGCGGCGTGAGCCACGCACCAGCGGGTGGCCGGTAGCGCCTCGAGCCGGGCCGGGTCGATGGCAGCACCACAGGCCTCGCACAGCCCGAAGTGTCCGTCGGCCAGTCGACTGAGCGCCCGATCCACCTCGCGGAGTTCGTCCTCGATCTCGTGGGCCAGCGACAGCTCGACCTCGCGTTCGTAGGTCTCGGTGCCGAGGTCGGCCGCGTGCTGGTGGGCGTGGGAGAGGTCCCCGAGGTCGTCGCTCACACCCGCAGCGTGGACGCCATCGCGCTCCATGGCCGCGTGGAGTTGGCGGAGGCGTTGCTGCTCGGCCTCGAGCAGGCCCCGCAAACGATCGGCGGTGATCTGCGGGGTCGCTCGTTTCCCGATACGGCCGTTGCCGTTGGTGTGGTGCGTGGCCGCTGCGTCGTCGGTGTCGTCGCCGGGGAAGGCGTAGTGCTGGCGTTCGAGGAGCGACTCGACGTCCTCGGCAGCGCCGTCCGATTCCTCGAGCTCCTCGCCGATGTCGCCGTCGACGTCCGCGGACTCGTCGAATCCGAAGAGCTGCGGCGTGGCGTCGGGTTCCTCGTCGTCGTACCCCCGCTGGTCGGAAGTCGGCGGCTGCGGTGTGGGCTCGCCCTCGTCGAGCTCCGCGTCGGGATCGTCGGTGACGTGGAGCGCAGCGGCCTCTGGACCCCCGTCGGGCGGCTCCGCGTCGCCCAGACCGTCGTTGTCGAGACCGTTGTCGTCGCGGTCGTCGTCAGGTAGGAAATCCCACGGGTCCTGTGTCATCGCTGCCCCCCAGGGCGGGTGTACTGACCCCAGGGTAGCGGCACGGGGGGAAGGTTTCAGGGGAGCTCGCCGCGCAGCAGCAGACCGAACATCTCGTCGATCTCCTCGCTGGCAGCGGCGGTGTCGGGGTGCACGAGCATGCCGTGGAAGGCATGGATGAAGTCGTCGTAACAGCGGTAGATGACGGGGACGCCGGCGTCGGCCAGCGCGGCGGCGTACTGCTCGCCGTCGTCGCGCAGCGGATCGAAGCCGGCGGTCACCACCAGCGCCGGGGCCAGCCCGGAGAGGTCGGTGGCGGCCAGGGGTGACACACGCTCGTCGCCCCAGGTGGCGTCGTCAGGGGCGTACTGGCTCCGGAACCACTCGATGGCCCGTAGGTCGAGGGAGAACCCTGCGGCGAACGTGCGGTACGACGCCGCCCGCAGGTGCAGGTCGCACAGGGGGTAGACGAGGCACTGCGCAGCAGGCTGGGGGAGGCCGAGCCGGCGCGCCTCGAGGCAGAGCACCGCAGCGAGCGTGCCGCCGGCCGAGTCGCCCATCACCCCCACCTGGTCGGGGCGGGCTCCGAGGTGGTCGACGTGGTCGAGGAGCCAGCGGTAGGCAGCCACGGCGTCGTCCACTGCTGCGGGGAACGGGTGCTCGGGCGCCAGGCGGTAGTCCACCGACACCACCACGCAGCGGGCCACGTCGGCCAGCAGCCGGCAGGTGGGTTCGTGGGTGTCGAGGTCCCCGACGGCGAACCCGCCGCCGTGGAGGTAGAGCACCACCGGCAGCGGGGCGGCGGCGCCGTAGGGGCGGTAGAGCCGCAGCGGGACCGGCCCGTCGGTTCCGTCCACGACCCGGTCGTGGACCCGCACGCCCTGGCGCAGCGGCGAGAAGCGGCGGGCGAGGCCGTGCATCTCCCGCCGCATGCGGGCCACCTCGAATGGCCGGTCACCGCGGCCCGCCCGGGTGGCCGCTGCGCACAGCAACTGCATCGACGGGTGCAGCTTGCGTCCGTCGCTCCACACCGGGGTGCGCTGGCCGAGCAGGCGCAGCAGGGGCTCGGGGTGGGTGAGGGCCAGCCGGGCCAGGCGGGCGGTGAGTGGCCATCGGTCGGTGGAGCGCATGGCGCCATGGTGGCACGCCGCCGTTCAGGCTGGTCGATGACCTGGCCGACCGTGCTAAACAATGTTCAGTGATTAGTGGGGGACGGTGGTGGATGCCGAGGAGACGGAGGCGCTGGGCCGTGCCGGCGGTGTCGGTGCTGGCCGTCGCCGTGCTCGGCGGGTGCGGGTCCACGACCGACGAGGTGCCAGCGGCCCAGGAGGCTGCAACCAGCGACAGCGCCGGCTGCGCCGAGCCGACGTTCGAGCCAGCGGAGACGCCGACCGAGGTGTCGCTCGCATCGGGCGGCGTCGAGCGCAGCTATCTGTTGCACGTCGGGGCCGCCGTCGACGACGAGCCGGCGCCGCTGGTGGTCGACCTGCACGGGTACCTCAGCGGCGCCGCGCTGCAGACGTCCATGAGCGCCTTCGGGGACCTGGCCGACGAGGAAGGCTTCGTGGTGGCCACCCCGCAGGGTTCGAGCGACCTGCCCTACTGGAACGCCGTGCCTCACGACGACCTGCCCGACGACATCGCCTTCCTGACGGCGGTCATCGACGACGTCGGCGCGCAGGTGTGTGTGGACCTCGACCGGGTGCACGTCGTCGGCTTCTCCAACGGGGCGTTCCTGGCGTCGCTGGTGGCCTGCGAGCTGTCCGACCGGGTTGCGTCGGTGGCGGCCGTCGCCGGGGCACACGACCCCCGGGACTGCGACCCCGAGCGGGCGGTGCCCTTCCTGGCCGTCCACGGCACCGACGACGAGTTCGTGAGTTTCGAGGGCGGGCCGAACCCGGCGCTCGACACGCTCGAGTGGAGTGACGAGAGCCGCCGGGCCTTCGACGGGTTGCCCTTCGCCGACGTCCGCGGGGTGGCCGCCGCCTGGTCCACTCGCAACGGCTGCGCCACCACCCCCGAGGTCGACGAGATCGCACCCTCGGTCGAGGCCACCATCTACCGCAGCTGCGACGGCGGCGGCACGGTGACGCTGGTCGTGGTCGACGGCGGTGGCCACACCTGGCCGGGCAGTGAGTTCTCGATGCTGAGCGAGTCGCTGCTGGGGCCGACCACCGAGGAGATCGACGGCACCGAGGTGGTGTGGCAGTTCTTCTCCGACCATCCCCACCGAGCCGACGAAGGGACCACCGATGGCTGAGACGACCACGCCGTCCCAGGTGCTGTTCGAGGGAGGAGCACTCGTCGACGGCACCGGCGCCGCCCGTCGCGACGACACCGACGTCCTCCTCGAACCCGATCGCATCGTGGCCGTGGGCCCCGACGCCGCCGGGTCGGCTGCCCCCGACGTCCAGCGCCTCGACGTCCGGGGCTGCACGGTCATGCCGGGGCTCATCGATGCCCACTGCCACATCACCTTCGGTGAGCCGGCCAGCAACGACGAGTTGTTCTTCCACCGACCTGCCTCGACGGCCATGCTGGTGGCGGCCTTCAACGTGCCCAAGCTCTTGCGGGCCGGGGTCACGGGCTTTCTCGACGCCGACTGCATTCACGACCTGGGTCCGGCCCTGCGCGACGGCATCGAGGCCGGCCTGGTGGAAGGACCACGCATGACGTCGGGGCTGAACGCGCTGCTCACCGCTGCGGGTGGCACGGCCGGGCGGCTGATCCCCGACGGGGGCCAGCTCGGCTACGCCCACGTCATGGGCGACCGGGACGAGATCGTGCGCACCACCCGCCAGCAGGTCAAGTACGGCGCCGACTGGATCAAGATCCACGTCACCGGCTCGGTGCCCAACCATCGGGGCGAGCTCACCGTGTGGTCGCTCGACGAGTTGCGGGCGGTGACCGACACCGCCCACGCCCTCGACACCCCCACCATCGCCCACTGCCGCAGCGCCGAGTCCACCCGGCTGGCCGCCGAGGCCGGTGTGGATCTCATCCTGCACGCCAGCTACCTCGACGAGGCCGCGGTGGAGGCCGTGGTCGAGGCCGGCTCGGCCATCGCCCCCACCTTCACCTTCCTGGCCAACCTGGTGGACCACGGGGCGGCGGTGGGGGCCATGACGACCCAGGTCGACATCTTCCGCGGGGAGCTCGAGGCCACCGCCGCCATGGTGCGCACCGCCTACGACGCCGGGGTGCCGCTGTTGTGCGGGTCGGAGAGCGGCTTCTCGCTCACCCCCTACGGCCACTGGCACGCCCGCGAACTCGAACTGTTCGTCGACCTGTTGGGCCTCACCCCCCTCGAGGCCATCTCGTGCGGTACCCGCAACGGCGCGCTGGCCCTGCGACGGCCGATGGACTCCATCGGCGTGGTGGTGCCCGGCGCAGCGGCCGACGTGGTGGTGGTGGACGGTGACCCCACCGCCGACATCTCGCTGCTCGGGGACCGGCGGCGCCTGCGGCACGTGGTCAGCCGAGGTCGGCCCGTCGACCTGGACCGGCCCTGGCCCACCCGCTCGCCCCTGGCCGGCGAGGCGGTGGGTGTGTGGTCCCGCCAACTCCTCACCCGGGAGGTGGTGCAGCCGTGAACCGCACCGATCCGCCGACGGTCACCGTCAGCACCTACGCCGAGGCGCGTGACGCCTTCCGCCGTAAGGAGCTGCGCCAGGCGCTCTACGACGCCGGCGAGGTGGTCATGGCCGACGTGCTCGTCAACCTCCACGGCGACGAGCACCGGGCCCGACGCCGCCTGGAGAACCGTCTGTTCCGCCGTGCCGTCCACACCAGCTACGAGCGCGAGCTGTTCCCACCCATCGTGGAGGAGACCCTCGCCCCGCACGTGGCTGCGGGCTCGGCCGAGCTGGTCGGCCTCAGCCACCAGATGATGATGAACCTGGCCGCCTTCACCGCCGGGGTGGACCGGCCCGCCGGTACGGCGGAGGAGACGTTCCGGCTCTACTCCTACATGATGCGCTTCATCGAGGGGGCCACGCTGGCCCACTACGCCGGCGACCGGGAGGCGAAGGCGGCCGAGGTGGCCGCCGCGCTCGAGGCGTTCGACGGCGAGTTCCTGCAGCCGTCCGTCGAGCGACGCCGCCGAGCCCTCGCTCGCCTCGACGCAGGCGAGATCACCGAGGACGACCTGCCCCGCGACGTGCTGGCGGTGCTGCTGCGCAACAGCGACGACCTCCGCCTGCCGGCGGACGTGGTGTTGCGCGAGACGTGCTTCTACCTGCTGGCCGGCGCCCACACCTCGGCCACCGCCTTCGTCCGCACCCTGCACAGCATCTTCACGCTGGGCTCGGAGGACTCCGGCGACCTGGCCTTCCTGCAGCGATGTGTGCACGAGACGATGCGGTTGCATCCCTCGAGCCCGGTGGCCATGCGCTGGGCGCTCGAGGACGTGGAGCTGTCGAGCGGTCGTCGGGTGGCGGCGGGCGACCTGGTGGTCATCGACCTGATGGCTGCCAACCGGGATCCGGCCGCCTTCGGGGACGATGCCGACCGGTTCGACCCCGACCGTGAGCTGGCGTCCGGTGTGGGGCGCTGGGGGCTCAGCTTCGGGCTGGGGATGCACGCCTGCATCGGCCAGGAGCTGGCGGCGGGCATGGCGGTGGGCGACGAACCGCCGGGTGACGAGCACCTCTACGGGCTTGTGGCCGTGGCCGTGCGCGCCGTGCTCGACGCCGGGGCCCGACCCGACCCCGACGACCCGGCCCGCCTCGACCCGGCCTCGGAGCGGGGCTACTGGGCCACCTACCCGGTGCGCTTCTGACCGGTGACCGCCTCGTGACTGGCTACCAGTCGACCTCGGGGGTCGGCGGGAACAACTCGTCACGTTCGGTCCGCAGCCGTTCGCAGTCCCAGTCGGCATCCACCGGCGCCAGGATGAGCGGGCTCTTGGTGCGGTCCGGGTGTTGCTCCCAGTTGGTCTCGGTCAGGAAGACGTCGTCGGAGGCCCCGACGACGAGCTGCTCGGACTCGTCGTCCACGTGGCCGAGAAACGATCCGTCGGCCTGGCGGGCCACCTCGTAGGCGAAGATCTCCCGGCGGGCCAGGTAGATCTCACCGGTGACCTCGGGGGAGACCACGATGCGGGCCGTGACGCCGGGGTTGCCGTCACCGTCGTCGTGGGCGCACCGCGGCTGGGCGGGGGGGGGGGGGAGGGGGGGGTTTGGGGCGGCGGGTCGGCGCCCCCCCCCACCGCGGGGGGGGGGGGG